>NZ_JARJHD010000001.1:0-620820 GCF_030441955.1 Enterococcus spodopteracolus | reverse complement strand
GGGTCTATCTCTGGCGTTCCTGTATCAGGACCAGTCTCTCCGCCTGTACCTGGGTCTATCTCTGGCGTTCCTGTTCCTGGATCAGTTTCACCGACTGTACCTGGATTGACTTCCGGGGTTGTTGTACTTGGATCAGTTTCGCCGACTGTACCTGGTTCGACTTCTGGCGTGCCTGTTCCCGGATCTGTCTCTCCGCCGCCTGTACCTGGTTCGACTTTTGGTGTGCCTGTTCCCGGATCTGTCTCTCCGCCGACTGTACCTGGGTCGACTTCTGGTGTGCCTGTTTCTGGATCAGTATCACCGCCTGTGCCTGATTCGACTTCTGGTGTGCCTGTTCCCGGATCTGTCTCTCCGCCGCCTGTACCTGGGTCGACTTCTGGTGTGCCTGTTCCCGGATCTGTCTCTCCGCCTGTACCTGGGTCTATCTCTGGCGTTCCTTTATCAGGATCAGTCTCTCCGCCTGTACCCGGGTCTATCTCTGGCGTTCCTGTTTCTGGATCAGTTTCACCGCCTGTGCCTGGATCGACTTCTGGTGTGCCTGTTTCTGGATTAGTGTCACCACCTTTACCTGGGTCTACCTCTGGCGTGCCTGTTCCTGGGGTAACTTGTGGATTAGTTGCATCCGGTATTGTTGCATCTGGTGAAGCTATATCCTTCATTGATGAAGAAATATAAGCAAACTCTCCACCAATTTGGTAGATATTAAAGTTCGTATCTTTCACAACGATCGTAAAATCACTGCCACTTCCATTTGCTCCGGTTAAATAGCCAGCATGCTGAACCCCATTGACCATGATTGGTTGAGCAACAAACTGATTATAAGGCACACCGTCTACTGTTATATTGACCGTACTTATAACTGAAGAAAAGTTTGTCTGAGAAAGATATCCTGTTTTCACAGTTACTGCCGAATTCGCTGTAATCGTGTGTCCGCCATACCCGCCACCAGAAAACGTTGCTATCTGATTCCATCCTGCTAACCCAGCTGCGTCTTCGGCAAGATTACCATCAACTGCTCCCCCAGGACTAATACCTGATTGAGAACCACTATACGTTGGCATCGACATCTCATCTGCGTATACTGTAGTTGGATCAGTGGCTTTTTGCTCATCTAAACTAACGGTCACATATTCATATTTCAATGACTCGATCACTTGATCTTTTGCTTGGATTTCATAGTAAGTTGTATTTTCATCCGCTAATTGATCAACGAAATTTACTTTTACATTGATATTGGATTCATCTGTATTTAACCAAGAATCGGTGTTCTCAAAACTCCGTACACCGTGCAAGGATAAAGACGTTTTCAAGCTGTCGACTGTACTACCGAACTGGACAGGTGAGACCAAGTAATGACCACTGATCTCTAAAGGCAATCCATGTGTCGACGAAGAAAACGTGAAGTAACCATCTGCTTGATTTTTACCATGGTCGGTAGAAATAGACTCATCATGATAAACTGCATAATAGGTACTACCTTCATAAGCGATGGAAAAATTCTTCTCCATTGCATCTTCAAAGTCACTTTTGTTCTCATCCGTTAATTTTCCTTGACCATTTTCTGCTTTCACGTTCAAAGAAAAGCCTGTATCGATTTTCATATTTCCTAATACTGCACCATCATCCGCGGTAAAGTTGGTGCTTTCAGGTTTTGATTTAGATGAGAAACTTAAGGATTTTTCTCTCGTACTTGCAACTACTTTTGAATCTTTCCAGTTTGCAGAATCTTCATAAGCCTTTTCTTTGGATTCATATAAATGAGGAGAGACCGTTTTATAATTATCTTGTGAAGTTACCTTCACATTAGGATTTGCTTGGATCAATTGCCGATAGCTTGATATTTTCATTACTTGCGCATCACTTGTAGATAAAGTAGAAGTTTGGTAATAAACGTCCGCATCTTTGATTCCTAGAATTTGTTGGATATCATATGCTGTATGACTATCACTGACTTTAATCCCTTCTCCTTCATACATAGAAGAAAGTTTTTCTTTACTTGGTAGTTGATCCATTAGCTTAGCTACAAAGCCAGTATTTGTCTTCACACTGCTACTTTGACCTTTTTGTAAGGATTGATTCAATTCATCCACAGAAGTATGTTCAATATCTTGGATGGTCTCATCTTCAACAAGTCGCTTTTCGGACAAAGAGGAACTGTCTGCAGAGGCAGAAAGATTTGGAATCGTGACGCCACCGATAAATGCACCAGTACCTACTGTCAACAGTGCGCCAGCTTCAATCATTCGCTTTTGTTTTTTTGACATCTCTTTATCTGGTTTATTTAATTTCAATTGATCTTTCTTCTTTGCCATCATGACCACTCTCTCTTTCTTTTTCCCTAACTAAAGAGGCTAATATTTTTGTGAAACCTAGAGGATTCTTGTAGCCATGTTCAAAAAAGAAATCTGTAAATTCAATTTCTGGCACAGTCACATTTTTTTGGATGGCTAAACTGATGATATTGACATATTGAGAAATATCAACTGTTCCTAAAACCTGCAATCCTAAGATTTTTTTAGTTTGCTTTTCATATACAAGATAAATACTTGAATAATGATTTTTTTTATCTTTATCAATTGGTGAATATTTAACGATTGATTCATGTACAAACTGACCACCACGCTCTAGATAACGATTCTGATAATGTACCTCTTCTGCATCATATCCGAATTTTTTTGCTTGATTGAGTGTGATTCCTGTATTCGCAATGGTAAATCCATCCATATTGAATTTATAAGTTCCAGTAGTCATTGCTACTTCTTGCTTTTTCTCGTGGATATTGACAGCAGCGATCAGCCCTTGACGAAACGCATCGGAAGCATGAGGATTATAAATATTTTCTTTAGTCAAGTCCATATAAGTCGTAGAGCAATCCCCTACCGCTAATATCGAATCATCTGTTGTATACATGTACTTATCAACGACGATGGCTCCACGGTCACCGGTTTCGACTTGTCCAGCTAATAAGAACGAATTTGGTCGGAAGCCAACAGAAACAAAGACGCCATCTGCACGGATAGTTAAATCAGAAAAAGTTTGAACTTCGATTTTAGGACGACTCCAGATTTTTTTATCAATTGTATGGTAGCTTGTCACTCTAGTACCTAGTAATAGTTGGATACCTTCTTCTTCTAGTTGTTTCTCTACTTCGATTGCGGCATTCTCATCCAAATTTTTGTCAAGAATTCTTGCATTTGACTGGATCAAAGTGACTTTCATTTTTCGTTGGGCTAAGATACGAGCAATCTCTACACCGACCAGTCCAGCGCCAATCACTACCGCATGATGGGCTTCTGATATAAATTTTTCAATTGCTTCAGCATCTTTACGCTCTTTCAGAAGAAAAAGTGTCTCATTCAGTTTTCCGCCAGTTGGAGGAAGATTGGGATACGAACCCACAGCCATGATCAATCGATCATAAGATATTTCGTGCTCATGTTGACTTAAAACATTTCTAAAATTCAACGTCATCTTTTTCGCATCGATGTTGGTTACTTCTTTTTGAATGCGCAAATCCACTCCTTGAGCAATAATTTCATGCGGTGTTGCATAATTTGCTTGGGAGTGGATATCTTGATGTCCCATCAAAAACAATGGAATTGTTTGGGATACAAATGTTATTTCATCTTTTTTTTCAAATACGATTACTTCATCGTCTGGATATTCCTCACGAATACGAAGTGCTGCGGCAATCCCCGCGTGGTTTCCTCCAACAATTATGATCCTCATCAACTGCCTCCTTCGTTAATAAAAGCCTACTTTAAAATATACATACGATTATTTTTAATCTACTATTTATACAAATTATATCACTTAGAAAGACTAGTTGTCAGTTATAAAGGTCTATTTACTAATGGTCAACTAAAACAGTTATTCCCACTCCTATTTAACAAAATCGGTACAGAAAATAATGTAATCATTCTTGCTTCAACGGATGAAATAAACCGTTCATTTTTTACGTAAACATCCAGTCATAAAGTAGATATGCTCATTTGTGGAATTGCATAAAAAAATCATTTTTTACGATATCAACTATATGTATATAAACATATGAAGTTCCCATTCCATTGTTGGTTTAATTACACGGTGACTATTTGATTATGGATGGATATTATAAATATGACGTTATTTAAAAAGAGTCATAGAACGGATAGACCAACCATTCTATTGACTCTTTATTCTTTTTATTTGGAAGAACTTATTGCTCTGACTCTCCTAATGCTTTCACATCTTCGACCTCGAATGTCTCTTCCCAATCTTTCTTAAAATCTGTCACTGCCTTATGAATGGAAGGCATATCGAAAACTTGTGCAAAAATATCTGGTGACGCAGTAATACTGTGCGCCCCTTGACGACAAGTATGATTGACTTGTGCAACATTTTTAAAACTAGCAGCTAAGATCTTGCTCTGAGATTGCGTTCGTTCGATTTCCATTGATAATGCTTTGATAATAGCAACAGCATCGATATTCAGATTTTCCATACGGTTATAATAAGGTGCCACATAATCGGCACCTGCAGCAATTGCTAAGTATCCTTGCATCTCAGAGTAGATAGCGGTAGCAGTGACATGTACTCCTTTGGCTTTCAATTGTTTAATGGCAGCCAGTCCTGGTTCGTTCACTGGTACTTTAATGAAGATATCCTTACCAAGGTGATCCATGATTACTTGGGCATCAGTTAAGATTTCCTTCGTTGTTTCTCCAACTACTTGTACATGTAAACTTGCTTTTCCAATGAGCTGCTTGATTTCTTTCAAGTGAGCAAACAAATCGATCTTTCCTTCTTTTTTGATGATTGAAGGATTCGACGTTACTCCAGATAGCGGGAGGAACGATTGATAATAACTAATTTTCTCAATATTTATCGTATCTAACATGAATTCCATTTCATTCGTCCTTTCAACAGATCTGTTGCTCTGTATTTTACTTAATACTGATTTTAGTCTTGATACCAATCTCAACGATTTCTTTTCCTTCGACATATAAAGTACCTGGAAGTTCAGGTATCACCGCTCCATCAAATTTAATTGTGATATGTCCAAGATCTTTTAGATTATCATTGACCAAATTTCCGACAGACGTGATGCGATAGCTTGTCTCATCGACGAACAACTGTTGTCCTACTTTGATCTCTCCGTGGATTGGCTGAAGTTCAATATTGTAACAATAGGCTGATAGCATATCCGGAGCATCTTTTCCAAATAGTATCACGATCTTCTCTTCTTTAAAGAGCGTAGCTTCTGCGCCAATCGAAGTGACTTTTGTTGAATAAACTAACATTTTTTTCCTCCTAGATTCAACTATACATTCCAAAGCTTGCTATCCATGCGACTAACACCCTAGGTACACCGTTTAAAAAGCGTGAATATAAAACGGAAGGCACGCCAACCTCTACTGTTTCAGCCTCTGCTTCTTCTAAGCCTAGTCCGACAGGGATGAAATCACAAGCATTTTGAGTATTGATTGCAAATAACGCAGGTAAAGCGAGTTGTGGTGGAATATTGCCTTTTCCGATCTCTACCCCGATCAGTGTCCCAATGACTTGACTGATTACTGCCCCAGGTCCTAATAATGGTGAAAGAAACGGCAAGGAACAGATAAAACCGATGATCATCAACCCCCAAATATTTCCTGCTAAAGGTGCCATGATATTGGCAAAGAAATTACCGATACCAGATCCTTGTATGATCCCGATCAACAAAGAAACAAATGCCATGAATGGAATGACCGTATTGATCATCGTCTGTACACCTTCGCGTGCGGACTGATTAAAAGTGGCCACTACTTTTCCTGCACCCATGCCGATTTTGGCAATAAAATTCTGCTGTTCAGCTTTTTGTTCAGTAATTTTTTTGCTTGTATCGTATTTATATTCACGTACTGGTGCACGCTTATTTTCTATGTTGACAGATTGACCGATTGTGCTTTCTTCAGTCGTCAGTGTGATTTGATTGACCCCTACTGCCGATACATAAATGTCTTCTGTAATGTATTGTGCTAATGGTCCGCTTTTTCCCGTTGGTACGACATTGATCGTAGGTATTCCTTTTTTTGGATAGATCCCACAACGCAACGTCCCCCCGCAATCAACGATCGCTAGAACGATTTCATTGTCTGGGATAGAAGTTTTAAAGCCATTGACTGCATCCATGCCTGTCAATTCAGCAATTTTATCGACGATTGCTGGTTTTTCTCCCCCGCCAGTAATATAAATGAATTTGTGTTTTTCTTCTGTTGGTGTGATCACTAATGGTCCTCCGAACCCACCAGTTCCTCTTACAATTCGAATACTGTGATAGCTCATTTTCCCACTTCCTCCTTATTCTGTCGCTGTTTCTACAGTTTTACTTAGAGTAACCCCTTGTTGTTTACAAACATATGCGGTGGTAAAATCTGTCACCCAACCACCAATAAAATTCATAAGAATACCGACAAACATATAACGCACAGCTAATTCCATTGAATTTAATCCTAAGGTTGTGATTCCTTGGGCGATTCCTAACCAAACAAATAATTCACCCGGATTGATGTGTGGAAAGACGCCATTGCTCGTATGACAAAATTGTGCTTGAGAAGCATAATAGCTTGGCTTGTAATATTCAGGCAAAAAGCGAGCCATTGTAAAAGACATCGGATTTCCCAACATAAAGGCAGATAAAAAAGGTAAGATCAAATATCTTGTGACGGGATTCTTCGTTGATAGTTTGGCAACTTTAGTTACTCGTTCTTCACCTAAGAAAGCAATCAGTGTATTCATGGCTACCATTAGGATCAACACTACAGGGACGATACCAGTCATCCAAGATATAAAAGTTTCCGCACCCGTTTCAAATAAACCGATGAAGCCCTCCGCAAATTTTGTGATATATTCCATTATTCAACACTCCTTTTTCTTGATAGGTATTGTTTTTTCCATAAACTGAATTGAATGCCAAGCATCGTAAGTGGGGAAGGTGGCAATTCTTCTTGATAATTGCCTAATTCTACTCGCAAATAGATTTCTCTGGCATTTGCCATTGCTTGTTGCACCAATTTATTTTCTGTTCGCACCAATGGATGATAGCTGTCGATGTAGTGGATATCTGTTCCAATATATTGTGGCAATAGACGAAATTTTGCTAGAACAGTCACGCCCTGCATCTTTCGCGCATCAATAATGATCCCTTTATGATCAATAGCAAACATGACGATCGTTCCTGCTTTGATTTTTCCGGATCGACGACCGATAGCCACCTTCCCTTTTCTGCGCATTTCTAGATAGATTTGATTAAAGTGCTTAATTTGTTTCATTCCAAATAACACTTGCAGTCCGTAAGCAACAAGTGCAAATGCGCCGAATATATATATGAAATTCATGTTATGAACCCCTTTCGTATCATCCAATTTCGTAACTCAACTAAATCATCCAAACGACATAGTTCACTTCTAAATCCAGGATCGCCAATAACAGCAAAAAGCTGATCATATAGTTTTAGCAATTCTTTTTCCATCGTTAGATCTTGTGGAATGGCTAACAACAAGACGACTTGCACTTGTCCATTGATCGTGGAGATCCCTTTCCTAAAGATACCCACTGATAAAATAATTTCAGCAGATTTTTTATTGATGGCATGAGGAAAAGCAATGCCATATTCAAAAATCGTACTTTTTAACTTTTCTCTAATAAACAATTGTTCCTTAAATTCTTGATCGACTAAACCTTTGCTCTCAAGAGATTCAAGCATATGATCAAGATTTTGTTTGTAGGGTTTCTTTTCATTTAAAATCTCAAAATCTAATTTTAAATGATGAACATTTGCGGCTCTCAACTTTTCTGCTTTACGCCACTCTTCTTGCAACCAAGTTTCGTTGAATAGATTGATCAATCGAATGATTGGCGTATGTTTCTTTACATTTTTCAGAGGAATAGTTGTAAAAACAGCAAAATATCGGTCTAAGTCTTCCTGCTGATACTCCTCCTCAGAAAAATGGACCATGCTGATTTGAGGACCCAAAATCCGTTCCAATTGACGGCGAATAATCAAAGCTGTTCCTTTTCCGGTATTACAGACGATCGCAATTTCTTTGTGTTCGTTGTTACTGGTTTGTTTCCTCAATGCAAGTTCAAAATAAAAAGCGATATAGCTGATTTCAACAGTTGGAGCCACTCGTTGTAATTGCTCCCCAATCTGCTGAAGACCAATTTTTGCCAGTTCATAGGCTAGAGGATATTGGGATTCGATTTCACCATTGAACAGATCTTGAAGCTCTATTCGAAAAATCAATCGATTGATCATGTAAATGAAGTGTTCTTTTATTTCATGAACTAAGAAGGTTTCATCAAATTCTACTAGTAAATTTTTATGGATTTTCTCTATCATTTGTTGAAATAACTGTTCGATTTTTTGCTCATCAATAGTAGACTTATCCATGCCAGCAATAGCACTTATATTAAGAGGAAAACTGAGAAAAGCTTGTTCTGTTTGGCTTAGTGTGATGCTATATTCATATTCCAAATGATGGATCAATTCGACAAAAGCAGGATGACTCGTCATAAGGTCCATATATTCATTTGGCAACTCTACCAGTATATTTCCTTTAAGGAGTCGTTTCATTGTAATAGAAATCGTTTTTTTCAAAAGAAGCCCCTGATTTTTAGGTAAATTAAATTTTTGAACTAAGTGTTCTACAAAATCTTGTGTGCGTTCTCGTAATGGACGTTCAGCAAAATATTCTTGTACATAATGAAGGTGTAACAGTCGTAGATCCAGTTCTTCTCCACGCATACGCAGTCCACGATTCGGCGTTCCAATCACTTCGACATTAAAAGAGGAAATCAGTTTTTTCATCACTCGTAGATCTTTGACAACAGTACTTCGGCTGACCCCTAATGCTTCTGACAGATCATCGATCAGCAAAAAACCTTTTTGCTCGATCAGCTTCTTGACGATAAAGAAAACTCTTTTACTGCAAGAATTAAAATCACTCTTCCGCTTCAAACTGCCGTTCATTATCAAATCAAATTTTTCAAAATTTTCAATTTCGATATGAAAATCATTCTTATGTTGAACGATTTCTGCAATTCCAATCAATTCTTCGTTTAAAGATTCAATGCTGGTTTTAACCGTTTGCGTACTTGTATTCAGCTGTTGTTTCAAACTGCCGATCCTCATTTCTTTGTGGGTAACCAGTAATTGTAAAATTTGATACCATCTGTTCACCACCGTCATTTACTTCCCCCACTTTTTATCCTCTAGTTTTTCCTCCGGCCACATTTGTGGTTACTCCAGTGATATAACTCGAACGATCAGATAGATAGTAACTAACTAAGTCAGCGACTTCTTGTAATTTCCCGCTTCGACCTAATGGAATCGTGCTCGTTTTGGCATAACCTGCTCTAAGCTCTCCAATCGTGATGCCACGAGTATAGGCCAAGGCTTCTTCATAAGAAAATGTGCGTAATCCGGTTTCCTCCATGATTCCTGGGGCAATCCCTATTACCCGAACATTTGATTTTCCTAACTCTTTTGCCCAAGATCGAGTAAAGCTGTTGACAGCGGCTTTCGTTGCCGCATAAGCACTTTGCCCCTCTGAACCTTCAAGTCCTGATTCAGAAGACATATTGATGATTACTCCTTCTCCTTTAGCAACTAAGATTCTACTTACTGCTTGAGTCATCAAATACAATCCTTTTTGATTAATTGCGATGATTTTGTCAAATACTTCCTCGGATAATTCATATCTCCCATGCGCTTGCTTTTTATCCACTAATAAGCGTGGAATGTTGATGCCTGCATTGTTGACCAAACCATCTATCGTACCAAAGTGATCCTTTACTTTTGTCACTCCAGCTTCTACTTCTTGTCGTAATGTTATATTGGTTTTTACATATAATAATCGTTGATGTTTAAGTGTCGAATCTTTAATATCAAAATTTGCTACATTGACATGTTGCTCCAATAGACTTTCGACGATACATTTCCCGATACCAGAAGATCCTCCGGTTACAATAATCGTTTTCCCCTCAATGTTCAGCCAATTTGTCATAAGCTATCACCCCTTTTTTTGTTTACGCTTTCAGTATAGCTACGTAGAAGAAAATAATTAAGTCAGACTTTTTTTGAATTCCCAAAAAAAATCTGACTTAATGTCTTTTTATGAGTGATGCTAATTGCTTTAACTTTTTCTATCCCCTCTTTTGTTAAAGCTTTTATAGGCTTGCCTTTTCTCGCTCCTTCGATTCCATATAGCATATGCAGACAGTCGCCACTGTCCATCTTTTGACGAATTTCAAAAAATATCTGTTCCGTTTCCTTTTCTTTAAATTGTCTTCCGTTGTCATAACAATCTTTCGTAAATTTTCTTCTAATACTTTTCCTACATTCGGTAGATTACTTAACTCTGTCATGAGATTCCCTCCAAAAGTTTGGCTTTGATCTATTGCATAGTACACTTAGAATATTCTATCGTTTTTCTTTAGTATACAATCTTGAGAAACGCACTAGCAATTCATATAAGAACGCTACTTCGAGAGAAAGTAAACTGTTGCTTTTAGCTACTCAGTGTAGGCTTGCTCCTGTAAAACTTGAATCTTCTGCTTTTTTCAGATATTATTGGTTCGTAACTAAATATGATTTTGTTTGCAGGGGGACGTTATCGCGTTGAGAAGGTAAAACCTGACCCTTTGAACCTGTTGGTTGATACCAGCGTAGGGAGCAAATGTCCTTTTTGTTGATGCGAAATCGAAACAATCAAGGCATTCTTCTATACGGGAAGAATGTCTTTTTTCTATTTTAAGGAGGAATCTGATGAAAAAAGTACTAACTATTGCCGGTTCAGACTGTAGCGGGGGTGCCGGTATCCAAGCCGATTTAAAAACATTTGCCTCTCATGGTGTTTATGGAATGTCTGTGATCACCTCAGTAGTTGCTGAAAATACCGCTCGTGTGATCTCATACCAAAACATCGCACCAACAATTATCAATGAACAGATGACAGCTGTTTTCGAGGACATCTATCCTGATGCAGTTAAAATCGGTATGTTGTCGTGTGCAGATACGATGTTAGCTGTCGCAAGCAGTCTACAGGAATGGCAACCTAAAAATATTGTACTAGATCCTGTGATGTATGCAAAAAATGGCGATGCCTTAATGGAGCCACAAGCAATCGACACATTGATCAAAAACGTCTTACCATTAGCTACTTTAATCACCCCAAATATTCCAGAAGCAGAAAAAATTGCAGATCGATCGATTACTTCTCTGGAAGAAATGGAACGAGCAGCAAAAGCCATTTATGAAACATGTCACGCTGCAGTTTTGATCAAAGGAGGCCATCGCTCAGGTGAAGCCACTGATATATTGTATGATGGGAAAACTATTTACTCCTATACGTCTGAACGAATCGCCACAAAAAACACCCATGGCACTGGTTGTACCTTCTCTTCAGCGATTGCCTCACAACTCGCTTTGGGCGTACCATTAGACCAAGCAATTTCCAAGGCAAAAAAATATATTACTACTGCAATCGCACATTCACTAGAATTGGGCGAAGGTCATGGCCCAACCAATCATTTCTATTCACTCTATCGCAATGGTCTTAAGGAGGAATAAAGTCAATGAATACATTTTTAAAAACAGCTGTAGAAACAGTCCGTATGAAAAATCCTTTGGTCCACCATATCACGAACTATGTAACGGTCAGTGATTGTGCGAATGTTACACTTGCGATCGGTGGTTCACCCATCATGGCTGATGATGCGTTAGAGGTAGCGGAAATCACAGCAATGTCACAGGCATTGGTACTAAACATGGGGACTTTAAATGAACGTACCGTAGCTTCGATGCTTTTAGCTGGGCAAACAGCCAAAGAAAAAAGCAGTCCGATTATTTTTGATCCAGTCGGTGCAGGGGCTTCACAGTTTCGTAATCAGACAGCGAAAACGATCATGGAAAACCTAAAATGTGCAGTGATTCGTGGCAATATTTCAGAAATCCGCTTTTTAGCAGGAATCGCAAGCACGACGAAAGGTGTCGATGCCTCGGCAAATGATGCAAGCTCCATTGAAGAAGCCCAACGGATTGCTGATCAATTAGCAATCGCTCACAATTGTATTGTAGTGATCACCGGTGCGACAGATGTGATTTCTAATGGGCGGCGTAAAATATTAGTGCACAATGGTTGTCCTGAAATGAGTCGGATCACTGGCACTGTCTGTATGCTCACTTCATTGATTGCTAGCTTTTGTGGAGGTTCTCCTGAACATCTTTTTCACGCCACAACCACAGCCGTTCTTACCATGGGAATTGCTGGTGAGCTTGCGTTGGAACAAACAGCTGGTACGGGAAGTTTTCGGATCGCATTGATTGATGAAATCAGCCGCATTAATAGGGAAACATTACTACTGCGAGGAAACTATCTTGAAAAATGACATCGACTATTCCTTATACCTAGTGACCGATCAGTCACTGCTGAAAAAAAAGTCCCTCCAAGAAGCAGTGCAACAAGCCCTTGAAGGAGGTATTACCATCTTACAGTTGAGAGAAAAAAAAGCCAACTCACGAGATTTCTATGAGGAAGCGATCGCATTAAAACGATTAGCTAAACTATATAATGTTCCATTGATCATCAACGATCGAGTAGACATTGCGTTAGCTTGTGATGCAGACGGTGTTCATATCGGCCAAACAGATCTTCCTATGGCTGTGGTGAGAAAAATGATTGGACCTGAAAAAATCATCGGTGCTTCCGTTCAAACACTCGAACAAGCAATTTCCGCTGAACAATTGGGGGCAGATTATTTAGGTGTAGGGACGATGTTGCCAACCTCTACTAAAACAGATGCCGTCATCGTATCAAAAAAAGAACTCAAGAAGATCCTTCAACACGTTTCGATTCCTGTTGTTTTGATCGGTGGGCTCAATGAACAAACGATTGCAGAATTCAAAACCTTCCCTGTCCAAGGCTTTGCTGTGGTTTCAGCAATCTTAGCAAAAGAAGAAATCAAAAAAGCAACTAAAGAACTTGCTGTACAAATCAATACGTTTATCAAAAAACAGTAAAATCATAACCACCATTAAAAAGGGGGATTTACCTTTCGATTGATCCTCGATGATATTCATTTAATTTAAATTCACGAACCCTACTTGTCGTAAAGCAAAAAAAAGAACCCTTGAAAATTCAAGGGTTCTTTCTCTGTCTGATAATAAGAAATTAACGACGGATTTCTTTGATACGAGCTGCTTTTCCGTGTAATGCACGTAGGTAGTACAATTTCGCACGACGTACTTTACCGTAACGTACAACTTCGATTTTTGCAACACGTGGTGTGTGCAATGGGAATGTACGCTCAACGCCTACACCGTTAGAAACTTTACGTACTGTATAAGTTTCGCTGATTCCAGCACCACGGCGTTTGATTACAACACCTTCAAATAACTGGATACGTTCACGAGTACCTTCGACAACTTTCGCATGAACACGTACAGTGTCACCAGGGCGGAAAGCTGGAATGTCAGAACGTAGTTGTTCTTTTGTTAATTCTTCGATTAATGGATTCATTGTTTTCTTCTCCTTATTCCAAACATTCTTATGAGTAATTTCTCACAGCGGAATATCGTAATAGTTAAGTGTTTTTACACTCACCATAGAATACTATCATATTCTATGGTGAGTGTAAAGAAATTTTTTATTTATTTGTTGCAACTCAAGCTTCTTCTTTTTGGATCTCCACTAGCATTTTTTCCATTTGTGGTGTCATGTCTAATTTTTCTAACATGTCTGGCCGTCGAAGATATGTCCGGCGTAAGGATTCTTTTAGTTGCCATTCTTCAATCAATTTATGGTTACCATTGGTCAATACTTCTGGTACTTTCATGTCTTTGAATTCTGCTGGTCTTGTATATTGTGGGTGTTCCAGTAAACCAGTAGAATGCGAGTCTGTTTGGGCAGATGTCTGGTTACCTAAAACATCTGGCAATAGTCGAACCGTCGCATCAATCATGACCATGGCACCTAACTCCCCACCAGTCAGTACATAATCTCCCAATGAGACTTCATCTGTTACGAGCGAGCGGATGCGCTCATCATAGCCTTCGTAGTGTCCACAAATAAAGATCAGATGTTCTTCTTCCGAAAATTCTTCTGCCATTTTTTGATTGAATGGTTTACCAGCCGGATCAAGTAAAATCACCCGTTTTTTGGTCTCTGGATGTTTTTCTTCGATAGCTTTGATATTGTCATAGATGGGTTGGACTTTCAATAACATCCCTGCCCCACCACCATATGGATAATCATCGACCGTTTGGTGTTTGTTATCCGAATACTCACGGAAATTAGAAACATTGATTTCTAGTAATTCTTTTGCTACTGCTTTACCGATGATTGATTCCCCCATCGGGCCTTCAAACATTCGTGGAAACAGAGTCAATACATCAATCTTCATCATCGATCAATCCTTCTAATAATGTCACACGAACCAACCCATTTTCAAGATCGACTTCTTGAACGACGGAATCGATATATGGGATCAATGCATCTTTTTTCTTTGGTCGTTGGATGACCCAAACGTCATTTGCGCCTGGAGATAAAATCTCTTTGATCTTTCCTAGTTCTTTTTCGTTTTCATCAATGACCTTCAAGCCAATGATTTCATGGTAGTAATATTCATTTTCTGTCAATTCAACTAAGTTTTCTTTTGATACACGTAAGATACCATCACGGTATTTTTCAACATCATTGATGGAAGGATGATTCTCAAAGCTG
This sequence comes from Enterococcus spodopteracolus, assembly GCF_030441955.1. Taxonomy (NCBI): domain Bacteria; kingdom Bacillati; phylum Bacillota; class Bacilli; order Lactobacillales; family Enterococcaceae; genus Enterococcus; species Enterococcus spodopteracolus. The sequence continues at coordinate 606,076 of NZ_JARJHD010000001.1, read as the reverse complement.
AGTAAATCAAAGTTTTTGTGTTTGCGGTGACTCTTTACAGTCAATTCTACAGGAGCTTTTCCTTCTTGGAAGAGTGTCAAAACTTCACCTTTTTTGTAACGTTCTTCAGGGAAATCTGTGGTTGAGATGACACGGACTTCGCCTTTGATTCCTTGGGTATTGACAATCTTGCCAACGTTTAGATATTCAGTCAACTTTTGTCCTCATTTCTTTCATGATTCTTGTCACTCTGCTTGGTCACGATTTACTTTTGGACTCAGAGTGTTCTATCGTTTCCTGTCTATTTTAGCATGCGGTTCTTGGCAATTCTAGTCTTCTTTTATTGTTGTTCCATGGAAACAGCCATTTTTAATGCATTCATCGAATCTTGATTCGTGATCGTATAGACAGTGGTTGGTTTTTGCCAAATGATTCGAGTATTTTGATTCGTGCCATCGGCCATATTGATTTCGATCGTTCCGACTTTTTCCGGTGCAGGTAATCGGGCAGACTCCAAGTAAGTCACGATCTGTTTGGCCAAAGGTACAGGATCTTGTCCATCAATATTGCTGGCACGTATTCGTAACCGCCAATTTCCTTCTTGCCATTCAAGAATCGAAGAACCAGCAGCACCTTGTTGATAACCGACAATGTTATAACCGAGATCGACTTGTCTTCCTCCAGTATCGACCGTAAATGGCTGAATCGTGTTCAGTGTTTCTTGGGAAGATGCAAAGTCATCTTGATAAAGGTAAGAAGCGATTGGTTCTGATTGGTTCAATGAAGCGTCGTTTAGTGGTAGCGCTTGTTTTGATTGATAGTATAAGACAGAAAAGCCTTGTTTTGTCATCGTTGCTGCGATGTTCAAGTTAGATGACCCAACTGGGATCTCTTTGGGCATCGGTGTGTCTGGATACTCTTTTTGCAATTGCTCAAAGGCAGTTTGCGTCGAATTTTCTTGCGTACTCGTACTTGTTTCAGCTGATGAGGCTGTCTCATTGCTACTTACGGAAGATGACCCTATCTCTTCCGTTGAAGTACTGGTTTCTGTCGTACGAACTGTTTCATTTGTCGTTTCTTGACTCGTTTCACTTGGTGATTGACAGGCACCGAGTAAAGCAACTGCGAATAAGCTGATCAAACCTATTTTTTTCATTCGAAACACTCCTCTCTTAGTATTAAGGATACGCTTTGTACCTGTTTTTGCCAAATATGATCTCTAAAGAACACAAAAAAACTGTTTCGCGAAAACGAAACAGTTTATTCTTTATTGTCGATGATATTCAAACGCACTTTTTTCGGTGCATTGATTCGTACTCCGTAAACGATCGTGCGGATTGCTTTCGCAACGCGTCCTTGTTTACCGATGATACGACCGATATCTTCGGGAGCCACAGTTAGATTGTATTCGTAAAAATCTTCCGACTCAACGACTTCTAGCTGGACTTGATCAGGATAAGTAACTAACGGACGAACGATTGTTAAGACTAAGTCGCTTAAATCTTTCATATCCGGTCACCTTATTTCTTTGAGAATTTAGCTTCATGATGTTTTTTCATAACGCCTTCTTTTGAAAGGATGTTACGTACTGTATCTGAAGGTTGTGCACCTTTTGATAACCAGTCAAGTACTAAATCTTCTTTTAAAACTACTTCTGCAGGGTCTTTCAAAGGGTTGTAAGTACCTACAGTTTCGATGAAACGTCCATCACGAGGAGAACGTGAATCAGCTACGACGATACGGTAAAAAGGACTCTTTTTAGAACCCATACGTTTTAAACGGATTTTAACTGCCATTATATATTTCCACCTCCATTGTTTTATTCACAAGATGTAGTGTACCAGTTTTTTTTTACCCTGTAAAGCTTTTTTTCTTTACAGTCTGATTTTTTTCTATTTTTATTCTTTCTCTAAATAGTTAGTGTCCTTTTCTAAGGATTTCTTCTTACTTTTTTGAATCATCAAGGTTGAACATAGGAAGCTTATAAATCCCCTATCCATAAGCATTTCTTATGTTTTCGATCACACATTAAAATAACCCAAGTGTTTTTATTTGCTCAGTTTACTTATTTTTTGTAAGATAAATATAGAAAGATTGAAGGAGGAATTGTTTTATGACAAAAAAAATTGGTTTTTTCATCGGAAGTTTAAGAAAAGATTCATACAATAAGAAAGTTGCAGAAACTTTTGCGGACTTATTACCGGAAGGATACGAGAGCGTATTTGTAAAAATCGATGACCTTCCTTTTTATAACGAAGATATCGAAACACCTGAGCAAACACCTGCAGAATGGACACGTTTCCGTGAAGAAGTCAAAGATCTAGACGGCGTGATCTTTGTAACTCCTGAGTACAACCGCTCAGTGCCAGCTGTATTGAAAAATGCCTTGGATGTTGGTTCTCGTCCTTATGGTCAAAGTGTGTGGGATAAAAAACCTGGTTTAGTGGTCACTGCTTCTCCTGGTGGAGTCGGTGGTTTTGGCGCAAATCATCACTTACGTCAATCATTAGTCTTTTTAAATGTCCCAACATTACAACAACCAGAAGCGTATATCGGAAATATCACTAACTTACTTGATGAAGATGGCAATATTATCCAAGGAACCGTTGATTTCTTCCAAACGATTTTAGATGCGTATCTAGATTTCGCTGGAAAATTGAACGCTTAGTGTCTTGCTAATTTTACAAAAAACCACGAAACAGCATGTTGTTTCGTGGTTTTTTGTGTGACCTACTATTCTTTATGCTCTTCTTTGCGATAGTGAAGCTCGATGAACTCACCAAAGCGTTTCGTGTCCACCAATTGATACCGCTGTACATAATCTCCTTCTTGAAAAAGACGAATCCCTTTTCCGAGTAATACAGGCGCAATTTGAATGTACCATTCATCAATCAGTTGCTGTTCAATGATTGGTTTGAGCAAACTACCGCCACCAACTACCCAGATCCTTTGTTCACTTGATTCCTTCAACCCCTTGAGAAAGCTTACAGGATGTTCGTGAACGACCCTAGCATCCTCCAACTTCAATTCTTTGTCTGTTGAAAAGACATAATTGGTTTTTTCTGGATAGATCTTGGCTGTATCTAAATATTTTTTGGCTTCTTGATACGTTTTTCTGCCCATGATCGTTGTATCGATGGTTTGATAAAATGCATCATAGGTTGTTTTTTCCCCAGTAGGCGTATCGAAGAGCCATTGTAAGTCATCATTAGTTGTTGCTAGATAGCCATCCATACTGATTGCTCCGTAAAAAAAGAGCTTAGACATATTATCCTTCTCCTTTAGCGTTTGATTTCCTGGTGGCGAAAACAAGTGGTCAGGTGATCGTTGATGATCCCTACCGCTTCTAAAAAGGCATAAATGGTCGTACTTCCAATAAATTTGAAGCCGTGTTTTTTCAAGTCCTTCGAGAGGCGATCAGAGAGTTCACTAGTAGTTGGCACTTCATTTTGGTCTTGATAGTTTCCGATCACGACTTCGCCATTGACAAAGGACCAGAGGTAATCAGAAAAACTCAGTCCGGTTGATTGCATGGCTAAAATAGCTTGTGCGTTAGCGATTGCCGCTTCAATTTTCCGGCGATTGCGGATGATTCCTTTGTTTCTCATCAATTCTGCGATTTTTTCGTCAGTATAGCTAGCGACTTTTTCGAGTTCAAACTGGTCGTAAGCTTCATCAAAAGCTTGGCTTTTATTCAAGATCGTTTGCCAGCTGAGACCTGCTTGATTGATATCAAGCATTAATTTACGGTACAATCGTTGGTCCTCATATTCAGGTACCCCCCAAATCGTATCATGGTACTCACGCATCATTTCAGTTGATTCACTCCATGGACAGCGTTGCATCGACTCACTCCTTTTAGGATTTTCAAACAATGTATGAAAAAACTCCGAAGACAAAATTAAATACGTCTTCGAAGTTTTTTTGCACTTGATTACTATTTATTTCTTTTTCTTCTTTTTCTTTTTGTTTTTCTTCATCATGCGATTCATCGCCATTTTTCCTAGCTTACCTTTGACACCGGTACCGAACATTTGGTCCGTGCCAGGAATATTCATGTCCCCTTTAGACATTTGTTGCATCATCTTACGGGATTCTTTGAATTGTTTGATCATACGATTGACTTCCACTACACTGTTTCCTGAACCAGCAGCAATTCTGCGTCGACGGCTTGGATTCAATAGGTCTGGGTTTTCACGTTCTGCAGGTGTCATCGAATAAACCATTGCTTTTTTACGCTCAACATCTTTCGGATCAACTTTGATATTTTCGATTCCTGGCATTTGATTCATTCCTGGGATCATTTTTAATAAGTCTTCGATTGGGCCCATACCCATGACTTGATCCAATTGTTCAATGAAATCATTGAAGTCAAATGAGTTCTCACGCATTTTTTGCGCAAGCTCTTCTGCTTTTTTCTCATCATAGTCTTGTTGCGCTTTTTCAATCAGCGTCAACATATCCCCCATACCAAGGATACGACTTGCCATGCGATCTGGATGGAAGACTTCTAAGTCAGTCAGCTTTTCACCAGAACCGATGAACTTGATCGGTGCACCTGTCACTGAACGAATTGATAGCGCCGCTCCCCCACGTGTGTCTCCATCTAATTTTGTGATGACGACCCCTGTGATCCCTAATTGTTGATTGAAGCTATCCGCAACGTTGACGGCATCTTGACCAGTCATCGCATCGACAACGAGTAAGATTTCGTTAGGTTGTGTCAAGTCTTTGATTTGTTTTAATTCATCCATCAATGTTTCATCAATGTGTAAACGACCAGCTGTATCGATCAATACGTAATCATTTTTCTTTTCTTTTGCAAGTTCCATCCCTTGACGAACGATTTCTACAGGACTCACATCTGTTCCCATATCAAAAACCGGAACATCCAATTGCTGTCCTAAAACTTTTAACTGGTCGATGGCAGCAGGACGGTACACGTCACCTGCAATCAATAAGGGACGAGCATTTTCATTTTTCTTTAAATAATTCGCTAATTTACCAGTAAACGTTGTTTTACCTGCCCCTTGCAAACCAGCCATCATGATGACAGTCGGGATTTTAGGTGATTTAGTCAATTCAACTGTTTCAGACCCCAGAGTGATCGTTAACTCTTCATCCACGATCTTTACGATTTGTTGTGCTGGAGAAAGACTATCAAGCACTTCTGCTCCAACTGCCCGTTCGCGCACACGTTTTGTAAAGTCTTTGACTACTTGTAAGTTGACATCGGCTTCTAATAGCGCAAGACGGATCTCGCGCATCATTTCCTTGACGTCAGCTTCAGAGACTTTTCCTTTTTTTCGTAACTTTGACATCGCCTGTTGTAGGCGTTCAGTTAAGCTTTCAAATGCCATATTTTATTCATTCCTTTTTGTTATTCTTCGATTTCTTGAATTTTTTTGATGTATCCTTGCAGCGTTTGATCTTCAGGATACTGTTCATTGATATAGTTCGTCAATTCTGTCAACAACTGTTCACGAACGACATAATCAGAAAAAAGGTGGAGTTTTTTTTCGTAATTCTCCAAGATCTTGCTCGTACGTTTGATATTATCATAAACTGCTTGGCGACTGACTTCATATTCTTCAGCGATTTCTCCAAGTGAAAAATCATCTGCATAATATAATTCCATATAATTCATTTGTTTCTCAGTCAACAGTGTCGAATAAAATTCAAAAAGAGCATTCATCCGATTGGTTTTCTCAATTTCCATTCAACTCACCTCATTGATCCATCCACTCTTCTTCTGAGCAGACACTGATTTTTTGTTGGAGAAAATAGGCGGTGGCTACACCAATGCCTTCTTTCAGACTACCAGTGAAACTACCATCATAGATAGTTGACGAGCCGCAGGAAGGACTATTTGCTTTTAAGATCAACGTTGAGATCTGCTTTTCCTTTAGAACTTGATAAGCATTGATCGCACCTTTTTTATAGGCTTCTGTGACATCTTCTCCAGAGATCGTCATGACCTTTGCCTGATGATCCCAGACATCAAACCCATCACCACCAACGATTTCTGCTGGTTCTCTTGGAATGGGCAAACCTCCTGCTACTTCTGGACAGATCATGATTGCTTGACCTTCTGTCACGAGTTTTTTTAAGGCAGGGATTGTTTGTTCCCGGCCATCATAGCGACATGAGACGCCACCTAAACAAGCACTGATACCAATCATCGGACATTTTCTCCTTTAGCTGAGCAAATTGCTTTTATATTATACCATTTATTTAGCTGGTTAAATAGTCCTTGCCTCCGATTCTGTGCTAAAATAAAGGAGATGAAATTTATCAAAAGGAGAATTTATGAAAAAAGTACTAGTTGTTGATGACGAACCCTCAATTGTAACATTACTGACATTCAATCTTGAAAAAGAAGGATATAAAGTAACCAGTGCTGCAGATGGTCAAGAAGGTCTTGATCTTGCATTAGAACATTCATATGATTTCATTATTTTAGATGTGATGCTTCCTTCGATCGATGGTATCGCGATCACACAAAAACTTCGTCAAGAAAAAAATGACACACCTATATTGATCCTAACAGCTAAAGATGATCAAGTCGATCGAATCATCGGACTGGAGATCGGTGCGGATGATTATTTGACGAAACCCTTCAGTCCTCGGGAAGTCCTTGCGCGGATGAAAGCCATCTTTCGTCGAATCGAGCCGCGTAAAACTCAATCTGATGAGGCAGAACCAGAATACTTATCAATTGGACAAATCAAAGCCGACTTGACGAATTATCAAGTGACGATTGAGGACCAACCGATCGAACTCACGCCGAAAGAATTTGAGTTGCTTGTTTATTTCATGAAACGCAAAGATCGAGTGATCGACCGAGATACACTGTTGGATCGTATCTGGAATTTTGATTTTTCTGGACAAAGTCGCATTGTTGATGTCCATGTCAGTCATTTACGTGAAAAAATCGAGCGTGATCCGAAACATCCTAAATATTTACTGACTGTTCGGGGCTTTGGATATAAATTCCAGGAACCAAAACGATGAAAAACCAATGGAAAAAATTCTCCGAGCGCTTATTTTTTCTCGTCTTGTTACTTGGCTTATTTTTTGGTGGATGGCAGATCATCTCCCATTATTTCCAACAACAGATCATCGAACAGCAAGAAAGTTATTTGACTAAAAAAGCGCAGTTATTGGCTCGTCAACTAGATGTCGAGAATCCAGCTTCTGCTAGTAATAAAGCAGTTCTGGATGATTTTGTCCATCAATCCAATGAACGAGTGACATTGATCGATCAAACTGGCACGATCATTTATGACACGGAAGAATCCTCTCTGCATGAACAAAGAAAAACACGTCCGGAAATCAAAGCGATCTTAGAAGGCAGTACGCTTGGCACTTCGCTTCGTCAGAGTACGACATTGAACGAAGAATTACTTTATGTCGCCTTGCCTATCAAAGTCAATGGGAAATTGGTAGCGATCATTCGCATCGCTGAACCTACAAGTGGCTTTCTTCCTCGAACGGAAAGTTTTCGCCGTTGGGTATTCGGTTTCTTCTTGGTTTTCTTTCTTTTATTGACATTTATGATCTACTATCTGATTTACCAACGGAACCAACCACTCAAAACAGTGATTCCTGTTTTGAAAAAGATGGTCAAGAACCCGGAACAAACGGAGATCATTATGCAGACTTCTGATCAATGGGAAGAATTATATCAGACGATCAATGGCTTGAGTGAACAGATGACCAAAATGTATCGCGCCTATACGACGACGGAAGAGCAATTATACAGCTTGTTGAATGAATTGATGATCGGTGTCTTTCTGATTGACTCCAATGCCACACTGCGCTTGCTTAATCCAAAAATGCAAGTCCATCTAGGTGTGAAAGACTATCAAGAAAATCAACATTACACAGAAGTGATCCGCGAACCAAAATTGATCCAATTGATCCATCAAGTTTCTCCGACTGAACCAATCGTTCATCAAGAAGTCACGATTGCTGACGGTACGCAAACATTGGATATCAGCTTGCGTTATTTCAATAGTTCAGAGGATACTGGACAAATTTTAGGTGTTGCTTATGATCTGACAAAAGTTAGACATTTAGAAAAAATGCAAAAAGATTTTGTCGGCAATGTCTCACATGAATTAAAAACACCTGTCACTTCTTTGATCGGGTTTACTGAGACTTTACTGGACGGTGCAAAAGAAGATCCCGACACACTGACTGAATTTCTATTGATCATGCAAAAAGATGCGATTCGTTTAGATAAGCTGATCCGAGAAATTATTCAGTTATCAAAAGACGAAGAGAGTTTACATGAAACCCAAACGATCTATATGGAGCCTTATTTCCAACAGGTGATCCAAAGCTATCAACCAATGATTCGGAAAAAACAGTTGACGATCAAATTGATTGGAGAAAATACTGCCTTTACGACACATCCTGATTTGCTTTACCCGATCATCAAAAACTTGTTTGAAAATGCGATCCAATATTCAAAAGAAGAAAGTGAGATCATCATTCGCTACGAAAGCCACGATCAGCTGATTTTCTCTGTACAAGATTTTGGTATTGGTATCGATCGCGAAGATCAAGAACGCATCTTTGAACGTTTTTATCGTGTAGATAAAGCGCGTAGTCGCCATTCAGGTGGTACAGGATTAGGATTGTCGATCGTGAAAGAATACGTGAATTTACTTCATGGTACAGTGGAAATCGAAAGTCATCCTGGTATTGGCTCTACCTTTATTGTGATGATCCCTAAAATCAATTAATCGTGAACCAGATAGGTATAAATGAAATAAGCGTCAACCTCCAAGAACATTTCTGTTTTAGGAGGCTGACGCTATCTCTTTGTACCCAACAAGTCTTCGCTCACTTCTTGAAAAATGGAAATACTTTTCTCCAACGTTTTTTCGTACGTGTCGTATCGATCTTACCTAAATGCAAATATTTTTCCACGAAAAAGGTCAACTGACGAAAGATGGATTCTGCTGCGAAAAAGAGCATGACCACCATTAAGATAGACACTGGAGAAATGGCTGATATTGAAAATAGTTTATGCAAGAAGACAACAGAAAAGACGATTCCACTTGCACAAAATAGCATGATCCGTGTTCGAAATTGATTCAATGGTTGACAGATTTTATAAAGGACTAAAAAGCCAACAACGATCAGCAACATAGTTGAGGCTGTCGACGTATCGGTTTTGTTCAGATTTAAAATTGAACCACCCACGACTAAAGCGCCTACCACCATCATATCGGTCAAACCACCCGGAATGGCTTTTTCCAAGACGTTCTCAATGAATCGGCCTTCGATTCGGTTTTCATTTTCTTCCAATGCTAATAAAAAGGAAGGTAACCCGATCGTAAATAAACTAATCAATGTGATTTGTGAAGGTTCTAATGGATAAGTGAATGCAAAAAGAACAGAAAAAACAGACAGTAAGAATGAAAAAATATTTTTTACTAAAAAAAGACTGGCAGACCGTTCGATATTGTTTACGACACGCCGGCCTTCGCCAACAATCTCTGGCATTTTAGAAAAATCTGATTCCAACAAGACCACTTGTGCAGCTTGCATCGTCGCTTCATTCCCTGATGCCATCGCAATACTACAATCGGCTTCTTTCATCGCTAAGATATCATTTACACCATCCCCAGTCATCGCCACTGTATGCTTCTCTTTTAGTAAACGGACAAATTCCTTTTTTTGTTCTGGTTTGACACGGCCAAAGACGGTATATTTTTCCATTGCTTCTGGAAATTCTTCTTCCCTTAACGAGGAGACATCCACATATTGCTCCGCGTTTGAAATACCTGCTTGTGTTGCAACATGAGAAACTGTCGCTGGGTTATCTCCAGAAATCACTTTGATAGCAACTTCTTGTTTCTTAAAGTAATTAAACGTCGCTTTCGCTTCTTGACGAATCGGATTAGCAATCAATAAATAACCTAACGGGATAACGGCTTCTTCCAAGTCTTCTTGTGACAGTACCCCTTGGTATTCACCAAAAACTAATACACGATAGCCTTGATCCGTATAAGCGCTAAATTCAGAGGCATAATTTGTGAACGCTTCACGCAAGACCATTTCTGGTGCTCCAAGGACATACGTTTTATCCGCAAATGTCACGCTGCTATATTTTCTCACAGAAGAAAAGGGTAAACTTGCTGTTGCCTCCCTGTCAGAATGCTTCGTAAAGTAATTTTTGATTGCTTGCATCGTTTCATTGTCAGCTTCGATTGCCTGTGCGTAGTCACCAAGTAATTCATCTAACTGATCTGCTGTTTGTTTTGCTAAAGAATTCTCAGAAATCAGCACACGTTGAACGTCCATCGCATTTTCAGTGATTGTTCCTGTTTTATCGACACATAATACGTCCACTCGTGCTAACGTCTCAATACTTTTCATGTCATGAAGCAACACTTGTTGTTTCGCTAAGCGTGTCGCACTCATTGCTAAAGCAATCGTCGTTAGTAGGTACAGTCCTTCAGGAATCATACCGATCAACGCAGCTTCCATCGAAACAATACTTTCCCTCAACGTATTGCCATTGTAAAAATAGCTTTGAGAAAATAAGGTCAATCCAATGGGGATAATGATGATCCCTACCCATTTGATGATCCTATCTAACGAAGCAATCATCTCTGATTGTTCTCCTGTCCCCATTTCTTTTGCCTGCATCGTTAATTTGGCAATATAAGATTCATTGCCGACTCGTGTCAACTGAACCTTCGCATTACCCGCGACGATGAAGCTTCCCGACATTAATTCGTCGCCGATTCCCTTACTTATCTCATCCGCTTCACCAGTCAATAGCGCTTCATTCACTTGTAGATTACCGTCTATGATCTTTCCATCTGCAGGGATCTGGTCTCCTGTTTTTAGAATGACGAGATCATCTAGAACTAACTCTTCGATAGTTATCTTCTGTTCTTGACCATTCCGTAATACTTTGACTGTTGCGGCATGTAACATGCTCAACTGATCTAAAATTTTCTTGGAATGAATCTCTTGATAGATTGCAATGCCCGTATTTGCCAATATGACAGGTAAAAAAGTCAAATTTTTATAGGAGTTGACGACACATAAAAGAATCGCTAAGACTAAAAAAATCAGATTGAAATAAGTAAAGGCATTCTCCATCACGATTTGCTTATTCGTTTTAAATGTAGAACTCGTTGCTTGATTGACAGCGCCAACACGTATTCTTTCTTGTACCTGTGTGTCTGTCAGCCCTTCATTTTTGTTAGGATCAATGCGTTCTAATTGTGCCAACATTTGCTGTATCTGTTTTTCTCGCTGTTTATCTTTTCTTCTCATAACTAATCCCTCAACTTTTTTTCTACTCTTTAACCATACGTCATTTCGTCCAATAAATCCTCAGATATAACTGATATTCTTCTTTCAAAACTGTCATATGAAAAAAACAAAAACGTAGAGTGGACAACAAACTAAAAAAGCTTAGATCCTCAGCGAGGAACTAAGCTTAATGATCTATGGTAGTCGTTATGAATAAACATGTGATTGAAAGATGGATTCAATCTTATGATAAATTACCTTCTGCGTCACGCTCAACTTTCATCATACTGATTGGTAGGTAGCCTAAATCTTTAACTGGTCCTTCTTGAACGGCATCAGTCATCATGAAGTCTAAGAACTTCTTCACTTCTGGTTCTGGTTCGCCATTTGTATACATATGCTCATAAGACCAGATTTCCCAGCTATTGTCTGAGATATTTTCAGGAGTTGGTTCTACACCGTTGATTTTCAACGCTTGAGTAGAATCATCTAAATAAGAGAAAGCTAAATAGCTGATCGCGCCTGGTGTTTGTGAAACGATTTGACGAACTGTTCCTGATGAATCTTGTTCTTGAGATTGTATTGGTACAGCGCCATCTAATGCCCAGTATTCAAAGGTTGCACGAGTGCCACTTCCGTTTGCACGGTTGATGACGTTGATTTCTTGATCTGCTCCGCCTAGTTCACTCCAGTTAGTGATCTTACCAGTGAAGATGTCGATCAATTGTTCTTTTGTAATATCTTCAACGCCTGTATCTTTATTTACGATTGGTGCCATTCCAACAACTGCTACACGATGGTCTACCAATTTACTTGCATCGATTCCATCTCTTTGTTCTGCAAATACATCAGAGTTTCCGATTGTTACAGCACCTGACGCTACTTGACTAAGACCAGTTCCACTTCCGCCACCTTGAACAGAAATCTGATAGTTGGGGTTATCTTGTGTAAACATTTCTTGTGCAGCATCAACTAAAGGTTGCAAAGCGGTTGAACCGACCGCTACGATTTTTACTTGATTATCTGAACTAGCCGAGTTGCTTGCTGATCCATCCGTACTTCCTGAACCAGAACCACATCCAGCTAAGATAAAACCTAATACTCCTAAAGAAAATAAAACTTTTTTCATTTATATGCCCCTTTCTTAGTTACAAATTGATTGTATCAGGGTACTGTAAATCCTAGATATTGAATATGTAAAGTTATTGTTAAGTTGTGTAAATATATCGTAAAACAAAAAAACGTCCGAAAATGGACGTCCTACAAAAAACTAAATCTTTTCTATAAGTAAGGATTGTTCACGGATCTCTGTATAATAGAATAGGCCAACTGCTAACGCAAAGGAAGCAATCGCTACATAAAAACAAGGTTTGATGGTCAAAAAATACATCGCAGAATAGCTTGTATCTTTTAGTCCACTTTCACTTAATCCATTCGGACCGATGATGATCCTCGGTAATATCGAAAAATAAGATGTAAAGACCAGCATAGAAGAAAACTGGATCAAATGCCAATTATACTTTTTTATAAATGTTTTTGAAACGATCAAATTCACACTGATCAAAAAATAAAAAAGGGTCAATGTCGGAAAATTTTTGGAAATAATAAAGCCACTTCCATTGATGATGCCAAGAATCTCGGCACCTTGTACTACTGCATTCACCCATGTAAAAGGCAAAAGAAAAATTGGGGAAAACCAAAGAAACAAATACAATTGTTCTAGTTTTATTCTCTTTTTCATACAAAACCTCCCAAAAGACACTCCATCTATCATACTATATGCTATTTCTCTAAAAAATCTGAGGGGAAAGACTAGTTTTTTAAGAATAAAGCAATGAGAGTTTATTCATTTTATTCAGAATATTTCTAAAAAGAATGGATTATTAATTGTTTGATTTTACAATAAAAACCAAGGAGAACTGACTTGGAGGAATGTACCTTTGCAATTATTCTACATAAAAAATACAATCTACTTATCGATGTGTGTGCCTTATTTTTATCTCGCTCTACTTTTAGATTATTACTATCATTCAGTCATCCTATTTATACTATTGATATTTTGGGCTTTTTTTCTTGGTTTTACGTTGAGACGAGCCAATCGTTTAGGAACATTGGATCTTGGCAATCTTTGTTCTACGATCACCTCTTATTTATGTTTTGCTAAATGTACTGAATGGCATTTTTTATATCATCCTTTTCCCCTGAACAGATCATCTTACTACTCACTGGTATTTACTTATTTCCACAATTATTAGGAATCATTTGGGGAAGTATATTTGCCTATTCGCGTAAGCAAGTAAAATAAGCGTTCACTTTTTTAGATAGCAAAATAAAAGTAAAGCACCCAGAGACGGTTAGCGGTCGTTAGAGGGCTCTACTTTTATTTTTATATTTCTTTTTGGCCAAGGTTCGATATTTGGCGAAGCAGTCAAGGCAACACTTCGTAGTTTTTTATATTTCATGTAAATAGATTTTTTTGATGATCAGCTTATCGAATAGTTGAGATTGACTATCTTGTTCACCGATGATTTCTGCGATCACGATTTTACCATTTGGTTTTTTCCTTAATTGGTAATTGATTTTACCCGTTTCTGTTAATTCATTGAGCATATCAACAACCCCGCCAAAACCAGTTTTCTTCGTAATGAATCCTAATGCCACCATTCGTTCATCAAGATTTTTAGCAGAGATAGACACACCTGTAACTAAATATTGTTTTAAGGCGCTGACCAATTCATCTAACGATTCAGAAGTGGATACGATGGCCGTGCGATTTTTTGTGAATGGTTCGTTTGTCTCAGTTCCATTTGTTTTTGCTTCTTCTGTTTCTGTCGTAACGAGTTGGCGAAGCGTGGCTAATTCTTGCAACAACGTCTCATATTGCTCTTGGGTCAACATCACACCAGCAACTTTTTCACGATTAAAAATATATACGCCTGTTTCAGCTTTTCTAGCTTGGTCAAACACATCCATCGGCGATCTTTTCACTTCTGTAATCGAAGATGTAGGTACTTCTAATTTCTTTAATTCCAATGGATTTTCCTCCTTTGTTTTTCCAGTCCATTATAGCATATTCTAGCGTTCGATGATTCGTTTACTCGTAAAAGTTATTTTTGTGTTGATCCAATAATCGATGTCTGATAATAGTTTTTCGATTCCAAGTGAATCTTGATAAAAATAAGTTTTCTGATCGTTAGTGAGACTAGCAGAAAAAAAGTGGTCTGTGATGACAAGTTGAGCATAACTAGGTGGCTTACTCCTGGTACATACGTGGATCGATGTGCGTTTGCGATGACGTAACGTTTTATCTAAAATGGCTGCAAGTCGTCTAGCTTCTTCATGATCATAGCGAAAAAAGAACACGATTTTTACTTCCGGTGCATACATCTCCAGATAGCCTCGTTCATTTAATAATTTCAGCAACATCCTTGCCCAATCGGTTGTTGGCTGAAACAAAGCTTGTTGCAAAGCGATACGAAATTGGTTTGATTTTTCAATAAAATTAGGGATCGTGTCTGCTAATGCTTGGTAGGCAACAGCTTCTTCATAGATAAAGCGATCATGAAGACCTATTGAATACTTTAACCACTCTTGGAATAGTACTCTTGTTATGTTCTTTTTGTTGGAACTTTCAAAATCATTCGTCAACCAAAATAATGAATCTAATTTTTCAGTAACGATCGATAATTTTTGATAGACGGAGGTTTTTTCGATCCTTTCCCACCGCTTGTCTGTGATCAAATGGCTATTCAGGCGCAAGATAGCCCGATAATTCTTTTCTTTAGTCGGAAGCTTTTGTTCAGAGCGAAAGAGTAGTTCTGGAAAAATCTCATAGAAGAACAATTGATGATTTGTAAAAATCTCAATATCTGTATGTTTGGCACGATGATCTAGAAGTTGGATGAATAGTTCTGAAAATGTTTGCTCATGGTCTTCCTTAAAAAAAGTTGGGAACTCTTTGAGAAAACAAAAAAGTAAATATCTGATTTTTCGTTCAGAACCATAGATTTGCCGCTTTTTGTAGGAAAAAGAAAGATGATAATCCCCTAACCATTTTTTTAATCGCTCTTGTGCGGAACGATCGTATTCGAAGGAGTATTCCCTTTGTAAAATCAGATCCCGTAATAAACAGAACGAATCCGATCGAATCAAAAATTCAAACAAAAGAAATGGTTCATTGTATGCTTGGTGGTAGACCAGTTGGACTTCTTTTTTGTCATACGCTAATTCTAAGGGATAATCCTCTGATTTCAATCGCTTCAAATAACGATCGATCGTTTTGACATCGACATCCATCCTTTTGGCTAAGTCGCTTTTCTTCCATGCCAAATCTTTCATTTGGTTGATCAGTAAAAAGATATTCTGTGCATTTTTTGTTAGTAATGTTTGCCAATTCATTGCTTAACCTCACTCTATCAATAGTTTTTCCAGAGTGGTTCATCAATACTCTGAAAATGTCTCTTATATAAAGTACGCAAAGAAATATTTTTTATTTTTATTATTTTACTAATTTACAAAATTAACCAGAAATTAAACCAACGTCTCTCGTTTGTGTAAATCATACCAACGACAAAAAAAGTGGGACCTTCGTTCTCTCCCATCACCTAAAACCGGATAAACAACAGGAACAGAAGTAACTTCTTCGTAAATAAGGCGCCAGCCACAAAAATTTGAAAAACAATTTTCGTGGCTGACGCCTTATTTCTTGAGACTGAACACTTCTGTCCCGACCGTATTGACATCGTCGTTTCACTCTTTATTCCATAATTATTTACTAAAAATGATCATTCTTTGATCTTCAACGTCAACGCATTCAGTGCTACAACTACGGTACTCAATGACATCAAGACAGCTCCAATCGCTGGGCTTAACAAAATCCCGATTGGTGCAAGAATACCTGCTGCTAAAGGAATGGCAAGAATGTTGTAACCAGCTCCCCACCATAGGTTTTGGATCATTTTCTTTCTCGTTTGTTTGGCTAGATCTAAGAAATGCAAGATATCTTTTGGATCACTGTTGATCAAAACCACATCCGCTGAGTCGATCGCAATATCGGTTCCTGCTCCAATCGCCATCCCGATCGTCGCACGTGCTAAACTTGGGGCGTCGTTGATTCCATCACCGACCATAATGACTTTATTCCCCTGTTCCTGATAACGTTTGACGATATCTTCCTTGTCATTTGGTAAAAGTCCGCCATAATACTCTTCGATACCTAAGTATTGTGCGACCTCTTCTGTTGCATGTAGATTGTCACCAGTCAACATCACCGGAGTGATATTTCTTTCTTTGAGTCTTTGAATAAAGGTTTTTGCTTCTACTTTGATGATGTCGCCTAAAGCCACTAATCCCACTAAACGATCATCGATCAATAGAAAACTGACTGTATTCCCTTGTTCTTCGTAAGGAGTTAGTCGTTCTTTTGCAATTTTAAGTCCTAAACGTTTGATTTCTTTTTCATTGACTACTTTTACATTTTTATCTGCTACTGTTCCAGTTAAGCCAACCCCTGAAAGATTCTTTTGATTCTCAGCTTGATAAGGAGAAATATTTTGTTCCTTCAAATAACGCATGATCCCAATGGCTAACGGATGATTGGCGTTCGCCTCTAAGGCACCTAGATATTTCAATAGTTCTTCTTGAGGATAATCATCGTCTAAGCTTTCGATACCAGTGACGGTGAATTTCCCTTCCGTCAACGTACCTGTTTTATCCAGCATGATGACATCTAACTCATTGGCTTGTTCTAAGGCGCGACGACTTTTGAGCAACAGCCCATTTTTAGCCGCAATCGACGTCGAACGTGCAACAACTAAAGGAATCGCCAAACCTAATGCATGGGGACAGGCAATAATGAAGACGGTGACCATCCGTTCTAAAGCAGTTGGTAAATCGGTTAAAAAGAGCCACACAACAAATGCCGATAGACCGGCGATCAATGCGACATAAAACAACCATTTTGCTACTTTGTCAGACAAAGATTCTAGTTTTGACTTTTCACCTTGTGCTTGACGGACCATATCCATGACTTTGGCTAAATAGCTATTTTCACCAGTTCCAGTCACTTCGATCTCAATAGTGCCGTCTCCATTGATCGAACCCCCGATCACTGGATCAGATGTTTGCTTCTTGACCCCTCTGGACTCGCCAGTTACGGCAGATTCGTCCACGATTGTTTCACCTTTCAGGATCTTCCCATCCGTTGGCATTTTATCTCCTGCTCGAACGATTAAATGATCGCCCTCTTTGACCTCTTTTAAAGAAATTGTCTCTTCTGTCCCATCTGTTCGTAATCGTTTGACCGTTTCAGGTAATAATTCTGCTAATTTTTGTAACGCATTACTTGCATTAGAAACGGCACTCATTTCGATCCAGTGCCCTAATAACATGATGACGATCAACGTCGCCAATTCCCAGAAGAAGTCCATCACATGAGTATGTGGATTGATAAGATTTGCGATAAAAGAATAGACACTATAAACATAGGCCACACTGATCCCCATAGCAATCAAGGTCATCATTGCTGGACTTTTTTGTTTCAATTCCATTTTAGCGCCACTTAAAAAGGGTTGTCCGCCATAGATGAACAAGATGGTCGCTAGAATCAAGACGAGCCAATCAGAGCCAGGGAAAGTCACTTGAAAGGAAAATTCCATGCCCATCATGGGAGAAAATAAGATGATCGGAATCGCTAACAACAATGACAACCAAAATTTTTGTTTAAAATTCCCCATGTGCATCGAATGATCCATCCCGCCGCTCATATGGTCATGATGATCCATGGAACTATGATCCATTGAGTGATACTCATGTGCCATGCTCTCGAGATTCATTTTTGTATGGTCCATATTCGTATGATCCATTTTATGGTGTGTCATGTTCGTTTGTTGCTTCATTTCATCATGATGATGCTCGTGCATCGTTTGTTTTTTTTGCTCGTTCATTTTCATTCTGTCCTTTCCTTTGTTGAACCGTTTATTTCTTCATTTTTTGGTTTAGACTTAATGAATTGAGTAACACACTGATTGAGCTAAAGGCCATCGCTCCTCCGGCAATGATTGGATTCAATAAGCCAAACGCAGCAAACGGAATGCCAATTGTGTTATAAATAAATGCCCAAAATAAGTTTTGTTTGATTTTTTTCAAGGTCACACTTGAAAGTTCGATCGTTTGTCCAATCGACGAGAGTTGACTATTCATTAACGTTACATCTGCTGTTTCCATGGCGATATCGGTGCCATTTCCCATGGCGATACCGACATTTGCTAAAGCCAAAGCGGGGGCATCATTGATACCATCACCGACCATTCCCACTTGTTTTCCTTCTTTTTGCAATTTTTCGACATATCCTGCTTTTTCATCAGGTAATACTTCAGCAAAGATGTGTTCTTTTGGAATACCAACTTCATGTCCAATCGTCGTTGCAACTGATTGATTGTCCCCTGTGACCATATAAACTGCCAATCCTTGGGCTTGTAATTGTTGGATCGCTGATTGTGCGTGTTCTTTGATCTGATCAGCCACAGCGATCATCCCCAATACCTGTCTGTCATCTGCAAGAAACATCACGGTTTTTCCTTGTCGTTCTAATTGTAACGCTTGTTCTTGATACGCTTCAAATGAAACGTTCAGCTCCACTAGTCGTTTTCTCGTACCAATAAAATAAGATTTTTCATTTATTACCCCGCTGATCCCAGCACCCGGATGTGCTTTTGCTTGAACCACAGGCAAAGTCGTGGTCTCCTGTTCTTTTCCATAAGTCACAATGGCTTTACCTAAAGGATGCTCTGAGCCTTGCTCTAATGTGGTGGCGATCGTTAATACTTCTTCGTCACCGATAATATCTGTGACCACTGGTTTACCTTGTGTGATCGTACCAGTTTTATCTAAAAGAATCGTATCTAGATGTGTCGCAGCTTCTAATGCCTCGCCACCTTTGATCAAAATACCCTTTCGTGCGCCTAATCCTGTACCAACCATGATTGCAGTTGGTGTCGCTAGGCCTAACGCACAAGGACAAGCAATAACCAGCACTGAAACACTATGGATCACTGCCAGTTCCCAGTTGCCACTGATGAGTCCAGTGACTATTAAGGTAAAGAAAGCAATGACTAAAACGATAGGTACGAAAATACCAGAAATCTTATCAGCAATTTTTTGGATCGGTGCTTTACTTCCTTGGGCATCTTCCACCATTTGGATGATTTGTGAGAGGACAGTTCCTTTTCCTACTTGGGTCACCGTCATTTCAAGAATCCCTGTAGAATTGATGGTTCCACCGAAGAGTAGATCCCCCATTTTTTTCTCAACTGGCACGCTTTCTCCCGTCAACATTCCTTCATCGATCGCACTATTCCCTTTGATGACTTTCCCATCTGTTGGGATTTGTTCTCCCGGTCGGACGAGTAAAATATCCCCAATCTCTACTTCCTCGATTGGTATGGTCTTTTCTTCACCATTTTTTATGACCTGTGCTGTTTTTTTCTGAAGAGACATCAACTGCTTGATGGCATCGCCGGTTTTACTTTTGGCTGTGTGTTCCAAATATTTCCCTAACAAAATCAACGTGATGATCATATTGCTACTTTCAAAATATAAGTCCGATGAATGCATACTGAAAAAACCATTATATACACTAAGCGCAAATGCGGCGGTCGTACCGATTGCCACTAACACATCCATATTGGGTGCGTTTGTTTTGATGGCATGATACGCTCCTTCATAAAAGCGCCAACCAATATAAAATTGGACAGGAATTGCTAAAATCAGTTGGACCCATGGATCATGAAAAAAATGGACAAGTGTTCCGTGAAAACCTAACATCATTGCAATCATCGCGATCATCATAGGAAGCGTCAAGATAGCACCTATGATGACATCTCGCTTCATCTTTGTTAAATAAGTTTGCTTCTCTTCTGCAATTTTTTGCTTATGGGCCTCATCATATAAAATCGCACCATAACCAATGGTTTCAACACTCTGGATCAGTTCTTCAATTGATACTTCCTGATAATTAATCGTCGCTTTTTCTGTTGCCAGATTAACAGTTGCAGATAATACACCGGGCTGTTCATTCAACTCTTTTTCGATTCGTGCAGCACAATTGGCACAAGTCATTCCAGTAATCACGAGTGTGTCTTTTTTAGCTGGATACTCCATTTAAATCACCTCTGCTTGATAGCCTAAATCATTGATTACTTGACATATCGTAGATGATTGAATCACTGTTTCATCTAATGACACAGTTCCAATCTCTTTTTTTAAGTTGACATTGATTTTTTTTACACCCGGTAGCGCATTGACCGTTTCTTCCACTCTTGCAACGCAATGTTTACAGCTCATTCCTTTGATTGTTACTTTTGTTTTCATCCCTGGTTTCCTCCTAGTTGTTTTGATGGCAATGACATTGTCCTGGAATGCAATTGCACTGGATATTTGTTACTGGCTCTTTTTTCTTTAATTCTGCCATGATTTGGTCAATATCTGCTTGTGTTAAAGTTGCTTCTGAGACAAGATCTGCAATCGTCTCGCCGATTTTTTTGGCGCAAATATGTGAGAATAGATTTTCAGCAGCACTTTGTACAGTTTCCGTTTCAGACACTGCTGGGTGATAAATGAATTTTTTTCCTTCTTGTTCTGTCCAAATCGCTTCTTTTTTAACAAGTCGTCCTAATAACGTTTTGACTGTTGCTGCTTTCCAGCCCATTGATTCAGAAAGGATCTGTGTGATTTCCTGAGCTGTGGTGTCACCTAATGTCCAGACGACACGCATGATTTCCCATTCTGAGTCACTGATTTTGATTGGTTTTTTCACTTCTTCCATATGTATCACTCTCCTTTTCGTTTACAAACGTAAACTTAAATTCTAAATATAGATTACACTTGTAAACGAAACGTGTCAACTACTTTTACTTAGCCATTGCTCTAGGAATTTTTTTTGCTGTCGTGAACCATTCAAAATGACTAATTTTCCTTCTGCTCCTTGTTCATAGATTTTTTTGATTGCCAAGGGTTCCCTTTCTTTCTTGAAACGCCAAACAAAAAGTAAAAAGTCCCAATATTCTTTGTCGAATTTTTCTATAAATTCTTCTGGAACATCTGGACGGGTACTTTTATCTAATTTTCGTTTGATCGAACGTTTGATCACACGATACATCGCGATATGTCTCGGCAAGCGAAGTAACAGGATCAAGTCAGCCTGTTTAATTCTATCTTTTGCAATCGATAGATAATTGCCTTCAATAATCCATTCCTTGTTTTCAACCATAAATTTTTCTTGTTCTTTTAACAACCACTGCTTGGCAGCTTTTCCATAGTCCGTTGCTAACCACAATCGATCAAGAGCTAAAAGTGGGCTTCCTGTCGTTACTTGTAAGCTTCTTGCAAGTGTGGATTTACCTGCACCCGACTGTCCAATAATCATTATTTTCATCTTGTCCTCCTCCAAATGGTCATCTTTTTATTTTACCTTTTATTCTTAATAACGCAAAAAAAGACCGAACCAATCGTTGGATTGATTCGGTCATATCTTATTTTAAAGTTGAGAAACTGGTTCTTTCAATGGATTTTTCTTATTATCACGACGTGCGATTGCTGGTAAGATCATACCTAATAAAATCAAAATGATTGGTGTGACGATATTAGAAATCAATTGGAACCACCAAGCTTGTGGATCAGCAGCGTATTCCACTTTTGGTACCATTCCCAAAATACATGCAAACGCAGTGAAAGCAAAACACCAAGCACCAAAGATGAATCCAACTTTAGGATTTTTCACGAACTTATATTCTGAGGTGAATTTTTTGTATGCTTTGTTCAACATCATATAGGCTAGGAATACCCACAAGTAACGCATTGGCATAACGACTGAATTTAAGTTCGTCAACCATTTAACTAATTCATTCATATCTTTGATACCAATAATCGGTAATAGAATGATGATACCGACTAAGATACCAGTTAACATGTAACCATTGACCAACGTTCCTTTACGATTACGTTTACGTAACCAACTTGGTACAAATTCTGGATCTGCATCGGCTAACAAGATCTTCAATGGCGCATCAATAGAAAATGCCAAAGCAGAAATTTGACCGACCATATTCGTCAATGCATAGATGATCATCAACGCATTACCGATACCATAATAATTACCTAAGATTTGGAAGGCACTGTACGCACCATTTGCCATTAAATCTTTAGGAATATTGTCACTTGCAAATAACATACCCATTGCCACAGAACCTAAAACAGCACAGATACCGACCATCGCTGCTAAAAAGATCATCCCTTTTGGAAATTCTTTTGCCGGGTTACGTGTAGAATTAACATAAGGAGAGATTTTCTCAGCGCCTCCTACAGCAAAGACTAACATCGAAACAGTCGTAAAGTAACTAAAGTCAAATTTAGGAATGTACGTTTTGACTTGGTTCATATTTGCTGTCGCAAATTCCATCGTTGGATTGATGAATGGCGCAGTAACAGCAAGTAAAATGAATAATAATGACATGACGAACATCGCTGTACCTGCTAAACCACCGATAACTTTCAACGTTGATAAGCCTTTTGTTGATAGATACAAGAAAGCTAAGAAAATGATCAATGAGATCACTGCGACCATTTGGACAGACATCGTATTGACGATATCGCCATTTCCTTGAACTGCCCAACCAGCTGCAATCAAAATCGCTTGTGGTTTTTGTGCTAAGTATGGAATGTGCACGACCCAATATGTCCAGGCAGCATAATAAGCTAAGCGTTTATTCGAAGTAGTGTTTTCTACCCAAGAACTAACGCCCCCTTTACTATCTTTGAATGCTGATCCTAATTGACCGACGATCAGTGCATAGGGGATAAAATAAATAGCTAGGATCAATAACCATGAAGTGATTACTGAGATTCCTTGTTGCGCGTAGTTATTGACGACATTTCCCATACCCCAGACCATGTTGAATGCAATCAACGCTACTGTAAACCAGCGCAGTTGTTTTTCGTTCATCTGATTTCTCCTTTATAAATATTTAATAATTATTCATTGACTATCATATTCAATTTTCATAATGTTTACAACACTTCGTTATTTTAATTGTGGATTATTTTAGGTAAAACACATTGTTTTTACATTTATTTTTCATTTTATCCCCAAAAACCTAATTTAAAGGCGCATAAACAAGAATTATTTTCTAACTATTTTGGAATTTTCAGAACAGTTAAAAACTTGCAGTTATTTTAATCACAAAAAAACCACAGTCCTCAAATAAATGATTTCTGTGGTTTAACGGTGCTTTTTTGACTGTTTATTTGACTTTTTTGACAGATAATCCACGCATGGCGTTTAAAACTGCTATCAGGGTCACACCCACATCGGCAAAGACTGCGTTTCCCATAGAAGCAAAGCCAATAGCTCCGAGAATCAATACGATTACTTTTACTCCAATAGCAAATGCAATATTTTGCTTGACGATTTTCAACGTCTTTCTTGAAATTTGAATCGCCTCTGCAAGTTTTGATGGCTCATCGTTCATGATGACAACATCGGCTGCTTCAATGGCTGCATCACTGCCTAAACCACCCATGGCGATTCCCACATCTGCTCGAGCTAATACCGGTGCATCATTGATCCCATCACCTACAAATGCAGTTTTCTGAGTCGTTTCGCTCATCAATGCTTCTAATTTTTCTACCTTATCTTCTGGAAGCAGTTCACTATAGAATGTATCGACCCTTATCTCTTTTGCAACTTGTTCTGCAATCTTTTGAGCATCACCTGTCAACATCACTGTCTTTTTGACGCCGACTTCTTTCAATGTCTCGATAGCAAAAGTTGCATCTGGTTTGATCGTATCCGCAATAACTAAATACCCCATGAGCTGACTGTCAATCGCTAAATAGATCAATGTTCCTATTTCATGATTCTCTGGTTGCTCGACTCCATAGCGAGCCAATAATTTTTGATTTCCGACAAGTACCTCTTGTCCTTTAACCTGTGCGTTGATTCCTTCTCCAGCGATTTCTGCAGGGTCTTCAATTTCATATAACGGGCCACTATAGGTATCCATGACCGCCTTGGCGATTGGATGTGTCGACACATTTTCTAGACTCGCCACATATTTGATAAATACTTTCTCGTCAATGTTAGAAATAACTTTTTGTACGGCAAAATCCCCCTTTGTTAGGGTCCCTGTTTTGTCAAATACCACTGTTTCTGTACGAGCTAAAAGTTCTAGATAATTTCCACCTTTTACAAGTATCCCCCGTTTACTAGCTCCACCGATTCCTCCGAAAAAACTAAGTGGAACAGAAATGACTAATGCACATGGACAAGAAATCACTAGAAATGTCAATGCTCGATAAATCCATTCAGAAAAATCTCCTCCATAAAGTAAGGGTGGGACAGTTGCTAAAAGAACAGCTAAAGCAACGACGATCGGCGTATAGTAACGAGCAAACTTAGTGATAAATTTTTCAGCAGGTGCCTTTTTACTGCTTGCTGTCTCCACCAGTTCTAATAATTTGCTGATTGTCGAATTTTCATAGTTCTTTTTAACTTCGATGGTTAAAGGATGGGTCTTATTGATAAAACCACTTAATACATTTTCACCACTCATCACTTCTTTAGGCAATGATTCTCCTGTTAATGCAGATGTATCTACGAGGGATTGTCCCTTCAAAATCGTTCCGTCCAAAGGAATTCTTTCACCCGGTTTGACCATGACTGACTCACCGATCTGCACTTCTTCTGGTTGCTTATTTACCAAGCCGATTTCAGTGATCACATGAGCAATTTCCGGTCGAATCGCCATCAACTCACGAATTGACCGACGAGACTGATCGACCGCAAAATGTTGGAAATACTCACCGATTTGATAAAATAGCATGACAGCAACTGCTTCTGGATATTCACCGATCATCATTGCACCGATCGTTGCAATCGACATTAAAAAGTTTTCATCAAACACTTGTCCTTTACGAATATTGACGAACGCTTGCTTAATAACATCAAAGCCGATGAGAACAAAAATGGCGAAAAAAGTAATGAAACGAATTGGCTCAGCAGGCTTCCATAAAAACAATAAAAGTAAGCTAATTGACGCTATGACGATACGTAACAATGCTGTTTTATTTTCTTTTTCTGGTTCATGATTTTTACTTGTCTGATTTTTCACTTCAATTACTTTGACATCTGGTTCTAATTGATGGATTTCTTCTGTTGCTTGTTTTTCAATCGCTTCTATGACAGCTTTATCTGCATCGATCATCATTTTCCCAGTTGCAAAATTGACCGATGCTTCTTTTACGCCGGGTATTGCTTGTACTTTTTTTTCGATTTTCATCGCACAATTTGCGCAATCCAAACCTTCTAATTGATAACTTTTCATTTCAAGTCCCTCCTCACTAAACATATGACTATCTCTTCATAAGTTATTATACATGAACAATTATTCATATGTCAAATCATAGTAATAACAGATCATGGTTGAAGTATCGTTTGGGAGAGAGTCATTATTTCTTTAAGATGTAAATGAAGTTTCTTAGGTAAAAGTGACGAATGATAAACTTTTACAATAGAAAATAAAGGAGGAAATACATGATTGATTTCAACGATCAATACCATCTTTGCGACTAGGAAAAGCTGCCAACTTCAAAATAGTCGGAAAGAAAGGAAAAGAAAATTTTCAAAATTGATTAAAATGATCAAGCTTCCTTTTTTATTGAAACAGAGAAAAAAATGACTTGAAGCACTCTTTTAAACATACGATTGACTATGATGATGGGAAAAAAAGAGATGTTCAGCCCATCATTGAAAATTTAAGAGAGGATGATCCAACTAGCTTTGTCATCATTCCCTCTTACTCTATTAATACAAGGTTATTGAAAGTCTACGAAGATCCTAAAACACCTAAAAAATTTGTAAAAAATCAATCCATCGAGGTCGCACCTTATTATTATCATTTTTTTTATGATAATTCCAGACGATTGAAACCATTGGATGCTCACATCAACGCAATCATCGATGGAACGGACCAACCATTAAAAGAGGGCTTTCGCCAAAAAGTAAAAGTCAAG
The DNA here is from genome assembly GCF_030441955.1 of Enterococcus spodopteracolus. Taxonomy (NCBI): domain Bacteria; kingdom Bacillati; phylum Bacillota; class Bacilli; order Lactobacillales; family Enterococcaceae; genus Enterococcus; species Enterococcus spodopteracolus. The sequence goes on along the minus strand of NZ_JARJHD010000001.1, from coordinate 579,745 downwards.
AGTCAGCGGTTTGGGGGAACAGTCAAAGATAGGATGTTTTCTGATAGACAGACCTCTAAAAATAATGCCACAGACGTGCCACTTCCAACTTCTCCAACACAAACGTCCCTTATACCAGCGAATTTTAATCATCGCGTAGTAGACACAACCAACAAAGCGCATTTTTTGAGTAAGCAAATACCTAAAAAACATACAGATATCACTCGCTAAGTGTAAAAAAAGTAACTCTTTGGACAGACAACCAACTGTACAAGAGAGTTACTTTTATATTAGTGACTATTTAAACGATTTCTGCCCCAAATGGCATCAACGCTAGGCGTGCTAGTTTGAAGGATTGCTTTGCGAAAGGAATACCAATGATCGTGATACAAAGTAAAATCCCACTGATGACATGACCTAAAGCAATCGGCAACCCTGACACGATCAACCAAATGATATTGACGATCAAAGACACGCCATTGTTTGTATAAATGACTTCTTTTCCAAAGGGTGCAAACGATAAAGAAGCTAGTTTGAAACATTGTAGCCCGACCGGAATACCAACAATTGTGATACACCATAATACACCTGCTGCCGCCCAACTAAGTCCTCCGAGTAAACCACCAAAAATAAACCAAATAATATTTCCAATACAACTCATTGTTTCTTTCTCCATTCTAATAAGAGCCTTACGTTAAAAAACATTGAAATCGACTCTCTTGATTTTACGTTTTTTTGCTTCTAATAACCACAGCTCTATAAACTGAGCGGCTACTGTTCTTTCTTGATCGACTGCTGCAAAAATCGTTTGAACTAGTTCACATGCTTGCTGATCTGCTTCAGTCGTTTCGATTTGTCTCGCTTGTCCAAAAGCGAAAATCATTTGTTTTTCTGCGTCATCGTGTGCTGCTATAAACGATATATTCAATGGATCGTTTATATCTGGCAACGTTAGTTCCTCCAAGAATCGATTTGCTTGTTGCCTGATCAACGTATTGATCATTGGTAGATCTGCTTCGGTTGCTGGACGAATGATCATTCAAACCACTCTTTTCTTTTTTTGACCGTTTCTATCCAAATATTGGCGATCGTTTCATGACCCAGTAGTGTCGGATGGACACCATCATCCCCTGTGTATTTCTCATAGCCATATGAAATGCCTAAAGAATTCAACGTTCCATCTAACGGGACAAAAACTGCTTGATACTCTTTTGCTATTTGACGAATCAAGTGGATCTTTGGATCAAGATCACTACGCCAACTTCTCCGATCGTCAGGCTCGGGCAAAACAAATGGTTCCATCAAGACGATTTTTTTGATGTCACTTTCCACTAAACGACCAAGTAAATACCGATAATCTGCTTCAAAACGCGCAAAAGATTCTTTTGTCGCAAATGCTGCAGGCTCGCCTACATTGTGCCATGTATCATTGATACCGATCAAAATCGAAACGATATCCGGTTTCAAATCGATGCAGTCTGCTTGCCAGCGCTTCTTAAGGTCCGCTAACTTATTTCCGCCAATTCCGCGATTGACAAATGTCCACGTGTTTTCTGGATCACTCGCAGCCAATTTTGCTGCTGTTAACAGTGCATAGCCATGACCGAGATCGCCAGTTCCTCTACCCGCATCTGTGATACTGTCACCAATGAATAAAAGTCGTTGTTCCATCACACATCCTACTTTCTATGCCACTTTTATGTTATTATCCCACACACATCTAGCCAAAGAAAGAAGGAATTGGAACAATAGTGATTTTATAACAACTTCTTAAAAAAATGCGTTCCACGAAAATGCGATGAACGATTTTCGTGGAACGCGTCTTATTTTTTATGGGTAAATACGATTTAACAAACGTGGGAATGGAATGGCTTCACGTACATGATCGATCCCTGAGATCCAAGTCACTGTACGTTCTAAGCCTAAGCCGAAACCAGAATGTGGAACAGATCCGTATTTACGTAGATCTAAGTACCATGAGTATTCATTTTCGTCTAAGCCATGATTCTTGATTTGTTCAAGTAAGAAATCATAGTCAGTCGCACGTTCACTTCCGCCGATGATCTCGCCATATCCTTCAGGTGCGATCATATCTGCACAAATCACGACATCTTCTCTTGTTGGATGTGGTTTCATGTAGAATGGTTTGATCGCTTTTGGATAGTTCAAGATAAAGACAGGTTGTTCAAACGAATTCGCAATGAACGTTTCGTGTGGTGAACCGAAATCATCGCCCCACTCGATATCGTCAAAGCCATTTTTCTTCAATAGCTCGATGGCATCATCATATGTGATACGTGGGAAAGGTAATTTAGTATAAGTTTTTAATTTTTCTTTATCACGTTCTAAGACATCTAAAGCATACTCGCAGTTATCTAATACACTTTGAACTAAGAAAGCAACGTATTGTTCTTGTACTTCTAAGCTTTCTTCTTGATGCGTGAACGCCATTTCAGGTTCGATCATCCAAAATTCGATCAAATGACGACGTGTTTTTGATTTTTCAGCACGGAAAGTTGGTCCAAATGAAAATACTTTACCAAATGCCATTGCAGCAGCTTCCATATACAATTGACCACTTTGTGACAGATATGCTTTTTGATCAAAGTAGTTCGTCTCAAATAGATCGGTGGTTCCTTCTGGAGCAGAGCCAGTCAAGATCGGTGGATCGATTTTAACAAATTGGTTGTTGTTGAAAAATTCGTAGGTTGCACGGATGATTTCATTTCGAATCTGCATCACTGCATGTTGGCGAGAAGAGCGTAACCATAAATGACGATGATCCATCAAGAAATCTGTTCCATGTTCTTTTGGTGTGATTGGATAATCATGACTTTCACTCACTACTTCAATGTTCGTGATCCCGATCTCATAGCCAAATTTAGAACGGCTATCTTCACGAATCTCACCTGTCACAAGGATCGATGTTTCTTGAGAAAGATTTTTTGCCATTTGGAAAACTTCCTCAGGCACTTCGCTTTTTACGACAACTCCTTGGAAGAATGCTGTCCCATCTCGTAATTGTAAAAAGGCGATTTTCCCACTTGAACGCTTATTAGCGACCCAAGCACCGATCGTTACTGTTTCGCCTACATGTTTTTTTGAATCGATGATTTGAATTTGTTCCACGTAAAATTCTCCTTTGTCCTATAATAATTTCTATTCGTTTTGACTTTTACTCTCAATAAAACGTTGGATTCGTCGGATTCCTTCTTCTAACGTTGCTAGATTCGCCGCATAACTCAAACGAACATTTTCCGGTGCGCCGAAACCTTCACCTGTAACCAGAGCAACCCCTGCTTCTTCTAGTAAATCTTCGACCCACGGCGTCACTTGTTCATAGCCACATATCGCTAACGTTTCTTTCACATTCGGAAACAAGTAAAATGCGCCTTGTGGTCTTTTGACCGACACCCCGGGCAAATCAGCAACAAGCGGAAATACGATGTCTAGACGTTCTTCAAATGCTTTGCGCATCTCTTCAACGGTATCTTGTTCCCCTTGTAATGCTTCGACAGCCGCATATTGACTGACTGCAGTTGGGTTACTAGTTGATTGTGACGCAATCGCAATCATCCCATCAATGATTTTTTGATCGCCGACTGCATATCCGATACGCCAGCCTGTCATTGCATAGGTTTTTGATACACCGTTGATGATTATCGTCTGTTCACGTATTGCTTTTGAAATCGTTGCAATTGGAGTAAACTCATTGTCATTATAAACTAATCGGCCATAAATATCATCAGCAACTATTAAAATATCGTTTTTTACTGCCCATTCACCTATAACTTGTACTTCTTCTTTTGTGTAGATCATCCCTGTCGGATTAGAAGGAGAGTTGATGATGACTGCTTTTGTCTTGGAAGAACGTGCTTGTTCCAATTGTTCGAGGGTCACTTTGAAATCATTGACTTCTTGACCAGTGACAAAAACAGGGACACCTTCTGCTAACTTGACTTGTTCACCATAGCTTACCCAATAAGGTACTGGAATGATAACTTCATCTTTTGGATCTAGGATTGTTTGGAATAAGGCATAGAGAGCAAATTTCGCCCCGTCTGTCACAATCGTCTGAGAAGCATCGTAAGTCAAGCCATAATAGGTTTCCAGATACGAAACGATTGCCTGTCTTAATTCTGGAATACCCGCTGTTGGCGTATAATAGCTTGCTTTTCCATTCTTGATGGCTGCGATCGCTGCTTCTTGGATATTTTCAGGTGTAGCAAAATCAGGTTCTCCTACGGTCAAACTGATAATGTCTTTCCCTTGTGCTTTCAGTGCCTTTGCTTTTGCTGCAGTTGCTAGTGTTATGGAAGGCTCTAAGCGTTCCACTCTTTTTGACTGTTTCATCCAATCTATCCTTTCATCCGTCTTTTCTATACCCCGCTAATGACTTTGACTTCCTCTCCCGTTTTAAAAGAAAGTAAATAATAATTCAACTGGTCATCTGATGTTTTGGTAATGACTTCCCATACCGGTTCCTCTTTGTACATCCCTAAAGAAGCTTTTTCCACTTGTTGATCGGGATGCTGTTTGCTGATTTCTTGTCGGGCAGCTTCTTCGGTCAAGCCTGCTTTTTGTTCTAATACTTTCACACGCTCACCCGATTTAGGTATGATTACTGCAATATCTTGTCCTTTATCGTTTTGGCCTGTTAATGAAAAATAAGTGGCTTCCCGAGTAAACCAATAGAATTGGTCCACTTCCTCAAGATTTGCATATTGTTCAGCTAGTTTTGTCGCCTCTTGTTTCGCTTGCGTCATTGGGCGTGTCGCACGCAGATAAAAAATAGTGCTGATCACGATTACTGCTAATAAAGCGATGATCAAGCCCAGCAAGATGCGATTGATCGTATGTTCTTTGTTTATCTGATTCTTCAAGGACTGTCGCTCCTTCTTTTTTCATTGATGTCCATTATAACAGATTTCGAGGTGAAAATAGTCCTCGATTATGGCTTAATTTCTTCGTTTTTGTTTAAGAAATCATGGATATCGTTACAAATTTGTTCAAAAGGCGCCTCTTGGACAGGCATCTTTTTAGGCAAGGCATGAATGATCCTCGCGCCATATTTTGCGGTCACCAAACGTCGATCTAAAATCAGCAAAACACCTTTGTCCGTTTCCGAACGAATCAAGCGACCTAAAGCTTGTCTGACCTTCAGTGCTGCCTTTGGTAAGGATTCTTGGTAAAAAGGGTTGATGCCTTCCGATTCCAAATATGCATTTCTCGCTTTGACCATTGGACGTTTTGGATGATCGAATGGCAGCCGCGTAATGACGACTAGTTGTAACGCATCTCCTGGCAGGTCGACGCCTTCCCAAAAACTATCTGCACCGAATAGCACGCTCATATCAGAAAGAACAAAACGTTTCAATAGTTTCTCACGACTGCCACCGATCCCTTGAGCTAAAATCTCTCTTCCTTGTTCAAGCATTGTCAAATGCATTCGTTGATACACCTTTTGTAAAACATCATGAGAAGTAAACAAAACCAGGATCGGTCTTTTTTCTTGTCTGATCAACTGGTATAACACATCCGTTAGATAGTCGACATACGCTGTACCACTTAATTGATTGATCTCTGGTGCTTCTTTTGGTACGAAGATCCGTGCTTGTTTTTCATAATCATAAGGAGAGGCAATGACTTTCAGCGGAGCCCCTTCAATTCCTAATCGTTTCGCCAAATATTGGCGATCTGGCCCCACTTTCAATGTCCCTCCTATATATAAAATCCGTTCATAGCGCTGATACCAAACTGTATTGGGAATCAGTGCGGCAGTGAAATCGTGGAGATGGAACATTGTCTGCTGAGGGGTGACACCCGGAACAAACCAATGGACTAAACTTTCTTGCCAATTCTCCAACCACTCTTCCATAAAACTTGCTTGTTGATTTAAACGATCAAACAAAGTATACAAACTTGCAAGATCGACACGCATTCGCTTTGTCCAACTTTCTTGAAGCACCTCTAAGCCTGAACGGATCCTGTACTGCAATTCCTTTATTTCTTGGTAAAAAAGATGAAGATGGTCAATGGCTGTACTTGCTTCAAAAGATAAATTATCCAAGTCCTCTTTTGTGATCATGACTTCTTCGGCGTAAGTTTGTCTTTTTTGTTGAGGTATGATCTCAAGTAAACCTTCAGCTAAACAAAGCTGTGCCTCACGAAGCGCAGACAACTCTTCTTTGTAGATATCAAGCCAGCGCTGGCCCTCATGATTGGCTGGAAGATAGCCTTTGAAGCGATCGAACAAACGATCAGGTTCTTCGAATAATTGTACTTCCTTGTTAAAATAGCTCAAACTGAATCGTCGATCATTGACTTTTTCAGCAATCTCAGGCAAATGATGCGCTTCATCGATCAATAAATAAGGACTTTTAGGCAACAACGGCAGCTTTCTTTGTGTTTCTTGGACTAAAAAAGCATGGTTGACGATCAAGAAGTTACTTTGCTTGATTTGTCGATGCAAAAATCGAATAAAATCTTGTTCATAGAACGCTTGTTTTTTCGCTAAAAAGTCAAGCCCGCGATGCGAAACATCTGCAAAAAAAGCATGATTCAAATTCGTTAGATGTAACTCATCTAAATCTCCTGTTTTTGTCTGCGTCAGCCAGACAAGAACTGTCATTTGATAGAGTGCATATTGTTTTTGCTCCTTTGGCTCAAGGAGTGTGGCTTTAAATCGTTGCAAATCGAGATAATGGCGGTAGCTTTTGATAATCGTCGCTTGGATCGGTTGGTCGAATAATTGATTCAACAAAGGAATATCTTTTTCCATGATCTGCTCTTGTAAAACAAGCGATACCGTACTGATCACTGCCGGCTTCTCCGGTGTGGCCAGATAGCTAAGAGGCAATAGATAGCCAATCGTCTTGCCCATACCAGTCGCTGCTTCGATCATCAAATTTTTTGATTCATCTTTGGTAAAATGATCGTAGACAACATTCATCAGACGATTTTGTTCTTTACGATACATCAACGTTTTTCCAAATATTTTTTCTTTCGCTTGTTTTTTTCTTGGATAATCTTTATGGCCATAGTAAACTTCTGAAAATAGTTCGACTTCTTTTTTTTGTAAGGCGATTCCCTCGATGATTTCCAGTTCATCTGATAAAGGTGGTGGCTGCTTTCTCAGTTCGTTGGTGATTTGTTCGATGAATAATCTGGTATCCATCCCTGTATGATTGCTCAGTTTCACGATCTGTTCAAGCGTCACTAAAGGTAACTGACGCATCCGTTCTTCAATCAGCAAGAGCAACTGTGCTGTCACTTCCGCATCACTATCTGCCTGATGGGGATTATCGTGGATAAAACCCAGACTTTCTGACAAATCAGCTAAACGAAAGCTCGGTTCGGTCGGCAAAAATATCTGGGCCAACTCGACTGTATCGATTCCCGGAATATTTAATTTAGGTACGCCACAGCGAGTCAATTCATGGTTCAAAAACTGATAATCAAAATAAATATTATGCGCCACGAAGATGGTATCCGCTAGAAGGTTGTAAATCGTTTGTGCTACATCTTCAAAATAGGGTGAACGATGGACACGTTGATTGGTGATCCCTGTTAAATGCTGGATCTGTTTGGAGATTTTTCGCCCAGGGTTGATATCCATCGAATAACGAGAGGTGATCCGCCCATCTTCGATCATGACACATCCAAATTGGATAATGCGATCTTCTTTTGGATTTGTCCCAGTCGTTTCAATATCGACGACTGCATAGGTTTTCGGTTTCAACATATCTTCCTCTTCTCTTCCCTCTAGTCTTCTTTTGAAATTATACTACAAATCACTTGAAAATTCTTAGGAAATCAACCTAAAGCATACATCTGTTGTCATATTTGCTACTGAGAGAAACAGTAAATTCACTCCCCTCCTTCTTCGTTATCACTCATCCAACCATGCTAGGCGATGTTCTTAGGTGTAGAGAATCAGAGCATATGAAAAAAAACACAAAAAAGCCCAGACCGCTAGGGATTAGCAGACTGAGCTTTTATTTAGTAGTGGGTTAATTAAGCTTTAACAACGTTAGTTGCTTGAGGGCCACGTTGACCTTCTTCAACATCAAAGTTTACTGTTTGGCCTTCTTCTAAAGTTTTGAATCCATCACCTTGGATAGCTGAGAAATGAACGAATACATCGTTGCCATTTTCTGCTGTAATGAAACCGAAACCTTTTTCTGAGTTAAACCATTTCACTGTACCTGTTTCCATAATAAAAATCCTCCTTGTGTATCAAACACATATTTTGCAATTACTTGAATGGTGAATATCTGGAAGATGTTTATTTGAAACAAACTACCAAGATTACCGAACAAAAACTACATAGTTATTGTAGCACATTAATTACAGTTTAGCTAGTAAATTTTGATATTTTTTTATTTTTTTTTCATTCTTTTGCTTATTTCTCCAAAAAAAACGAACGTTTTTAATTTGTGCTTAAAAAAAATTCACTTTTCAACCTGCTGATTTTCTGATCTTTCCCCCTTAGAAATAAGAAAAAGCCAAGCAATCATATAAATGATCTGCATGACTTTTTCTCTCTTATTAAATGGATGATCAATCGTTTCTAGGTACTGTTCCTAGAGACTAATAACGCAATATCGCGGTCAAACTCTTTTCGTCAGGCGCATCTTTTTGATCCAAGATAAAGACTTGTCCACCATTGGTGATCACGTCGTCAGCTAGTTGATTCAACACTTGTCGACGGTCGTACTCTGTTTCTGGGTCTTCACCAAATCCGTCAGCTAGATTAGAGGTTGCGATAAATAAGTGAGAAATCTTTCCCTCTTTCGCTGCTGGCACGATGTCCACTAGTTGATCCAAGAATTTTTTATCTAACAATTGATTGTAGCTACTTGCTTCCTTCGCTGCCAGTTCATCCGAAAGTTTCTTCGCACCTGCTTCGATATCTTTTAAAGATAATTGGGCAGGTGAAGCTGAGATCGCAACATCTGAACGGTAATAAGGGTTTTTCGCCACTTTTTTGAACATTGTTTGATTTTCAGGTAAAGCATACAAGTACACAGGCCATTTTTCAGGATTATCCAAGCTGTCTTTAAGAAATTCATCGACCGCTTGATAATAATTGATCCAGTCAATTTCAACTTCTTCGTCTTTAGGATTCACCCCATGGAATGTTGAGCCTTCACTACCATTTGACGAGTAGTTGATACCTCCACCTGTCAACTCAGATCCTAAAGCTGTCACCACATCTGTAGGTGCTCCTTCGGGTAGATCAACTTCTTTTACTTGTTTGTTGCTTACTTCGTAAAGCTTCATTGAATCACGATTCAATCCCAGTAAATAATAAGAGTAGTTAAAATGTCCATTTTTAATGATCGCTAATAAATAAGGTAGGTCACTTACATAATATTGATCATCTACTGCAATGCTCAAACGATGAACAATCGTACTTTCAGGAGACAAAATCACCGCGACACTCGCAGTGGCACTGCGCCAAAATGAAGCATCTTCTAGTAGTTGATCGATTTTTTTTTGAAAATTCGACCAATCATGCTCCGCATATTTCTTTTCAAAACGTTTTTTTGCTTCTTTTGCAAAGTTCTTGAATTTGATCTGATCTTTTTCCACATCTTGATGTGCAACGTGAGTGTTTAGCATAATAGTAATAAATGGTCCTTTGACACCTTCTGAAGTCAGTTGTGACAGTAACTCTCTATCCTTTTTCGCCATAAACGTACCCCTCCTAAAAATCATTTCTTCAATACTACTAACTAAAGTCTACCACAACCATTTTTATCCATAAAACAAAATGGTCCCTAGACAAAAAAACGTTTACAATATCATCTCTGACTAAGGATTGTTTTCTTCAACTATTCTTCAAAATTTCATCAATGATTCGTTACATTTCACAGCGAAATTATTCATACCTAACTGATAACATAAAGAAAAGTAGAAATCGAGGTGTTTTTATGCAATTATTGATGATATTTAGTTTACTATGTATGACTGCTCTACTTGTATTCACTGCCTTTCGTCTAAATGAACCCGAGGCTCAACCTGTACGAGTCAAAAAGAATCAACGCTAACTATCCTCTTGTGTTCGTTTGGTTTATCTAAAGTTTTTTTCAGAAAGATTGAAACTACGCACACTCTCTGATAAAATTTTAATTTGTAGCAAATCAAATTAGAAAACAAGGAGATTGGACATGGGCACTAAGAAAAAATATTTCGCTTTACTGTTGGCAACGCTTCTTTTGACGTTAGGATCATTCGTGCCAACTTTATCCGTACAGGCAGATGAAGCATTTTCTGTGAATTCCCAAGCAGCATTTGCTGTGGACGCAACAAGTGGAAAAATTTTATACGACCAAGACGGAGAAAAAACAATGGGGATCGCGTCAATCTCAAAAATCATCGGGTTGTACATCGTACTCGACCAAGTCAAAGAAGGAAAATTATCCTGGGATGATGAAGTGGCCATCTCCGATTATGCTGAAACATTAAGCATTGCACCTAATTTATCGAATGTTCCCTTACATAAGGAGAATACCTATACTGTAAAAGAACTTTTTGACTCTGCCTTTATCCAATCAGCCAACGCATCAATGGTCGCTTTAGCTGAAAAGATCTCTGGTAGTGAAACAGCATTTCTGACTGTCATGAATGACCAGTTAAAAGAATGGGGCATTGAAAATGCAACGATCGTCAATGTTTCTGGATTAAACAATGTTTACCTCGGTGCAAATCGTCCAGAAGGCACTGGCGAAGCAGAGGAAAATCAAATGTCCGCAAAAGACGTAGCGATCATCGCACGTCACCTGTTACTCGATTTTCCTGAGGTACTAGAAGTGACGAGCACTACAACAAAAATGTTTGGCGAAAACACACAATCCCCGGTTGAAATGGTCAATTGGAATTGGATGCTTCCTGGTTTTATCAACTTCAAAGAAGGCGTTGATGGGCTAAAAACTGGAACAACTGATTTTGCTGGTGCTTGTTTTGTCGGTACCATCGAACGAGACGGCAAACGCATCATTACAGTCATATTGAATGCTGAAGGTCATGAGCAAAACCCAAGCGTTCGGTTCACCGAGACGGCTCGCTTGATGGATTATTGCTATGATAACTGGTCAGTCAAAGAAATCGGCAAAGCAAACGCAAGCATTCCTTCACTCAAATCGATCGATGTGAAAAACGGAAAAGAAACTTCTGTCAATGTCGTATTAAAAAGCCCAGTCAGTGTCTGGGTCAGAAATGATATGGATACGGGTCAATTGACGATCACACCTAAGATCGATGAGACAAAAGTAAAAGATAATGAACTTGAAGCACCGATCGTTAGAGGCACAAAGGTTGGCACAGCCACTATCACTTTAGCCGATGATCAATTAGGTTACTTAGAAGATGGTGCCTCTCCAAGCACAGATATCATCACTGCTAGTTCGGTTGAAAAAGCTAATATCTTTGTGATTGGCTGGCGCAATGTCACTAATTTTTTCAGTAATCTATTCTAAATAAAAATTCCAAATAGTTAAACCCACTACTTACCCAAGCAGTAAATGCTGGCTCTTCTTCACGAATCGACGAGACGCCACCAACCTTTACTGTTTGGGTATTTTTCTGATGCTTACAGAAAATAAATGTATTTTCTATTTTTTCTCTATTTATAAAAGCATTTTTGCAAATTTTTCGTTATACTGTAGATGGTAGATTGTTACTTGTAGGGTTGGTCTATGAGGGGCGAGTAACACTTGAATAATCATCACTAGTCTGCTAATCAGCTGTTTCCTTTTCATTCGCAGTGATGACTCCACGATTAGAAAAAGGAGTTGGTATTATGAATTTAACAAGAGATTTGATTTTTTCGATTCTCTATATCATAGGGATGGTTGGGATCATCATCTGGCGCAGGAAACAAAAAGATCCCGCGCTATTCTTTTATTGTGGTACTTGGACATTTACAATGATGCTTACGTACTTCATTGTATTAGAGATTTTTTATGCGAGTTTTTATTTCTTGATCCCTCTCGCTTTTTTCAGTATCTTTGCTTTTTTTTACTTTACCGAAAAAAGGCGACTACTGAATGGTTTAATCTTCAATTTATTTTTGATTAGTTTTGGCGCTTATTTATTACTCTTACTTTTTGAGACGCAGAATATCTTTATTGGTGGGATTTTTGCTTTGATTGCAGTACCAGCTTTATTGATTTTACTATTTGGTATATATATTTTAGTCGTTTTTCTCATTTGGAATGGCATCATCGTCTTAAAAAGAGAATCACGTTCACTAGCTAATCTTTTGACTTTACTGCTAGGGATTGCCTTAACGCTATATTTAATCGCCACTGTATTTTTAATCAACTACTTACCAGCGTGGATCAATGTTCTTCTTTCTGGTATAGCAGTCATCTTGATTTATCTGTTTATTGTCTTCTATAATTTTATGACTGTCTCTTTCTTATATCAGTTCAACCGACCACGTTATAACCAGAATTATATTATTGTGTTAGGCGCAGGCCTGATTAACGGGGAACGTGTTTCTCCTCTCCTAGCCAAACGGATCGACAAAGCAATTGCTTTTTATTGGGCTCAGAGTCATGCTACGCTCAATCCACCGATTCTTTTGATGTCTGGTGGTCAAGGTGCAGACGAAAAATTACCAGAAGCAATTGCCATGAAAAACTATGCCTTAGAAAAAGGGATTCCGGAGCGGGACATTTTAGTTGAAACAAATTCAACAACCACTTTAGAAAATATGCGTTTCTCCAAAGAATTGATGGATCGTGAATCTGGCGGTGGCGCTTATCGTGCGATTTTCAGTTCAAACAATTACCACATTTTCCGTGCAGGACTCTTTGCGAAGCAAGCACAGTTAAAAGCCAATGGCATTGGTGCAAAAACAGCCTTTTATTATTTGCCGAATGCTTTTCTTAGAGAATATATCGCGATCTTGATGTTACATAAAAAACGTCACATGATCGTATGTGGTATCATCCTTGGCCTGACTGGATTGTTAGCTTTGATCACACTTATTGTCTAAAAAAAAGAAGTTGCGATTCATGCAACTTCTTTTTTTCTTTCAATCAGTAAACTATTCTCTCTGATCTTTTTTCATTGGTAAAAATAAAATCCCTTTTTTGATCATTACTTTTTGTGCGGAATAGATTCCGTTATTTCCCGAACACATGAAACTGATCAAACAAATCATAAAAAAGAAACTAGCTGCTTCTCCTCCAAATAATTCGATGCCCATGACAAAACATGCAATTGGTGTATTCGTCGCTCCAGAAAATACACCGATAAATCCTAATGCAGCTAGAAAAGGAATCGAAACATGCAAGATCGGCGCTAAAGTTGCCCCTAGAGTTGCGCCAATCTCAAACAAAGGGGTCACTTCCCCACCTTGATAGCCAGCGCCTAGAGAAAGGACAGTAAATCCTAACTTACCGATAAAATCATAGGCGTGTGCCTTTCCGGCAAACGCATCTTGCAATAAAGGCAAGCTAAGACCTAAGTAGCGTTGTGTTTGTAAAATCAGTGCCGCAACTACGACAATTCCTCCACCTATAAAATTTCTAGTGATTGGATGTTTGAACCATTTTAGATACCACTTTTTCAAAAAGACGATGGACCGACTAAAAACCCAACCAATAATCCCAAAAGCGATACCCGCCACCATCAGTTTGCCAAAGAGTGCAGGACTCCACCCTGGAATTTCCCCCATCTTATAATGGATATGTGTGACGCCAATGCTTTCCGTTACGAAGTTAGCAAATAAAGCAGCAAAAAAACTGGGAAAGATTGCTTCTGTTCGCATCTTTCCAATTGCTAGTACTTCAAGTCCAAACAATGTGCCTGCTAAAGGTGTCCCAAACACTGAACTAAATCCTGCACTGATTCCACTGATGACCAGCACCTCTCGCTCGATAGGACTCAATTTTAATCCCCTTGCTAGATTTTCAGCTAAAGCGCCACCCATTTGGACTGCTGTTCCTTCTCGACCGACAGAACCGCCAAAGAGATGCGTCGTGATCGTACCGAAAAGCGTTAAAGGAATCAATCGGAGTGGGATTTTTTCTTCCCCACCATTCCCTTGATCGATAACCAGATTATTCCCACGACTGGCATTTCCGCCGTATCGTTGATAAAGAAAAGCAAATAATGCCCCACTGACTGGTAATAGATACAATAACCAAGTATGTGCTTCTCGTAAATTCGTCACCACGGTCAAGCTATTTAGAAAAAAAGCGGAAAGTCCTCCCATTAGTATGCCTAAACAAGCAGTGATCACTAACCATTTCACCATATATGTCCCTATTTTGAATGGACTAATTAACCGTTGATCCATTTTTCTATTCCTCCCCACAAAAAAAGCCTACTAAAAACGGATTCCCCGATTTTTAGTAGGCGTCATTAGTCATCTATCGATCGACATTTAAAGGCGAACACCATCACCTATTCATTTACAAAAATTTTATCATACATTCTCAAGAAAAACAATGGCGCTATTTTTCTTTCTTCACGATGTCTGTAAATTCATAAAATGGTGCTAGCTTTACTAGTTGTTGATTGCACTGATCACTATCATGACAAATGTAATTTCCTTTTTTAGTATACGTGCCATCTGATCCTGACTTTGTCGTAGAAAGAAACATCGAAACACTCGAAGTCTTATGACAAATCGCGCATACTCCTTTGATGATCGTTGGAGAAAGTGTGCCATGGACACCTTGTAGCCGCTCATCTGCATAATAAAGCAGATATTTCTTCTGTGTTCCTGGATCATTCCAGCCCACATAAGTATGCTCTTTAAGATCCAATGTTTGCCAATCTGGTTGTTTCAACTTTTTCACTTTTCGGAATATTTTTTCCACTTGGATTTTTGATGGTTGCTTGAATGGCGCAACATGTTCTTTTAAACGTTCGAGCAATTCTGTCGCTTTTTCTTTTTTCAAGTTTGTGTCCATAACTTGCTTCACAAATGGTGCAAGTAAGGCAGTTACTTGTGGATCATTTTCTACTACCTCATTGATTCGTTCTGTGGCTAATGCTTGAACGGTTGCGACAGTTTTTTTATCATTCACTGAATGATAGACATTTAAGAGTTGCTCGATTTCTCGTTTGATAAAGAAATATTGATACGTTTTGATTGTTGTTTCCATGATTTTTTGAGTCCTTTCTTCTTTCAAAAGTAGCTACTTTGAAGAAAAAAGAGTCCTTCAACAAAGTAAGCTTAATAACTGAAGTCCTTTAACTCTGCTAAATAAGATACATATCGCATCTCATCACCCCCCTTATGCTTTTTTCATCTATGTACATTCACCTATTAAAGAGTTAACCTTATAAATCTTATTTCGTCAACTACTTTCGCACAAAAAAACAGTCAAAGGTTTCCCATGATCGGGACCTTCGACTGTTTCCGTTCAGCTGGTCAAATAGTTAGATCGACTGTTCTTTTCCAAAATATCGTTGCCATTTTTGTTTCATTGTATCCGTTACTGGTTGCGCCGCTTCTTTCACTGCACAATACTTATCAACAAATGTCACAATATAGCTTTCTTTGTATTTTGGTGGAGCGATCGTTGCCCCCCACATATGTTTCAAGATGATGTCGCGCTCTAAATCAGAAAGTTCAGTAATCTTTTCTGCATTTTTCACAGCGATCCTAGGATGCACATACGCATGTGTGCCTTCATCAAATTTTGTTGTACGCCAGTCATAATAGAATAGGTCATGTAAAAGTCCTGCACGTGCAGTGGCTCTTGCATCTCCACCCCATTTTTTTGCTAATTTGTAACTGTAATAAGAAACACTGATCGAGTGTTCCAATCTTGTCGAATGTACATGTTGGATATAATCAGCTAATTTTTGTACTGCTTCTGTTTCTAATAGATCTTCGATATAAGACATGTATTCTTCGTCTTCACGCCATTTTTCTGTCATAATTTTCGATCTGCCACCTTTTTGAATTTCATTTATCGTTGAAATTGTACATAGTATATCATTCATATTCGGAATATTCTAGTGAGGTTGATTAAAAATCCAAAAAGCTTAATAGTTCCTTAATCAAGAAGAAAGATGGTACAACAATATGCCTGTAGCTACGCCGACATTCAATGACTCGGCATGGCCATTCATTGGGATATAGATATTTTTATCAGTTAGCGCCAATAATTCTGATCGCACACCTTGCCCTTCATTTCCCATAATGATCGTATAATTTTTTGTTGGTACGACGGTTGGAAGAGAAACAGCTTCTTCATTGAGTTCTGTTCCGTATATCGCAAATCCTTTTTCTTTCAATTCAGGAATGAACGTGTCTAACTCTTGTGAGATAACTGGTAAATGGTAATTGCTTCCCTGCATACTTCTTAAAACTTTGGTGCTATAAATATCAGCTGAGCCTTTCCCTAAGATCACACCTGCTAAACCAAACGCATCTGCTGTTCGGATCATCGTTCCGACATTTCCAGGATCTTGGACATTGTCTAAAAGCAACCAGCCTCCTGTATCTATTGACACCTGGCTAACTTCTAGCGGCATCACTGCCACGATTCCTTGTGGTGTTGGTAGATCAGAGATCACCGCCATCACCTCATCAGTGACTAAAAAGCAATCCAATGCGTGTTGTTCGACCCATGTCCCCCATTCTGACCAGCCTCGTTCTGTCAAAAAAATCTCTTTAGGTATGACTTTGGCATTCACAGCTTCTTCGATCAAGTGAAACCCTTCAAGCAGGTACTCCTGTACTTCTTCGCGGTGCTTCTTTTTATGTAATTTTTTTATTTCTTTGATTCTAGGATTTTTTGCTGATTGAATTTTTTTCACGTTTTCCACCTCACTTCATTATAGCATGGAATCAATCGTTGGGCTTGTTAGTTTTATAAAAAATCGTTATCATAAATTTATCAAATAGAGGAAAGAGTGGTGCTTCAAATGAAAAAAGTTAAAATGAATGTTCAAGGGCGTGTCCAAGGTGTAGGTTTTCGTTATATGACAAAAATAGTCGCTGATCAATTGGGTGTGACAGGAACAGTTAAAAACGAAGAAGATGGTTCGGTGACGATCGAAGCCGCTGGTGAGGAGGAAACCATCGATCAGTTCATCAAAGAAGTCAAGCAATCACCTAGTCCCAGTGGTCGTGTCCAATATGTCGACTTGCAAGAACATCCGATGATGGAAGAACGAAAGAAATTTGATGTGATTGGCTAAATGTTTCTTCTTGAAAGCACATATGAAGAAAGTCGTTGTTGCCATCTACTGGAAGATGGTCGTTTCAATTCTCTGTTCTTTTATGTGCTCTTCCCTGTCCCTCGCATGATCGGCTAAACTTCAGGCAATTATTTGAATTTTCTATGAAGTTCATTGAATTATTCTCATATTTTTAGTATAGTTAAGCTTGTGTAAAAATTTTAATAGAGGAAGTATTTTATGAATAAATGGAAAAATTGGTTACTAGGTTCTGGTCTTGTAACACTCTTACTTTTCTTATCTGGTTGTGTCAGAATGGATGCTGAAGGAAACCCTGATACATCTGGAATCGTCTATCGTGTATTAGTACAACCTATGGGACAAGCGATTACATATCTCGTGCAGAATTTCAACTGGTCATACGGTTGGGCTGTTATCTTGATGACTGTGATCGTCCGAATCATCATTTTACCTTTAGGAATTAGTCAATCGAAAAAGACAATGATCCAATCTGAAAAAATGCAAGCATTGAAACCTCAGGTCAGTGCCGCCCAAGAAAAACTAAAAGCGGCGACGACACGTGAAGAACAAATGGCTGCACAAGCAGAGATGCAACAAGTGTATCGCGAAAATGGGTTAAGTATGACAGGAGGAATCGGTTGTTTACCTTTATTGATCCAAATGCCGATCTTCTCAGCGCTGTACTTCACTGCTCGCTATACAGAAGGTATCCGTGAATCGACTTTTTATGGCATCGATTTAGGGAATCCAAGTTTGCTCTTAGTTGCGATTGCCGGGATTGCTTACCTTATCCAAGGGTATATCTCAACGATCGGTATTCCTGAAGAACAGAAAAAAACCATGCGCACTATGTTGATCGTTTCACCTGCGATGATCGTCTTTATGTCAATCAGTGCGCCTGCAGGAGTGACCCTTTACTGGGTAGTCGGTGGTATCTTTAGTTGTCTACAAACATTTATCACCAATGTGATCATGAAGCCACGATTAAAAGCTCAGGTCGCAGAAGAATTGAAACAAAATCCACCGAAACAAGTCGTGACACCTCGCAAAGATGTGACACCTGAACAAACAACGAAAACAACAAAAAAAATCAATACACAAGCCACCAAGAAAAATGCTAACGGTCGAAATGCCGGTAAACAGCAACGTAAAAAATAAAAGGTTTGGGATGTTCGCATCCCAAACCTTTTTTCGTTTCAAGCTTTCACTTGATCATTTTTATTTTGTAATGATTTGATCCAGACTAGCAATACTTAATGCCATGTCAGCAATTTGTTGCAACTGTGCTAAACGGTTATTACGGACAACTTCATCTTCGACCATGACCATCGTTTGATCAAAATACTGATCGATAACTGGTCTTAAGCTGACTAATTGCTCATAGTTCTCTTTAAGTGTACGTTCCGCAAACTGAGCTTTCACTTTCTCAACTGCTTCATACAATGCTTGCTCTGCTTCATTTTCAAACAAGCTTGGATCAATCTCATTCGTTGTTCCTTCGGCTTTTTTCGCTAGGTTCATCACACGCGTCAAAGCTTCCATCGATGGTTTGAAGTTTTCATCTTGCAAACGTTCCTTCAACAGACGTGCAGCTGCAAAAACGGTTGTCAAATTACTTTCCTTCGCATTCAAGACAGCATCGATCACATCGTGGCGAATGGCTTTTTTCATCAATCGTTGGCGTAAACGTCCTTTGATAAAGTCGATCACATCAGTTCCTTGAACGAAAGCTAACCCGAAACGCTCTTGATTTTCATTGATTGCAACATTCACTTCTTGTTGTAATTGTGCCAATGGGAAAGCCCATTGTTTTGCTTCAATGATCCGAACGATCCCATATGCTTGACGACGTAATGCGTAAGGGTCGTTTGAACCACTTGGCACCATCCCTACAGTGAAGAAAGAGAAAATACTATCTAATTTATCGGCAATGGCTAAGACTGCACCAATCGTCGTTTCTGGCAATTCACCTTCACTAGCGATCGGTAAATAATGTTCACGGATCGCTGTCGCAACTGCTGGATCTTCTCCATGCAACAACGCATATTTTTCACCCATGATTCCTTGAAGTTCTGGAAATTCTCCAACCATGTTCGTCACTAGGTCAAATTTATAGATTTCGCCGGCACGTTGTAATGCATCTCGTTCTTCCCCCGATAAACCGACAGATTTACCGATAACAGATGCAATCACTTGCACACGTTGCATTTTTTCATAAATACTACCGATCTTTTCATGGAAAGTCACTGATTTCAACTTATTGACATAATGTTCGATTGGGAATTTTTTATCCTCATTGTAAAAGAATTCCGCATCTTCTAAACGCGCAGTCAGTACTTTTTGGTTCCCACGAATGACATTATCCAGCTTCACACGATCGCCATTTCGCACAGCAATAAAATGTGGTAATAGCTGGCCTTCAGCATTTCGTACATCAAAATAACGTTGGTGTTCCTTCATGGAAGTCACGAGTACTTCTTCCGGTACAGATAGATATTTTTCTTCAAAATCACCAGCAAAGACAGTTGGATACTCCACTAGATTATTGACTTCTTCAAGTAGGTCTTCATCAAAATCGATGTGCCAATCATTTTTTGTTGATAATTGAGTCGCTTGTTCCATGATCATTGCTCTTCTCTTTTGTGGCGAAGCAACTACAAATTGTTCAGATAGCTTTTCTTCATATTCTGCTGGATGAGCAACTGTCACATCTTCACCTAAGAAACGATGCCCACGAGAAGTACGTCCAGTTTTCACATCCAAAAATTCAAACGGGATCACTTCTTCTCCAAATAGTGCCACGATCCAATGAATGGGGCGAATATATTCAAAGTCAAAGGAAGACCAGTGCATTGTCACAGGGAATGTCATGCTTTTAATAACATCGATCAATCCTGTCAAGACTTCGATTGCCGGTTTACCTTGAGTATATTTCGTCACATAAACATATTCCACACCTTTGATTTCTCGGAAGGTGATATCGTCTGTCGTCAATCCTTGCCCACGAACAAATCCTTGAGCTGCTTTAGACCAGTTGCCTTCAGCATCTAATGCGATTTTTTTTGCTGGACCTTTCACTTCTTCTTCACTGTCAGCCTGACGTTCTGGCACATTTGTTACTTTGATCGCCAAACGTCTCGGAGTCGAGAATGTTTCGAGTGCCTCGTAGGTCAATTGATTGTCCGTTAAAAACGCTACTGTTTTTTCTTCTAATTGTTTCATGCTTGGTGTCACAACATGCGCTGGCATTTCTTCCAAACCAATTTCTAATAATAAGTCCTTTGCCATCTTATTCACCTTCCTTAACAGTCGTTGGATTTTCTGATTGATCATTCAGCAATGGGAATCCAAGTTTTTCACGTTCTGCAACAAAGATTTTCGCCACAGATTTCGCCATGTTACGAATGCGAGCCAAGTAGCCAGCACGTTCAGTCACAGATACTGCACCACGAGCATCTAATAAATTGAAGGTGTGACTACATTTTAAAATGTAATCATATGCTGGATGGACCAGATTTTCTTCAATACAACGTTTCGCTTCTTTTTCAAAGCGATCAAAATTACTTAATAATAATTCTTGATCACTCACTTCAAATGAATATTTTGAGTGTTCGTATTCAGGCTGTTTGAAGATCTCGCCATATTTGACACCTGCTGACCATTCAAGATCATACACACTTTCCACTTCTTGGATATAAGAAGCTAAGCGCTCTAATCCATAAGTGATTTCTGATGTGACTGGTTTACATGGCAAACCGCCGACTTGTTGGAAGTACGTAAATTGCGTGATTTCCATGCCATCTAACCAGACTTCCCAACCAACACCGGCACACCCCATCGAAGGATTTTCCCAGTTGTCCTCAACAAAGCGGATATCATGTTCCAACGGATCGATCCCTAACAAACGCAAGCTTTCCAAGTAAAGTTCTTGGATATTTTCTGGTGATGGCTTCATCACCACTTGGAATTGATGATGTTGATATAACCGGTTAGGATTCTCACCATAACGACCATCAGCTGGTCGACGTGATGGCTCAACGTAAGCGGCATTCCAAGGTTCTGGACCGATTGCTCGTAAAAACGTGTAAGGGCTCATTGTACCTGCCCCTTTTTCTGTATCGTATGCTTGCATCAGCATACAACCGTTCGATGACCAAAATTTTTGTAATGTCAAAATCATTTCTTGAATTGTTTGCTTCTTACTCATATAATTACCCCTCTCATCTTAACCAAGAATCAAAAATAGTACCAAAAAAAGTCCCTATGTTTGCGTAAACAAACATAGGGACGAATATCTTCGCGGTTCCACCCTACTTCCGAGCGACTCGGCAGCTTCGTTGATCGTACTCACAAGTGCCTCTTCAAAAACCGTTAGCATTCGGCTCACACTCTCCCGAACTCGCTTGTGCCACTTGATTTTCTACTGATCTTGATCATCGTACGTATGTGATTATTGAATATCCCTTCATAAATGACATTCGTCTATTGAAAAAACAATAGTTACTATCTAGGCTTTATAATAGACGTTAACCAAGTACTTTGTCAAATATTTTTGAAAAAAAAACATTATTTCAAATGATTTTTTATTCTTCTGCAGGATTTTCCTTCGTTGCCTCATTGGTCGGTTTCATGATATGTTCCCAACTTTTCATTTGATCAATAAACTTTTTACTTTTCAAATGGATGCCCACGTATTCTTCATATAACAGATCAATCAATTGGCGAATCTTTTGTTTGGTTTCTTCTTTGAGGTCGATCCCGCTGATGCGATCATACGAGATTGCTGAGAAGAGCCGCACGAAGTGAACTGCACGTGGGTCCGCGTGATACCGATGATGATCTAACTCCCAGTGATTTTCACATAAGACGCCACCATACTTGGATGAATAATCAAATTTTCCTTGCGTCTTTCCACACACTGCACAGTGGGTCCAAACCGGAGAGATCCCAAAACGTTGCAATAATTGGATCTCAAAAATATTCGTAATGATCTCTGGGTCATCTCCTTGATCCATGCGTTGCAAAGCTTGGTGTGTAAATTGAAATAGATTCGGATCATATTGCCGATCCTCGATTGCCGCATCCACTAAGTTCAACAAATAAGTCCCGTAACCGCTAAGAAAAATATCTTCTTGTATCTTACGAAACGAGTGGACATCTTTTACACTGTTCACAAAGGACAAACCTTCATTATGAAAATGACCAATATAAATTGCTTCCGTAAAAGGCAACAATGCGGGTGCAATCGGTTGATTTTGACGATGGATCCCCTTGACATAAAACATCATTTTTCCGGCCGATTCTGTAAATATCTTGACTAATTTATCTTTTTCCTTATAGTTGCGACTAGAAAGGATGATTCCTTTTGATTCTGCAAGCTGACTCATCGTCACCCCTCCTCTGACTTTAACGTAGATTGCTTCTTTATATATCGAAAAGAAGGAAAAAGCCATTCGAGCATCCGTGAAGTCGAGACAAAAGTAACTATTACTTTGATTCCAGACGCTTCATTGCTTCCATGACTTAGTTGTCCTCTAACTTCTATAACTGGATAACCGGTGTTCAAGAGCAACTCTTCAATAACAAGCCAATAAAATCAAAAATGAAAAAGCCATTTTCGATTTTCCTGACTTATTACTCAGTACTGACCGCTTCTTTCACTACCTATGATAAACGGTGTTCGAAAGACAGCTCCGTCAATAGTAACTCGAAACGTGAAAAAATATGGAAAGCTATTTTCCCACGTTCCGCCTTACTATTCGGAGCTGACCGGCTTTCTCACAACCTTGTTTAATACTCGTCTTGACGATAACCAAAGTCTTGTAAATAGACTCGTTTGTCTCGCCAGTCTTTTTGGACTTTGACCCAGAGTTCTAGAAAGACTTTGTCTCCTAATAGATTTTCAATGTCTCTTCGTGCTTTTGTTCCAATGTCTTTCAGCATCTTACCGCCCTTACCGATAATGATCCCTTTTTGACTATCACGCTCCACGATGATCGTAGCTTGGATATGGATTTTATTATTCTCATTACGTTTCATCGTATCGATGACTACTGCGACTGAATGGGGTACTTCATCTCGTGTCAAAAACAAGACTTTTTCCCGGATTAATTCAGAAACGATAAAATACTCCGGATGGTCAGTGACTTGATCGTCTGGGAAATATTGAGGGCCTTCAGGCATTTCGTCCACTAAGACCTCCATCAAACGTTCGACATTGTTTCCTTCTGTCGCAGAGATTGGAACAACTTGAGCAAACTCCATTTGCGAGGAATAATCTTCAATGATTCCTAACAACTCATCTGGGTGGACTTTGTCGATCTTATTGATCACTAAATACACCGGTGATTGGACATTTTTCAAGCGTTCGATAATGAAATCGTCGCCTTTTCCTCTTTTTTGATCGGCGCTGATCATGAACAATACTGCATCGACTTCACGTAAGGCACTATAAGCTGTTTCTACCATAAAATCGCCTAAACGATGTTTGGGTTTATGGATTCCTGGTGTATCAATAAAGATCAATTGTGCTTCAGGAGTCGTATATACTCCTTGGATCTTATTTCTTGTCGTTTGCGCTTTATCACTCATGATCGCGATTTTTTGACCAACGATCCGATTGAGCAACGTCGATTTACCAACATTTGGTCGTCCGACGATTGCTACAAATCCAGATTTATGTTCTGACATAATTACTCTCCTTTTAATTAAAAAAACAGTTGATAGATTTTTGGACCAAATAAGATGATCCCAACGATTACAGCAAAGCAAGCAGTCATTAACACTGCCCCAGCTGCCATATCTTTGATTTTTTTTCCAATGGGATGAAAATGGAAGTCTGTGAACATATCCACTACATTCTCAAACACAGTGTTCATGATTTCGACGATCCATACGAGAAAGACTGAAAGGAGCAACCATAGCCACTCCATTCGATCCAATTGAAAGATGAACCCCATGATCAGAGCAATGATCCCAAGAGCCACATGTTTCTTCATATTTCGTTCTTCATCAAAAACGGTTTTGACTCCTTGTAAAGCAAACTCCAGGGACATCAAAAAATGTTTGTTTTTATCTACTTTTTGTTCTTCTCTTTTATCTTTTAAGTCCATAAGCATCTAAAATCTCTTTCTGTAAGCCAAACATTTCCGCTTCATCTTCAGGTGTCATATGGTCGTAGCCGTTGATGTGTAAAAATCCATGGACGGCTAAGAAGCCTAGTTCGCGATCATAGGAGTGACCATATTCTTCAGCTTGTTCTTTTGCCCGATCGATTGAGATCATGATATCTCCCAATACACGAGGCATTGGCTCATCGTCCTCTTCAAAAATCACTGGGATCTCGTCTTCACCTTCATCTTCTAACGCAAAACTGATCACATCTGTTGGTGCGTCTTTGCCACGGTACGTACGATTGATTTCTTGGATAGACGGATTATCCATGAAGGTCACCGACATTTCCGTCTCATCTGATAAAGAAAGTTTTTTTGCCGCAAATTGAAGCAATTCTTCAATTTCTTTGATTTTCGTTTCAGATACAGTGTTTGTTTCATCGATAAATGTAATATCCATTAGTCATCGCTTCCTTCTTGCTATTCTTTTTCTTGTTTCATTTTTTCTGCTTCAGACTTCATCTTAGGGTATTTGATCCTTGAGTGGAAGGTACTGCTCAATCCACTAACAAGAGATTTTTCAACTTTGCGGATTTCTTTGAGTGTCAATCCACTATCATCAAGCTGACCATCAGAAATCCGTTCTTCAATCAAATTATGCACAAAAGCTTCGATTTTTTCACTGGTTGGATGATCCATCGCTCGCACAGCGGCTTCGCAACTATCCGCAATATTGACGATCCCAGCTTCCCGTGTTTGCGGTCTAGGCCCAGGGTAACGGAATTGTTCCTCTGTAACTTCGGGATTACGTTCTTTTGCTTTGATATAGAAATAACGCATCAAAGTTGTCCCATGATGTTGCTTACAGATATCGATCACCATTTGTGGCATATCGTACTCTTCTAAAATCTTTGCACCGTCAGTCACATGCCCAAAAATAATTTGTTTACTATCTTCAGGAAGTAAAAAGTTATGGGGATTTTCCGCACCAGAAGGTAAGTTCTCTACGAAAAAGCTGGCATGTTTGATTTTGCCGATGTCATGATAATAACAAGCCACACGTGTCAACAACGAACGCCCACCGATTTCAGCAACTGCATTCGCACTCAGATTTGCAACCATCATACTATGATGATAAGTTCCCGGTGCTTCTTCTAGCAATTGCTTCAATAATGGATGGTTCGGGTTACTCAATTCATTTAGGACGATCACACTGTCGTCATTCACTAATAGCTCAATATAGGGATGCAGACCAATCGTCAGTAAATAGGATAAAAATGCGCCCATAAAGCCACATACAAGTGTTAACCAAGTGGTACCATCACTAAAGCTCATGCCTTGATAAACCACTAAAACGACATCCATCAATAACGGAAACACAACGACCCACATGATTGCTGGGAACCATTGTTCTGAAATACGTTGCCGTTTTAAAATCGCTGCTAAAAAGCCGGCAAATAGGTACGAGACCAAAATCACAGTCAAGAAATTCGTACCAATTGAATTGTAAAAAATGAATAGCGCTGAAACCGCTTGGAACAAGGCAGCCATGATACCCGCTCTTCGATTCAAGAAAAAGTTTAAGACAAGCGGTACAAACGCTGCTGGGTAAAGTAACGGAATATATGTCGCTTGTTCTGTTTGAAAGACTTGGAAAAATTTCATCAATAAAATACTAATGGACATCGCTGTTACGTAGAAAAGAATATACTCTGTTCGTTTGAATAGATCTTTATACTGTAGTGAATTGTAGAATAACACACCAATTTGCAATAATACCGCTAGAATCATAGCGACAAGAGGAAAAATCGAAGTAGATTGACTCGTCAAACCTAACAACTCTAATTTTTTCATAGCAGTTGCATCGATTTGATTCCCTTCACGAACAATGATTTCCCCTTGGAAAATCATGACGGGTTGGATAGAGTCACGTGCCTCTTGCTTCAACTCTTCTGTTCGTTTTTCATTTAGCACATCATTCACAACAATGCCCTGATCGACTAAATAGCGGATCATTTCTTGTTGTTCTGCCGAAACATTCAAATACTGGATCTTATCATTTGCTTCTTGTTTAAAATTATCTAAATCACTTTCTCGAACTTGCTTACTCATTTGTTCGTCGATCAATTTCAAACTTTCATCACGAACCGTCGTGATCTCGCTTTCTGACATATTCATGATTGTTGAGTAAAAACTATTTGGTAATTTTTGGTAGAACGCGACATCATCCGCATTTGAACTTTCGAATATTCGTTTCAATGCGGCTATCCGTTCTTCTACTGTTGGCTTTGGTACATTTTCATCTTCTTTTGCCTTACTGACTTTTTCTTCGTACTGTTTGTCGATTGTGTCATTCGCACGACTGATCAAAACAAACAGTTGATTGATCCGACGATCTTGTTCCGAAGCAAGGTCACTTTGGTAGGTGTACTCAGGTGTCACTGCTTCAGCTGCTAATTTCCTTTTTTGTTCAGTTTCTTCCGTGTTCTCAATCGTTTTATTGGCACGGATACTTTCTTCCGCTACTTGTCCCTCTCTAAAATCATTGGGCTTTTGCTTCACGCTGCTAAACGTGATCCCACACATCAAAAGAAAGAAAAGCAATAAGAGAAATGGAGCTGCAGCTTTCCCTAATTTCGCTTGAAGCTGCTGCAATATTTTGTTCAACATGTGGTAATCCTCCTAAAAAAGCTATTCTTGATGAAGATCCGCTTTTTCATAAGCTTTGATGATTTCTGCCACGACAGGGTGACGAACGACATCACTAGCTTCAAAATTCACAAAATCGATTTTTTTGATTTGTTTGAGTGTTCGTTCTGCATGGATCAATCCACTCATTGTCCCTTTTGGTAAATCGATTTGGCTCGTGTCCCCATTGACGATCATTTTTGACTGATAGCCAAGTCGAGTCAAAAACATTTTCATTTGAGCGACTGTTGTGTTTTGCGCCTCATCCAAAATCACAAAGGCATCATCTAGTGTTCTACCACGCATATAAGCAAGTGGTGCAATCTCGATGATTCCTCGTTCCATCAAACGATTGGTATGATCCAACCCAAAAATTTGGTACAGTGCATCATAAACTGGTCGTAAATATGGATCGACTTTTTCCTTCAGATCTCCAGGTAAGAATCCAAGATTTTCACCTGCTTCGACGGCTGGACGAGTCAAGATGATTTTTTGGACTTCACCTTTTTTTAAGGCAGCAATCGCTAATACGACAGCCAAAAATGTTTTCCCAGTACCAGCTGGTCCTACGCCAAAGACCACATCATGTTTGGCGACAGAATCGACGTATTTTTTTTGTCCACTGTTTTTGACACGGATCGGTTTGCCATTGCGATCTTTGACGATCTCTTGTTCATACATCTCAACAAAATAATCCAATGTCCCTTTTTGAGCCATTTTCAAGGCAGTGACCACATCAGGCATACTGATATGGATCCCTCGTTTGATCAATTCTTGTAACGTTCGGATTACGGAAGCAGCCAAAGAAATATCGGTTTCTTCCCCGATGATCTGGATCACTTCACCTCTTGTGTGGATCGTCGTTTCAGTTGTTTCTTCGATCAGTTTGATATGTTTATCATGTGATCCTAAAAGCATACTGATATCATCAGTTGCTGTTAATCTAATATCCAAAGAACTAGACGCTTCTGTCAAAAATAGACATCTCCTTTATTTCAAATCGTTCTTACCTATTCTACCATAATCATGAAAAACTATATAGCGAATAAAATGAGACGACTTGAGAAAAAAGTTTTCATTTGGATTACTGAGACAAAACGCTCTTCAACTAAAACAACCTAATCATTTAGTAACTATCAGAGATACCTGTCTTTGAACAGTAGTTGCCCAATTTATTTTAATCTATGAATCTTTTACCAAGTAACAACAAACGTTTTTAAACAAAAAAATATTGATCAAAAAACTATTCTTTTAATGAACACAAAAAAACTACGGACACTTTCGCGTCCGTAGTTTCATTTGCTAAGATCAAGACTGCAATAGTTCTTTTACGATAGCGTTTACTTGATTTCCATCTGCTTTTCCTTTGACTTTAGGCATGATAACTCCCATGACTTTACCAAATTGTTTTGCAGATGAAGCACCTGTTTGCGTGATCGCATCTTGAACAAGTTGTCGAATTTCTTCTTCAGAAAGTTGCTCTGGCATATACTTTTCGACTATCACAATTTCACTTTTCACTTTTTCAGCTAAATCGTCACGTCCAGCTTCCTCGAATTCATGCAAAGAATCACGGCGTTGTTTCATTTCGCGAGACAACACTGTTAGTTCTTCTTCTTCTGTCAAGTCGTGACCTTCTTTAATTTGCTCGTTTTGTATAGATGACTTGATCATACGAATCACCTGTAAAGATTCTTTATCTTTAGCTTTCATCGCTGTCTTCATGTCATCGTTCAATCTACTTAGTAGTGACACACTACCAACTCCAATTCATCAAAGAACTAGAATTTTTTGCGTTTTCTAGCTGCTTCAGATTTTTTCTTACGCTTTACACTTGGTTTTTCGTAGAATTCACGTTTACGAGATTCTTGTAAAGTACCCGCTTTTGACACGGAACGTTTGAAGCGACGAAGAGCATCGTCAAGTGATTCGTTTTTGCGAACGACTGTTTTTGACATATTAATTCCCTCCCTCCGAGCTTAAAAAGTAACCGTAATTGTTATTGAAATATTAATCTCAAGAAACAAGACTGTTCTATAAACATTATAGCTAAAGCAGTTTTGACCGTCAAGAGATTCTTATGATTTTTTTAAATAATCACCTGTTATTTTATTGGAAATTATTATTGACAGCTCTCACAGCGACCAAATATCTCAAAGCGATGCCCTTCAATGGTACACCCACTGAGTTGTTCTTCAAAATAATTCATTGGACACATATGGATTTCTTTTGTCATCCCACAAACGGTACATATGAAGTGGTGATGATGCCCAATCTCGCCTTGACAACAATGAAAACGGAATTTCATTTCTCCATTTAAATCCGTTTCTTCCAAAAGATCTAACTCTGAAAAGTCATGTAAATTACGATAGATCGTATCATAGCTGACTCCTTTAAATTCCTGACTCATATAGTCAAAGACTTCTTTTGCAGAGACGTAACGATTTCGTTTGATTAAATATGCGAGTAATGCTTCTCGCTTTTTTGTGTATTTGAACCCGTTATTTTTCAATGTTTCTAAAGATTGTTCGATCAATGTTTGTTTATTCATCATTATCCCCCAAATCAAAATGATTACGAAGTATGTACACTTGAGTATGGTATAATAAACCTAAAAAAAAAGCAAGCGAGGTTTTTTATTTATGACTGCCGAATCAAATGAAGTCGTCACCTTTTTTGTCATTTCCGACTCTGCAGGTGAAACAGCAACAAAATTAGCCCAAGCCACAATGGCGCAATATCCATCAATCGAATTTAGTTTATTTCGACGAACATTTGTGACTGATCCAGAGACGTTGCAACGCGCACTAAATGATGCATTGTCAGAACAAGCATTAGTTCTTCATACATTGATCAACCAAGAATTGGTGGATTTAACAAATGAATTTTGTCAAAAAAACAACTTATACAGCTTTGATGTATTGACTCCGCCAATTGCAGAAATCGAGCGCTTGACTGGCATCAAACCGACACGTCAACCAGGGGCACTTCACTTATTGAATGAAAATTATTTCAAACGGATCAAAGCGATGGAGTTTGCGGTGAAATATGACGACGGAAAAGATCCTCGAGGTTTTTTGGAAGCCGATGTCGTCTTACTTGGTGTTTCCAGAACTTCTAAAACACCGTTAAGTTTGTTTTTAGCAAATAAAAATTTAAAAGTAGCGAATCTTCCACTGATACCTCAAGCACATATCCCTAAACAGTTGTGGGAAATCGATCCGAAGAAGATTGTTGGATTAACAAATAATCCTGATATTTTAAATAACATTCGTAAAGAACGCATGCGTTCCTATGGTCTTAATCCAGATACTGCGTACTCCGATATCGAAAAAATTCGTGCAGAATTGGAATTTGCCAATGAACTTTATGAAAAATTAGGGTGTGTCGTCATCAATGTTGCTTCTCTTTCCATTGAAGAAACGGCTTCATTGATATTGAATGAGTTAGAGCTAGAAGACCATAGCTATTACGGCACAGAAACTTCGGAAGAAAAATAGAGATTTCTGATCTTTTAAAATAATAAAAAAAGGGTTTGATCGGCGCATCAGCGTCTTTCAAATCCTTTTTTTAATGACTTTAGTTAATTTTTTTGATGCTCTACATGTTTGATCGTTTGTTCTAAAATATCTAATACATGAAAGTCATCCAAACTGTAAAGGATCGTTTTTCCCTCACGTCGTGATTTCACCACATGGTTTTCACGTAACAACCGTAATTGATGAGACACAGCTGATTGTTCCATTTGAACAGATTGACTGATCGACGTCACATTTTTTTCACCATCTTTTAAATAAAGTAAAATATTCAAACGTGTCGGATCACTTAATACCTTGAATAATTGACTCACTTTTTCTACTTGAATGTTTTGATTCCCCGACAAACGATTCACCTCCAAAAAAAGACTGACTACTAAAGTGTACCACTTTTTTCGTCAGTCTCAACTGTTTATTCTTCTGTCATTGATTTGATGCTAGCTTCAAGCGCAGCAATTTTTTCTTGTGCTGCTTCGTTTGAATCACCTTTGACACCAATATAAAATTTGATTTTTGGTTCCGTTCCAGAAGGACGGATCGCGATCCAACCGTCTTCTTCTAGTGTATATTTCAATACATCTGAAGGTGGAGTCGTTAGTTTTTCTACATTTCCTTGGGCATCTGTTTTTGTTAGTGCCTTGAAATCTTCTGTTTTTAACACTTTTTCTCCGGCAAATTCAGTTGGTGCATCTTTTCTGAATTTCTCCATCAGTGCAGCAATTTTCGCTGAACCTTCTTGACCACTCATTGTGACTGAGATTGTTTTTTCTGCATAATAGCCATACGTTTCAAAAATCGATTGTAACCCATCATAAAGGGTCTTATCTTGTTTTTTATAAAATGCAGCAACTTCTGCTAATAATAATAGTGCTTGAATCGCGTCTTTATCACGAACGAATGGTTTGACTAAATAACCGTAGCTTTCTTCAAAACCAAACATGAATGTATGCGCCTTTGTTTCTTCAAATTGTTGGATTTTTTCAGCAATAAATTTGAAACCAGTCAAGACGTTCATCATTTCTACACCATAATGTCTAGCGATTGCGGTCGGTAGTTCACTTGAAACGATTGATTTCAAGACCGCTGCATTTTCTGGCAGTGTTCCTTTTTCTTGATGAGCTTCCAGGATATATTGGACAAGCAAAGCGCCGATTTGATTTCCTGTCAATACTTTGTATGAACCGTCTGGCAAACGTACAGCTGCACCTAGACGATCAGCATCTGGATCAGTAGCAATCAATAGATCTGCACCTTCTTTTTCGCCTAAACGGATTGCATATTCAAAAGCAGAGTGTTCTTCTGGATTTGGTGATTTGACTGTGGTGAAGTCTGGGTCAGCGACTGCTTGCTCAGGAACCAAGACAAATTGTTCAAATCCCGCTTGAGTCAACGCACGCTCACCTAACATTTTGCCTGTTCCGTGTAACGGCGTGAAGACTAGCTTCAATTCTT
The DNA here is from genome assembly GCF_030441955.1 of Enterococcus spodopteracolus. Classification (NCBI taxonomy): domain Bacteria; kingdom Bacillati; phylum Bacillota; class Bacilli; order Lactobacillales; family Enterococcaceae; genus Enterococcus; species Enterococcus spodopteracolus. Next base: position 547,797 of record NZ_JARJHD010000001.1, on the reverse strand, counting down.
TCCCTAACGTTTCTACTAATTCATGATTGATCGTCACTGCTTTGATTTCTTCCAAGTACGCTTGGTCGATTTCTTCACCGATGATCGTGATCAAATCACTATTTTTTGCTTGTTCTTCTGCTAAAACTTCTACTTTTAATGGATTGCTGATGTTTCGTACATATTTTGTCAATGCGTCTGCATCAGCAGGCGGCATTTGTCCACCATCTTCGCCATAGACTTTATAGCCATTATATGCCGCTGGATTATGAGAAGCTGTAACCATGATCCCAGCGAATGCGTTAAGATGACGAACCGCAAATGAAAGCTCTGGGGTTGGTCGTAAGCTTTCAAATACAAAAGATGGAATACCATGTTGTGCTAAAGTTTTTGCCGCTTCCATCGCAAATTCTGGCGATTGGTGACGTGAATCATAAGCGATCGCTACTCCACGTTTTTTTGTTTCTGCTCCTTGTTCATCCATAAATTGTGCAAGCCCTTCTGTTGCTTGACGTACAGTATAGATGTTCATTCGATTGATTCCAGGTCCTAAGATCCCGCGCATTCCTGCTGTACCAAATTCCAAAGGTGCGTAGAACGCATCTTCTAATTTTTCAGGATTTTCACTTAATTCTTTTAATTGTTTTTTTAAATTTTCTTCTAATGATTCTTCAGTTGCCCATTGCTCGTAAACTTGTTTCCAAGACATGAAGCTGACACCTCTTTCTAAAAATATGTTCCTTTCTAAGTATAGCATTCTCTTTTTAGATAGCAAAGCATAAGAAAAAGAGGTCGGGAAAGAAGTAATCAGCCTCGAGAAATAAGGCGCCATCCACGAAAATTTTCTTCAAATTTGTGTGGATGGCGCCTTATTTCCGAAGAGGTTACTTCTGTTCCCGCCGTTTATTCGATTTTAGGTGGTACAAGAGGACTAATGTCCCAGACATCTTTCATTTTTTAAATCATTAGTTATCCTTGAGCGTTTGGCATTTCTTCTAAAGCTTCCAAGTATTTATACACTTGTTGCCCAGCAATCCCGCCATCGCCTACTGCTGTGGTGATTTGGCGTAGATCTTTTTCTCGTACATCGCCAATAGCAAACACACCAGGCATATTCGTACGCATATCTTGATCTGTTGGAATCCAGCCAGCAGCATTCGTGAGTCCGGCTTTGCGGAAAGGTTCAGTTAATGGATCTAGTCCAACGTAGATGAACACACCGTCAGCTGCTAATTCGATTTCTTCCCCTGTTTTTGCGTTGTGCCCTTTGACACCAGTAACGACCATATCATTTCCGATGATCTCATCAGTGATCGTATCCCAAACAAATGAGATTTTTTCGTTCGCAAATGCGCGATCTTGGATGATTTTTTGCGCTCTTAGCTCATCACGACGATGAACGATAACGACTTCTGAAGCAAATTGTGTCAAATACACAGCTTCTTCTACCGCAGAATCGCCACCACCGATCACGACTAAGCGTTTGTTACGGAAAAATGCACCGTCACAAACCGCGCAGTAAGAAACACCACGTCCAGCATATTCTTCTTCGCCTGGTACCCCTAATTTACGATGGATACAACCAGTTGCAATGATGACTGTTTTCGCTTCGTAACTTTTGTCTTCACAGATGACTTCTTTATAGTTGCCATGATCTTTGATATCTTGGACAATACCGTAGACATTTTCAGTTCCAAATCGTGAAACACCTTCATACATTTTATACGCAAGGTCTGGACCCATGATCGAATCAAATCCAGGATAATTTTCTACTTCTGCGGTGTTGTTCATTTGCCCACCAGGTGCCCCTTGTTCGATCATTGCTACTGATAAGTTTGATCGTGAAGCATACAAAGCAGCGGTCATGCCAGCAGGTCCTGCGCCAATTACGATTACATCATACATATGTAGATTCCTCCGTTTTAAAATCAAGTAAGCCTACTTTACAGCCAATCACACAAAAAGTCTATTGTTTTGCCTACGAGTTTCGAATAGATATATTATACTCGAAATCGATAGACAAAAACAATAGACATTCTTATTCTATCCTATTTGTTCGCTAGATTTTCACCATTCGAAGCAATCACTTGTTTATACCAATCAAATGATTTTTTCTTTGTTCGTTTCAATGTACCATTACCTTCATTGTCACGATCAACGTAGATAAAACCATAGCGTTTCTTCATTTCACCAGTTCCAGCAGAAACTAGATCGATACATCCCCAAGTCGTATAACCTAAAAGATCAACACCATCTAATTCGACTGCATCTTTCATCGCTTGGATGTGTGAAGCAAGATATGAAATGCGATAGTCATCTTCTACATAGCCATTCTCATCCGGAGTATCTACCGCTCCCAAACCATTTTCGACAATAAACAATGGTTTTTGATAACGATCATAAATATCATTCAAGGTTACCCGTAAACCTAATGGATCAATTTGCCAGCCCCATTCGCTTGCTTCTAAATAAGGGTTTTTCGTTGATTCAAAGATATTTCCTGCGGTTTGTTCTAATAGTTTTGGATCGGTTGTTGAAACACGAGAAGAATAATAAGAGAATGAAATAAAATCAACGGTATGTTGTTTCAATAATTCTAGGTCTCCTGGTTCCATTTTGATCTCGATGCCTTGGCGTTCCATTTCTTTTAGTGCATATGCTGGGTATTCTCCTCTTGACTGCACATCGATAAAGAAGTAGTTTTCACGATCTGCTTGGCGTGATGCCCAGACATCTTCTGGTTTACATGAATAAGGATAATAAGCCCCTGCAGCTAACATACAACCGACTTTATTCTCAGGGTCGACTTCATGCGCGATTTTTGTGGCAATCGCACTCGCTAGTAACTCATGATGAGCTGCTTGATATTTGACTTGCTCTACATTGTCGCCTTCTTCAAAATACAAGCCAGCCCCCATGAACGGTGCATGTAAAATCATGTTGATCTCATTAAAAGTCAACCAGTATTTTACTAATCCTTTGTAGCGGTTAAAGATCACGTGGCAAAGATTTTCATAGAATCCGACTAATTCACGCGAACGCCATGCCCCATATTCTTTGACTAGATGCATTGGGCAGTCAAAATGAGTAATCGTTACTAAGGGTTCGATTCCATACTTTTGACATTCTTTAAAGACATCTTCATAGAATTTCAACCCTTCTTCGTTTGGCTCTTTCTCATCACCTAATGGAAAAATACGGCTCCAGGCAATCGATAGACGGTAAGTTTTAAAGCCCATTTCTGCAAATAAGGCAATATCTTCTTTATAGTGATGGTACATATCGATGGCTTCTTTTGCTGGATAAAAATGTTCGTCATCAAACTCAAACATTTTTTGTTGACCGGTAATCACTGGAAAACGATCTGGACCAATCGGCACGACATCTACGTTAGCTAAGCCGCGCCCGCCTTCGTCGTATCCACCTTCACATTGATTGGCAGCTGTTGCGCCACCCCATAAAAAGTCTTTTCTAAATCCCATCGTTGTTATACTCCTTCCACTACACGTTTTTCTGACAATTTTCTTGCTAATTCATCTTGCACTTCGATGCCTTCTGCTGTTAGACGATCGATGGCTTCTTTAAATTGTGGTAAATACTCTTGATGAGCAATAAATAATTCATCCATCATACGTTTTGCTGTTTTACCAGAACGAACTAATGGGTTGATCGTAAATGCTTGTAACGCTGTCCCGTAATCACCTGTGACAGCTGCTTCGATTGTCAACAACTCCATATTTTTCATCACTTGTAACCAGCCACGTTCCGCTGTAGGTAATGAACCAAAAGCAACACTTCTTGCTCCTTGCGCGCCTACATACGCTGTTACTTCAACGACACAGTCTGCTGGTAGATCAGGCACGGCCCCATTGTTTTTCGTTGAGACAACGATTTGAGTTTCTTTATTGCCATAGATCGAAGCAATCGTTTCACACGCGGCATCCGAATAATAGGCACCGCCTCGTTGTTGTAATTGTTCGGGTTTATGATCGAGTTGCGGATCTTTGTATAGCTCAAACAATTCCGCTTCTGTTTGTTTGACTTGTTGTGCTCGCGTTCCGATCGTGTGGTATTCTTCCAACGCATGCTCCAACATTTCTTCTTCACGATAGTAATAGCGGTGATAGCCACAAGGAATCATTTTCATTTGATCTAGTTGTTCTCTAAAGAATGGCACATCGAATATGTTTTTTGGCAACCCGTTATCTTCCGCATAAAGTTGTTCGATCAAATCCTCCGTACGATCATTTCCTTTTGCATCCGCTACTTTGTGCCAATGAAAATGGTTCAGCCCAGCAAATTTATAAATCAACTCTTCTTTCTTTTCACTGATCATGACTGGCTCTGTCATCATTGCCATTACTGGAACATTGCACAATCCAATCACTTTGTTCCATTTCCCATAACGAACGACTGCTTCTGTCACCATACCGCTTGGATTAGCAAAATTGATCAACCAAGCGTTCGGACAAAGGCGTTTCATGTCTTCCACTACTGCTAAAATGACTGGGATCGTACGAAATGCTTTGAACATCCCCCCAGCTCCATTGGTTTCTTGGCCCAACATGCCGTAGTACGCTGGAATACGTTCGTCTTTTACACGAGCATCCAATTGACCGACTCGAAATTGTGTAGTGACAAAGTCCGCATCTTTCAATGCTTCTTCGCGATCTAAGGTAGCATAGATTTTCACGTCATATGGAGAAGCATCCCACATCCGTTGGGCCATTTCACTGACGATCGCTAGTTTTTCACGCCCAGCTTCGATATCGACTAACCAGATTTCACGAATCGGCAATTCATCGTAACGTTTGATGAATCCTTCCATTAGTTCCGGTGTGTAACTACTTCCGCCACCAATTGTCGCGATCTTGATTCCTTGATTCATACACTCACTCCTTCGTCTTTTTTACAACTCTATTATCATTTTTGTAAATAAAAGTCACAATACTTTTTGATGAATTTGAATAACCATTTACAAAATGATCGATATTCTTGCAATTTTTTGTAAATTTATTGCGCATAACAAAAAGAAAAATAATGAAAAAAACCAAATAAATCCTAATTTTTTAATCAAAATAAGTTAGTAAAGGAATCACTTCTCTTTTATTTGTTTCATTGACACACCATATAATACCGTTTACAATTATTTTACATACTTTTAACAAAAAACGTAAAAAAGAGGATCGAATTATGCTATTAAAGGAAAAGCTCAAACAAATCAACTTTTCACCTTCAGAAAGAGAAGTCATCCGTTTTCTCCAAGCCAATGAAACAACTCTGGCTGATCGAACGATTCAACAAATTGCTGAAACTTGCTATGTCCATCCTTCGACTTTGATTCGGATCGCCAAAAAAATGGGCTTTCATGGTTGGGTGGATTTTAGAGATGCGTTCATCGCTGAAACAGAATATCTGCAAGGAAACTTTCAAGAAGTGGACGCCAATCTCCCTTTTTCCGAAAATGAAGGCATCATGACGATTGCCAATCGGATTGCGGCACTTGAACGTATGACGATCCAAGATACGTTATCCTTATTGATGCACGACGATCTCCAACAAGCAAAACAACTTCTGCTGCGATCGAATAAAATCATATTATTTTCGAGTGACACTAACACATTGATCGCTCAATCATTCAAATTGAAAATGAATCGAATCAAACAAGAAGTGACCATCGTGCCAACTTCTGGTGAGTCTTATTACGATGCCTACAATTGTCAGCCTGAAAACTGTGCGATCTTGATCTCTTATACGGGAGAAAATCAGATGATGCTTCGGACTGCTGAGATTTTGAAAGAAAAAAATGTTCCGATTTTATCGTTGACGAGCATCGGTGAGTCAAGTTTGTCCACAGCGAGCGATGTGGTATTGCGACTGACCACACGTGAACGATTGTACTCAAAAATCAGTAGTTTCACGATCAATACGTCGATCTCCTATTTGTTGGATGTTTTATATAGTTGTGTCTTTGCTGAACATTATCGTGAGAACCTCGATTATTTGATCGAAGTCGGGCAAAAAGTCGATACACGGCAGATCAGTTCATCCATTATGAAAGAAGAACTATTTACCGATTCAATCGCAGATGGCGATTAGTCTACTTTTATAGCGGGAACGATAAGAGAGATTCATTTAGAACAAAGTTGCTCCTTGAAATCTACTCTCTAATTAAATAGCTGAACTTCTAAGAAAATAAGCCGTAACATCCAAAATATGAGAGGAAACCCTCGGATGTTACGACTTTTTTGGGAATCTGGTACTTAGAAACATTCTCCTGTGGAAAAATGCTTTTTAATACTAAGCTAACTTTCTAAAACCTTGATCTTAAAGGCTTTGAACTCATCAAGTCAACGCTGTGATTAACTCATCCCCATTCGTCACGATCTTCGATTGATTCTCGACGATATCGAGGTAATCTGCTGAATTAGTAATAATGACAGGGGTTTCTACACTATAGCCTGCGCTTTCGATCGCATTGATATTAAATCGCAATAAGACGTCTCCTTGTTTCACTTTATCCCCTTGTTTCACAAAAGACTCAAAATGTTTCCCTTGCAATTGTACAGTATCTAACCCAACATGGATCAATAGTTCTAATCCACTTTCAGAAACTAAACCGATAGCATGTTTTGAAGGGAATAAGGTCATCACTGTTCCATCAAATGGTGCAACGACTTCTCCTTTTTCTGGATAGATCAAGATTCCTCGTCCTAATGCACCTTTAGCAAATGCTTGGTCTTTTGCTTCGCTTAAAGATGCAATACCTCCTTGGATCGGTGTTTTGACGATTTCTTTGATTTTACTTTCTTTTTTCTCAGGTACTACTTCTTCCGTATCTTTCCAGAATAAGAAAGTCAAAGTAAACCCAACGACTGCAGCGATCGCGATGCCAATAAACGCATTGTACATTCCACTTGCATCACTTCCGCTGATAAAGTTGACAACCCCAAAAATACCTAAGCCGCCCATTGTGTAGCCGGTCGTACCGCTCATCATAAGAAAGATACCAGAAAGTGAGCCACCGATCATTGAATAGATGAACGGCATTTTTTTAGGGAGCGTGATTCCATAGATTGCTGGTTCTGTGACACCAAAAATTCCGGAGATAAACGCAGGCATACATAAGGCTTTCATTTTCTTGTCTTTAAACTTGAAGTACATTGCTAATACAACGGCGGTTTGTGCAAAACTTGCCCCAAAAACACCTACAAGCATTTGACTTGAGCCATTTTGTGCCAACTGCATGATCGCCAAAGGAATGATACTCCAATGTAGACCGAAGATAACTAATACTTGCCAGAAGAAGCCTAGAACCCCACCATATAATGCTGGTGAAAAATCCATCAATGCTTGGAAACCTGCACTCAACCACTCTGTTAATAAGCTAACGATTGGACCAATCACCAAAAAGCCAATCGGTAGAGCAATCAATAAGACCATAAACGGCACAACGAACGTTTGAACAACTGTTGGAACGATCTTCTTCGCAAATTTTTGGACTTGTCCGGCAAAAGCAATGATAAAGATAACAGGAACGACGCTCGATGTATAAGAAGCACCAACCCAAGGAATCCCCAAGAAACTTTCATATGCAGGTAAACCCAAGAGACTTAATGGCGCAGAGGCTCCTTGATTTGCTGCTTCAAATCCCCTTTGTAATGCCGGCCCTTGCACGGTCGGATAGACAAGGGCTGCACCGATCACGATGCCGACCATTGGATTCAATTTGAATTTTTTAGCTGCTGTATACCCTAAAATAACTGGCATGAAATAAAAGATCGAATCACCGATCCCATTTAACATGATATAAGTTCCGGAAGTCTGTTCATAGAATCCTAAAAAGATAAATAATGCATTCAATCCTTTGACCATCCCGGCAGCTGCTAAAGCTCCTAAAAAGGGCTGGAAACAACCACTTAAAATATCGATCAAACGATTAAATATATTGCCTTTCGCAGGGGCTAATTCCGCATCCTCTGAAATCCCTGCTACGCTTAATACATCTGCATATACGTCTGGTACATGATTACCAATGACTACTTGGTATTGCCCACCGCTTTTCATGACGGTCACGACACCATCCATATTCTTCAATGTCTCGTCATCTGCTTTACTTTCGTCTTTTAACCGAAAACGCAAGCGAGTCACACAGTGCGTCAAAGTACTGATATTTTCTTTTCCGCCAATATATTTCACTATTTCTTTTGCTAAATCTTGGTATTTTCCCATGTTCTTTTCCTCCAATTGTTTGATTGAAGGTTTAGCCAACTCAATGTCACTATCCTTTGGTACTCATTCGTTGAACCCACGACCCTCCTTTTAGTGATTTTTTAAATGATTATTATCTGCCAAACGAGCCAGATGGATCGTTAAGTAGACAATTTCATCGTCTGACATATGATAATTAAATGTTTCCTGTAAGAATAAAGCGATTTTGTCCACGCAGCCAGAAGCCGTTTGGTATTTTCGCTGGATCATCTGGATCAGCTCTTCCTCGACCTCACCTTCTTGGGTAAGGGACGTGTTCATCACACGGCTAAGAAAAAAACGAAGATGCGTGACAAATCGGAAAAAATAAATCGATTCTTCATCAAAGGGTGTCTGATAATAATAGCGAACGATATTCAAAATATCCTGAATGGTTTTCGTAAACTGGTACATATTGTTCATACTATCTTGTTCTGATTGTGCATTGACTAAATGAAGGGCAATGAATCCAGCTTCATTTTCGGATAAATCAAATCCATATTTATGATGGACTCTTTCAATCGTTTTTTTACCTATTTGGTATTCTCTCGGAAATAATTGCTTGATATCATATAATAAAACATTCGGTAATCCAACGCCGGTTTTATAACGTTTGATCGCATTGTATAAATGATCGTTCAATGAAATATAAATGGATTCATTCAATGTCACATCTAACTTTTCTTTCGTATACTCGATGATCTCATAGGAGAGTTCGAGGTATTCCATCGGAATATCCTCCGCTAATTTTTGAAAATGCCTCGACAGTCGATCATCTGTCAAATGAAATTCTTTATCCACACCCGCTTCTAAAATAGCATCACCAATCTTTTTTTTGAATGCTAATCCTTTTCCCATAACGATCATTTCTCGATTTAATTTGTCCCTTGTGACAACGACATTATTATTTAGAATTTTTTCAATCCGCATAATATCCCCTTTCTATGATTGTCACTCCTAAAAAAAACAAAAAAACCCAAAAAGTCGGCCATGGAATCGATTCATGGTGACTGATTAGGTTTAGCTTGCGTGATGCAATCACTATCCAACAGTATGTTCTTTTCTTCATAGTAGCGAAACAATTTTAAAATGTCAACGCTTTCTTTTTTATTATTTCTATAATTTATTAAAAAAATTATTTCACGTTAACATGGAAACTACCACTCCCCCAGAACAGCTATTAATCAGACAGTAAGAATAGCCGACTGACTGTTTATGATTTGAATCCCACTGCTGTCAATCAAATCATAAAAAATAAGCCTTGATCCTCAAAATTTGGCACGTTTTTGGGGATTCAAGACTTATGAGTGGAGGCTAACTATTTTTATCACGGTTTACGATACAAGTGTTTCAAAAACAGATACCTTTATTCTTCCCTGTTACTCACTTTGTAATTTGTACATATCTGCGTATAGCCCTTCTTTGGCTAAAAGTGTCTCATGATTCCCGCGCTCCACGATATGTCCGTTATCTAATACGAGGATCAACTCTGCATCGCGAATCGTTGACAGACGATGGGCGATGGCAATCGTTGTCCGACCTTGACGCATCTTCGCAAGTCCTTCTTGGATCAACACTTCTGTTTCTGTATCGATATTCGCAGTTGCTTCATCCAGAACCAAGATTTTAGGATCCGTTACAATCGTTCTAGCAAACGTGATCAATTGGCGTTGCCCACTTGAATAGCTTGCCCCTCTTTCAATCACTTTAGAATGATACCCTTTCGGTAAATCTTCGATGAACTGATTCGCTTGGACAAACTCAGCGGCTTCGCGTATTTGTTCATCTGTGATTTCGGGATTCATCATCCGGATGTTTCCAGCGATATCCCCATAAAATAAGAACGCATCCTGTAGTACTAGACCCATTTTATTGCGTAATTCAGCGATCGGATATTCCCGAATGTCATGGTCATCAATCAAGATCTGTCCTTCATAAAACTCATAAAAACGCATCAACACATTGATGATCGAACTTTTTCCACTTCCTGTATGTCCGACTAAAGCGACAGTTTCTCCTGGATTAGCAACAAATGAAATATTGTTCAATACATTGTTTTTTCCATCATAAGAGAAACTGACATTGCGAAATTCGATTTTTCCAGCAGTGATCGCCCGATCCGCTGATTCCTTTTGCTGTGGTGCATATTCTTCCGTATCCATGATTTTCAAAATACGACTTCCTGCGACTGTTCCGTCCGTAAACACACTCAAAAAGTCCATCATTTGTGACATCGGATTAAAGAATCCTTGAACATAGGTGGTGAAAGCAAAGATCAAACCGACTTCAACTGGCGAATGTAACGCATCAAGTCCGAACAACGTCAAAGTCAAGGCAATTGCTAAAGCATATAAAAAACTGATGATTGGACTCAAAAGAATCGAATTTGTCTTGATCATGGCATAGCGAGTCGCCAGATACTCTTCATTGACTTTCTCAAATTCTTTTGCTAAACGCGATTCTTGACGAAATTGTTGGATGATCCGCATCCCAGAAATCGATTCATTCAATTTTGTGTTCAATTGACTCAAGCGTTCCCGCATATTGCGATAGATCCTTGAACTGAATTTTTGGTAATACCAAATCACTATACCAAGTATTGGCAAGAAGACCAGACACCATAACGCAATTTTCTCATTGATCTGGAACATCGCGATAAATGACGAGACGACCGCAAAAATACCTGTTAAAACCATCAGAAAAACATACCAAAATTCAAACAAGGTTTCAGTATCATTCGTCACACGAGAAACGGTTGATCCTGCAGGTGTTTGATCAAAATAACGCATACCTAACGTATGCAGTTTCTCAAATAACTTCACCCGGATATGCTGGTAGGTCTTCAATGAAGCCATCGAATATAAATACCATTGGAAAAACCAAATGATACTTTTGATAATGACCCCAAATAGATAAAGCCCTGCAAAGAAAAGGATGACTTGTGTCGTTGCTGACTGCTTCGCCAAATGATCATCCATGAATGTTTGGATGATCCTTGGCAATAGCACATTGATGACTGATAATACTAAAGCAAATAAAATCGCAATGATGAATGTCGAGCGAAAGGGTTTAGCAAATTGCATCAACCGTTTAATGATCGAAGCTTGTTCTTTATAGGTCATGGATTTTGACCATTCCGACTGATATTGATCTTCCATTATTCGCCACCTCCTTCAATTTTTGCTTCTAATTGTTGTTTCTGCCACATTTGTTCGTACCAACCACCAAGAGCTAACAACTCTTGATGTGTGCCACGTTCAATGATCCGACCATGATCGATGACGATGATTTCATTGGCGTGCATGACACTACTTAAACGATGAGCCGCAATGATCGTTGTTTTGTTTTTCCGTTCTGCTTTAAGGTTACGTAAGATTGCTTCTTCTGTCTTAGCATCAACAGCGGATAATGCGTCATCCAAAATCAATAATTCGGGACTTTGGATCAATGCACGAGCAATCGACAACCGTTGCTTCTGTCCACCAGAAAGGGAGACCCCACGTTCACCGACCATTGTCTGGTACCCTTCTGGCAGTCCTTTGATTTCTTTGTTGATATACGACAATTCCGCTGCTTCTTCCACTTCTTCTGGTGATTTCTGTGGATTGGAGAAGCGAATATTATCTAGGATCGTCATCGAAAACAAGAAATGATCTTGTGGCACATAACCAATCGAGCGCAACAAGGCATCTAGTGAGTAATCTCTGATCGTTCGTCCGCCAAATTTGATTTCTCCTTGATAATGGTCATACTCACGCATCAATAATTTGATGATCGTGGTCTTACCGGCACCTGTTTTACCAACGATACCTAACGTATCACCTTCATTGATCGCAAATTTGATGTGTTCTAATGCTGGCTGTTCATCGTCTGGATAGGTAAATTGTGTGATTGCCACATTCAACTCACCTTTTGCTGGTGTCATTTCTGCTCCTACTTTTTCGACGATATGTGTTTTCTCATGCAATAGTTCATTGACACGATCATACGAAGCATTCCCTCTCTCTAGTACATTGAACAGACGCCCAATCGCAAACATCGGCCAGACAAGCATGCCGATATAACTGATAAAGGAAACCATCTGTCCAATTGAGATCGTACCATCCAAGACATAACTTCCACCTAAAATAATTGTCGCCACATATGACAAGCCAATGATCAATGTGATGAATGGATCAAAAAGCGCATCTAAAAAGTTTACTCGCTTATTTTTCTCAATCGCATCATCGATCTTTTCTTGGAAATCTTCCAAGTCTTGTTTTTCTTGACCAAAAGTTTTGATGACTTTGACACCTGTGATACTTTCTTGCGTTTTATCGTTGATACTTGAAAAGGCTTCTTGTGAATCACGAAACGCATCATGTAATTTTGAGCCTAAGATCCTTGAAGTAACTGCTAATAATGGCAATGGGATCAACGCAATCAAAGTTAAACGCCAATCGACGAATAGAACCATCGCAATGATCGTCGTTCCTCCAGTGATCACTGAATCTGCAAATGTTAAAATTCCTGCACCAGCCACATTTTGAATCGCGTTCAAATCATTTGTTGCATGAGCCATCAAGTCACCCGTCCGGTATTTTTGATAGAACAAACTATCCATTCGCGTAAAATGAGCAAATAGACGCTGGCGTAATTCTTTTTCAAGCCTAGCTGCGCTGCCCCAAATGTTCATTCGCCAAATATAGCGAAAAAGATATTGCAAAAAAGCTGCAATGATCAATACACCTATCCACAATGCAATGATTTGCATCGAGATATTTTGATCGGCGATTTCATCGATAATGATCCCGATGACTTTAGGTGGGATCAACTGCACTAATGCCACTGCGAACAAAGAAAATACGCCAATCAAATAGTGCTTCTTCTCTTGTTTAAAAAACCAACCCAATTTTCTGAAAATCGACATATATTTCCTCCTTCTAACTCCTAAAAATTCCATTTATTTCCGAGGTTGAATTACATCCTCAGATATCGTTGATCACAATCGAAAAAATATGATCGTCATACAATTTATAAAAAATAATCATTGATCGGTATGAATGCGCTTTTCTCAAATTGAGAAAAAGAAAAAAGCGAGCTGAAATCAATCAGCCCGCTTTTTGATGTTGTCGAATAAGAACCTACTTCTTCCCTTGGTTCTTCATCTGCTGCATCATCTGACGAATTTTCTTTTCAGATGGTTTTTGCCCCATAGACATCATCATTGATCTTAACATTTCCTCATTAACGGGAGGATTTTTTTCTAAGTAATCTTTCATATATTTACGCGCAAGAAAGAATCCACCGACTGCGCCGATTAACAATGCAATAACTGCAATAAGTACAACGATTCCGTTTGATACCATGTAAATCTCTCCTTTCCTTTTCCTAATTGCTCTCAATGATTCATTTTACTAAAACTTACAAAAAAAAGAAAGGCGTTTTCTTAAGAATATGTAAAAAAAGTCATTTTTATTTCATGATTATACAAAAACACCTATTTAGAAAGCGAGCCACATTTAATTTTTAGGTTAGCCGAATTTTTTTCTTTTATTTTTTCGTCTCTGGGTGTAGAATGAATTCGAAAAGAAATAGAAGGGTGGTTTTCATTTGAATAATCACGAGAATAAACATAAATGGATTGAACACACTAATGGGTTATCCCTTTCAGAAGTAAACGGTACGGTCAAAGTACCAAAAGGAAAAAGTTTCTTCCGCACCTTACTTGCCTATTCCGGACCTGGCGCACTCGTAGCAGTCGGCTATATGGACCCAGGTAATTGGTCAACATCGATCACCGGTGGCCAAAATTTCCAATACTTACTGATGTCAGTTATTCTGATGTCCAGCTTGATTGCTATGTTACTACAATATATGGCTGCCAAACTTGGGATCGTCAGCCAAATGGATCTAGCACAGGCGATTCGTGCTCGTACGAGTAAAACGTTAGGGGTCATTCTTTGGATCTTGACCGAATTAGCGATCATGGCGACAGATATCGCTGAAGTCATTGGTGCAGCGATTGCTCTATATTTATTATTTGATATTCCGTTGGCAATTGCTGTCTTTATTACCGTCTTGGATGTCTTTGTCTTGCTTCTTTTGACAAAGATCGGTTTTCGTAAAATTGAAGCGTTAGTTGTCTGTTTGATTTTCGTTATTCTATTTGTCTTTGTCTACCAAGTGGCGCTTTCAAATCCTGACTGGAGCAGTCTATTCAAAGGCTTTATTCCTAATAGCCAAACATTTGCTGAAGAACCAAAAATCGGTGGAGAGACTCCATTGACTGGAGCTTTAGGGATCATTGGTGCAACTGTGATGCCCCACAATCTCTATTTGCACTCTGCTGTTTCCCAAACCCGTGAGATCGATCGAAAAGATCCAGAAGATATTGCAAGAGCGGTTCGTTTCTCGACATGGGATTCCAATATTCAATTAACGATGGCTTTCGTTGTCAATGCACTTCTTTTGATCATGGGGGTTGCCGTCTTTAAAACTGGTGCAGTTCAAGATCCCTCTTTCTTTGGTTTGTATGAAGCACTTTCTGATCCATCTGCCATGAGTAACGGTGTCTTGATCGCCGTAGCAAAATCAGGCATTTTATCAACCTTATTTGCAGTAGCACTTCTTGCTTCTGGTCAAAATTCAACGATTACCGGTACATTGACTGGACAAGTCATTATGGAAGGCTTTATCCATATGCGCATGCCGATCTGGTTACGCCGTTTAGTAACTCGACTATTATCCGTCATCCCTGTGCTACTTTGTGTCTTGTTCACTAGTTCTAAAGGCACGATCGAAGAACATACAGCACTTAATAATCTAATGAATGAGTCCCAAGTATTCTTAGCTTTTGCCTTGCCTTTTTCAATGATTCCTTTATTGATGATGACCAACAGTCAAGCAGAAATGGGCAATCGTTTCAAGAATTCTCTGATCGTCAAAGTACTCGGCTGGTTTTCCGTTATCAGTTTGACGTATCTAAACTTACGTGGACTCCCAGGACAAATTGAAGCTTTCTTCGGTGATCAAGCTTCTAGCTCGACGATTGCCTTTGCTGATCAAGTTGCCTATATCATCATTATTGCTGTACTCGCCTTACTCGCTTGGACGATCGTTGATCTTTATAAGGGAAATAAACGCTATGAACAGCGTTTACAAGAGTTGTCGTGAGTTATTCACCCTCTAAGCAGGACAAAAAAGAAGCATAGGTTTTGACCTTTACTTCTTTTTTGTGGTTACTAAATTAGACAGTTCTATTTTTCATCATGAAGATAAATAACTACCACGACAATAGCTATGATCGTAAAAACAACCATCCACCAGATTCCAGTCTGAAAATTAGTAGTAGTCGAGACAATCAATGACAAACCAATTGGTCCACTGGTGCATGGTATTCGTCAAACTACTTGCGATACCTGCTAATTCGTCAGGTGCTTCATAGATACCAGCAGATGTCACTGGCGCTAAAATCATTCCTTGTCCTAATCCAAGGATCATCATAGGAACAAAGATCGTTTGCCAATAACCATTAAACGGGTTCGAAACCGCTAGTAAAATCAACCCTATTGCTAGTATTATTTCTTCAACAAACAATATCCTATTATTTTCAAATCGTGTAGTCATTCTCGGCAACTGCATCGCAATAATAAAATCAACTATCTTTAGTGGTAGAAAAGCAAATCCTGATTGTAACGCTGAAAATCCATATTGACTTTGCATCATTTGAGGTAAAAAGAACCAAAATGGCAGCATCACCATCATAAATAAGAGACGAGTAGCATAGGCACCAGAACGTATCTTATTTTTAACAAATCCGAGAGGAAGCATTGGCGAAGAAGTCCTTCGCTCCCAGAAAATAAACAAACCAAAAAATAGGATATCAATTAATAAAAAGTTGCTTTTCCCTTCAGTAAGACCGTAGATGATTCCTATCAGTCCGAGGATCGATAATAAACTTCCTAAATAATCAATACGTTTCCTTCGACGTTCCGAAGGACTCACATATTTCAATGTTAAAACCACTAGCAAAAGAGTAAATGGCACATTTATCAAGAAACCAGCGCGCCAAGAAATCAAGCTAGGCAATCCCCAACCAACTAACAAACCAATACTTGAACAAATTCCCGCAGTTGCTCCATAATAAGAGATCGCACGTTGCCTCATATTATTTTGATAAGCATCCATGAGCAATGCTAAAGATGTCGGAGCAATGATGGAACTACCTACTCCTTGGACACCACCCATCATGATCAACATTTCTGCTGTTTGTGATAATCCAATAAGCAATGAACTTATCCCAAAAATAAATAAACCAACTAAAAGAATCTTTTTCTTCCGAATCAATCAGAAAGGCGACCACTTAATAGTAAAAAACCACCAAAAGTATGCGTATATGCACTGGATACCCATGAAAATGCTCTTGCAGATAAAGCTAAACTTTCTCCTATCTGCATAGAACTAGTAAAAATAATAGAATTATCCATTAAAATCAAAAAATAGGATAATAAAGTAATTGGTAAAATGACACCAGATTTTTCTTTCTTCAAATTCCCTAACTTCTTTCTATTGCTTTTATTGTTTCGTCCTTTCACATTCGATTGTTTTAAGCTTTTATCCCTTTCACAAATCAATAGTCATCTATCATTTTTCTGTAGCCAACATTCTCTCCATAAACCATTCCACTTGTTGTGGTGCACATGGTCATGCTGTGTCGATCAACTGATATCCTGCTTTGATGGCTTGATAAACCGCTTCTACTGTTTCTTCTAGTGGTCCAAATCCCATTGTTAAGGTATCTCTACACCATTGTTCAATTTGATTGCGTTGATATTATTTCCTCCTTTTCTTCTTTACCTTTTCTATCCTAAACCTTGAAGTTAGATCCATAGCAAGAAAAAAATTTTTACTTTTTTTGAACCCATAATTTTTCGACTTTATCTGAAGTCATTTCCCCAGCCTTGAACTTCGCAATAAAGTTCATCATACGTTTCGATCTTATCAACCAGCAATTCTCTCACTTCCTGCATCTCCTCTAGTTCTTCTAACTGATCAACTAAAATCTGCTTTTGCGCTTTTTCCACTTTTGTGCATCACGTAATTGAGCCAAGTGAGCAACTTCAATGAGAGATTCTACAGATAAACCCGCATTACGTAAATTTTTTTGCTAAGTAAATCCAATTTAGGTCATTTGTTATGTAATCCCGATATCCACTCTCATTACAACTAACCGGCGGTATGACTCCTACACGTTCATAGTAACGGAGCGTATCCACACTAAAATCAAACATGTCAGCTGTTTTTTTGATATTTATTCCATCACCCTCCACTTCTATATAGGTTATCATAAACCCTAAAGTCAACTCCAAGGCAAATGATAATCAACAAATTTTCTTTATTTGATTGGTTTTCTTTTATTATCCGTTTCTTTCAAAATAAACATAACCTTATCCTTTTGATTTAAAATCAAGTGAACAACGAGAACAGAAGCAACTTCTTCAAAAAATAAGGCGTCACCCACAAAAATTGGAAGAACAAATTTCGTGGATGGCACTTT
The DNA here is from genome assembly GCF_030441955.1 of Enterococcus spodopteracolus. Taxonomy (NCBI): domain Bacteria; kingdom Bacillati; phylum Bacillota; class Bacilli; order Lactobacillales; family Enterococcaceae; genus Enterococcus; species Enterococcus spodopteracolus. The sequence goes on along the minus strand of NZ_JARJHD010000001.1, from coordinate 530,030 downwards.
ATTTCGCGAGGCTGAACACTTGTGTCCCGACCTCCTTTGTCAGTTGCTCTTAAACATGTATTTATCTTACAAAAAATACGACTGACTTAGCCTTCTACATCTGCTAATAATTCCGGGAATACTTCTGGATCGAAGGTTTCAGCTTTGAACATCGCAATTTCTTTTCCATAAGGGGCATAAGCCAATTTTTTATCTTTTCCGACATATGGTGTTTCAAGAATCTTTGAAACATCTTTGAACATTGGTTCATGGACGATTTTATTCAATGCATCAAAACCGATCGTACCAAAGCCGATATTGGCATGGCGGTCTTTATGTGAACCTTGTGGATTTTTTGAATCATTGATGTGTAGTACTTTTAAGCGATCTAAACCAATCACTTTATCAAACGTTTCAATGACGCCATAAAAATCATTCGCTACATCATAGCCGGCATCGTTCGTGTGGCATGTATCAAAGGTGACTGATAGCTTTTCATTCAACGTCACTCCCTCGATGATCTGTGCCAACTCTTCGAACGTTCGGCCGATTTCTGTGCCTTTTCCTGCCATTGTCTCTAAGGCGATTTGTGCGGTCTGTTCTTTCGTCAAGACTTCATTTAGCCCTTCAATGATCCTTGCGATCCCTGCCTCTGCTCCAGCACCGACATGTGCGCCTGGGTGCAATGTGATCTGAGTTGCTCCTAATGCTTCCGCTCGAACGATTTCTTCTCTTAAAAATTGCACAGCAAATGGAAACATCTCTGGTTTCGTTGTATTGCCTAAATTAATGATATACGGTGCATGGACCACTAGATTCTTCAGTCCATTTTCTTCCATATATTGTTTTCCAGCTTCAATATTCATTTCTTCAATTGGTTTTCTACGGGTATTTTGTGGTGCACCCGTATAGATCATAAAGGTAGAAGCACCATAGCTGGCTGCTTCTTCTGCAGCACCTAGTAACATCTTTTTACCGCTCATACTGACATGTGAACCTAATAACATCGTACTCCTCCTATAAAGCCCTCTCGGCTAGTCACTCAGTGAATGGATTTGTTCACTCTTCTTTTATCTTAACTGAAACGGATTTGAAAGAAAAGTTTGAAATCTGTCCAATGATCCGAGCAGATACAAAATAACTAGAAGTATTTTTAATGTTTTCTCAAAACCAAAGGTCAAAAAGGACACAAAAAAAGCCATGTCTGTTTTTTTGTTCTATTATTTGCTATAATTAGCGAAATAAAACCATTAGTTGAGGTGAAACCTTTGCCACGTAATAATACACGAAGAAAACAAGCACGACAAACAAAAGAAAAGTGGTTTGTTCCTAAGGTCATTTTTCGCGTTTTTCAATCATTAACCGTTTTTATCATGGTTCTTATCATTCTATTCGCTGCATTAGGTATGGGAGTTGGTGCCGGCTATTTTGCGTATCTAGTTGAAGATACAAAGCTACCTTCCAAATCTGAGTTACAATCTGAGTTAGGCAATATAACTGAAACATCAAAACTTGTTTATGCCGATAATACAGAGATCTCGACGATCCAAACTGATTTAATGCGGACAACTGTCCCTTCAGATCAAATGTCGCCTTATTTAAAATCTGCGATCATCAGCACAGAGGATGAATATTTTGAAGAACATAAAGGCTATGTTCCTAAAGCGGTGATCCGAGCACTTTTCTCTGAAGCAACTGGGATCGGCTCATCTGGAGGATCAACACTGACCCAGCAGTTAGTCAAGCAACAGATCTTGACCGATGAAACAACCTTTAAGCGTAAAGCAAATGAGATTCTATTGGCTGCACAAGTCGAGAAACATTTTACTAAAGACGAAATCATCTCCACTTATTTGAATGTTTCACCTTTCGGAAGAAACAATAAAGGCCAAAATATTGCCGGTGTCCAAGAAGCTGCGCAAGGGATTTTCGGAGTCAATGCGAGCGATTTATCCTTGCCACAAGCGGCATTTATCGCAGGTTTGCCACAAAGTCCGATTACTTATAGCCCTTATACCAATACAGGTGCATTGAAAGAAGACCTTACTACCGGCTTAGAAAGAAAAGACATCGTGCTATTTAGCATGTACCGTGAACACCAAATCACAAAAGAACAATATGAAGAAGCAAAAGCCTATGACTTAACAAAAGATTTCTTAGGTCAACAAGTGGCAGAACAAACTGACCGTGACTTCTTATATTACACGATCATGAATGCCGCGACCGATATCATTGCTAGACAATTGGGAGAAAAAGATAACGCAGATCTATCCGATACAGACGTCTACAATGCTTACTATCAACGTGCAGAACAAACGATTCAAAATCAAGGCTATACGATTCATTCAACGATCGACAAAGGCATCTATGATGCGATGCAAGCAGGTGTTGCTAATTATGGTTACTTACTTGATGACGGAAAAGGCACTCCTGTTGAGACTGGTAACGTTCTGATGGATAATAAAACCGGTCGAGTTTATGGATTTGTCGGTGGTCGTAATTATGCGCTGAACCAAAATAATCATGCTTTTGATACTCAAAGACAAGCCGGCTCATCGATCAAGCCGATGTTGGTTTATGGCCCAGCGATCGATATGGGCTTAGTTGGTTCAGAATCACGTGTTTCTGACTATGCAACTACTTGGCAAGAAGGCTCAAATGCCGGAGAAGACATCGTCAATGCGACGAATAAAGGATCAAATACCTTCCAAACGGTTCGTGAATCATTGGAATGGTCGAACAATATCCCTGCTTACCATTTATATCAAGATGTTTTGAACAATGGCGGCTCAAAACAATACGCCTACGAAACGTATCTATCAAAAATGAACTATCCTGCAAATGCCAACTGGGGTGTTGAATCGGCCCCACTGGGAACAGTCGATGTCACCACTCTTCAACAAACCAACGGCTTCCAGGCATTAGCAAATAATGGTGAATTCCAGCAAGCGTATATCATTGATGCGATCACTGACAACGATGGGAATGTGATTTATCAACACGAAGTTAAACCAGTGCGTGTCTTTTCCGAAGCCGCCGCTTCGATCGTCAATGATATGTTGCGTAGCGTTATCAATGAAAAAATCACCACACCATTCAAAGATGATATCACTAGTCTCAATGGCAGCTTAGGGCAAGCGGACTGGATCGGTAAAACTGGTTCAACGAATGATTACCGAGATTCATGGTTAGTTGTCTCGACCCCTTCTGTCACGATCAGTAGTTGGGCAGGACACGATGATAATACCGGAATGGATGCCCAAGCAAGATTACGTTCATCCAAATATTTAGCGAATTTAATCAATCAAGTGTATCAAGTAAACCCAACGATTTTTGGTACCGATCAGAAATTCACACTTGCTTCTGATGTGAAGAAAGAAGACGTTTCTGCCTTTACAGGACAATTACCTGGAAAAGTGACCGTGGACCGAAGATCGATCAATACACCTAGCAAAACTGTCGAGTCACTTTGGGCAAAAAATGGTCCTGAAAAAAGCACCTTCAAATTTGGTGTAGGTGGAACGGATGAAAATTACAAAGATTACTGGAATACTGTCGGAACATTCGAACGTGAAAATCCACAGAACAAAGAGGATGACAAAGACGACGATTAACAAAACAATCTGAGTCCACTACTTTTTCTCAAAAAATGAGTCGGATCTTGATAAATGATATCAAGATCTGGCTCATTTTTGTTTTTACTTATCTTTGGTGAAGCTTTGACCCTGCTATTTCCACAAAAAAGTAGCTGAAACGACTATTCTTTGTCATTTCAGCTACTTTTAGTTATCGTTTTATTCGATCAATCGCTGGATGTTTATCTCAATCGATTTATTTCGTTGAACCTTTTTCTTCAATTCCATATGGTAAGATGATTGTTTTTTCTTCTACTTCTTCTTTGTTCATCATTTTTGTCAATAGACGCATTGATACCGCACCCAAGTCATATAATGGTTGCGTAATACTTGTCAAGCGTGGGCGAGCAACTTCAGTCAATAAAGAATTGTTGCTTGTGATGATCTCAAATTCTTCTGGTACTTTGACACCACGGTCAATCAAGCCATCTAAAATACCGATTGCTAGTTCATCATCCGTCACATAAACAGCAGTTGCTCCACTATTATGGATACGTTCTACTAATGACAAGCCATCTCTAAAATTATAGCTTGATTCAAAGATCAAACCTTCACTATAAGTCAGTCCATTTTCTTTCAACGCTTCTTTGTAGCCTTTCAAACGGTTTTGGCCATTAATCGGGTCAATCAATGCACCACTTACAAAGGCAATTTTTTTATTGCCGTTTTTAGCTAATTTAGTCACTGCATCTTTTGTCGCTGAAGTATAGTCGATGTTGACACTTCCTACTTGTTCGTCGGGATCGATCGAACCAGCTAAGACAACTGGAGTTTTTGAACGTGAGAATTCACCACGGATTTCATCTGTGATATGATGCCCCATGAAAATCACACCGTCAACTTGTTTGGCTAAAAGATTGTTCAGTACGTTGACTTCTTTTTGGTCATTTCCGTCTGAATTTGCCAAAATGATATTGTATTTGTACATCGTTGCCACATCATCGATCCCACGTGCTAATGAAGCAAAGAACATATTGCTGACATCTGGGATGATGACTCCAACCGTCGTTGTTTTTTTACTTGCAAGACCACGAGCTACAGCATTTGGGCGATAATCTAAGCGGTCAATGACTTCCAATACTTTTTTTCTTGTAGCTGGTTTTACATTTGGATTCCCGTTGACAACACGTGAAACAGTAGCCATCGAAACATTTGCCTCTCTCGCTACGTCATAAATAGTGATAGTTTGTTTTTCCATCGTTGTTCTCCTATTCTATTTTTATATCTTTTCTGAAAATACGATTTACATTTCTAAAACAGAATATCAAAGATTGACAGAAATTGCAACCGTTTTACTAGCGTTTTCATGAAAAAAATCACCTTTTTCACTTTTAGTCAATTGGTCTTTTTTTACAAGAGTGGTACAATGAATTATCGAAACATGCCATAAATGCGAAAGAAGGATGTCCAAATGAATCTTGAAAAAATCAATGAATTACGCCAATGGATGGCTCAAAAAGAAATCGATCTTGCTTATATCAGTGATCCAGGTCATATCGCCTATTTTGCTGGTTATGAAAGTGAACCCCACGAACGTGTACTAGCTCTGTTTCTTCCACTTGACCAAGATCCTTTCTTGTTTACACCAGCGTTAGAAGTAGAAGATGCACAAAATAGTCCTTGGGCCTATGATGTCCGAGGTTATCTTGATAATGAAGATCCTTGGCTATTGATCGGGCAAGAGATCCGCACCCGTTATCCACAAATAAAAACGATCGGAATCGAAAAAAATGCGTTGACGGTTGATCGCTTTGACGCGTTATCGCAACAAATGACAAGCAGCGTCCGATTTGCTGACCTGACTCCGGTCATCCAACGTCTGCAATTGATCAAAACAACAAAAGAAAAAGAGCAATTGATTGCGGCAGGAAAGTGGGCAGATGTAGCTTTTGAGATCGGTTTTCACTCCATCAAAGAAGGCGTAACGGAACAAGCGATTATTGCTGAAATCGAATATCAACTAAAAAAACAAGGGGTATCTCAAATGTCTTTTGACACGCTAGTTTTAGCGGGGACAAATGCAGCAAGCCCTCATGGAACACCTGGAAGTACCACGATCCAACCAAATGAACTTGTCTTGTTCGATCTAGGTGTCGTATGGGATGGCTATTGTAGTGATGCGACACGAACAGTTGCCTACCAAACACCGACAGAATTTCAAGAGAAAATCTACCAAATCACGCTTGAAGCTCAATTAGCAGCCCAAGAAGCTGTTCGTCCAGGCGTCACAGCCGCTGAACTTGATCAAGTCGCACGTAACGTCATTGAAAGCTACGGCTACGGCGAATACTTCAATCATCGTCTAGGTCATGGTATTGGTACAACTGTTCATGAATATCCCTCACTAGTTGCAGGCAATGATCTAGTGATCGAAGAAGGCATGTGCTTCTCATTAGAACCAGGTATTTATATCCCTGATCAAGTAGGCGTAAGAATTGAAGATTGCGTCTATGTCACAAGTGACGGTTGTATCCCATTTACAACAACACCAAAAGAATTATTAGTAGTGGAGTAAGGTTGTGAAAGAAGCGTTTTGACCTGAGCAGTAAGCTGGGAAATCAGAAAATAGCTTTCTATATTTTTTGATTTCTCAGCTTAATGTTGAAGGTCAGCTTCTTGAACACCGTTTGTCGAGGTTGTGAAAAAAACGTTTTGACCTGTAAATAAGCGATAACCCCAAAGTAGAAACTCTTTTCGGGTTATCGCTTATTTTTAGTTGCTTTTTCTGATATCAGTTAGTTGCCTGTTCATTTACTATTTGTTTCTTTAAATAGAATTTCGTTGTGCCAACAAAAGGCATATTTTCCACCGAAGCAAACACTTCAAAGCCGTGACTTTCGTAAAACTCTCTAGCTTGATAATCTTGTGTATTGACAGTCATATATAAGCATTGATATTCTAATGCTGTTTGTTGAACCGCTTCTATTAATCGTGATCCGATGCCTTCGTGACGGTACGATTGATCTACGCCAAGCAATGATAGATGCAAGGTATTTCCAAATAAAGATGCCACTGCGCCACCGATCCACTTCTCATCCTTAGATGCACTGATTGAAATGGTTTGAATTGTTAAGTGCTCATTTGTAGAAAATGATTGCATATATTGTTCTTTCAGTAGACCAATGATTTTCTTTTCTGTTTCTTCGGATTCGCTTTTCTTGATCTCAATCATTTACAATATCCTCTCCACGTAAGATTAGAGAAAAAAGGACACGAATCAGGTTGTTTCCTGATCGTGCCTTTTCTTGCTCACTTTTTAGTGTTGCTTATTTAAATGTATCTTTTAGATCTTCTTTCGCAGTAGCTGCATCTTCTTTTGCCATTTCAGACAAGATTTTTGCATCTTCAGTTATTGGTTTAGCCTCGTCAATGCCTTCTTTTACAGTACTACCTGCTTGATCTGCTGTATCTTTGATGTCGATCATGATGTCTTCTTTCGCAGCTGTGGCTGTGTCGCCTAAATCAGCGGCAGATTTTTTGAAACGATCAGATAAATCAGCTGATTGTTCTTTCAAGGTCACTAAAATATCTTCTGATTCATCTCCTGCATCTGCTGTTGCGTCTGAGACTGTTTGTTTTACATTACCAGCTAGATTGCCTGCTTGTTGTGAAAGATCTTGCGCTTTGTCTTTTGCGATACTTGTCAATTCAGTTGATTTTTCTTTTGCCATCTCTGTATAATCAGAAGCCATATCTAGAAAATCATCCGCTTGTGCTGCTAATTCATCCCGTAATTCTTTACCTGATTTTGGTGCAAGTAGCAATGCTGCCACTGCTGCGGCTGTACCACCAATCACTGCACCTAGTAAAAATCCACCTTTTTTTGCCATGATTATTTTCCTCCTGTCGTATCTGTTGTTGTTTTTTTGTGTTTAAAGAATTTCACCGCAGTCCCACCGACTTTGCTGGCAACAGTTGCTTTTGCTGTTGTTTTACCGATGCCACCGACTTTTGTAACGATGTGTTTGCTTGAAGAATTCAATTCTGATACACTCTCGCTCAAATCAGCGACAGCTGTAAATAAAGGATCGATTGTTGCTACTTTTCCGTTGATATCATTCAATAATTCGTTGCTTTTCACTAACAAGCCCTCGACTTGTCTCGATAAAAGATCAACATCTTTTGTAACGACTTCAATCGTTGTGTTTGCTTCTGTTACTGTTTGCTCTGCTTTTTCAATCGTTTTTGCTAATCGAATCAATACACGTACTAGAAAGACCACAAGTATTGCAAAAGCAATTGCTGCAATCAAGCCAGCAATTTCTCCAACTGTCATAATCAAGCCTCCTTCTCCTCTTCCTTGCTATAAGGATAGCATTTTCATATTTTTTAAACAAATAAAAAATAGCAAAAAGCTTCAACTACCTACATTTTGATCAGCAGCTGAAGCATCTCGCTTGTTTACTTTTTGTTAGTTGGTTCAGAAGTTTCTGTTGATTGATTGAAAGATGAAGGCGTCTCTGCTGCTAAAGACTTACCTAATGTTAGAATATATTCTCTTAACGGTCCACCCACTTCTGGATGTGTCAACCCATATTCGATGCTTGTTTTCATAAAACCAAATTTGTCGCCGACATCGTAACGTTTACCCGTAAATTTACGTGCGAATACGCGTTGTGTCTTATTCAATGTATCGATTGCATCGGTCAATTGGATCTCATTACCTGCACCTGGTTTTTGCTCTGCTAAGACATCAAAGATTTCGGGTGTCAATAAATAGCGTCCAATAATTGCTAAATCACTTGGTGCTTTACTTGGTTCAGGCTTTTCAACAAAATCTTTGACATTGAATAAGCCGTCTTCTAATTCTTCTCCTGGATTGATGATTCCATATTTAGAGGTATCTTTGTGTGGTACTTGCATCACGGCGATTGTTGATGCATGTGTACGCTCATAATCGTCGATCAGTTGTTGTGTCAATGGGATTTCATCTTCCATGATGTCATCGCCTAACATGACAACAAACGGTTCATTTCCGATGAATGCTCTTGCTTGCAACACAGCGTGTCCTAACCCTTTAGGATGCGATTGACGAATAAAATGAAGGTTTACATCCGTTGTTTCTTCCACTAATTTTAGTAATTCAGTTTTTCCTTTTTCGCCTAAGTTCGTTTCTAATTCGATATTTGAGTCAAAATGATCTTCAATTGGGCGTTTTGCTTTACCTGTGACGATCAAAATGTCTTCAATCCCTGATTTTAACGCTTCTTCTACGATAAATTGAATCGTTGGTTTATCAACGATCGGCAACATTTCTTTTGCCATCGCTTTTGTTGCAGGTAAAAATCTTGTTCCTAAACCTGCTGCTGGAATCACTGCTTTTTTTACTTTCATTTTTTTCTCTCCCTTAAAAATGTTAGTGAAATTCATTCTCTTTTTTGCCATCGCGCAACATGATCTCTGTCGCTGCTTCATTTATGTTCTTGTGCTCATATAGCACTTCATAAATCGTTTGAGTGATCGGCATCTCGATCCCCATGGTCTCAGCTAACTCTTTAGCGACTCGTGTTGTCTGGACACCTTCCACGACCATGCCCATATTATTCAAGACTTCGCTTAATTCATGGCCTTGTCCAAGCAGATTACCGGTACGCCAATTTCTCGAGTGGATACTTGTACAAGTGACAATCAAATCACCGACACCGCTCAGTCCGATGAAGGTCAACGGATTTGCTCCCATAGCAACACCTAAGCGGCTGATTTCTGCTAATCCTCTTGTCATGATAGCTGCCTTTGCATTATCCCCAAAACCTAAGCCATGGATTGCACCTGCACCGATTGCGATAATGTTTTTTAAAGCGGCACCCATTTCAACCCCAATGACATCAGGATTCGTATAGATTCGGAAATAATGATTCAAAAATAGTGTTTGAACAAATTTAGCAGCATCTGTCTCCGTACTTGCAGCAGTGATCGTCGTAATATCGTGACGAGCCACTTCTTCTGCGTGACTTGGACCCGATAAAACAGCAATTGCTTGTCTCTTTTCTGCTGGGATCTCTTCTGCTAGGACTTCTGAGATCCGCTTGTGTGTTCCTTGTTCTAAGCCTTTACTTGCATGGATGATCACTGGTTTTGTTTGCAAAACCTCAACGAGTTCTTGACATACAGAACGAATCGCCTTAGTCGGTACAACAAACAAAACAGCATCTACATCAGAAACAGCCTTCGCCATGTCCGAGTATGCGATGATCGTTTTGGGCAATTGGTGTTTTGGTAAATAACGCTCATTGGTATGCTTTTGGTTGATTTCATTAACCTGTGAGGCACGGTGACTCCAGAGTCGAACGTCATGACCATTTTCAGCAAGCACTTGTGCTAATGCTGTTCCCCACGAGCCAGCACCTAAAACCGCTACCCTATATTTCATTTTACCACTCCTGCAAATTTTTTCATTTTTTTCGACTTGGACTTTAGATAATGAATTGATTTTTTCCTAAAGATCGGTCGTAATCTGGTAAGTTGCCTTTTTTTCGACGCCAGATGAATAGAACGATTGCTCCAATGAATAGCACAGCAGATAAAAGCTGTGACACACGGATTGTATCTAAAAAGTAAAGACTATCCGTTCTCATTCCTTCGATGAAGAAACGACCAAAACTATACCATATCAAGTAAATCAGTGCGATTTCCCCTTTTTTCAAAAGATGTGTTTTTTTCCTTAGTAATAAGAGGAGGATCACGCCTATAAGGCTCCATATTGATTCATAAAGGAAAGTTGGTTGTCGATAGATCCCATCGATATACATATTATCAATAATAAAATTCGGTAAATATAGACTTTCTAAGAAACTCCTTGTTGTATCTGGTCCAAATGCTTCATGGTTCATGAAATTTCCCCAGCGTCCAATTGCTTGTGCTAATAAAACACTAGGTGCAGCAATGTCCAAGAACGTCCAGACATCAATGAAGTGATATTTCGTGTAAAAATATAATGTGATACCGCCTGCAATCAGACCACCATAAATCGCTAGGCCGCCTGAACGGATATTGAATATTTGGATCGGATTTGCAATATACTGTGGTAAATCGAACAAGATGTAATACAAGCGTGCGCCAATGATCGATAGCGGTAATCCCCATAACATAAAGTCAGTTACGTCTTCTGCTTTCATTCCTACCCTTACTGCTTCTCGACTGCTTAACCACATGGCGATAATAATGCCTGAAACAATGATCAATGCATACCAGTAAATAGGAACTCCTAAAAGGTCAAAAGCGACCCGGTTGATTTGTGCAATCATACTTTCACTCCTAGCTATTGTCCGTTTGAATTTTCTTCGATCAAACGGCTCAATCTTTCTTCAAATGTCTTCGTTGCATCGAACCCCATCGTTTTCGCACGGAAATTCATCGCAGCAACTTCAATGATGATTGCGACATTTCGTCCAGTTTTCACAGGTATTTTGATTTGGGGAATACCTACTTCCGCAATTTCAACAGAAGTATCTTCAGACCCTAAACGATCGTATTTTTTCTCTTTTGCCCAAGCTTCTAAGTAGACAGCTAATTGGACTTGCATCGATCCTCTGACTGCACTGGCCCCAAAAAGATTCATCACATCAATGATCCCGATTCCGCGAATCTCAATCAAATGTTCAAGGATTTTTGGTGGCTCTCCAATAACAGTTAGCTCATCTTGTTGATACACATCCACTCGATCATCTGCAATTAATCGATGGCCTCTTTTGATCAGTTCTAACGCTGTTTCACTCTTTCCAATGCCACTATCTCCTTGGATCAAGACACCTAGTCCATAGACATCGACTAAGACGCCGTGAACACTAGTCCTAGGTGCTAATCGTCCATCTAAATAACTTGATAACTCACCAAGCAAACGTGAGGTTGAGATCGGCGAACGCAAAACGGCCATGCCATGTTCATTTGCTGCTTGAATCATTTCTTCTGGTGCAGCTAAACCTCTAGAGATGATAAAGGCTGGCATGTCTTCACTGCATAAACGACGCATGATCATCAAACGCTCTTCCGGCATCATCCGTTCTGCAAAGCTGATTTCTTTACTCCCAAATAACTGTAGTCGGTCATGGGAATAATAATTAAAATAACCGGTCAATTCCAGTCCAGGTCTGGAGATATCACCAGTTACGATGACACGATTTAGACTTTGCTCGTCACCAGTGACGATTTCTAATGATAGTTTTTCTACTAATTGGCTAACTTTTACCATTTCTGCCATTCGTATACCTCATTTCTATTAAACTGTTCTCTTTTATTTTATCATTCTATCGGTAAAAGTACTACCAATAAAAAAAACAAGGGATATCCTTTTCATTACACTCGTTTTTTTGGCAAGCGCCGATCAAGAAATCGCTATCATCTCTTTGCAAATAAGAAGAGGAAGCGACAATTGCCACCTCCTCTTTCCACTTATTTGAATGTGCTTTATTGTCCTTTGCATTGTTTTCTAACGATTCCTGTTCATATTACGATTGCTAACGATGATATTTACGAATGACATGATCACTGCAATCATTATTGCTGATCCAAATGACGAAAAGCTAAAATTAGCTGCTCCGACAAAGAAGGAGGTCATTTGTAAAATCAATGCGTTGATCACAAAAGTGAATAATCCAAACGTCAACAAGGTAAAGGGGATCGATAAAAACATAATGAATGGCTTGACTAATAGATTCAGCACAGAAAGAACAAAACTTGCCACGACTGCGGTCCAAATACTATTCACAAATATCATATTTGGAAAAATAACTGCCAGAGAGATAAACGTCAGCGTACTAACAACAATACGTTGAAGATAAGACATTAAAAGTCACTCCATTCGTCATCGTTGATTTTCTCTGCCTCTTTTCGTTTATTCGTTTGTTCTCTGTAGTTGTTTTTTTGATAATAGTCGTTGTCATGTCCATAACGACGTTGATTATTCTTTCCTGAAGGCACGAGTAAAGCCAACAGAATGTATAAAATAATTGGGCTTCCGAATGCAACTAAACTTAAGAAGACGTAAATGACACGAACAACTGTTGGATCAATCCCAAGATATTCAGCAATCCCAGCTAAAGTACCAGTCAATACAATATTTTTATTTGATTTTGTCAACTTTTTTTTCACTTTCTTTCACCTCTGTTCTACTATTTTAATTGAAGAAAGATGCTAAAACAATCTTACTTCGGAAGATTTATTGAAATAATAAACCGATTGTTTGTTTCTTATAAGTATGATTTTCGCTTCGTCTTCCTCTTTCAGAAGGTCGAAGCGAAAAAATTATTTATCTGTATCTTTTAAATAGATACTACCTGTTGTAGTAGATAATTCAATTTTCGCCATTTCATTTTCAGAAAGGCGACGGAATTCTAACATTTGATTCGTGCGCTCTTTCTTTTCACGGATCACTTCATAATCAGACAGCCGACTATTGATACTACCGAGACTTGTTTTTGCGTGACCGTCCATACCGATAGTTGTTGGCAATGCAACTTTGACGTTACCATTAACTGAGCTTGCTTCGATTTTCTTCAAACGATCTTCTTTCACTGTCAGACGAACATCCCCATTGACCAATGAGATCGCTAAGTTTTCTGGTGTTGCGCCAAAAGTAACTGTACCATTGACTGTTTCAATGATTGAATCTAAAATATCTCCATTACGGACATCGATATTTCCGTTGACTCCACCAATCTCAAGCATCGTTGCAGCCATTTGCTCAACCAAGATATTACCGTTTGTTGATTTCATGTAAATATCTTTTACATCTAAGTCTTCAACTACAATATTACCATTGAGGAATTTGATTGCTGTATGGTCATACGTGCGTTTTGGTAAGTAGAAGACTAAATCGGCACGTACACGTTTGTTCGGGATTTGGAAAGAAATGTGTTCATCATTGACTTCGATTTGACTGCGTTCAGCAAAAGCTTCATATGGCTCTGCACCCATTTTTCCATAAAGCTTGATTTTCGCTTCGACTTTTACGTCTTCGCTATCCCAAGTTTTCAAGGTGACATTCCCATTAGCCGCTTTGATGTCGATAATACTTGCTTGTGGCGCGCTATAGTAAAATTCGTGTTCAAATTTAGTTGTGGCGATCCCAGGTACTCGTAAGCTGACATCTTTCCATTCCATATTGTCATTCACTGTTACGGAAACATTTTGGAAGGTTTTCTTTAAGAATTTACCTAGTTGACTCCCAGCTTCAGTCATTTTTTCGCCGACTTGGTTCAATGTGTCATTTGCTTGTTCTTTCCAATCCTCTGGCAAGTCAAATTTCTCAGCAAAGGTGTCTTTTTTCTCAGACCATTGGTTTTTACGGATATCCTTTAATTCAGCTTCAAGCTTGATACGCTCTTCAGATAAAAGATCACCGGCTGCTTCAAGTTCTTTGACTTCTTGCTCCAGTTGTTGACGTTGTGTCAATTCTTCTTCTGTTAGTTGATCCAACTCTTCTTTTGTATTCAATTGCATCAATGTTTCCTGTTTTTCATTGCGTGCAATTTTATTTTCAAAAAGTTTTGCGTTGACTTCATCTAAGTGAGCAGAAGTTTTATTCGCTTCAGTCGCCAATTCATCTAAGATTTTTTCTAGATTCTCTTTGTCTTCTTGTTCTTTTTGTCTTGGATCTGGTTTCACTGCTTCACGTTCAGCTTTGCCATTTTCAAGTTCATCGATCAAACGACTTGCTTCATCTTTTTCTTTACGATCAGCATGTACACGATCTGCCTCTTTTGCGATTTGCTTTTCATCTTTTTCAGTTGCCATACTCTCCAATAGGTCTAAACCTTCTTCAGTTGAAAGGATGCCTTTTTTAACTAATTCTAAAATACGTTCTCTTTCTTTCATGGAAATTGCCTCCTTATAGCAAAAATTGTTTGCAAGCTTTTCCTTACATACATATTATGCAATGATTTGAAGAAAAAGTCATAGGACTTAAGTTGTAACTTTCTCTCATTCTTAGGATGATTTTTTCTGTCGAGTAAATAAAATTGAAGAAATGACTGACGTTATCGGTAAAACAAGGATCGCTGCACTTGTCGTGACCACTACAGTTACATACTCCAAAACAAAAGTTTTTTCATTGATCAACTGGCCAAAAGACAATTCTAGATCAATGAACCATAATATCAGAGCTAAACAATTTCCCATAAAAGCAAAAACCAAGGTCGTTACTGTTGTAGCTAAAATTTTTCTGCCGATCCGTATACTCGATTTTACTAATTCCCGATAGCTTTGTAATGGATCTGTGAGATATACTTCATACGTCGCACTAGCGACGGACACACTTGCATCTAATACGGCTCCACTCACACTGATCAATAAAATTGCGCGCGTCAATGCGAAAAAATCCAGAGGTACATGTAAATCGAACCCTGTTAGTTCATCTAATTCAACCCTTGTAAACCCTTGGATCGCTAATTCAGAAAGAAGCGGCGTCACCACTAAGAAAACTACTAAAAAAAGTAATACACTAAGAAAAGCTGCTTTCATCTTGAGATTGTAGCCATTAACAAAAAACAATGTGACACTAGTGATCAATAAAAATATCACGATGGCACTTGGTAATATTGGCAACCGAAAATGATAGAGGAGCAATAGAAGGAAAAACAATAGGATGTTGATGAACAGACCTAAAATCGTATAGAGCCCATTTTTCCCACCAACCAGTAAAATCAATAGCACTAAGAGAAGCGCTAAGAGCAAAAGTACATTCATCAAATCGCCCTCCGATACTTCAAATGGCTTAAATAGCATAAAAGTGTAATGGGAATCGAAAGGACAATGCCTAGACTTCCGCTGATCACACGTAGCAATTCCAACGAGAGATGTAGCTCAACCGCATCTCTCAAAGGCCAACCATTGTTAAAGTAAACAAGTAACATCGGGATCGTCCCACTGACGTATACGAATAGTAAGATATTCGTCATTGAGCCAATCACATCTTGTCCTACCATTTGACCAGATTGCCACAATCGTTTCATCGTTATTTTTGGTTGTTTACTCAGCAACTCATCTAAAGTTGTCGTGACTGTGACAACTGTATCCAATACCCCACCTGTCATCCCGACTAATAAACTAGCTAAAAAAACGGAACGATACGGTCGAGTCAAGTAACTCATTTCCTCATAACGTAATCCTTGATCGTTCAAATAATCCATTGCGAACAAACAAATTAGAAACGCTACACCTACACTCGTCATTGTTGCGACGATTTTTATCAGTCCACCTTGTTGCCAACCATCTAAGGCAAAAACGCAAATGATCGTTCCTAGTAAGACAAAAAGAATGCTCGTCATCACCAAAGATATCCCTTGGATCTGCGTGAAACCCTGAAGAAGTAAAATCAATAACAAGAGATTGAGTCCTACACTGATCAAAGTGAATATGCCTGCTTTTCCGCCTACGAATAAGAGCGCACAGATAAATAAACTTGTAAAAAGGAATAACCAGCCGTCATTCTTTTTACTGAGTATCTGCCATTCATCCCCGATTTTACGTATGAGATAAAGTTGATTCGTCTTAGCTTTTGCATGTTCGATCTGATTTTCTTGGTGCGGAATAAACAGAGTGAGTTCTGTTCCTTTCGCTTGCGTATTCATCAATTCTCCTTTGATTACTTGTTGTTCATTTTCTAGCGATACTTGCTGTACTTGCATGATTGGGTCTTCGTACCATTCAGTGGCATGTTGGATTGCCCATGCGGCCACAAAACAACTACAAAGAATCAAACATTTGATCAATAATCGATTTTTTTTCTGCATACGCCTTCCTTTCTGAGGTTGTGAAAGAAGTGACTTGATCTGAGCAGTAAGAAAGAAAATTGAAAAATAGTTTTTCATATTTTACAATTTTTTAGCTTAGTGTAGAAGGTCAGCTTCTTGAACACCGTCTATTCGTTTTTAGAAGGAACAGGATATCTAATGTACCCGATCCTTAAAATTTATGAAATGGATAACAATAAATAATGAATCATCGCCAAATCTCAAATATTTGTCTTCTATAATTAATAAAAAAGCCAACTTCCAAAAATATATCTCTCTTTTCGGAAGTTGGCGCTTATTTCTCAGAAATACTGATCAGCATTTGACAAAAATCAGCGAATGATTTTTATCTTTGATTAGTCTCTTCGTTATGATTTGTGTTCAACTCAGTGATTTTACCTGTAGCTAGATACACGATCCACTCACAGATATTTGTTACGTAATCACCGATCCGCTCTAAATAACTTGCTACGTTGACATAGTCCGTTCCACTGATAACAGTTTCGGGGTTTGCTTGCATATTTTTGATCGTTGCATTGTAGATCCGATTGAAGGATTCATTCACACGATGATCCATGTTTGCAATCGTACGTGCGTCCTTTTCATCTGTTTTAACGTAAGCGACTAAGACATTATCTACCATTTTTTTGACATAATCAGACATATCAGAGATTTCTTTTTCGATTTCAGGAATTCTTGTTTCTCCTTTAAGACGAATCGTTGACTTGGCGATTGATACTGCGTGGTCAGCCATACGCTCTAAATCTGAACTTGCTTTCATGACTGTGATGATCGTTCGTAGATCAGTTGTCACCGGTTGTTGCAAAGCAATCATTTCAAAACTTTTTTTCTCTAATCGTGTTTCCATATCATTGATTGTAATGTCATTTTCAATTACTTCTTTTGC
This sequence comes from Enterococcus spodopteracolus, assembly GCF_030441955.1. Taxonomy (NCBI): domain Bacteria; kingdom Bacillati; phylum Bacillota; class Bacilli; order Lactobacillales; family Enterococcaceae; genus Enterococcus; species Enterococcus spodopteracolus. Next base: position 512,781 of record NZ_JARJHD010000001.1, on the reverse strand, counting down.
AAGAACTTTGTCGTGTTTTGTATAAGAGCGCACTGATTTATGCACGGCATTACTAACCATCATTCCCATTTCGTAAAATTGATTATGAAGGTTCAATAGTTCTTCTTCAAATTGTGTTCGTAACATCCTCTTTCCTCCTTATCCGAATCGTCCTGAGATATAATCTTCCGTTTCTTTTTTATCAGGATTCATAAATATTTTTTTCGTATTGTTGAACTCGATCAAATTGCCATCTAAGAAGAAAGCTGTTTTGTCTGAGATACGTGATGCTTGTGACATATTGTGAGTCACGATGATCATCGTATAACGTTCTCTTAACTCTAATAACATACTTTCTATTTTACCAGTAGAGACTGGATCTAAGGCACTAGTTGGCTCATCTAATAAAATAATTTCTGGATTGACAGCTAACACGCGAGCAATACACACTCGCTGTTGTTGTCCACCTGATAAAGACAACGCACTTTTATGCAATTTATCTTTGACATCTTCCCAAACAGATGCTGCTTTCAAGCTCTCTTCTACTACTTGGTCTAACACTTTTTTGTCTTTTTCACCTTTGATTTTCAATCCATAAATGACATTTTCATAGATTGAAAATGGAAAAGGATTTGGTTGTTGGAACACCATACCGATTTCTTTACGTAGTCCAACGATATCCGTTTTAGGACTGTAGATATCATTGCCCTTGTAAACGACACTACCAGTGATCGTTACACCTGGAATCAAATCATTCATACGATTCAATGAACGTAAATAAGTAGATTTCCCACAACCAGATGGTCCGATCATTGCAGTGATCTCGCCTTTATTGAAACTTAGATCAATGCCTTTCAAGGCTTCTTTTTCCCCATAATACAGATGAAGATCTTTTGATGAGATAATTTCTTTTGTCATAGCAAGTCCTCCGTCTTAACCAAAATGACCGGACACATAGTCTTCAGTTGCCTGAATCTTAGGTCTAGTAAATATCTTATTCGTCTTGTCATACTCGATCACATTTCCAAGATAGAAGAACGCAGTATAATCGCTGATTCGGGCAGCTTGTTGCATATTGTGAGTCACAATAATAATCGTATAATCTTCTTTTAAGTTGACTAACGTTTCTTCGACAGTCCCAGTAGAAATCGGGTCTAACGCACTCGCTGGTTCATCAAGCAATAAAATATCTGGTTTCATCGCGATTGCACGAGCGATACAAAGACGTTGCTGTTGTCCACCTGATAACGCCAAAGCACTTTTATTCAAACTATCTTTGACTTGATCCCATAATGCCGCTTGCTTCAAACTAGTTTCGACGATCTCATCTAGTTTTTGTTTGTTTTTCTCCCCATGCTGTTTCAAGGCAAACGTAATATTGTCATAGATTGATTTACTAAAAGGATTCGGACGTTGGAACACCATGCCGATTCGTTTACGCATTTCGTAAACGTCGATTTGTGGTGCATTGACATCGACTTCTTTGTACATGATCTTTCCAGTGATCTTCGTGTTTGCGATCCCATCGTTCATTCGATTCAATGAACGTAGATAAGTGGACTTCCCGCACCCTGATGGTCCGATCAATGCAGTGACTTTATTCTTTTCAAATTCAAGATTGACACCTTTAATGGCTTCGTTATCGCCATACCATACATGCAAATCATCTGTATATAGCGCGATATCTTTTTCAGCGCCCATTTTGATGATGTTGGTTTCATTCATATTATATTCTTTCATTCTGCTTCTTCTCCTTAAGCTGAAGTCATTTTACGGTGCAGACGTTTTCCAATTGCTCGTGCACCAAAGTTGAATAGTAACACAGCGATGATCAATACTGCAGAAGCTCCTGCCGAAACGGAAACCCCATCGGGCATCGTTCCTTCTGTATTGATTTTCCAAATGTGGACAGCTAGTGTTTCAGCTTGTCGGAAGATACCGATCGGGCTGGAAATGCTAAATGGATTCCAGTTAGTAAAATCTAAGGCTGGCGCACTTTGACCAGCGGTATAGATCAACGCTGCAGCCTCACCGAAAATACGACCAGAACTCAAGATGACCCCCGTCAAAATACCTGGTGTCGCTTCAGGAACAACGACACGAAGTACTGTTTCCCAACGAGACAATCCTAGAGCTAAACCAGCTTCACGTTGTGTGTAATGAACAGCTTGTAAAGATTCTTCGACTGTCCGAGTCAATAAAGGCAAGTTGAATACGGTTAATGCCAAGGCACCTGAAATGATCGAGAACCCATATTGGAATTGGATAACGAAAACCAAGAAACCAAAAAGACCGACAACAACAGAAGGTAATGAGCTAAGAATCTCAATGGATGTGCGGATAACATCTGTCAACCAGTTTTTACCTGCATACTCAGACAAGTAGATTCCTGCACCCAGTGAAATCGGAAAACTGATGATCATTGTGATAATCAGTAAATAGATCGAGTTGAATAATTGGATTCCGATCCCTCCGCCAGTTTGATACGCTTTTGACGGTTCAGTCAAAAATGCCCAAGAGATATGTGGAATACCGCGAACTAAGATATAAAGAAGCAACGCAGCGAGGATCAGGACGATGATGCCTGAAATCACATATAAGACACCTGTTGCTATTTTATCAGAACGTTTTGCATTCATTATTTCAATTCTCCCTTCTTACCAATCAAGCGGATAACGATATTAAAGAATAATGACATCAAGAGTAGGATCAAGGCTAGAGACCACAACACGTTGTTTTCAACGGTACCCATGATCGTATTTCCGATACCCATCGTTAAGATCGATGTCAGTGTTGCAGCTGGGGTGGTAAAGCTTGTTGGCATCAATGCCGCATTCCCGATAACCATTTGGATCGCTAAGGCTTCACCAAAGGCACGAGCCATCCCAAAGACGATAGCTGTCAAGATTCCTGGAATTGCTGCGCGTAAGACTACTTTATACGTGGTTTGCCATCTCGTTGCTCCCAATGCAAGAGAAGCTTCACGATAGTGTCTTGGTACGGCTTTTAACGCATCGACTGTCATCGTCGTAACCGTTGGTAAGATCATTACGAACAACACAAATGTTCCGGCTAAAATACCAAAACCAGTTCCGCCAAAAATGCCACGAATAAATGGAACGATGACGGATAGACCGATAAACCCATAAACAACTGAAGGAATACCTACAAGTAGTTCAATGACCGGTTGTAAAATCTTTGTTCCGTTTTTCGGAGAGATTTCTGTCATGAACACAGCTGCTCCGATGGCAAAAGGTGTTGCAATGATCGCAGATAAAAAAGTAACGATAAACGAACCCGCGATCATTGGTAAAGCTCCTACCATTGGTTTTCCATCCGGCCCTAGTGCGCTCGGATTCCAATTTGTTCCAAATAAGAAATCGAAAACATTGATTTTATCAACAAAAAAGGTCGCTAACCCTTTGCTGGCAACAAAATAAAATATTGCTAAAACAACCACTACAATCAATGCAATACATAAAAAGCTGATAAACTTTCCACGTTGTTCCATTTTCGAGCGCTTGGATTTAGTTACTAGTGCTTTTTTTACATCTTCCACAGATGATTCCTCCTTGGTCCTTTAACATACCTATACAGTCTACTAAGCGAATATCAATTTGATTTTAATAACATGTAAATTTTGTGCTAACTTTGTAAATTTTGTGTAAAGATGGTTAATTCACCACATTACCTTCCCAATCGCGTTCAACTTTCATACTCGACACTGGAATATAACCCAACTCTCCAACGATATTTTTTTGCACTTCATCTGATAAGATATAAGCTAAAAAGTCTTTCGTTAATTGACTTGTCTCTTTTCGCGTATACATATGCTCATAAGCCCAAATCGTCCAATCATTTGTTGTGACGTTCTCGTCTGTTGGCTCGACTCCGTCGATTTTCAGTGTATCCACATCTTTTGATACATAAGAGAATGCGACATAGCTGATTGCTCCTGGCGTGTCAGCAACGATTTGACGGACCATTCCACTAGAATCTTGTTCTTGGGAACGAATCGCTGTTTCGCCGTCTAAGACCCATTTTTCAAAAGTTGCTCTCGTTCCACTACCTGCTGCACGGTTCAAAATCACGATTGGCTGATCTTTCCCACCTAGTTGTTTCCAGTTCGTCAGTTCACCAGTAAATACTTTTTTCAAATCTTCCATCGAAATGTTGTCGATGCCGACTTCTTTGTTGACAATTGGTGTAATGCCCACTACTGCTACTCGATGGTCGATCAGTGCAGACGCATCGATCCCTGATTTCTCCTCTGCAAACAAATCAGAATTACCGATCTCAACAGCGCCTGATTGGACTTGCGATAAACCAGTACCACTTCCGCCACCTTGTACATTGATAAATCTGCCGGGATTTTCTGATTGATATGTCTCAGCAACCGTTTCAACTAAAGGTTGTAAAGCGGATGATCCCACCGCTGTGATCGATTCTCCTTGGTCGACCAGGTTTGAACACCCAGACATTGTTATAAATAGTGCTATCATTGGTATTAATAATCGTAATTTTTTCATTAGAAATCTCCTTCAATCCTAAAGTATTTTCATTTTAACATTTTCACTATTACTTGAAAATCAATTAATTTTATTAAATAACAAATAATTTAATTTAATCAAAAAAATACTATCTCAATAAATTTTTCTATGCTATACTGGCATTGAAATGTGTCTCTGTACCAAGCAAGCATTAACTTATTTCTTGCTTTCCCCAAAAAACAAGAAATACCCCAAAAGTTAATTCCCGCTCTTGCGAGACGCTTTCTCCATTTCTTGTAATAAAACTACAGAAATGGCCCCGATAGAAAAGGACATGAAAATCTGCTCTTATGAGTCTATTTCATGTCCTTTTTTGTTCAGTTTTTTACAAGAGTGGCGAAACAAGTCGAGCCAATCCCTCTTTTAGCTTGATCATCCAACCCCGAGCCTCGTAACGTTCTTTTGTCAAACGCTCAGAAACTTTTGCATCTTCAAAAAATGCTCCTCGCACTTGAGTTGCGAGCCGTTCATCATAGATCAGTGTATTGACCTCAAAATCTAAACGGAAAGAACGAACGTCGATATTTGCTGAACCTACGGAAACGATTCCGCTATCGATGATCATTGTCTTCGCATGAATAAATCCATTTTCATAAGTTTCAATGACAGCACCATATTCGATCAATTCAGCAGCAAAAGAATACGTTGCCCAATAAACTAATGGGTGATCTGGTTTATTGGGGATCTGCAAATGGACCTTCACACCGGATAACAATGCCAATTTTAAAGCTTCGTGGATTGATTCATCTGGAATATAATAAGGCGTTTGGATCAAGATTTCCCGCTTGGCCAGTGAGATCATTTTAAGGTACGTCATTTTGATTTGTTCATGTTCTGAATCTGGTCCACTCGTCACGACCTGTAAGGCAATCTCACCGGTTGATGCAATACTTGGGAAAAAGCGCGCCGCATAGTGTACTTCTTTTGTATGTTGAGAATTCCAATCCATCAAAAAACGATTTTGTAGCGCATAGACTCCTTCACCATAGATACGCAAATGATTATCTCGCCAGTAACCAAATTTTTGCACGAGACCTAAATACTCATTTCCCACATTGAATCCACCTGTATAACCAATTTTCCCATCAATCACTACGATCTTTCGATGATTCCGATAATTGATTCGCGGGTTCAGATAAGGAACAAAAAGCGGAAAAAAGAAAGCAACTTCTCCACCAGCTTCTTTTAACTCATGGAAAAACTTGGTTGAAACTTCTGTCGATCCCCACGCATCCAGTAAAACTCTTACTTGTACCCCTCTGCGAGCAGCAGAAGTTAATGCTGCGCACACTTCGATCCCTAAGCTATCACTACGATAAATGTAATATTGTAGATGGATATGATCAGTTGCCTGGTCAATGTCCTCGATCAAACGATCAAACTTCTCTCTTCCATCGGTGAACAACGTAACGTCATTGTTTGTGGTATACAGCGTGCTTTCTCCAACAGTTAGTATATAAATCAACTGTTTGACATCCACTTGTCCAGTCGGAGGATGTGGGTATAATCCCCGCATCAATGCCTGTCGATCCTCTTCAATCTCTAAGTTCTTACCGACCTTTCCCTGAATCTTCAAATCAAATATCTTATCTTTGGAAATCCCACGTCCAAAGAAAATATAAAGGAAAAAACCTAGGATCGGGATAAAAGTCAATACAAGTAACCATGCCCAAGTTTGAGCAGTTTCTTTTCTTTCGGTAAAAACGATCACTAAAGATAATAATGTATTCGTAAGCAGTAAGATCGTCGAAAAATTGTCAAAAATAATATCCATTGCCTCACCTCTTATCCGGCTATCCTCCTTAGGATAGCGAAGTTGTTTTTTAAAGTAAAGAAAAACCACTGATTTGTCTACCAGAAAAACCGGCTTCCTAAGAATACTATAGATAGACAGGAAAGAGTAAGTTTATTTTTCTATAAAATAGATTTTTCGAGAATGAAAATTTTTGTAAAAAAAACCAGCAGGATCGCTCCCACTGGTCTGCTTCATATCTTTGTCTAAAATTTCAAGAATCTTCTCATTGAAATAATCGAACCTAATGAACCAATAATGACACCAATACCGGCCATCAACGCATCGATTTTCCAAACGATATCCTGTGGCTGTATCAATGAGTAATTTGAACGCAACAAGGTTGGGTTGAGTAATCTGTAGATTTCCTGATACCCAAATGTGAGGATCAATACAGGAATAATGGCTCCAATCAAGCCGATCCAACCTCCTTCAAGGAAGAAAGGCCAACGGATATAGCCATTCTTGGCACCAACTAAACGCATGATCTGGATCTCTCTTTGACGTGAAATGATCGTGATACGAATCGTATTTGAGATCAAGAACATCGCGACAAACAATAGCAAGGCAGCTGTTGCTAATCCCCATGTACGCACTGCCGCAGCAATATCAAAGATTCGGTCAGACGAAGTGCCACCATAATCCGAACGGAAAACATTTTTCAACTTCGCCGCTTCTTCAGAAACTTCTTTAGTATAAGAAGGTTGTGTCGTTGTTACAACGTATACATCGTATAACGGATTGCCGTCTCCCTCAAACAAACTCCAAGAATCACCCATTTGATCCTGGATTTTCTTTAATTCTTGGTCTTTACTTGAAAATTCAACTTTGTTGACGTGTTCAAGTTCATTCAATTCTTTTTCGAGTGTTTTCATATCTTTCTCATTCGTCCCGATATCAACGAACACAGAAACATCTACGTTACCTTCGATGTCTTCGGCTAATTTAGTCGCATTCATGATAATTGCCATAAATACACCGACCAAAGTCAGTGTGATCGTCACTGCACTGATCGATGCGATGGTCATCCAACCGTTTCGTTTTAAACTTTTGATACTTTCTAATAAATGGCGGAAAAAGGTTCTAATCATCGTATCCATATTCCCCTTCCGCTTGGTCACGAATAATCCGGCCATTTTCAATGGCGATTACGCGGTGACGAATTGTATTAACGATCGTACTGTTATGTGTAGCCATAACAACAGTGGTTCCTTGCGCATTGATCCGATCCAATAACTTCATGATTTCCCATGAGTTTTCTGGGTCTAAGTTTCCTGTCGGTTCATCTGCAATCAATACTTTTGGTGTATTCACGATTGCTCGAGCAATCGAAACACGTTGTTGTTCCCCACCTGACAATTCACTCGGGAAAACACGTACTTTGTGTTTCAAGCCGACTAAGTCTAAAACTTCCATGACACGTTTTTTTATGTCACGAGGTTTTCTACCGATGACTTGCATCGCATACGCGACATTTTCATATACAGTTTTTCGAGGTAATAATTTATAGTCTTGGAAAACTACTCCAATTTCTCTACGTAAATAAGGTACTTCACGATCCTTGATATTTATCAGATCATGGCCAGCAACGTTCAACGTTCCTTTCGTTGCTTTTTCTTCTCGGTACATCAATTTGATGAATGTAGATTTACCAGCACCAGATGGTCCTACTACATAAACAAACTCTCCTTGGTCAATGACGATCGAGAGATTTCGGATAGCTGTGGTACCATTTGAGTACTTCTTCATTACATCCTTCATTTCAATCATGGCGTTCTCTCCATATCTTTTCAGTCTTTAGTCATTATAGCATGGGAATGTTTCAGCTTGCTTTCGAAATCTTACAATTTTATTTCAATTTACTACTAATCGTAAGCATACTATATATGCATTTTTAAATAGCCATCGATGAATGGGTCTAACTCGCCATCCATCACCGCTTGAACATTTCCAGTTTCCACATTGGTCCGATGATCTTTGACCATCGAATAAGGATGGAAAACATAAGAACGGATCTGTGATCCCCAACCGATTTCCATTTGTTCCCCACGTAATGCAGCTGCTTCTTGTTCTTTCTTTTCAACTTCCAATTGATAAAGTTTCGCTTTCAGCATCCCCATCGCTTGTTCACGGTTTTTTAATTGTGAGCGTTGTGCCTGACTGGCAACGACCGTTCCTGTTGGCAAATGCGTGATCCGTACAGCAGACTCTGTTTTATTGATATGCTGTCCACCCGCTCCACTTGCTCGGTAAGTGTCGATCTTCAAATCATCAGGATTGACCTCGATGTCGATCATGTCATCTAATTCTGGCATGACATCGACCGAACAAAATGACGTATGTCGGCGTTTCGCCGAATCAAATGGCGAGATCCGAACAAGACGGTGAACGCCTTTTTCTGATTTCAAATAACCATAAGCATTATGCCCTTTGATCAATAATGTCACACTTTTGATTCCAGCTTCATCACCAGCTTGGTAATCTAACATTTCCACTTGGTAGTTGTGTTGCTCTGACCAACGGGTGTACATTCGTAGCAACATACTTCCCCAGTCTTGAGATTCTGTTCCCCCAGCACCCGGATGTAGCTCGACGATGGCGTTATTGCGGTCATAAGATCCGTCTAGTAACATGGCTAATTCGTAAGTCGTCATCTTTTCAGCTAACGCACTGATTCGCTCTTGTGCTTCTTCTTGCATTTGCGCATCTGGCTCTTCTTGTAACATTTCCACCATCAATTCTAGTTCTTCTAACTCTTGTGCGAGTTCATTGAACTGATCATAGGTTTCTTTGTTTGCATTATTTTCATTGATCACTTTTTGTGCAGCTTCACTATCATCCCAAAAACCGGGTTCAGCCATTTTTGCTTCTGCTTCAGCAATATCTTCTTCCAGCTGATCTAAGTCAAAGAGACCCCCTAAAACTTGTGACTTTCTCTTGCATTTCGGTTAGGAGGTTTCGAATTTCAGAAATTTCCATTTCGATTTCCTTCTTTCTATCTAATCTTCATTATTTAGTCTACCAGAATCTTGAACGAACAGAAAGAATAAGATGCGACAAGCTCGCCACGTTCCTTTTTCATTCCGTTCTTAATGGTAAGTGTGTCCCAAAAGTCACCTCTTCGGAAATAAGGTGGAATCCACAAAAATTCAACGAACGATTTTTGCGGATTCCACCTTATTTCTTGAGGCTCAGCACTTCTTGACCTCAGGGAAGTCATAAAACAAAAAATAATGCTTTAAGATTCCCTATCTATTTTAGTTTGTGAAAAGGAACGATCACTCTCATATGAGGTGAGTTCCTTTTCTGAATTGATCAAATCTTATTGTTCCGTATGAACGATTTCTTTCAACAGGAAAGATTACATCTCATTCTTACCATGACAATTTTTGAATTTTTTACCACTGCCACATGGGCAAGGGTCATTACGACCAACTTTATTGACGCTGACAGGCTGTGATTTCACATTCAATCGACTGTTTTCTTTTGCACCGCCTTCTGTTGGTTGAACAGGCTGCCCTTGAGACACTTGTTCACGTTGGACGTTTTGACGGATCTCCGCTTTCATAAAGATACGTGTTACTTCGTATTCGATTGCACCAATCATGTCTTCAAACATTTTATAGCCTTCTGTTTGATATTCGACAAGTGGATTGTTTTGTCCATAAGCACGTAGTCCGATCGATTGACGTAATTGATCCATTGCATCGATGTGGTCTGTCCATTTTGAATCAACAACACGTAAGATCACGACTTTTTCAAACTCAAGTAATTGCTCAGGACCATTTAGTTGTGAAGCTTTCGTATTAAAGATTTCTTGTGCTTTTTCATTTAAGAAATCTTTGATTTGTTGTGGTGTCTTGCCTTCTAGATCAGCCAATGAAATACTGTCTTCATGAACCAGTGTACTACCAGCAAAGTCAACGATCCCTTCAAGGTTCCAGTTTTCCTTTTCAAGTTGAGTATGTGCATCTACTACTCGACTGATCGTTCGTTTGACCATATTCATCAATGGTTCAGATAGACTTGTTTCCTCCATGATTACATCTTGACGTTGTTTATAGATGACTTCACGTTGTTCACGCATCACATCATCGTATTGAAGAACGTTTTTACGTGTGTCGTAGTTGTTTCCTTCTACACGTTTTTGCGCAGATTCAACTTGTTTCGACAACATCTTACTTTGGATCACTGCATCCTCTTCACCGATCTTCATGCGTTCCAAGAAGGCTTTGATTCGCTCTGAACCGAATCGTTTCATCAAGTCATCTTCAAGAGACAAGTAGAATTGTGACATCCCTGGATCTCCTTGACGACCTGCACGTCCACGTAACTGGTTATCGATACGTCTTGATTCGTGACGTTCTGTACCAATAACGGCTAATCCACCCAACTCACGAACACCTAGACCTAACTTGATATCCGTACCACGACCAGCCATGTTTGTTGCAATCGTAACTGCTCCTTTTTGACCAGCATTCATGATGATCTCGGCTTCTTTAAAGTGGTTTTTGGCATTTAGTACTTCATGAGGCACGCGTTCTCGGTTCAATAAATCAGAAAGTAATTCAGACGTTTCAACAGCGACAGTACCTACAAGAACAGGTTGTCCTTTACGGTAACGATCTTTGATATCTTGAACGACTGCATTGAACTTGCTTGTCAATGTCGGATATAACAAATCTGGACGATCATCACGAATGACCGGACGATTTGTAGGGATTTGAATGACTTGGATGTTGTAGATTTCTCTAAACTCTTCTTCTTCTGTCTTCGCTGTCCCTGTCATACCAGATAATTTCTTATACATACGGAAATAGTTTTGGAATGTGATCGATGCCATCGTTTTTGTTTCATCTTCGATCTCCACGCCTTCTTTGGCTTCAATCGCTTGGTGCAAGCCATCAGAATAACGGCGTCCATCCATGATACGACCAGTAAATTGGTCAACGATCATTACTTTTCCATCTTGGACCACATAGTCAATATCTAAAATCATGATATAGTTTGCGCGTAATGATTGATCGATATGATGCGTTAAAGCAGAATTTTCGATATCATATAAGTTATCTAAACCAAAAGTTTCTTCCGCTTTTTCAATTCCCGCTTCAGTCAAACTGATCGTTTTTGATTGAACATCGATTTTATAATCTTCTTCTTCTTTCAATCGTTTGACAAAGTTATCCGCACGCGTATATAACGCAGTTGACTTTTCTGCTTGTCCAGAAATGATCAATGGCGTTCTTGCTTCATCGATCAAGATCGAATCGACTTCATCGACGATCGCATAGTTCAATGGACGTTGGACCATTTGATGGCGATAAACGACCATGTTGTCTCTCAAATAGTCAAACCCTAGCTCGTTGTTTGTACTATACGTAATGTCACAATTGTAGGCCTCACGTTTTTCATCTGCTGATTTTGAATTGATATTCAAGCCAACTGTCAAACCTAAGAAGTTGTATAACTCACCCATCTCATTGGAGTCACGAGTAGACAAGTATTCATTGACAGTAACTACATGAACGCCTTCTCCTGTCAAAGCATTTAAATAAACAGGCATCGTAGCAGTCAAGGTTTTCCCTTCACCGGTACGCATCTCTGGAATATTCCCATCATGAAGGACGATCCCCCCCATCAACTGCACAGGGTAAGGGTACAACCCTAATACGCGTTTTGCTGCTTCGCGAACTACTGCGAAAGCTTCTGGTAAAAGTTGATCTAATGTTTCCCCTTTTTTATATCTTTCTTTAAATTCTGTTGTCTTTGCTTGTAATTGTTCATCTGTTAATGCTGCCATATCATCAGCATGAGCTTCGATTTTTTTTACAATACTTTCTAAACGTTTTAGTTCTTTCTTATCATTTTCGATAATCGAACGAATAAAATTGGCCATGCGTTGTTTAATCTCCTTTTATATAATATCCAAACTATGTAGACTCTGTTTCTTATTTTATCATTAGTTGTGGATAAATGAAATAACTTAAGACAATTAAAGTGATATCTTCATAATTATTTCATATTCTTTTTTATCTATTCAATCCGAAAAAAAAGCTTGCAGTAGTCATTAGAGACCACTGCAAGTTTTTTTCATGTTATTATTTCGTTATTTATCAATCAGTTTCAATCAATCCATATTTGCCATCTTTACGACGGTAAACAATGCTTGTACCATTCGTTTCTGCATCTTCAAAGATGAAAAAGTTATGGCCTAACATATTCATTTGTAAAACAGCTTCTTCGCTGTCCATTGGTTTCAATGACAAGCGTTTTGTGCGCACGATATCTAATTCAGACTCATTTTCTTCTTCGTCTTCATTATTGAACATAACCGCCGCATTTGCTGTATTCAAACCAGTTTCACGAGATTTACGATTGATTTTTGTTTTGAATTTGCGGATTTGACGTTCCAATTTATCAACAACCAAATCAATACTTGCATATAGATCTGGTGAAGTTTCTTCGGCACGTAATACGAGATAAGGTAATGGAATTGTAACTTCCACTTTTGCTGTTTTTTCAGTATAAACTTTTAAATTCACATGCGCCGTAGCATCGGGAGCATCGCTGAAATAACGTTCTAATTTTCCTACTTTTTTCTCTACGTAGTCACGAATCGCTTCAGTTACTTCGATATTTTCGCCGCGTACATTATATCTAAACATAAAAACTACCCCTTTCATCTACCACAATCAAGAAGGAGAAGGACCACTCTTTCCCTCTTCTTACTTCTATTATATCGAACTCGTAAGCATTTGCAAACTAAATCGCTGTCATTTTACGGCCGTTTCTACAAAAAGCTTATCTAGCAAGTGAGAACGTCTGTACTTTATTGGGTGACTGCGCCAATAGGCAGGTCGCTGCATGGAACATCGTCTGGCCCGTCGTATAAACATCATCGATCAGTAAGATATTTTCCCCTTTGATTTTAGGTGTAGATGGCTGATAAACAAATGGTTGGGTCGTAATCAAACGTTGCTCTCTTGTTTTTTTAGATTGCGGTGTATGGTGTTTTTCTCTAATCAGCAATTCTTGAAAAGGAAGCCCAGCAGCTCTCAATAGTTCACTCACTTGATTAAATCCCCTTTCGCTGATCCTTTCTGTAGACAATGGGATCGGACAAAAAACAAACGACTTGTATTGTTTTCGTAATTCTTGTAACTCTGAGCTGAATGTATGTGCCAGCAAGATATCCCCCATGAATTTATATTGTTTGAGCCAAGTACGGAACGCTTGATCATAGCGGAAGAACGCACGATGACAACAACGATAGTTAGGATAACGCGTACGCCAATGCAAGCAATCTCGGCAATAGTCATGTTGATCAATAGCCTGTTTCGTCCATACTTTTTGGCAGCCTTCGCACTGATGGCTACTCTCCTGTTGTATTCGTTGAAATAAGAATTGACATTCCTGGCAACGTCTCGCTATTTTTTTCAGTCCAAGCAATTCACTAATTGTTATATTTCTACTAAATATTTTCTTACAGTATACGCATCTCATCTCGTTGCTCTTTTCCTTTTTTATTCATTTGTTTGATTTCTTTACAGGCTTTTGCGATAGCACGTGTCTTTTCTTCATAGAAAAAATAGACCTGACTATTGGTGAATCCTCCCTTTCGATCGGCACGTCCAGCAATTTGGACCAGTGATGATTTGCTGAATACCGGATGGTCGGCGCCTAAAACAATGACTGAGATCCGTTCAAAAGTCACCCCACGCTCTAAGATCATCGTGGTCAAAAATACATCGTAATGTTGCTCTCTCATATTTTGAACTTTGCTACTACGTGCTTCATCTTTTGAAGAGGCGGATGTCATACGAAAAGACAATTGTTTTTTTAATTGTTTCTCCAATTGCTCCATTAAAGAGATACTCGGGCAAAACAATAGCACATGGTTTTCTTTAACTAGCTCTTGGATCAAGCGACACAATCGTTGATTCTTTTTTGGGTGCAAACAGCGATTTGACCACTGATTCCAAAAAAGCAATTTCGGTTCTGGCAATAATCGTTGATGAAAGCGTAAAGCCAACTGATGAACACTTATAGCTGTTCGGCTTTTTTTCAATAACTGGTTATCGGGTGTCGCACTTAAATATATCAGTTGGCCATTTCTTTGTAGTACGGTTTTCACTGCATAAGCTAACCCTTGGTCCCCCACAAATGGAAAAGCATCCACTTCATCTACGACTAAAAGAGCAAATGCTCGGTAAAAACGATACAATTGATGCGTCGTACAAATCACTAAAGAACCATAGCGATCAGGTTCGTCTGATTTCCCATGGAGCAGGCGGATCGTTTCTTCTGGGAAGACCTTGCTAAGTCGTAGGTATAATTCCTGGCAAACGTCGATCCTTGGTGAGGCGATAGCCACTCTCCCACCTTTAGCTAAGGTCGTTCGGATACTGGCGTAAAGCATCTCCGTCTTGCCTGAGCCGGTCACTGCCCAAACCAAATGCTCACCCGATCGTTCACATAGATCATCCGAAATCCGCTGTTGTAGTGTTGTTAATCGGCCTTCCCAACAGTGTTTTATATGACGCTTCTTTCCATTTGGTTGTTCGAATAAGTAGAGCTGTTGCTGGGTATCGCAACGCCCCAAAAACAGACAGTGGGGACAGTAGTAGGTAGACGCATTGAGCCTTGCTGTTTGCAAAGGGGTAGTTTGACTGCAACGATTGCAATAAAGCTGCTTTTTTTTGACTGTGACTGCATCTACCACTTCATAGTTCAATTCTTCATAAGAATGTTCATTCCCATATACTTCTTTAGTTAATAATCGTCTCCCAAAAAAATCTTCCGCTTGCATATGCACTTCTCTCCCTTCGCAAAATAGATACGCCAAAAAGGAAATCCTCCATGCAGAATCAATCGGATTGATCCAATTAGAAAATCAAATAATAAGCGGACGAACGCGATGATTTCAATGAAAAAAAAGTATGAAACTGAGTCAGCAAGCCATTTCTTTAACAGAAACTTTCGGACTCAGATCATACTGGTATATGTAGCTAGACCTAAATTTGGACTTGAATCGAGAGATCGGATCAACAGCTAGAAAAATAGTTATTCGTCAAATAACCAACTGGATTTGACTAATTGATTGAATACGATAAATTCTTTTTCTAAATTGATGACCACCACTTCATAGCCAGCATTGATCCAGCCATAGGCGCCTTTTTCAGGATGTTTATAGTCGTTCGCCCACCAATCGGTATTTTCTCGTGCAGAACGGGGCAAAGCACTACTTGGAAAAAGCAACTCATCGATTTGAGTAAATGTCAGCGTGATTTGAGAGCCACCATTTGTCTTTAGATAATGAGTGATAGCATCATACTTTTTGACTCGTTCTTTCATGTTACGCACCTCACTTTTCTTTATTATCCCATATTCCCTTCGTTAAGCAACTATTAACATAATTGTCATGCAGAAAAAAATTCTCTATACTTGAAAAGAGACGAGAACAAACAATGAAAGTAGTGAAACAGATGTTAGAACGTTATTACACGATCAAAGAAAATGGTCAAAGTGAGCTTGAAATAAAAAAATCACGTTTTATCTGCTCACTTAAACGAGTTGAAACAGAAGAAGAAGCAAAACAATTTATCCAAGAAACAAAAAAAGAACATTGGAAAGCCAATCATAATTGCAGTGCGTTTGTGATTGGTGAAAAAAATGAGATTCAACGAAGTAGCGATGATGGTGAACCGAGTGGAACTGCTGGCGTGCCGATGCTAGAAGTAATCAAAAAAAATGAACTAATCAATGTTGCAGCTGTTGTGACTCGTTATTTCGGCGGGATCAAGTTAGGTGCAGGCGGCTTGATTCGTGCATATGCGCATTCGGTTTCCCACGCATTACAAGAAATTGGCATCGTTGAGGGGACATTGCAACAAGAACTATCGATTCATATTGCCTATCCCCAACTAGGAAAAATAGAAAACTACTTGGCACTTCAGCAGGTGAATGTGAAAGAAATCCGCTATACAGAAAAAGTCATCGTTGTTTGCATGATCAATGAAAAAGAGGTCTCTGCTTTCCAAGAAGCAATCATTGAACTTTTGAGCGGTCAAGTGACATTTACTGAAGGAGCTGTTTCTTATCATGAACAACTCATTCAAACAAGAGAATGAGTCTGATCATATAGAAAAAGACCAAAGAATAGAAGGCAGCTATGCCGATGACTATTCTCTGGTCTTTTTATTCGATATGAACGATCATCTTTCTAAATAAAACTCAAAGCGGTCGCCGACATATTGGGTGCGTACATATTCAAATGGCGTACCATCTTCAAAGTAAGAAATCTGCCTTAAACGTAAAACAGCATCTCCTCGCTTGACCTCTAAATATTCAGCAATTTTTTCTGAAGCTAAGACTGCTGAAATTGTTTGTTTCGCCGCACCGATCTTGTTTCCTCTTTTTTCTTCGAGTGTTCGGTACAATGACTCCGTAATTTCTGCTTTGCTGTATCCATCGATGATTTTTTGCGGAATACTCGCAATCTCAAAGCAAATAGGGATATCATCAGCAAAACGAATCCGTTCCATTCGTAAGATGGTATCATCTTTTGTTAATTGCAATTTCTCCATTTCACTCGAACTTGGTGACGTGAGAAAATAAGAAACCGTTCGACTGGATGGCACACGATTTTGTGATTCCATAATTTCGGTGAAACTGGTTGCACCAGACATTTTTTCTTGGACCTTTTCTCGTGCTACGTACGTACCTGATCCAATTTTTCTTTCAAGGATTCCTTCATCGGCTAAGTTTTGGATCGCTTGTCTTAAAGTCATACGACTAACATTGAATTTGATGGCTAATTCTCTTTCTGAAGGAAGACGATCTCCGATTTTCCAAACGCCTTGCTCGATTTCACTTTTGATTTGATCGTGAATTTGTATATATACCGGTAATTGATTCGACATAACATCTATCCGTCCTTTCATTTCTATTTTATTATAACTGGTATATACCTAATTCTCAACAAAAAAGAGCCCACCATGCTGTTCATTCCACTGCCTCGCCCTACGACATAATAGCGTTTGGATAGAGAACTATGATCATTCACTCTTATTCAAATAAGTAATTAAAGTAACAAGCTCTTACTATTCTTGCTCGGAAACGACAGAATCAAAAAGGCTGGCTCAAGTTTACCCAACTAATCATTGATCCAGTGTTTTCATGGCCGTTGCCATCATCAAACGGATTCGATTCAATTGATTGACGACAGACGTACCTGGGTCATAATCGATTGCAGTAATGTTGGCTTTTGGGTAACGATGACGAAGCTCTTTGAATACCCCTTTGCCTACAACATGATTCGGTAGACAGCCAAATGGTTGCATACAAACGATATTAGGCACATCATTTTCCAACAATTCAATCATCTCACCGGTTAAAAACCAGCCTTCACCGGTCTGATTACCAATTGATAAAATCTGGCTTGCTTCCTCTGCTAATTGATGAATTGGTGTTATTCCATCAAAGCGTTGTGATTTCCTTAATGCTTTATCCATTGGCTTTACAACATATTCAATCAAGCGGATAAGAAACTGCGCGACCCATTTGCTTTTTTTCGAATGACCTAAATGTTCATATTTCCAGATTTGGTTGTATAGCGAATAATTCATAAAGCCCATGATATCAGGAACAACGACTTCAGCTCCTTCTTCTTCTAATAATCGGACGATATCATTATTGGCTGTAGGTGAATACTTGACTAGGATCTCTCCAACAATCCCTACTTTAGGTCTCGTTTGGTTCGTTAGCGGAACCGTGTCAAAAGCATGGATGATTTTCACCATATTTCGATTGAAATTTGTCAAAGAACCATTTTTGACATTGCGTTCCACTCGTTCAAGCCATTGATGGTGCATTGCATCAATCGTGCCTTTTTCTATCTCATATGGTCGAGTACGGTAAACGACCCGTTCAAAAAGATCGCCATATAAAAAAGCAACAGCTAAGCGTTTCAACAATGGCAATGTGAACGTAAAACCAGGAGAAGATTCTACCCCTTGATTGCCGAAAGACACAGAAACCACAGGTATCTGTGGGAAACCAGCTTCATCAAGCGCCTTTCGAAGCAGTGGGATATAATTAGTCGCTCGGCATCCACCTCCTGTTTGGGTCATCATCACGCTGGTATGATTTAAGTCATATGTGCCACTTTCCAATGCCTCGACTATTTGCCCAATTGAGATGATTGCTGGATAACACGCGTCATTGTTGACGTACTTTAACCCAACATCATTCGCATTTCCACTTTCTCTTGGCAAACAAACGACTTGATATCCCGAGGCTTTTAGAGCAACATCAACTAAACCAGATTGATGGATAGGACTCAACATAGGTAATAACAAGGTATGTGTTTTCTTCATTTCTTTGGTAAAAGTGATTTTATCTGGTATAAGAAATCGTTTTGTTGGGTGAAATTGTTGTTTGGTTCGTGCATCGACTGCCGCTTTTAATGAGCGCAAGCGTATCCTGATGGCACCTAAATTTGCACCTTCATCGATTTTTAGTACAGTGTATAACTTGCCATATTGCCCCATGATTTCTTCCACTTGATCAGTTGTCACCGCATCGATACCACACCCGAAAGAGTTTAATTGCACTAATTCTAATTCCTTAGATTTGGCGACGACTCGGGCGGCAGCATATAATCTTGATTGATAGACCCATTGATTCACTACGCGTAATTGCCCCACATCTCCTAGATGAGCAATGCTATCTTCTGTCAAGACATGGAAGCCTTCTTGTGTGATCAATTCTGCAATCCCATGATTGATTTCCGGATCTAGATGGTAAGGGCGACCTGCAAGAACGATGCCACGTTCATTGTTCTGATGTAGCATCCTTAAGGTTTCTTCTCCTTTTTGCTGAATTTCTTTTTTAAAATCGGCTAATGCTTCATATCCTTGGTGTAAGGCTTCTTTTATTTGCTCTTCTGAAAATCCATAATCAGAAAATGTTTGGTGTAACGTCTTTGCCACTGATGCTTCGTTCGCTAGATTCAAAAACGGCTGACGGTAATCAATCCGTCCTTCCCGAATTGCATCGACATTATTTTTGATGACATCTGGATAACTTTGAACGATGGGACAATTAAAATGATTGTCCGCTTGATTGTTCTCCTTTTGCTCAAAGATCACGCCCGGATAAAAAATGCAGGGAACACCAGCATCGATCAGTGACTGGATATGGCCATGCACCAGTTTCGCTGGATAGCAGACGGTATCGCTTGAAATCGTGTCGATCCCTTGTTCGTAGATTTTCTTACTCGAACGAGGGGATAAGACAACTCGAAAGCCTAAAGCACGAAAGAAAGTCTGCCAAAGTGGAAAGTTTTCATACATATTCAATACTCTTGGAATCCCGATTTCCCCGTTGACAGCTTCTGTTTTTCGTAATGGACGGTAACGGAATAATTGTCGAGATTTTTCAGCCACTAAATTGATTTTTTGATCGGCTTTTTTGATTTTGATCTGTGCCCCACGTTCACAACGATTACCAGAAATCAATTTCCGACCATCAGAAAATAAAGTGACCGTCAATAAGCAATTATTCTCACACAACCCACAGTGCGTCAATTCTTTTTCTGTCGTCAACTGAGTCAATTCTTCAAATGAGAGTACTTCACTTATTTCCCCTTTTTGATATTCTTCCAAAGCAATCAAAGAAGCGCCGTATGCACCCATCAATCCTGAGATAGAAGGACGAACAACTTCTCTTCCACTGATTGTTTCAAATGCTCGCAAGACTGCATCGTTATAAAAGGTTCCACCTTGGCACACGATCTTATTGCCTAAATCTTCTGGGTTTCTGATTTTGATCACTTTGTAGATCGCATTTTTGATCACAGAATAAGACAGACCAGCTGAGATGTCCCCAACAGAAGCGCCTTCTTTTTGGACCTGCTTGACCTTTGAATTCATGAAGACCGTACATCTGGAACCTAAGTCCACAGGGTTCTTAGCTGAAATAGCAGCAACCGCAAAATCTCGGATTCCATAACCTAATGACTTAGCAAATGTTTCGATAAATGAACCACAACCTGAAGAACAGGCTTCGTTCAATTGAATCGAAGACAATGCGCTGTCCTTGATCGTCATTGCCTTCATGTCTTGTCCGCCAATATCTAAAATAAAATCGACACCTGGTTGAAAAAAATTTGCTGCTTTATAATGCGCCATCGTTTCGACTTCACCAATATCGATTTTCAACGCACTCTTGATCAACGCTTCACCATACCCAGTCACTACCGCTTTACCGATAAAGCAGTCTTTGGGCATTTGCTGATACATATTTTTCAATACGTTGATGGTTGTTTCTAAAGGCTGTCCTTCATTGTTTCCATAAAATGAGAATAATAGCTCTCCTGATTGATTGATCAAGGTGACCTTCGTCGTTGTCGAACCAGCATCAATACCTAGGAAAGTCCCCCCCTGATGGGTAGCTAGCGCACGTTCTTGCACCTTCGCTTTTTCGTGTCGTCTACGAAAATCAGCTAACTCTTGATCGTTCTGAAACAGTGGCGCTAAAGAACGAGATGGATGAAGCAACTCTTGCTCTTGGCTTTTCAATTTCTGGACTAATTCACTGAGTGTTTTTTCCTTTGAAGCTTTTGCGTGATAAGCTGCTCCTAATGCTACGAATAGTTGCGGATTTTCTGGAAAAATCACTTCTTCTGTCGATAGACTAAGCGTTTCAATAAAGCGTTGGCGCAATTCGGACATAAAGTAAAGTGGGCCACCTAAAAAGGCGACCTTTCCTTTGATCTTTCTGCCTGCTGCTAAACCAGCGATCGTTTGATTGACGACGGCTTGAAAAATACTAGCAGCGATATCAGCTTTCGCCGCTCCTTCGTTGATCAGTGGTTGTACATCCGTTTTAGCAAATACACCACAGCGAGAGGCAATCGGATAAAGCTGTTGGTATGCTTTGGCTAGTTCATTCAACCCATTTGCATCGGTTTTCAATAGTGCGGCCATCTGATCAATAAATGCGCCTGTCCCTCCCGCACAGCTACCATTCATGCGTTGTTCTAAAGAAGAACCAAAAAAAGTGATTTTAGCATCTTCTCCCCCTAATTCAATTGCTACATCTGTTTCGGGAATCCTTTCTTCGATCGTTTTTGTACATGCAATCACTTCTTGGATAAAAGGTAATTGTAGATGTTCCGCTAAGCCCATACCGCCAGAACCAGTGATGGCAAAAGCAATCCCCTGATCTTGTAAGGTTGTTTTGGCTTCTTCTAATATATTGATGGTTGCTTTTCTGATATCTGCATAATGTCGTTCGTATTTAGCAAAAAGAGTTTCACCATGTTTATCAAGAATCACTAATTTTACTGTCGTTGAACCTACATCGATACCTCCGTACATTTTCATCATCTCGCCACCTTCTTAAAAAGACGCTTTGTTGAACATTGAACAAACCGTCTGTTATACTACATATATCTATTCTAAAACGATTTAGAGCGATTGCAATAAGCAATAATCGTCAGTTTGTGAGATAAACAACAATTATGTGCGATTTGTCGACCAAAAGTGAGGAGATTTTTATGATGAAGAAAAACGATCTTCGAGTGAAACGTACCAATAAAATGATTATTGAAGCGTTCTTACGTTTATTAGAAACAAAAAGTATGGAGCGGATCACGATCCAAGAAATCGCCGATGAAGCAATGATCAATCGTGCAACATTTTATGCTCATTTCAAAGATAAACAAGATCTTTATGAGCATTTATTCCATATCGCTATCCAGACATTTACCTCGATTTTAGATTTGGAACCCTTGATGGAAGGTAATAAATTGAAGCTGAAACGGGTCAACCGCGCCTTAACTCAAATTTACCAATTGGTGGTTGAGAACAAAGCCATATTTATTACGACTTTAGACGGCACTTCGATCGAGTTTTTCAGGAAAAAGTTGAAAATTTTCTTATCAGAAAAATACGCCACTATCTTTGATCGTTTAAAAATCACAGAGAACGAACTAGAAGTACCTATTGACTTTATCACAGAATACATAACTGCCATTTTTACCGGTACTTTACATTGGTGGGTCACTAGTGAAACCGAGATGACACCACAGCAGTTAGCTACTTTAGTCATCAAATTAGTAGGAAATGGTCACTTGACCGTCTTAGGAATCGAGATTGAAAAATAACAAAAGCTCTGAAGAACACAAGATTATGTGAACTTCAGAGCTTTTGTTATTCTTAACGATTTTTAGACAACCATTTTTTGGTATGGTTTGTTGGACGTTTCGCTTTGATTTGGACAAATTTTTCTGATTTTTTCGGTACATGGATCTCTACATTGTACTTCTCCGATTTGATCATATCGTAAATCTTTTCTGCGGTTTCATCTACTTTTTGTTTCCACTTCATTTGTGCCGCCTCCTTTTTTCTTCTTATATCTACTCTAGCCTATAATAGCAAAATCAGCAAGAAACAAGATGTTTTACACAAAAAAAAGAGTGATCTGCAACTGATCACTCTAGGAACTGGGGTAGCTGGATTCGAACCAACGCATGAGGGAGTCAAAGTCCCTTGCCTTACCGCTTGGCTATACCCCAATGAAATGGAGGAGAGTGGATTCGAACCACTGAACCCTAAGGAACGGATTTACAGTCCGTCGCGTTTAGCCACTTCGCTACTCCTCCGAAAGGTTTGTATCAACCTGACTTAGTTATAATACCTAATTTTCCAAGTGATTGCAACCCTTTATTGAAAATTTTTTTGATATTTTTTTATTCGTGTAAATTCCAATGACGAATCACTGTTTCTATCGCATTTTCAAGACTTTTTTCTTTGCCAAAGTCTTCTTCTCCCAAGAAAATCTCAAATTCTTTTGGTCCATACGCTAAAATTTCACCGATCATTTTTTTACCAATAAATAACTGCGTTACCTCATATGTGTTCCCTTTGATCGTTTTTTTGATCTCTTCGGTACGCACTTCAATATCTTTATTCTTTTTTGACATTATTTCCCACCTCTTCAATAGTTTATCACATTTAACGGCAGAAAACATTCACTGCGCGCCTTCTATTTGATAATTTATTTTCTTACTTCTTGTTGCGCTAGATAATTTGCCGCTGCCCCTATCAGGTTCGCATCATTGCGATACTCACACAGGGTGATTAATGGATCAAAATCATTCAACCCAAAATGGCTCGTCAATTTTTTCATCCGTTGATTGATTTCTGTCAGTAATCCCTCTTTTGCAGAAATTCCGCCACCCAATACGATCACTTCTGGATCAAAAGAAAATTGAATACTAAATAACCCTTTTGTTAAATAATCATAAAAAGATTCAACTTCTTCTTGTGCGAGAGGATCACCATTTTCTGCTAATTCAAAGACTTCTTTTCCACTAAAGGTATTTTTATCTAATCCTTTGCGTTCACAGTACCGCCACGCCATTTGGACTGCCGTTCCTAATGTACTGAATGTATGCTCTCCATTAAGAAACATCAACCCAAATTCTCCGCCATAAAGATGAGCGCCTTTATTCAATTCACCATTAGTGAACATCGCACCACCTACGCCTGTACCAATCACTACAAAAGCAACATTTTGATAGCCACGAGCAGCACCTTCATAAAACTCAGCCATTCCCGCACAATTCGCATCATTTTCCATAGCAACTGGCAGACCAAACAATTCCGTTAATTCAGTATAAATATCAAATCCATGGATATAAGGGATCGCGCTGATACCTTCAATCACTTGTCGTTGGCTGTTCACAACACCTGGTGCACTAAAGGCGACCCCACTGATTGCTACTTCTTGTGATAATTGCTGGAATACCGATGATAATTGCGCTTTCATTTCTTTCCATGTAGCTGGTGTTGTGAACTGACCTTTATGTGTTAGTGTTTCTTGTTCCCAATAACCATATTTGACAGCTGAACCGCCAAAATCGAATGCTAAAATCCCCATAATTATTTGTTCCTCCTCGATAGTTTTTCATCATTACTTTCATTATGAAACGCTTTCTTTTCATTCTATAATTCTTTGGCTAAAGTGACTTGATCTCTCAGAAGTATTCCTTCTTCATAGATTGGTTCTGGGTAGTTATTGATGAAGTAATCCTTTTCCCTTGATACTTCTTTAAATCCTTTCTTTTGATAGAGGTATAACGCTGGATTCGTAATACTTCCTGTACGGATTAATATTTTTGTTAGTTGTTTGCATTCTTTGCTAAACTGTTCGAGTGCATGGTCAATCAGCTTGCCACCGATTCCTCTTCCTTGATGCGCATCAGCAACAGAAACATTCATGATCTCACATTCCGTTTCTCTGATTTCATAAACAAGCACACCAATCACTTCATCATGCTCTTTCCAGATAAATCCATCGCCATTAGTCACATAAGCGATCACTTTGTCTTTATCAGGATCCGCTTCTAGTAGTAACGCCCATGGTAAGTCACTTTTGTTCAATTGTTGAAACATTGCTTCCTCCCATCTTATAAAAATCAATGACTCTATTTTTTGTATTTTTTATAGTCTGGCATCGTTTGATCTTCTTTATTACGTGTCAAACGAAAGTTACGAGGCACATAATCGATACCGCCTTTCACAAATGGGTGACAACGAAAGATGCGTGCTGTTCCCATTAGAGTTCCTTTGAGCGCACCATGTACTTGGATGGCTTGGATCATGTAATTGGAACAAGTTGGATAATACCGACAACTTGGTGGGAACGCAGGTGAAATAAAACGCTGGTATCCTCGAACTAAATAAATTAAAATCTTTTTCATATTTTCATCTCCATAAAAAAGAGGATTGGTCATACATCCACTTACCATCCCCTATACCCGGATAAACGGTGTTCTAAAAGCAACTCCTACAGAAATAAGCGCCAAAACCCAAAAATATGAAAAGCTATTTTCGGATTTTGGCGCTTATTTCTCGGAGCTGTACGCTTTTGCCACAACCTCTTTTTATCTTATCTGTTACCTAATTTACACACTTAACTAAAGAAATCGAAGATATGCAACCATAAGCTCGGTTGAAAGACCTTGAATGGACTTCCACCGCCAATCAAACCATATCCGATCATTGTTCCAATGATGAATAATAGGAGTACAAGTAAAATGACAGCTAAAATTTTTACCAAACTTATCAAAATATAGCGTGGATTCGTCATCTCTCGTCACATCCTTAAGCGATTGT
This sequence comes from Enterococcus spodopteracolus, assembly GCF_030441955.1. NCBI lineage: Bacteria > Bacillati > Bacillota > Bacilli > Lactobacillales > Enterococcaceae > Enterococcus > Enterococcus spodopteracolus. Next base: position 487,273 of record NZ_JARJHD010000001.1, on the reverse strand, counting down.
TTGTGGTGTTTTTTCGATTGGTGTTTCTTCCACGCTTACACGTTCCACATCTGCACCTAATTGTTGCAATTTAATATGGAAATTATAATAGCCACGATCTAAATATTTCAGGTTACGAACGCGTGTGATTCCATTTGCTTTCAAACCAGCTAATACGAGCGCTGCTGCTGCTCTTAGATCTGTTGCATAGACTTCAGCACCTTGTAATTCGTGATTACCATCCATGATCGCAATGTTGCCATCGATTTTTACATGGGCATTCATTCTGCGCATTTCTTCAAGATGTTGGAAACGGTTCTCAAAGACTGTTTCAGTCACAACACTTGTACCTTCTGCAACCAACTGGATAGCAGTCATTTGTGCTTGCATATCCGTTGGGAAACCAGGATGTGGCATTGTTTTTACATCTGTTGGTAAAATATGTTTTGGTCCGATGACACGAACGCCACCGTCTTCTTCAGTGATCGTTGCACCCATTTCGATCAATTTAGAGATCAATGGACGATTATGCTCAGAAATCGCATCAGCGATCAATAGATTGCCTTCAGTCATCGCTGCTGCTACCATGAAAGTACCGGCTTCGATACGGTCTTGGACGATTGAATGGTTGACTGCATGCAAATGATCAACGCCTTCGATACGCATCGTTTCTGTACCAGCGCCATAAACATTCGCACCCATTTTATTTAAGATATTCGCTAAATCAACGATTTCAGGTTCACGTGCGACGTTTTCAATGATCGTCGTGCCTTTTGCTTTGACAGCAGCCATCATGATGTTTTGTGTCGCACCAACACTTGGAAAATCTAAATAGATCGTATTTCCGATCAGTTGATCGGCGATTGCTTCGATATAACCATTCTTTTGAATGATTTTTGCACCCAAGGCTTGAAAACCTTTTAGGTGTAAATCAATCGGACGTTTTCCAATCGCACATCCACCAGGCATTGCAACTTTGGCATGACCATTTCTAGCCAATAATGGTCCCATCACAACGATTGACGCACGCATTTGGCTTACGTATTCATAAGGTGCTTCAATTTCTAATTCTCTCGATGCATCAAGTGTCACACGATTATTCTCTTCATCAAACGCTACATCTACGTTCAAATGACGGATCACTTGATTCATAGTGAACACGTCAGAAAGAATTGGCACATTATCTAAAACGGTCGTTCCTTCTTCAGCCAATAAACTTGCGGCTAAAATCGGCAATACCGCATTCTTTGCTCCTTCGATCTTTACTGTTCCTTTTAATTGATTGCCACCTTTTACGATGATCTCTTCCATGTTGTTCCCCCCAAAAAAATCCGTTGAGTATACATTCGCTCAAAATCTTTTTTATTATATCACTTCTTGTTTTAAAATAGTACCTTTTTTTAAAATTATAGGCTGACGAAAAGATTTCGACATAGCGCAATGATCTCTAAGAAAAAACTGCTCGCTGTATACCCTAAAAAAATTGAAAAAAGGACAATTGCCATTCTAATTTGTGTCGTATGCATTGAACGAAAAAAAGCGTCAACGCGTAAAGAACGCAAAGACCAAAAGGCTAAGTAAATAAATGCCAAATGACTAACGATCCGAATGATTGCATCAATACCATATACTTTCATCATTACGCCCTTTCTAACAAATGTTTTTTATAACTAACACACTGATGATACCATAAAATTTATAAAAGTAGAAATTATTGGTTGTAAAAATGATAAATCTCTGTAATTTTCTTGACAAACTCTGAAAAATGGATGAAAAATATCATTTCTTTACACTAAAAAAATAAATTTTATCCTAACAATGAATGACAAAGAAAAGACACTACATTAATAGAAAAAATCGCAAAATTTTAACATGGTATAGTAAATCTATGTCCTTCCGTATCCTTACTGTTGACCGTTTATTAAAAAAGAAGAGATCGGAAAACACACGTGGCTGCATTAGCACCCCTAAGTGTTTGTCCCGATCTCTTCTTTTGGGAGTGGTTCTCCCTCCATAATTCAATTAATTGTCAATTATAGTAATCACTTATGTTTTGATACATTGATACGGTTCACTGCGCGGTGTAACGCAACAGTTGCTCGTTTCAGTTCATTCTTATCCTCTTTTTGTTTGGCTTCTTCGATTTGGCGTTCAGCACGTTGTTTTGCACGTTCTGCTCGAGTTACGTCGATATCTCGTTCACGTTCCGCACTATCTGCAACGATTGAAACTAAGTTATCGCGAACTTCCATGATGCCACCGTTCACAGCGATCCAGTCAACGTGTGTATCTGAATCTGTCCGTTTCACACGAACTTCATCAATTGTTAAAGGCACGATGATGGGCGCATGTTGCGGTAAAATACCAAGTTCACCAGCAGTAGTTCGTGCAACAACGATTGCCGCATGGTGATCATAAACTAAACCATCGGGAGTAACCACATTAACAGTTAAATATTGATCCATGGGGCACCCCTTTCTAGTAGCCTAGTTTTTTCGCTTTTTCGACAACGTCTTCGATTCGGCCGACACTGCGGAATGCTTCTTCAGGAAGGTCATCGTATTTACCTTCAAGAATCTCACGGAAGCCTTTGACAGTTTCTTCAACTGGTACGTAAGAACCTGGAAGACCTGTGAATTGTTCAGCTACATTGAAGTTTTGCGATAAGAAGAATTGGATTCGACGAGCGCGTGAAACCAATATTTTTTCTTGATCTGATAATTCATCCATCCCTAAAATAGCGATGATGTCTTGTAATTCACGGTAACGTTGTAATACATGTTGGACTTCAGTCGCTACTTTGTAGTGTTCTTCTCCTACGATTTCAGGAGATAACGCACTTGATGAAGAAGCAAGTGGGTCAACGGCTGGATAGATCCCTTGTTCGGTCAATTTACGTTCCAAGTTTGTCGTTGCATCTAAATGGGCAAATGTCGTTGCTGGCGCTGGGTCAGTATAGTCATCTGCTGGCACGTAGATTGCTTGGATCGACGTGATCGAACCTTTTTTCGTTGAAGTGATCCGTTCTTGGAGTTGTCCCATTTCAGTCGCTAAGGTTGGTTGATAACCAACCGCTGATGGCATACGTCCTAATAAGGCAGATACTTCCGAACCTGCTTGGGTGAACCGGAAAATATTATCAATAAATAAAAGCACGTCTTGTCCTTCGACATCACGGAAATATTCCGCAATCGTCAATCCAGTTAGTGCGACACGCATACGAGCACCTGGTGGCTCATTCATTTGTCCAAACACCATCGCTGTTTTTTCGATTACGCCTGAATCTTTCATTTCGTAATACAGATCGTTTCCTTCACGGGTACGTTCACCAACACCGGTAAACACTGAGATTCCCCCATGTTCTTGGGCGATATTATGGATCAATTCTTGGATCAGTACGGTTTTACCAACACCGGCACCCCCAAACAATCCAACTTTCCCACCTTTCAAATAAGGTGCTAATAAGTCAATGACTTTGATCCCAGTTTCAAGAATCTCTGTACTTGTGCTTAATTCATCAAAATTTGGTGCTTTCTTGTGGATCTCGCTTCTTTGTGCATCTTCTGGAAACGGTGCTTCCAAATCGATTGTTTCACCTAGCACGTTGAACACACGACCTAATGTTTCTGTTCCAACTGGTACAGAGATCGCTTTACCTGTGTCGATGACTTCCATTCCACGTTGTAGTCCATCCGTCGATTCCATTGCGATCGTACGGATCACACCGTCACCTAATTCTAATGCTGCTTCAAGAACAACTTTTGATTTTTGCTCATCATTTTTATAAACAACGAATGCGTTGTTGATATCTGGTAAGGATTGGTCTAAAGAAAATTCCACGTCGACAACGGGACCGATTACTTGAACAATCTTGCCTGAACTCATCTTTTTTCCTCCAATCTCCTTGCTATTCTAGTGCCGATGCTCCGGCAACAATTTCGGTAATTTCTTGGGTGATCGCCCCTTGTCTTGCACGGTTATAAGAAACCGTCAGATCATCGATGATGTTCGCAGCATTATCTGTTGCGGTTTTCATTGCAGTCATTCCCGCGGCATGTTCTGCCGTTTTCGCATCAACGATCGCACCATAAATCAAACTTTCGGCATATTGCGGCAACAATTGAGTCAAGATTTCTTCTTTTGAAGGTTCAAAAATATATTCTTGCTCAAAGCTTTTCGCTTCTCCCGGATCTAAATCTGAAATAGGTAACATTTTTTCTACACGAAATTGACTAGTCAATGAATTGATATGATGGTTATAACATACATACAATTCGTCAAATACTTCATTTTGATACATGGTCGTTGCCATATTCACGATTTTACGAACCTCATCAAAGCTAGGTTGATCAGACAAATTGCGCAGTTCATACGCTAAGTTGATGTCACGAGCTTTAAAGAAATCCGCTCCGGTACCACCAATGGCGATCATGACATATTCATCTGGTGATTGATGGTCTTCTTCCAAGATGGACATGGTTTGTTTCAATATGGAACTATTGTAGCCACCGACTAACCCACCATCAGCTGTGATCACGATATAACCGGTTTTTTTAACTGGTCGACTGATCAGCATACTATTATAATTGACATCTCCTCTTGGATTAGCCGAAGCAATGTCAGTTAATTGTGTTGCTGTTAGATGCGTAACGATTTCTCTCACCTTATTGGCATAAATCTGGAATTTCTGTGAAGAAGCTTCAGATTTTGTCAATTTAGAGGCTGAGACCATTTGCATGGCACGAGTGATTTGGCTCGTTTTTTTCGTTGACGCGATTCGTGTCTTGATTTCATTTAATGAAGCGCCCATTCATCTCACCTCACTATGCATTTTGAATGGATTTCAATTTATCTTCTGTTGAAGAATTATTTCCTTTTGTTGCCATAAAGATATCTTTGTACTCTTGAATTGCTTGGTTCAACGCTTCTTCTTCAGGAAGATCTTTCGTTGTACGGATCGTTTCAAAGAGATCTGCATGATTTGTCTCAAGATATTCAAATAATTCATGTTCAAAATCTAAGATGCTATCTACAGGGATACTGTCTAAGTAACCGTGTGTCAATGCATATAAGATGACTACTTGTTTTTCCACTGCAAGAGGTGCATGTAATTTTTGCTTCAAGATTTCTACTGTACGACGACCACGATTCAATTTCGCTTGTGTCGCCGCATCTAAATCAGAACCAAATTGCGTAAATGCTTCTAATTCACGGTAACTTGCTAAGTCTAGACGCAATGTTCCGGCAACTTTTTTCATTGCTTTGATCTGTGCTGAACCACCAACACGAGAAACTGATAACCCTGCATCTACGGCTGGACGAGTTCCTGCATAGAACAAATCACTTTCTAAGAAGATTTGTCCATCAGTGATTGAAATGACGTTTGTTGGAATATAAGCAGAGATATCCCCAGCTTGTGTTTCAACAAATGGTAAGGCAGTCATTGACCCTCCACCTAGATCATCACTTAATTTTGCTGCACGTTCTAACAAACGTGAGTGCAAGTAGAAAACATCCCCTGGATAGGCTTCGCGGCCTGGTGGTCGACGAAGTAATAAAGAAAGCTCACGATAGGCAACAGCTTGTTTAGATAGATCATCAAAAATGATCAATACATGTTTGCCGTTATACATGAATTCTTCACCCATAGCTGTTCCAGCATAAGGTGCGATGTATAGCAATGGTGCAGGTTGAGAAGCTCCCGCATTGACTACGATCGTATAATCCATTGCGCCATATTTTTTCAATGTTTCTACTTGTGTACGTACCGTTGAATCTTTTTGTCCAATGGCCACATAGATACAAATCATATCTTGACCTTTTTGGTTGATGATTGTATCGATTGCAATCGATGTTTTCCCTGTTTTACGGTCACCGATAACTAATTCACGTTGTCCACGTCCGATCGGTACTAACGCATCGATTGCTTTCAACCCTGTTTGCATTGGTTCGTTGACTGATTTACGTTGCATAACACCAGGTGCCATCGCTTCAACTGGACGTGTTTTGTCCGTCACGATTTCTCCTAGCCCATCAATGGGTTGTCCTAAAGGATTGACGACACGTCCGATCATTGCGTCCCCTACAGGTACTTCCATGATCTTTCCTGTGCGTTTTACTTTATCCCCTTCACGAATGGATTCAAAATCACCTAAGATAATGATTCCGACATCATTTGATTCCAAGTTTTGTGCCATACCATATGAACCGTTCGAAAATTCAAGTAGTTCACCACTCATGGCATTTTCAAGTCCATGCGCACGTGCGATTCCGTCACCAACATAAGTGACTGTACCGATTTCTTCGACTGAAAGCACGTTTTCATAATGTTCAATTTGTTCTTTAATCAAGGCACTAATTTCTTCTGCTTTGATAGCCATTCGATTCACCTACCTCTTTGTACTATCTATTTAATTGATTACGCAATTTTTCCAACTGCGTCCGAATGCTTCCGTCGATCACTTGATGATCTGCTTCTACAATTGCCCCACCAATGATCGTAGAATCAACTTGTTGCTTCAATTCGACCGTTTGATAGTTCATTGTTTTAGCGACATTTTCTTCAAGTCTAGTCAATTGTTCCGCTGAAAGTGGGACTGCTGTAGTCACACTTCCTAGTAACAAACCATTATTTTCATTGTAACGATGTTCATATTCATCGATCATCAAAGGTAGATCGTTCATCCGATTGTACATGAACACGACTTCTAAAAAGTTTTTTACGATTCCTTGATAACCACTGACTAATTTGTCCATGATCAATCGCTTTTCATGCGGTTCCAATCGAACATCACTAAGGACACTCCCTAATTCAGGAACATCAGCATAGATATTACGTAGACTAAGAAGTTCTTGGTAAATTTCTTCTGTATTATTTGAATCGATCGCCAGTTCAAATAATGCTTTTCCGTAACGTCTACCTACTGTGTATTTATCTAGTTTCATTTGACGAACCTAGACCTTCGATATATTGATTGATTAAAGATTCGTGCATTTCTGGAGATAATTCTTTATTCAAGATTTTTTCCGCGATTTGAAGAGAAAGTTCTGCTACATCGTCTTTGACTGAGTTCAAGGCCGTATCACGTTCCATCGTGATATCCGATTGGGCTTTACTTTTTAGACGAGCAACTTCTTCTTGCGTCTCCTTCAAAATATTTTGGCGGCTTAATTCTCCACTTTCTTTCGCATGTTTGATGATATCCGCAGCATCAGAGCGAGAAGCCAACAATTGTTGCTCACGTTCTTGTTCTAATTTTGCTGATTTGATGCGAGATTGTTCTGCAGAATCTAAATCATTGGCGATCTTATCTTCACGTTTTTTCAAAATATCGCTGATCGGTCCCCACGCAAAGTGTTTTAATAGGACCATTAATATCAAAAATGAGCCGCTGACAACGATGATATTACCTAACATCGGATTGCCAACTTCTGCAATTGCCAATTGATTCAGCATAGGTTAGCCTTCCTTTCTCTGAGAATCCAGTTTTCTTAGATTGCGTATTTAATAAAATAGTAGATAGCTTCTTTGACTATCGCGCAACCTGAGCATTTTTATTACACACCAAAAACTAGGATCAAGGCGATAACAACACCTAGAATAGGAACGGCTTCGACTAAGGCTACCCCAATAAACATCGTTGTACGTAATTGACCTGACATTTCAGGTTGGCGTGCCATTGATTCGATTGTTTTAGAAATTACTTGACCATTACCGTAACCAGCTCCGATAGCTGCCCCTAAGATTGCGATTGCTGCTGCGATATAATTCATAATTTACTTCCTCCTAAATAGTTTAAATAGTAATTAAATCTAGTTGTTTTACTCTTCTACTTCAATTTTGTGACTCATATATACCATTGATAAAGTGACAAAGACAAATGCTTGGATGCTTCCGATAAATAATGAGAACGCGATCCAAACCATCTCTAACGGAATTGCTAAAGGCAATGAGAACCAGCCTAAGCTTGTCATCATTTTTGCGATTAAAGTTAGCAATACTTCTCCCGCATAAATATTCCCATAAAGACGTAAAGCAAGTGTTAACAAGTTTGTGAACTCTTCGATCACCTTCATTGGAAACATAAAACTATAAGGTTTTAGGAACGAGTTGACAAAGTATCCTTTGAAGCCGAGCTTCTTCACCCCGAATAGATGAGTAAGTGTGATCATAATAAATGCCAATGTTAAAGTTACAAACGGGTCTGCTGTCGGACTTTTCCAAAGTGTCGTTTCGCTAGGTAAGACGATTTTTGTAACTAATCCGATATTGTTCGCAACAAAAACGAAGAGAAACAAGGTAAATGCCAATAAATGAAAATTATTCAATTCTTTTCTAGGCACATTATCTGTCACGATCCCTCGTGTAAAATCAATGACCCATTCAAGTGCATTTTGCTTTCCAGTTGGCTTCATCTTTAGATTTCTTGTAAAGAAGTAAACTAAAAAGAAAACGATCAAACAAGTTAACAACACCATCAAACAAACAGTTCCATCAAACCAAACCGGTCCAATGTGAAACGTTAGCGAGCGTTCATCCAATCCATTTCACCTCTTTTCCCCGAATTTCACATAAAATCAATTTCATGTGTGTATCTGGTTTTTCTTTATCGTTTTCTAACCAAACGGTATCATACCACCACGAAATAGAAATTTCAAAGTATTTTCATGAAAATTAGACACTTTTTTATTTCAGTCTAAAAATCATCAAAAACATGGATGATATGATGCCTGGAAACTCAGAAAAAACCTGTGATAATCATGTTTCATCAGATTAAATGCTAACAAATTTTATCATTAAGTAAATCTAAAAGCACCGAATATGCGAAAAAGGATAATGAAATTATCTAGAGAAATTTTTTAATGTACGATCAATTTGTCGATCCACATCTTTTCGCTTCAGATCTTCTCGCTTATCATACGATTTTTTCCCTTTGGCCAATCCGATCAAGACTTTCGCATAGCCGTCTCGGATATAGACTTTCAATGGAACAATCGTGATTCCGGTATTTTTTGTTTCATTCAATAAACGCGCAATTTGCTTTTTATGCAATAATAATTTTCTAGTTCTTAGTGGATCATGATTAAAGATATTCCCTTGTTCATAAGGGCTGACATGGACATTATGCAAAAAAGCTTCGCCGTTTCTCACACGAACAAATCCATCTTTTAAGTTGATACGACTATTGCGAATAGATTTGATCTCTGTACCTTGTAAAACCATTCCTGCTTCCATTGTGTCGATGATCGAATAATCATGGCGAGCTTTTTTATTTTGCGCAATCAGTTTTCCCTCGCCTTTTGGCATTGGACATTCCCCCAATTCATTTTCATTTTTTATTTATTTTTTCTTTTTCTTCTTGGTGACGCCTTTGTAAAAAGGTTTTTTCCCTTTTTTCCCTTTTCCTTTTTTTGGACCATATTTACTATCGGCTTTTTTCGGACGTTTTTTCTTGTCCGTTTGCCGTCCATTTGAATGTTTTGAAGAACCTCTATTCGCTTCTTTTCTTCTTCCTTTTGGCGCTTCTAACGGTGCCAATTCCTCTGCGGAGACTAATTCGAAATCAATCGCTCGCTCAGTAGGATCAGCCTTGACTACTTTTACCCGTACTTTTTGTCCGATCTTGAAGGTTAATCCTGTCCGCTCACCAACGAGCGCTAGATGGTTTTCAATGTAGTGGAAATAATCTTGTTTCAATTCATTGATATGGATCAAACCTTCTACTGTATTTGGAAGTTCGATGAATAACCCGAATTTCACCACAGAGCTGATGATCCCATCAAATTCTTCTCCCACTTTATCCATCATAAACTCGGCTTTCTTCATTGAGTCCACTTCACGTTCTGTTTCAACTGCACGTCGCTCCATTTTCGAGCTATGATCGGCAATATCAGGCAGTGCATTTTCCCAATGCGTCTGATTGCTTTCACTTGGATCTTGACCATATGAACGAATCAAACGATGCACGATCAAGTCTGGATAACGACGGATCGGTGAGGTGAAATGTGTATAGTACTCTGCTGCTAATCCGTAATGACCAAAATTATCCTCAGAATAGCGTGCTTGTTGCATACTTCTTAACAACATGGTATTGATCACTGCTGACTCCGGTTTTTCTTCAACATCTTCGATCACTTTTTGTAAGTCCTTAGGTGTGATCGTGCCCTTCGTTCCTTTGACTAAAATTCCTAAAGCAGATGCAAAATCAAAGAATCGTTGCATTTTCTCTTCTTTTGGTTGCTCATGGATACGATAAATAAAAGGGAAATTCGCACGTGAGTAATGTTCTGCTACCGTTTCATTGGCTGCTAACATAAAGGATTCAATCAAACGTTCTCCTACACCACGACTCCGCAAGAGGATATCATGAGGGTGACCGTCTGGATCAACCATGATTTTGGCTTCCCGATCTTCAAAAGAGATCGCACCACGACGAATACGCATCGTCTCTAAGATCTCATGCAACTCACTCATCGCTTGAAACATAGGAACCAATGATTCGTAGCGAGCCATCGTTTTTTCGTCTTGCTCTTCTAAGATCTGATTGACTGCTGTATAAGTCATTCGCTCTGTTGTTTGGATCACACTTGGAAAAATCTCATGAGAAACGATTTTCCCTGTTGGGTCGATCTCCATTTCACAACTCATCGTTAAACGAGGAACCTTAGGATTCAGCGAACAAATACCATTTGATAAACGTTGCGGGATCATCGGAATCACACGATCAGTCAAATACACACTCGTTCCACGTTCATAGGCTTCACGATCTAATTGACTGCCTTCTGTCACATAGTATGAAACATCAGCAATGTGGACGCCTAAAAAGTAATTTCCATTATCTAACTTTCTAACTGTGACTGCATCATCTAAATCTTTGGCATCTTCGCCATCGATCGTTACGATTAATTGGTCACGTAAATCCCTGCGACCAATCAAATCTTTGTCGCTGATACTATCCGGTACAGCATCTGCTTCGCTTAAAACATCATCCGGAAACTGGGGCGGTATCCCATTGGCTACGACAATCGATAAAATATCCATGCCGGGATCATTCTTATGGCCAATGACTTGTTTGATGATTCCTTCTAAACTCGTTGCATAACTTTTTTCTGGATAATGGGTCAATTCGATCAGCACGATACTTCCATCTACTGGACGGACACCTTCTGCTGCGGCGTACACTTTGAATTGATTCATTTTTTTATCTTTTGGAATGACTACTCCATAAAGATCCGTTTCTGCCATTTCATCTTCTGTATAGGCGATGAACTCTCCGGCAATTTGTGTGGTTGCGCGTTGACGAATCTCAACGACCTTTCCTTCGGCTCCACGATCCGAAAAGGCATCCGCCGTTTTGACGATATCGATTGCAACAGTATCTCCGTCCATCGCATAGCCAGTCGCTTCTTTGGGGATATACACATCATCTTCTTCAGGATCGATCGTGACAAACCCAAATCCTCGCTCATTTGCGCGGAACGTTCCTTCAATCAAAATAGGTTGAAGTGGCAGTTTGATTTTTCCTTTTTTGGTAAATACGATACTTTGTTCTCTTTCCATCTGTGCGATGGTTTGCACTAGTAATTTAAAATCTTCGCTTTTTTGAAAGCCAAGACCTTCAGCGATTTCTTCCATCGAAAAACTTTTCTTACGACTGCTTTCAATAAAGAAAATGATTTTTTCTTTTAATGTTTCTTTTGTCATTATTATTCCTCATTCCAAGGTAAGTTCTCTAGAAAATCCAATACATCCTTTTCAAACACTTTTCTTGCTATTCCTACTGTGATCACATGCTTACTTTCTGGATACCAGTGTAAGGAAATGTCAGTTTGCGTAAGTTTTTTTGCTGTCTCGTAGACACCATAAGGATCAATCATTTCATCTTGACCCGCTTGAGCCATGAATACTGGTTTTTGGATATCTGATAACTTACTTTCTGTTATTGCTGCTTGTTCTTGAATATCTGTTAATTGTTGCTGTACTCGTGGCCGAAAGCTTTCGACTTTTTGTTCGATCATCGACTCCGATTCACCAGCAATTTTCAAGACCTGGCGTACATAATTCTCAAAATTCTCCGGCACATGATTTTCTACTGGAGAAATTGGCGAACAAAAAAATCCGCCTCCTATCATCGAATATTCTGATAATGATCGAACGGCAAAAATGCCGCCCATCGACAATCCTAATACGGCGATGTCAGAAAATCCTTCATCGTTGAGAAACTGGATCGCTTGTTTCGTGTCTTGCCACCACGTCTCAGCGTCCTGTTCTAAGATTTCATTTGGAGCAAGCGTGCCATGTCCTGTAAACATTGGGGCATAGACCGAATAGTTTGATTTCTCTAAAAAACGGGCTAACATCCGTACATCATTTGGACTACCTGAATACGCATGCAATAAGAGGATTGCACGCTTCCCATGTTTTTCATAAATAGGTTGTGGTAGACTTTTCATTTTATTCACCTCATTAGCCTTATTTTACCATAGTTAGCAAATACCTTCTTATATAATGGTTCTTTTTCTATTCAACAAAAAAGGTCTGGGAGCATTTCGTTTCCCAGACCTTCTATTTTTTTGAACAATCGATGAACCATCCGTGTTTCCTCAAAAATCTAAATGAAGCAAATGATCACTTCTGATCATTGGTTTCGAACGATTTATTTAGAAGATAAAAATGCAAGTACGAATAACAGAATCATCCATACAGCGCCCATAACAGCTGTCGAGCGTTGCATTACTGCTTCAAATCCACGTGCTTTTTGCTTTCCGAATAATTGATCTGCGCCACCTGTAAATGCACTTGCTGCACTATTTTGTTTGCTTGGTTGCATCATGATCGCAATGACCATCATAATCGAGATGACAATGACGATCCCTAAAATAATATTATACATCAAACAGCCTCCTTTCTCAAAATATCGTCCTTCTAACTTTATCACATAACACGTCTTGTGACAACAGTGTTTCATAAGATGGCCGATGTTTTAAAGAACATTTCTAGGCTTTTTCACATCGATTTTTTTGCATGTTCTATGACAAACGCTCCCCCTGTATCCTCATCTAAAATCAATGCTTATTTGCTAACCATTGGCGCTTATTTACGCCAAACATCATGATATTCAACTTTTCTCTCAAACTCCGCTTTTGCGTAGGGACATAACGGAATCACTTTTCTGCCAGTACGTCGGGCTACTTCCACTCCTGTAGCAACCAATTTTTCTGCTAATTTCTGTCCACGAAATGCAGGATCAACAAATGTATGATCAATGATCATAATATCAGGACCAGCATCAGACCACGTCATTTCTCCTATTTCACTTTGTTCATCGTCCAATAACACTAAGCGATTCTTTTCTTCTTTGATTTCCATCATTTCACTCTCCCAACCCTAAACTAACGAACAATTTCTTTATTCAACTTAAATTTTAACAGTCCTATTTTTTTCAAACAAACATTTTTACTTATAGACCCACTCTTTGCTCAATGAATGAAAAAATCACTGTCCAGTAGGTCTCTGGATCTTTACTGACTGCTTCTAAATGTTCTGCTCCAGGCACTAGCAGTAAGGCTTTATCTCCTGCCGTTGCATTTTGGATCGTATAAGCTGCTTCCATCGGAACAAAATGATCATGTTCACCATGGATGATCAGAACGGGTAAATGATTGCTCCCTAACTGTCTCGTTGCTGATGCCTGTTTCAAAGAATAGCCTGCATATTTTTGTGCGTAACGATTTGCATGTCGCATAATGATTTTTTTTGGAAAAACTGTCAATTTGCTTAACATATAACGAAATTCTGAATAAACGGATACAAAGCCACTATCAAGAATTAATCCTTTGACAGCACTCGGCAATTTCTCTCCACTAGCCATCATGATCGTAGAAGCACCCATTGAGCCTCCATGTAAGATGATCTTAGCCTCTGGCTCTCGTTGCAAGATCTCATTGATCCAGAGTATCAGATCTAATCGGTCCAACCAGCCCATCCCAATGATCTCCCCTTCACTTTCCCCATGGGCACGCAAATCAGGGATCAATACATTGAAGCCTTTTTCTGCATACTTTTTTCCGATATAAGACATGTCTTTTTTTCCTGTGCTGCGATAGTCATGGACACAGACTACCCATTTACCTTTGTTCGAATAAGCAGAGAATATTCTACCCTTCAATTTTAACCCCTCTTGACTTTTGGTCATTATGGGTTCTCCTTGTTGCCAAAAATCTTCTGCTAGATCTTCTAAACGTTGGCGTTGCTCTTCAACTGTCGTCAAAGAGGCAGGGTCCATGAGTTGATGCCCTGTCTCTTCATACCAAGCATAACCACGTTGTAATCCAGTTTTGATCAACTTCTTTGCGTACAGATAAGCAATAAAATGATAACTACCGATCATTAATAACATCATTAATAAACTATAAAAAACAATCACTTGCATCCCACACTTTCTACTTGGTGATCGAAATTAAAAAATCAAGTATGTTAAATGGTGCTCTAGTTTTCACACACGTATTTCAACGTTCATTTCTATTGTACCACTTTCTATCAAAGAGACAGACGAGGAACCATTGACTTGCTGTAATTTTAAACCTATCGTTCCCTATAATGATCTTCTCTTCTTACTGCTAACACTCATAAGAAAAAATGAATTGTTTGTATAACATTTACATTCTCCATAAAAATAAGTATACTAATGCCGTGCATTGGAATCAAGGGTTGACCCCTTGGACTGGTTCGGAAACTTCCCAGGATAAAAAACTAAGTGTCTCTAAAGAAAGGAGATTGGAAATAATGCGAAAAGTTATTATTGATTGCGATCCCGGTATCGATGATACATTAGCGCTATTGTTTGCATTAAAATCACCAGAAATCGAAGTTGTCGCAATCACCACCGTTTGTGGGAACGTCCCTGTACATTTGGGAACTGAAAATGTGATCCGTTGTTTGGAACGTTGTGACCGTTTAGACATCCCTGTTTATCAAGGTTCTGCAACACCACTCAACATGCCATTTATCAGCGCTCAAGATACTCACGGCATGGACGGTCTAGGGGAAACGAACTTCCCATTAGAAACAGACAAGCAAGCCGAAACGATTCACGCTGTTGATTTTTTAGCGAGTTATTTTGCTGAACAAAAAGATACTTCAGTGATTGCGTTAGGGCCGCTAACAAATGTCGCTTCTGCTTTACAACAGAATCCACAAATAGGAAAAAACATGGATCGATTTGTTTCGATGGGTGGCACGTATAAAAGCCACGGCAATTGTTCACCTGTAGCAGAATACAATTACTGGTGTGACCCTGATGCCGCAGCTTATGTATTTAAACATCTTGGTCAAATGATCGAGATGGTCGGTTTAGACGTGACACGAGAAATCGTATTTACACCAACGATCCTAGAATATTGTTGCCAACTTGCGCCCGAAGAAGGCAACTATTTAAAAGCAATCACACGCTTTTACTTTGACTTTCATTGGCAGCAAGAACGCGTCCTAGGTTGTGTCATCAATGATCCTTTGGCCGTTGCGTATTTCATCGATGAACAATTGTGCCAAGGATTCACTAGCTATACTGCTGTTGAAACACAAGGCATCAGCCGCGGACAAACCTTGGTTGATCGTTATGATTTTTGGCAGAAAAAACCAAACAGTCTAATCATGACAGATGTTGACACCTCTCTTTTTTTCCGGAAGTTTTTAGCCGTTCTTTTACATGCACAAGAAGAATTGATAAAAAATGATCTGGAAAGATTAAAGATAGGATGAAAAAAGATGGCACAAAAGAAAATCACGACAAGAATGATCACAATCATGGCACTAAGTATCGGAATCAACTTTCTCGGTGGAACGATTGCTTTATGGCTCCGTTTACCGATTTATCTTGATTCGATCGGTACGATTTTTGCAGGTGCCTTACTTGGACCAATTCCTGGGGTTTTAACAGGATTGAGTAGTAGCTTACTTAGTGGCGTGACGATGGATATGTTCTCTTTGTATTATTCCCCGATACAAATCATTACTGGGTTATTAGCGGGGTTGATTTTACCACAGAAATTACAGGCGCAAGGTTTGAAGAGTAAACTTTCATTATTCGCATGGACGTTTGTCCTTTCAGCGCCTGGAACCATACTATCATCGATTATCACGATCCAATTATTTGGTGGTATCACTTCATCAGGTTCAAGTACCATTGTCCAACTTCTTTACGGATTAGGACTAAACCAAGCTGTAAGTGTCACGATTGTTCAAGCAGCGACAGATTATTTAGATCGGCTGCTATCGGTCCTTGTCGTTTCACTTGTTGTGTTGAAATTACCAAACCAAGTAGTGGCAAAGACAAGAAATCGTTGATGAGTATTTGTACTATAGCTAATCACTAAATGCAAATACCCGAACGTCGAATCAATTTCTATCATCTCTATGAGAAGGAATTGATCCATCGTTCGGGTATTGTTTGTTATCCAAAAGGTTTTGTCTCTTGTTTGACTGAAAGAAACTTTCCTAAATCCAGCATCCTATCATTCCATCAACAAGGCACTATCCTGGACTTTAATATTTTTTTCTCGATCTTTATACGTGATCGGTCGGATCACTTTACACGGATTCCCCGCAGCAATCACATTTTCTGGTATATCTTTTGTTACCACACTTCCTGCCCCAATGATGCTATTTGCACCAATCGTCACCCCTTGAAGAACATGGACTCCCGCTCCTAACCAAACTTTATCGCCAATATGGATCGGCTTCGCATAAACGACATGATCGGCACGTTCCAACGGATCTTCTGCATGATTGGCTGCATACAAACCAACTCTCGGCCCTACATAGACATCATTTCCGATCGTCACCTCATGACAATCAAGAATGATCATATCATGGTTCAAATAAACATTATTTCCTATAGAAATGTTGAATCCAAACTCACATTGAAAATTCGACTCGATATAGACATTCTCACCCATTGAAGCGAATAGTGCCCGTAAAATGGGGTATTTATAATGATTTTCTGAATTCACGAGAAAATTGTATCTCCTGCATTGTCTCAATGCATGATTTCTTGCGTGTACTACTTTAGAGTCCATATCATCGTATGGTAAACCTGTATTGGTTATCTGTTTCACATCATTTTCGCTCATCTTTCTCCCCCTATTATCTTATTTGCTTACATGTATTATAACAGAGAGTCTATTTTCTATAAGGATGAGAGATTTGTGAAAGATCGTGACAGTGTTTTTCTAGTAATCGGTTTCGTGAATTCGCTCTATCTCTTTTCGATAGGAGCTTGTTAATTCTTGCTCTTTTTCTTCTAATTGTCGTGCATAGTTTTGAGCCGTATGGATCAGGTTACGATTGATTGCCTCCATTTGATGATAGAATTGTCGGCTATCCCAATGTTCATTCTTCGTCAAATACATGATTTTTTGTACCAATTGATCTGTTTCTCTCCTAAAGTTTACTAACTGATGATTGATTTCTTCTTGTTGACGGTGTATTTGACGTTTGTTTTGATAGAATTGCTCCTCTAAATTTTGTAGTTTATGTTGTTTCTCTACTGTCCCCATTCTTTACCCCCTTTTCACAGGTGTGACCAATGTTGGTTGTTTCATTTGTTTGACATACTGTTCTGCTGCAACGGCACTTTTCCCTTCTAAAGCGCCTTTCAAAGTAGACGGTAAGATACTATTTGTTTGTTGATACATTCCTTCTGAGATCTCTTTTAGGAATTCGATTGAAGTTAACTTGGTCTGAATGATGCGACTTTCCTTTGCCAGAATCAGCGCTTGTATGGCTACTCGTTCCCGTTCCTTTTGTTCTTGTCCAAGTCTTTCTAGAAATTCTTGTAATTCTCTATTTTCCATAGATAAACTCCTTTCACTTGTTTTTGAACAAAATATTTCCTGCCTGTCTGTCATACTCTGTAAGATGATTTGCTACTATCGCTAGTTTATTACTAAACTCCTCCAGCTTCTCTTTATATTGTTTCACTTGATTCGTATTTAATGAGGCTTGTCCGCTGTCCCATAAATTATTTTTTCCATATGGGGAAACCATCTCTTGTACTTCCCAATAAGTCAAATAGTTTCTTATCATTCCAACACCATCTAATAGTTCTTTCGCTGTTGCCGTAATCTCATCTTCGAATTCTTTTTGGGCATTTTTAAAGATGGTCTCGTACTCTTCCCCTATATTTTTCGCCTTTTGGATGATCGATTGAACTAATTCCGATTGTAAACTGATTTTTTTTGAACCTGAAGCATGAGAAATTCTTTTATGTAATTCGTTGACCGTCTCGTTCCATTCACTAGCAACTTTTGTCTCTGCAATAATCTTGGCATATTCTTTTTCAAAATCTTTATACTCTCCAGAGAGCAATAATTTTATGACTTCTGTAAAAGATAACCCACCTTCTGGTTTTTCTTTTACTACACGTTTCAAATATTTATCTATCAATTGGGAAACCTTTACCCCCGCAGCAAAAATGTAGCCATGTTCCTTTAAATTAGCTTCCTGAAGTGTTCCATCAGGATTTATTTGAAACTGTCCAAAGTCGTGGCTAGAGCCGTTTTGATCTTCCATATCAAACGTCGTGTTAAAAGATTTAGGTAATAAGTAACGAACATTCCCGATCTCATCTAGCCCAGGCTTATTTCTGTTCAACATGGAAACAATATCAACAGCATTGACATAATAGTCGATTTTCCCCTGCTCTTCCAACTCCTGGATATTTTTTTGTGCCTGTTCCGACATTCTATTAATACTTTCACGCGCATCAGGTCCTTGAAACAAAACTACTTTGTCGATTTTAGCAATATCTTTTTCAGGGAGATTCGCCACAGCCTGAATCGACACCATCGTTCCCAAAGAATGACCTGTGACAGACATTGTGGCATTAAGTGCTTGTGTGGTCATTTCCGTTATCTTCTGGTGCATAGCTTGATTTGCTAATTTTGCCTGTGGAATATAGGCATTTTTTGTTATAAATGCCTGATTATTATGCCACCAGTCATTGAGATTCAAATTACTTGAAGAAATACCATCACTGCCTCTAGTAACAAAATAAGTATGTTTAGTCTCTATCGACAATTTAGGCGTGTCTGTCACATAATAAGCATTGAACCCAGCTTTCTCATCCGTCAAAAGACCTTGCTTGTATGTGTTTTTCACATAGCTCTGCACTTCATAGCCTCCGTTTACTTTCGGCACTCGTATGTTTCCTAGCTCCTTGACTGTTTTGACGGTGGTATCGGGTTGGAGGTAGACCACACCGTTGTTGGGTAACTCTTTTCCCCCTTTTGTTAACTTTCCATTAATTTTTTTATCTTTGGAGAAGTCAAATTTTATTACTCTCTCTTTATTTTGGTAACTTGTAAAAGAATTGGGACGATTATTATAAGCACTTTCTGCTAGGCCAGCAAAAATATTATCAAAACTCTCTAAATTACTCATAAATCATTCCTCCTACATATAATGAGCTTAAAAGCCCTATTGTATCAAGTTTAGGCATATTTTTTTCATCTACTCCGAAACTTAATATAAAGTTTGACTCCTTAATATCATTAAATCTCCCATTAATGGTCATTAATTTTCCAGCGCCCCTAGGTGTACCATTTCCTATATCAGCGACTTTCACACTATCCCATTCATACTTAACACTTTGAATTTTTGGGTTTTGAGATTTCACATACTCAGTCATTTTATTTTCGTGTTCTTTCAAAAAAGCAATTTGTCTTTCTTTTTCTGGTGGTTCGCTCATTTTATCCACTCCTATCGTCATCAAAAGAACTAATAATACACCTATACTTACTAGAATCAGCCATTTTTTCTTTCCCAATTGATTATCCCTCATTCCTTACTCTTCAAATTCTCGGATACTTTTTGTGTATATTCTGTCAGCACATCAATACTTGCTAGTATTTTCTACTTGTACTACTGTTTACTCATCTGCTTCGTTCATTATTACTATACGTAATTTTTGCCTATTTAAATTAAAATTTACTGGATAAGGAGCATATACGTCGTATACGGTTAATTTTAGTCTTATACGCTCATAAAAAAATGCTTACTTCGTCAAATCATTCTACTGGGAGAGGATAACTATGCTAAGAAAAACAAGACTAGTAGTTGGTTCTATTATTTTAGGAATGTTAGGTTTTAGCCTGATGCTAGTAACGATGGTTCGAAAAAACAACTTTAATAGGGAGCTTAAATTAAACGCAAATTACTACGATCATTCAGAAGAGTCTCTGTTTATTTTGAAAAATCACAAAGAATAAAGGATTGTTTGTTTTGTGGACGATACCAGATATGGATGTGTCCTTTACTTCACGTATCTCTTGTTTGGTGTATTACATAATAAAGTAAATCGGCTATAATGAAGTTGACCGCCTCTTTTTAATAATAAAAAGCCATTATATACATATTAAAACTCACTATATTCATATTCATTACTCAAACATCATTCGGAAGTGACCTATCATGAAAAACCAACTCGCTTTTAAATTTTTACCCAAGTTATGGACTTCTATTTTTTTATCTTGTGGTGATTGCTATTGGCTCATTCATGTATTTATCAAAGTATTGGAATATTATGATTTTCACCTCTATCTATCCTGATTTTCATCTTCATATCTCAAACTTTTCAATTAGCTTGATTTTAGGTTTGATTCCATATTTTTGGTTATTGATGGGGATACAATTCAATTATGTAATTATATTTTCTTTCCTCTTACTCGTAGTAAATACGCTATGCGAAACTGTCTTCGGATTCATAAACACACCTGATCTTATTGATATGTGTTTTGGCTTTGTTGGTACTGGAATTTCTTTTCTGACATTGTTAATCATTTATACATTCGGACTTTTACCTACTAAAGAAACCACATAATTTTTCAAAAATCATCTGGCTGAAATGTAAAACGAGAATCGAAGCCTTAGCTGTCGATTCTCGTTTTCTTATATTTAAGATAAAATATTACACTTGTGATGATCAACAGAGTAGAAAAAACAAGCAACAAACCGATCATCCAGATATTACTGCCTTGATTGACGATAATCTTGTTTGAACCTCCTGTTTCCTCTATCAATCCTTCCAGTTCTTCTTTTGTATAATTAAATTTAGTTACTTTTTCTTTGCCATCAACAGTTAGAATAAACTGATATTCTCCAAACATCAATTCTGCATCACGAACTAACGGTAGATTTAGTTTTGTTTTAGTCATTGGAGTCAATGCAATTGAGCTCTCTTCAATTTCTCCTTCAGAAATGATATCCCCGTTTGGATTGATTACTTTGCATGAGCCGCTTTCCGCAAAAGTTACTGCAGGATCATTATTGGCTATATAGTAATCAAGCCTTATCACATCCTGTGAGCTCACAAACTCAAACTCATCATAAGTTTGTTCTTTTTCCCCCTCTAGTTCATCCATCTTAAGATGAAATAGGATTACTTTCTCATAGATATGAACGATATCTATAGCATCTTCATGACTTTCTTCACTTAATGTTTGAGAGAAATTCACCCCACCTAAAACTTCTCCATCAAGTTCCTCAGTCACATTGATCAAAATCGCTATCGTTTCACTTTGTTTCGCTTCAACTTTGATTTTTCCGTCTTCTAGTTCGCCATTAGCATTAGCTATCTTCACGTATTTACTAAAGTCATACTTTTCATCTAAAAGATTTTCTGTATTTTCAACATAAGTGACACTTCCCATCGTTGATATAGCAACCGATGGATAGACAGTAACATCTAAGTCCTTGTCACCTATATTTGTAATCGTAGCAGTGAACTCATAATTCTTATTAAGTTCTGGAGTAAACTGCAGATAACTTTCTCTGATCTCATATTCTTTGGGTTGCACATCCACTAGGATCGATGCAGTATCTTCCTCGGACGCCTCTACTGGTTGTATGTAAAAAAAACATCCCATCAATAAAACGAAAATAAGCGAACAGAAGTCAACTAACTTGTATTCTTTGGCTTGGCTATTTTTTGTCATTATTTCTCCTATTCATTTACTTATCAAGTATCTTAAATCTCTATATTTTGTTCTTGATATTCTTATTCCTCTTTTTCACAACAATATTTATCCTATCATCATACTTTGTATTTTGATTCATCAGAATGTTTTACTTTTCCCTGATCAATTTGAAAAGGATAAGTTTCCTTCGAGATTTTTTTATTATTTATATTTATTAAATTCATTACTCTAGCTTTAAGATAATTCTTGCTTGGACAATCGCGTTTAAATTGTCCCAATGATCCTTATTGTGAATGTCTCTAAAAAAAGCAAAATCTTGGGACTCTTCGTGGTACACAATCCCATCAGACACTAAAATATCTGCATCAGTAAAGTCAGAAGTGAAATGAATGATTTTTTTATTAAATATCGTTAGTAATTTACTTTCGATAACTGGTACATATTCCGGATGATGCAACATCGATATAGCAATAGTCACTCTTTCATTGTTTTGGATAGGTAAATAATACGAAAGAATATGTGCTAACTTGTTCGCAAATATTTGTCTATCGCCAACTTGAAAATTCCTGTTTTTGACTATTTCCAATAGTAGCTGCTTCACTTCATGGATTCTACTATTGGGACTATTTTGATTAGCCACTCCTTTTAAATTCTCGAAATAAATATTTTTGTATGCCCAACTATTGATGACACTTTCATATAAAATCACATGTTCCACATCGGAACTTATCTTATATGTTTCTGAAAATGTTTCGACGACATTCATAGAAAAATCAACGATTTCGTTATGTCTATGCTCTTTGAATTTTTTGCCTAAGACTATCTTGTCCTGCTTGCTTGTCGTTTCAGGGATGAGAAGTTGTCTACAAAAATAAAAGAATGCAACTTCTTTTTCTCTATCTTCCATGTTTCGGGTTGGTATCAACTTTGTTAGCGAGTCCTCTTCATACAGCTCTTTCATATCAGCGAATAGTTCTATTGCTGTTTTGTCCAAATCTTGTATGATATACCCACGTGACACAGCATTTTCAAGTATCGAGAATAGAATGTCATGCTTTGCTTTTGTCGTCTTCAACCTCTCGTAGTGTCCACCTACTAGGTCAATATTCACTCTTGTTTGGCTATCTGCGAAAACATTATAGGCCATGATTTGTACAAGGTAATGATATGTTCTGATAGACATCTCATTTCCTTCCAAAGAAATTGATTCAAAATTACTATTAATAGTTATTGGTATTTTTTGATAATGAAAGATATCTTTCAGTCTGCTGATCAATTTATAACTATAAGACTTACTAAACATCAACTTTTCGGAAATATCGACTACACGAGTTTTTCGGTGTTTCAAGAGATAGAGCAATAATTGAAAATAAGGTGATTCATTAAAAAACTTTTTTTTCAAATTGACAAATACTTGAAGCAACAATTCCTGATTAACGCCTTCGATTAAACCAATCGTTCCTTTTTCTAGTAAAAAGAAAGATGAAAATGTGAAATTCAATTGTTCAAAGTTTTCTTCGAGTTCAATCAGTAATATTTTCGTTTGATACATCGTTAAGTTTAATCGCTCACTTAATCTATTCAATGACAAATATTTTTCTGTCACTAGAACCTTAAACAGTTGCAACATTTCGTTTTGCTTTTTTGTTAAGTAACGGCTACTAAACGTATCCATTATATATTCCATTTCTTCTACCAACCTTCATTTTTAGAGGATTCTATACTAAGAAGAATTCATTTAGTCAGAATGTTTCATTTTTTATTTTTAGCGAACTATACCGATGTCTCCTAGTTCAACTTGCATGGCTGTTGTATTGGTCTGGCCTGTACATTTTGACTTGATTACTAAGGTAGTGAAGCTTTGATCATGTATATTTGTCTTTTTACGGAATTATTCTCTAAACCCCTTCACTTATTTCTAATAAATTTCTATTGATTAAAATTTTCTCTGTTTGCACTACTAGATTCATAAATCTGATGGACCAACCAGCCACAGCAGAAGCTTGCAACTACACGAAAGAATAAAAGAAGGAACACTGATCAGGCAATCAACAAGAGTAGTTTTCATTGATTGGATCAGCATTTCTTCTTTGAATATTCTATAGGACAGACGGATAGATGTACGTATTCTCTATTATAATCCATCTTATTCTGTCAATCTCCGCACACTTAACTCTTTATACCTGACAAGCCTTTCACAACTGAAAATAACTATTTTTTATTCGGGAGTATTATCCCCAAGGATTATTTACTTCTTGTGCTGTCAAGATGATTTTGGCGCTATCATCTCTGTTTGATCTCCATACGTAATCATTTGCATCTAAAATGACATCAAAATCTTTTTCGATCTGTACCGAACTCATGCGCATTACCTGTTGTGCTTGAAGATGTGGGTTTGAAGGTTGAATGTCTAGTCCATTTCCATATTGGTCAAGTTTTGCAAAAATATTCACAAAAACATCTTCAGATTTTGTATTATTTACTGTAGCTATCGCTTTTAAGACCTTCGTTTGTTTACGCATATCTGAATTTAAGTCAAAATCAGATAATTTGAAATCGACTTTGTCCGTTGTTCCTTCATTGAAAGTGATAGCTAGTTTTCCATCTTGGACTTCAATCGGTATTTGTTTTTCACTGACTGCCTCGGATGCGTTTACTAAGCTTGGGTTACTACCTACTAACAACAAAGTTGAGAGCATAACTATTGTGGATACTTTTTTTTTCATTGTTGGATAGCCTCCGGAATTTAATATTTTTTTCACAAAATCAGTTTACATTAAATTCCCTCATAGGGTTTATCCGAACATTCCACTCTTTTTTTAAAAACAGGATAATCTTACACAACGTTCTTTGCTACATGATAGAAACTTGTCCGGAAAGAGAGACTAGGCTCACTCCTTACCTCTATAAAAGCTCCCTATTTATCCTTTGATCAGAGTTATTAAACCTTTTAGGCGTGATATTTCAAATAAATCCATGTCCGGTAATCAAAAAAATTTCCACGATAACTTATTCTCTTGCATTCATCAAAAATAAACTTATTTATATTGGAACTGAACACTATGCGGGTTTTGTTTATATGGCAACAGATGATGATGACGTCAAAAGGGTTGGTGGTTAAATTGAGGAAGTAAGAGAAGCAGATGATAAAGAAGAAATTCTTCGGAATCGTTCGTCGTTTAGATAATCCATAGACTATAACACACTATCTAATAAAAAGAAAGCCCACATAGTTGTCGATCTTCAAGTTTCTAGGAGGTCCATTCTTGTTCTCAATCGTCTCGTTTTCATCATCCATGATAAAGACGTGATGAATTAAGAACAGCATGATTAAAGCTAATTAATCGATTTTTTGCCTAAAAAAATCCCCCACTTATATCATTGACATAAGAAGGGGATTTTTACATTCATTTAATTATTTGTTTTTTAAGTTGTAGAAAGATTTCAAACCTTTGTACTCTGCAACTTCACCAAGTTGGTCTTCGATACGTAATAATTGGTTGTATTTCGCAACACGGTCAGTACGTGATAGAGAACCTGTTTTGATTTGGCCAGCATTTGTTGCAACTGCAATATCAGAGATTGTTGAATCTTCTGTTTCACCAGAACGGTGAGAAACTACTGCAGTGTAACCAGCTTCTTTAGCCATTTCGATTGCTTCGAAAGTTTCTGTCAAAGTACCGATTTGGTTAACTTTGATAAGGATTGAGTTAGCAATTCCTTTTTCGATACCTTCAGCAAGTTTTTCAGTGTTTGTTACGAACAAGTCGTCACCCACTAATTGAACTTTGTCGCCTAGAACTTCTGTCAATTTCTTGAATCCATCCCAGTCGTTTTCGTCTAATCCATCTTCAATAGAGATGATTGGGTATTTAGATACTAATTCTTCGTAGAATTTGATCATTTCGTCAGTTGTTTTTTCGCCTTCGCCTGAATCAGCTAATACGTAAACACCTTTTTCTTTGTCGTAGAATTCTGAAGAAGCAGCGTCCATTGCAAGAACAACGTCTTTACCAGGAACATAGCCAGCTTTTTCGATTGCTTCGATGATTACTTCGAAACCTTCTTCGTTTGAACCAAGGTTAGGAGCGAATCCACCTTCGTCACCAACTGAAGTTGCTAATCCACGAGATTTCAAGATTGCAGCTAATGCATGGAATACTTCTGCACCCATACGTAGTGCTTCTTTGAATGTTGGCGCGCCAACAGGCATGATCATGAATTCTTGGAAGTCGATTGAGTTATCCGCATGTGATCCACCGTTGATGATGTTCATCATTGGAGTTGGTAATACTTTTGTGTTGAATCCGCCTAGGTAGTGGTATAAAGGTACTTCTAGGTAGTCAGCAGCTGCACGAGCAACAGCAATTGAAACACCAAGAATAGCGTTTGCACCTAATTTACCTTTGTTAGGAGTTCCGTCTAAAGCGATCATTGCTTTGTCGATAGCCATTTGGTCACGTACATCGTAGCCAATGATTGCTTCAGCAATGATGTTGTTTACGTTGTCAACAGCTTTGATTACACCTTTACCGCCATAACGAGATTTGTCTCCGTCACGTAATTCAACTGCTTCGTATTCACCAGTTGAAGCACCTGAAGGAACCATTCCACGGCCGAAAGCACCGCTTTCTGTGTATACTTCTACTTCGATTGTTGGGTTACCGCGTGAGTCTAGAATCTCGCGAGCGTAAACATCAGTAATAATTGACATGTTTTGTCTCTCCTTTGAGTTTGGTTTTTTCCTAAGGGATTTCCCTCATATACGATTTTAGTTAATTTTGTGTCTTTGTGCAAACATTTCTTGCATTTTTCACAAATTTTCAATAATTATTTTACAGCATCAAGTAATGCTAAGAATGAATCCGCTTCTAAGCTAGCTCCGCCAACTAATGCGCCATCCACATTTTCTTTTGCCATATATTCAGCAATGTTCTCAGGTTTTACAGAACCACCGTATTGGATACGAACTGCTTCTGATACCTCTTTGCCGTAAAGTTTTTCAACTGTTTGACGTACCACGCCACAGATTTCGTCAGCGATTTCAGCATCTGCTGATTTACCTGTGCCGATTGCCCAGATTGGTTCGTAAGCAATAACTAGATTACTTACTTGACCTTCTGTTAAGCCTTCAAGACCAGCAGTGATTTGTCCTTCGATCCACTCAGCAGTTTTGCCTGCTTCATATGTTTCTAATGACTCGCCACAGCAAAGAATTGGGATCATACCGTTTGCGAAGATTGCTTTCGCTTTTTTGTTGATATCTTCGTCAGTTTCGTGGAAATATTCACGACGCTCAGAGTGACCGATGATCACATATTGTACACCTAGATCAGCTAAAGCTGCTGGTGATGTTTCACCAGTGAATGCACCTGAGTTTTCCCAGTAAGAGTTTTGTGCAGCAATTTTCAATTCTGTACCTTCAGCTGAAGCCATTAATTCTTGTAAAAATAAGGCAGGAGATCCAATAACTGAATCTACTTTATCATTTGAAGGGATCTTGTTTTTTACTGCTTCTGCAAAATCTTTTGCTTCAGATGCAGTTTTGTTCATTTTCCAGTTACCAGCGATAATTGGTTTACGCATGATATGCACTCCTATTCAGAATATAAGAGGACTACAGATTTAAGCAATCTGTAGATGGTCCTCTCACCATTTTATTTATTCGTTGATTTTATGCTTATTTGTCGTTGATTGCAGCTAGGCCAGGTAATTCTTTTCCTTCAAGCAATTCTAAACTTGCACCGCCACCTGTTGAGATGTGGGTGAATTTATCTGCAAAACCTAATTGTTCCGCAGCTGCTGCAGAGTCACCGCCACCGATGATTGTTGTAGCACCTTCAAGGTTAGCGATTGCTTCACAAACACCGATCGTACCTTTAGCGAAGTTACTCATTTCGAATACCCCCATTGGTCCATTCCATACAACTGTTTTCGCTCCTTGCAATGTATCAGCAAATAGTTTAACAGAAGCAGGGCCGATGTCTAATGCCATCAAGCCTTCAGGAATGTCGCCTTCGATGACTTGTGTTTCCACATCATTTGAAAATTCAGGCGCACAAACGTTGTCGATCGGTAAAACTAATTTGTCGCCAGCTTTTTCGATCAATTCTTTTGCTAAAGCTACTTTATCCGCTTCAACTAAAGAGTTACCGATCTTGATGCCTTTTGCTTCGTAGAATGTGTAAGTCATTCCGCCGCCGATCAAGATTTTGTCTGCTTTAGGAATCAAGTTTTCGATAACACCGATTTTATCTGAAACTTTCGCTCCACCTAAGATCGCGATCATCGGACGTTTTGGTTCTTCAACAGCTTCGCCGATGAACTTGATTTCTTTATCCATTAAGAATCCAGCAACTGTTGGGATACCTGTTGAAGCGATCCCTACGTTAGAAGCGTGCGCGCGGTGAGCTGTACCAAATGCATCATTGACGAATACATCGCCTAAAGAAGCCCAGTATTTACCTAGATCAGCATCATTTTTGCTTTCTTTTTTGCCGTCGATGTCTTCAAAACGAGTGTTTTCAAAAACAACTACGTCGCCATCTTTCATGTCAGCAATTGCTTTTTCCAATTCTGAACCACGAGTTTCAGGAACAAAAGTTACTTCTTTACCTAGCAATTCGCCTAAACGTTTCGCAACTGGTGCTAAAGATTTTCCTTCTTTATCTTCTTCTGTTTTTACACGTCCAAGGTGAGAGAAAAGAATCGCTTTTCCGCCTTGTTCCAACACGTAATTGATTGTTGGCAATGCCGCTTTGATACGTGTATCATCAGTAATGACGCCGTCTTTCAAAGGAACATTGAAGTCAACACGGACAAGGACTTTTTTATCTTTTAAATCAATATCTTTGACTGTTTTCTTAGCCATTTGATTTCCTCCTAAATAAACATCTTATCAAAAAAAGCGGAGAAGCGCGATTGCTTCCCCGCTTTTAAGTGTACATGGATATAGGTTACACTTGTACGCTTTATCTTATAAGTTAGCGAAGTATTCTAAAGTACGTACTAATTGTGCAGTGTATGACATTTCGTTGTCGTACCAAGCAACAGTTTTAACCAATTGTTTGTCGCCAACAGTCATTACTTTTGTTTGAGTAGCATCAAATAATGAACCGTAAGTCATACCAACGATATCTGAAGAAACGATTTCGTCTGTGTTGTAACCGTATGATTCGTTTGCTGCTTCTTTCATTGCTGCATTTACTTCATCAACTGTTACGTTTTTATCAAGAACTGTAACTAATTCTGTTAATGAACCAGTTGCGACTGGTACACGTTGAGCAGCTCCGTCTAATTTTCCGTTCAATTCAGGGATTACTAAACCAATTGCTTTAGCAGCACCTGTTGAGTTAGGAACGATGTTTGCAGCAGCAGCGCGTGCACGGCGGAAGTCACCTTTAGGATGAGGTCCGTCAAGAGTCATTTGGTCACCTGTGTAAGCGTGGATAGTTGTCATTAATCCTTCAACCACACCAAATTTGTCGTTCAATGTTTTAGCCATAGGTGCTAAACAGTTAGTTGTACATGAAGCACCAGAGATAACTGTTTCTTTACCAGTTAATGTTTCATGGTTTGTGTTGTAAACGATTGTTGGTACATCATTTCCACCAGGAGCTGAGATAACAACACGTTTAGCACCAGCTGTTAAATGTTTTTCAGCAGCTGATTTTGAAGTGAAGAAACCAGTACATTCTAGAACGATGTCTACGCCTAGCTCGCCCCAAGGTAATTCTTCAGGGTTACGGTTAGCTAATACTTTAACTTCTTTTCCGTTTACGTTGAATGAACCTTCGTGAACTTCAACTGTTCCGTTGAAACGTCCTTGAGTTGTATCGTATTTTAACAAGTGTGCCAACATTTTAGCATCTGTCAAATCGTTGATTGCTACTACTTCGATTCCATCTACATCTTGGATACGACGGAACGCTAGACGTCCAATACGTCCAAAACCATTAATACCTACTTTAACTGTCATTTAAGATTTCCTCCTTATGAAAATCAAAAAAATATTTATTTTAAAGGGATACCCCTTTTAAAATCTCATTAGCAGCGGCTTCATCTGTGATGAGCCACGTTTGTTTTGGTGCATTATTCATATACGCTCGAATTGCTTTGGCTTTGGCTTTCCCTCCTGCAACTGCAAGAATGATCGGGACCTTGGCTAAGTCTTTTAATTCGATACCGATTCGTGGGACTTTATAAACAACTTCTCCTTTTTCATTGAAGAAATAGCCAAAAGATTCCGCAACGGCATTGGCTTGTTTCAACATCAGCAATTCTTCTTCATTCATTTTTCGTCGCGCTGCCATGTGCAACGCCCGTCCAATACTATGAATAACACAATTTGCCTCACTTATCAAGTTTAACACTTCTTGTATAGACGGCTCATTGAGTAGTGAATTGTAAGTAGCCAAGCTTAATTGTTCCGGCACATATAATGCTCGGTGTTTTCCATTTGCCTTTGTAGCCATTCTAGCACTGACTGAGTTCGCTTGTACAGTAATCGCCTCACCGATCCCACCTCTTGCGGGTACAAACAAGTTATGGCGTTTACTATTTTCTAAGCTGGTCAGTTGCTCTGCGACGATCGCCATCGTTGTTCCTCCCATGACTGCAATGATATTGTCACCTTCTGGAAGTAATAGGTTTAAAGATTCGTCTAAGGCTTCGCCAAAAGCATCTGCTACTTTTGGTTGTTGTTCACTGTTTCCAGAAACAACGATACAGCGCTGATTACCAAAATACTCAGATAGTTTCATTTCAATCTGATGCATTCCTAAAAGTTGGTCCATAAAGCTTTCGAGGCTTTGATAGACTTCTTCACCTTTTTTTGTCAGCGTCATACCACTTTTAGAGGCGTTGATCAGTTCAAGTTGTTTGAGCAAATCCGTTTCAGTTCGTAAAACACGTTCGGTCATGCCCATGCTTTCCGATAAACTACGACGACCAATTGGCTGCATCCAGTAAATATTGCGCAAAATCTTATAGCGTTCTTGCAAAACATCCATGATGTCTGGCGCAACAGCTTCAATCAGTTTCAATTCATCTAACATAGCGATCTCCTTAGCTGGACATTTTTCGTCCAATGTAGACTCCAAACGACCCATGTGATCTAAAAAAATAAATCGGACTTTCCAACCTGCATGTTTTCTACTAGGAAAATCTCAACCTCACATGACATAGTCTAACAGTTTTGTCCGTATTTATCAACAAAAAAAGACTAGAAAAATGTTTAAGATTCTTCCAGTCTCCTGTTCAATTATTTATCATACCGTTTTCTTTTCGATGAACTAGGGATTCCTAACAAGTCACGATATTTAGCGACTGTTCGTCGAGAAATCGAAATTTTGTCATTTTTCAGTAGTTCTACTAATTTTTGGTCAGATAATGGTTTGCTTTTATCTTCCGCATCCACTAGTTCTTGGACTTTTTTCTTTGCGGTATCTGCTGATAGATCTTCAGTACTCTCTGCATTTGTAGGTTGGAGTCTCGTCGTAAAGAACTTTTTCAATTCGAAGACACCAAAATCGGTTTCAAGATACTTGCCATTGACTGCTCGACTGACCGTTGATTCGTGGACGTCGATTTCTTCTGCAACCTCTTTTAAGGTCAATGGGCGGATCGGTCGTGCGACATTTGTAAAGAATTCTTTTTGCCGAGAAACAATGATTTGCGCCACGCGCATGATCGTATCACCACGTTGCAAAATCGTTTTTTGCAGCCACTCAAATTCTTGTTTTCGTTCTTTCAAATAGGCTTGAGTCTCTTTATCTGCTTTTTTTTGCATCTGTTGAAAATAAGCTTCTTGAAAACGTACATTCGGTTGGTTGCCTCGATTTGAGATGACTTGGACTTCTTCATCTGTTACGACAACTTTAACATCGGGGATGATATACAAACCGCTACTATGGTCAAAGACTCGTCCAGGGCTTGGACTAAGGGTTTGGATATAGTCAAAGATCCGTTGTACATCGCTTAATGGAATTGCAAAATGTTGGGCGATCTCTTTCCATTTGCGTTCGACTAATTGATCAAACCATTCTTCCAAGACAATGTAAGCCAATTCGGGAGCATAATCGTCTCGTTCAGTTTGTAACATCAAACATTCTTGTAAACTTCGCGCCCCAACACCTGCTGGCTCTAACTGCTGGATCAACGTCAATGCGTCAAGCATTTGGATCGGCGTCGCATTCGTTTGTTGGATGGCGTCTTCTAAAGAAATAGTCAAAAAACCATTCAGGTCGATATATTCAATCAAATATAAAATCAACTTACGTAAAAAAGTATCTCGGTAATTCAAATGGACTTGTTCGATCAACGATTCAAACAGAGAGCCTGTTGTATCAGGGATTTGATTCAAGTAGCTCGTTTCTTCTCCCTCATAACTGGCATTACGTTTTTGGTAATCGGGTTGCCAATCCGGTTCGATCACTTCTACTAAGGGGTTTTCCAATGCCTGATTTTCAACAAAAGCCAGTAGCTCTTCGCTGTTATACTGCAAGACTTGGATGGACTGTTGGAGCTGTTGTGTCATGGCAAGTTTTTGTGTTTGTTGTTGTTTTTGTGAAAAATTTTGTTCAAATTTCATTTTTTTGTCCATTCCCCTTGTAATTTATTTTTGATTTCGATACAATTGTTGCAGTGCTTGCGTCCTTAGTGTAGTGGATATCACGTAAGATTCCGGTTCTTGAGACGGGGGTTCGATTCCCTCAGGACGCGTCTATTGTTATCTTAGCATATTTGCAAGGATTTTGCTTTCAAAATTCTAAGAAAAAAGCGGTTTTCCTATCTAGGAAAACTGCTTTTTTTGATCTCTTCATGGGATTTCAAAAAGTAAACCAATCTTCTATGTAACTAGAGTAGAAATGATTCGTTAAAGGTCCAGGATTATAGCGCTCTGTCACTCCATCACCTTGACGAAGCGTTTAACCGTTTCTTAAAGCGGCTGTTTTTTTATCGTAAAAATCGCCATTGACGATATAAAATAGCCGGTTAGGGTCTTCCAAATAAACAAAGACATCTCCTGAAAAATGTTTCTCTAAACCTTGGTTGTTTGCTCTCAGTTGGACGACTAAAATCGACTTGATTGCTCGGAAATTTCCACCTTCACTCGTTTCACAGTATAACAATAAACTTGGTTGGTACACTCGATTGACAGTTATGTTTTGAGAAAAGACACGGTGGATTGCTCCATTATGTATTGCGCTTTGCACCATTTACCCAGTATAGCCGAGCTGTTTTTTAGCTTCTTCTTCGGTTAGTTGATATTCTCTCGAAATGACACGAAGCTGTTGCTGAAAGTCCAACTTACTGGATAATGTACGATATGTATTTTTTTCATTTTGCGTGGAAAGATTTAAAGAGGTTTGCTCTTGTGGTGATGAATGGACCAAGAAAAACAACCCAAGTAAAATCACAAGAAAACCGATTACTTTTATTCGTATTGACTTTTTCATTGATTACTCCTATTTATTTGTTATTCTTCCGTCCATAATCTTAATCGGAAATAGCCAATGAAACAAAGAGTTTTTTATTTTCTTACTTAATACATCACCTGTTTCCTCAAGAGATCTCAACAGCAGTGTTTAGCCTAGCGAAATAAAGCCACTAACCACATAAATGTTTCTTCAAATTTTTGTGGTTAGTGGCTTTATTTCCAAACCAGTTACTTCTATTCCTGCTATTTAAACGATTTCAAGCAGTATAAGAGGACTAATGTCCCATGCTCTTTCATTTTTTGTCAATCATAAGGGACGTAATCTTCGTAACTTTCTTCGTTATTCAATGCTTCATTTTCAATAAAATAGTTCATACCACCCATTAGTTCCGAACTCATTGGTCCGTTTAAAGATAAATCATGACGTTCAATCATTTCTCGGTATTCATCTGCACTGATCACCGCACCGGTTTTCAAGCTTTTGTATTGCTTCGGAGTTTCCTCCACTTCCTGATCCAACTTTGAAAAATCTGTTTCTTTGTATGTCACGAAATAGCCATGAGAAAGTTTCCGTTTGACTACTTCATTGCATTCAGGACAGCGGATCGGCATTTCTTTTTCTCGATGCTTCACAATGTGACGTACTTCATTATAATAGAATTTGGTCTGACAATTGGGACATTTTAATTGATCATCTAACATATCGATCGTCTCCTTTTGTATTTGATTGTCCTGTCTCGGTTTCACTTTCATCATACTCTTTTTTACAGCAAATGAAAAAAGATTCGCTGACATCACGTGATGCTTTTTTCTAAATCATTTCTAGAAGTCACAAAAGTATAACTTCAACACTAAGACAGCACTTTTGGTTTTCTAGTTGACGTTCTGCTTTACTCTGTACGACTTTCTTCTTTTGTTGAAAGACAAAAAAAAACTGCAAGGTTACTTTTATCAGTAACTTGCAGTTTTATGTGGTTTCCCTCACTTACTCTTCTGGGAAATCTTCGTCTTCGAACTCTTCATCTTCTTCGTCATCATCGTCTTCGATAATGCTTAGATCTTCTTCAATGTTCCCTGGGATTTCTTCTTCATCATCACCAGTATCCGCACCGATTTCTTGTAAGTCAGAGTTGTATGCAGCGATTTCTTCATCATCGTCATCTTCGTCTTCAAATAGATCATCATCGTCTTCCTCAGACAAATCAGTATCTTCTGGGTCGTCATCATTATAATCGATGGCATCTTCGTCATCATTGATAAAGGCATTGACTTTTTTGCGTTTACGACGACGTGGTGTATCCTCGTCTTCTTCGTCGATTCCATGGTTGACTTCTTCATCGATCGAATCGATGGCGTACCATGAACGCAAGCCCCAACGATTGTCGCCTAATGAAATAAAGCTACCGTCAATATTTAAGTCAGTATAAAATTGTGCGAGTGAATCACGAATGTCACTATCTGATTTGCCAAGATAAGTTTGGATCTCATTTGCTAAATCAGAAAAGTCCATCACATCACCACGCTGCTCTAAGATCGCGTGTGCGACTTCGATCATTGATAATTCGTTTTTGTTTGCACCTTCAAATACACTAATTTCCAATCAGGACACGTCCTTTCACAGTCTACTCCTTATCATACAAAATCACAGGTAAAAAATCAAACGTTTCTTTGCTATTTTATGCAGTAAAATCTAAGACCATCTCATATTCACCTATTTTTTCTACACCCATGAATAAATCGTACTCAATCATGACTTTGCCAGCGGTTGGTCGATCTTTTAGACTGACGTGTAATTCCTTCGTGAATGTATCGACTTGGATCATTCCGTAAGGGGTACGATAATGTGTCTCCAAGCGCTCACGATAGGCAAATTTCAAACGCATACGCATTTCACCAGCACGAATCAATTGAACGTGCCCATCCGGCATGATCTTAATCGTGACAGGAACTTCTTCCTGTCCTTCTTGGATCTCTTTATAGCGTATGTATAAGGTATCGCCAATTTTGACCATCTGTCCTTTCAGATCAAAATAAAAATCTTGTTGCTCTCCTTGTTGTTTCACTTTTGTACGTAATTGTATCGAAATCGGTAATCCAGATCGTTCCATTTGACATTCTCCTTTTCTCATAGCTACATTGTTCCCACTTTCCACTGATTTGTCAACCGACAGGTCTAAAGAGCGGATAACTTTTTTCCTCTCTTCTTTAATATTTTGGAGTATAATGAAGGAAGTGGGCGTGATACTCCTATATATTCTAACAATTTGGGGGCTGTGATATGATCCTCTCGTCCCACCTAAGTTTGAATTAAAGGTATGTAAAGCACCCCTGCTCAAACAGATTTAACTAGGAGCTGAGTACATGACATCCATTATTTTGGATCAAGAAGTCTATCACACAAATGATTTTTCTCCGTTTGCTTTAACGGATATTTTAACAGAGAATTCGAAAAAAAAGCAACAAACTTTTCTGCATTTTTGGCAATATCAACAGACAGTTATTCTTGGTATGAAAGATACTCGGACATCCTTTTTAGCTGATGGGATAAAGGCTATCCAAGATGCAGGATTTACACCGGTGATCCGCAATGCCGGTGGACTAGGTGTCGTTTCAGACCGAGGGATTTTGAATATCTCGTTGATTTTCCCACAAGAAGATGAGAACAAAATCTCGATCGATGAAGGCTACGAAAAAATGCTCGCTTTGACTCGCCAAGCTTTTCCTGTTTACGCAGACAAAATAAAAGCCTATGAAATCAAAGACTCATACTGTCCAGGTACATATGATCTTAGTATTGACGGTAAAAAATTTGCGGGGATTGCCCAACGTCGAATCAAAAACGGGATTTCAGTCATGATGTATCTTAGCGTGAATGGCGACCAAGAAAGACGTGGCGAGTTGATGCGACGATTTTATCAACAAGCATTGAAAGAACAATTTGGTACTGATGGCTACCCTGCCGTTAGACCAACAAGTATGGCGACATTAGAGGAATTATTCGATACGTCCTTGACTATCGTTCAAGTAAAAGATTCGTTTATCAAGGCATTTGATACAATGTATCCAACAAGTATTTCAATGGACTCTGACGCTTGGCAAGAAGCCAATGTCTTACCAGATAAGTGGCAAACACAAATCGAGCGCATGAACCAACGAAATGCACTAAAGGAGCTGGCTTATGACAACACCTTATAAATATAAAATGTTACCGATGGAAAAAGTCTTTAGAGATCCGGTGCATAACTACATCCACGTGCAACATCAAGTGATCTTAGACTTGATCAATTCGAAAGAAGTCCAGCGATTACGGCGGATCAAGCAACTCGGCACTTCGTCATTTACTTTCCATGGCGCAGAACATAGCCGTTTCACTCATTCACTCGGTGTATATGAAATCTCCCGACGCATCTGTGATATTTTTTCAAGAAATTTCTCAATAGAAAAAATTGGTCCTTCTGGTTGGGATGATCGTGAACGTTTAGTCACTTTGTGTGCTGCCTTACTCCATGATATTGGCCATGGGCCTTATTCACATACCTTTGAACATATTTTCCAGACCAATCATGAAGCAATCACTGTAGAGATCATTACTTCGCCAGAAACGGAAGTCTATCAGATTTTGAATCGTGTCGAAGAAGGTTTTCCTGAGAAAGTGGCTAGTGTGATCCAAAAAACGTATCCAAATCCACAAGTCGTCCAAATGATTTCTAGCCAAATCGATGCCGATCGCATGGATTACCTTTTACGCGATGCCTACTTTACAGGTACAGAATATGGTACGTTCGATTTGACAAGGATTTTGCGTGTGATTCGCCCCTATCAAGGTGGAATCGCCTTTTCCATGAATGGGATGCACGCAGTAGAGGATTATATCGTCAGTCGCTATCAGATGTATGTCCAAGTATACTTTCATCCAGTTTCTCGGGGAATGGAAGTCGTCTTAGAGCATCTGCTGCATCGTGCCCATGAACTTTATCACCAAAATGATGATAGTTTTGCACGTCATTCACAGTTACTGTTGCCATTTTTAGATGGCACATTTAGTTTAGATGAGTACTTAAAGCTGGATGATGGCGTCTTAAATACGTGTTTCAGTCAATGGACGGATTCATCTGATCCAATCCTTAGTGACTTAGCCAAACGCTTCTTAAATCGTAAACCATTGAAATCAGCGATGTTTTCTGGTGATCGTCAGTCACCACTGATTGCTGAATTGACCTCTTTGGTCGAAAAAGTTGGCTACAATCCAAACTATTATACAGCCATCAATTCAAGCTATGACCTGCCTTATGATTTTTACCGTCCAGAAGAAGGCAGACATCGCACACAAATCGAAATCTTGCGAAATGACGGAACTTTGATAGAATTATCAGAGGTCAGTCAATTAGTTGCTGCACTCGCAGGGCAAGAACAAGGAGATGAACGCTTCTTCTTTCCGAAAGAAATGGTCGATCCTACCTTGCGTAATCACTATGATCTTTTTGATGAAACCTACCAAGAATTTGCGCGTCATATCCATAATGGCGCATTGATTGAAGAAATAAACTAACTAAGGAGAATGTTATGTCTATCAAATTAGTCGCTATCGATATCGATGGTACCCTTTTAAACGAAAAAAGAGAAATCACACAAGAAGTAAAAGAAGCAATTGCAAGCGCTGTGGAAAAAAACGTGGCGATCGTACTATGTACAGGTCGTCCGCTTCCAGGAGTCAAAAACCAATTGAATGAATTGGGATTATACCAAGACAACGATTATGTGATCACTTATAACGGTGCATTAGTCCAGCAAACAAAATCCGGTAAAATCATTGCTCGTCATGGCTTGACTTATGAAGATTTCTTGGAGATCGAAGTCATGGCCAGACGTGTGGGAAGTCATTTGCATTCGATCGATGATCAAACAATCTATACAACGAATCGTGATATCAGTCCCTATACTGTCCATGAAGCTTTTTTAGTCAACATGCCATTGAAATATCGGACAGCTGATGAAATGACACCTGATATGAGTATCGTGAAGATGATGATGATCGATGAACCAGCGATCCTAGATGCTGCCATCGCTCGTTTACCACAAACTTTCCGCGAAAAATATACGACTGTCAAGAGTTCACCTTTCTACTTTGAAATCTTGAACAAAGAAGCTAGTAAAGGCGCTGCTGTTGCTAACTTAGCCCAACATCTAGGAATCAAACAAGAGGAAATCATGGCGATCGGTGACAACGAAAATGATTTGTCGATGATCGAATACGCTGGATTAGGCGTGGCGATGGGAAATGCCGTTCCGTTGATAAAAGAAGCAGCTAATGTGGTTACTGCAACTAACGATGAACACGGTGTGGCCGAAGCAATCAAAAAATATGTCTTGTAAAAGTAATGAATAAAAACAGCTCATTTCGAAGACCGAGGTATCGGCTCTTTCTTATGAGCTGTTTTTTGTTCAATTTTGCTTCATCGCTAGCCATTTTTCCACTGCCCAACGATGACTTCCTCGTTTTAATTTTTCTAAGGCCGTTTCAGGAGTGACCCACCAGATCAATTGGTCTTTTTCGGTCGGTTCCCCTATCTTTTGCCAACTCTTTGCTACATAAAAATAGCCAGGATTGTGGAAGTAAGTTTTTCGATGGTTTGAGTAAAAATATTCCGCTGCTTCTCCTAGATAACAAGCAATCTCTGCGCTGATCCCCATTTCCTCCAGTAATTCACGAGAAATCGCTTCTTCATTTGTTTCCTGTCCCTCTTTTTCACCGCCTGGCAAAAAAAAGGCACCATTTGGCGCTTCGATCATTGCGATTTTCCCATGTGTTTCGACAATGATATACGCTGCGTAACGGTCTTGGTAATTTGCAGACTCGTCTTTTTCGCCAAACATTGGGTTTTCCATAGGTATTGTCCCTTCATCTTTTTCTTTCTATTCTACATGAGAGTTTTCTCATAAACAAGCACAAACCCATAGCGTACTTGAAATTTTTGATATGATAATGTGGAAAAGGTAAAATAGAAAGGAAGATATACTTATGAAAATGGCTCATACTTGCGTCCGTGTCAAAGATCTTGACGCTTCTTTAAAATTCTATCAAACAGCATTCGGCTTTGAAGAAAGTCGTCGCCGCGATTTTCCAGAAAACAAGTTTACGCTGGTTTATTTGACTTTACCAGGAGACGATTACGAATTAGAGTTAACTTACAACTATGATCATGAAGGCTATGATTTAGGAAACGGTTACGGTCATATCGCTATTTCAGTTGAAGACTTAGAAGCACTTCATGAAAAACATCAAGCAGCAGGCTTCAACGTGACTGACTTGAAAGGACTGCCAGGAACAGCTCCGTCTTATTACTTCGTTGTCGATCCTGATGGTTACAAAATCGAAGTCATTCGTACAAAATAAATAGAGCAACACTAAAAAACAGAGGATGTGAACACCGTGTGTCAACTTCCTCTGTTTTTTTGTTCTTAAAACCTCTTACTATTAACCGATCAATACGCTCTCTTCTGGATATTTGTACTTCGTCCCTACTTGATTTCCTTTTACAAGGATAGAGAAAAAGACGGTTAAAATCCCTACACGTCCGATATACATCAATGACATGATGAGCAGTTTGCCGACTTCTGTCAGATCTGGTGTCAACCCCATTGTCAAACCAACTGTTCCAAACGCTGAGAACACTTCAAAAGCAATATATTCGATGCCTGAAGTTTCTGGGATCGTCTCAGTCACCGACAAGACCATGATCGCCAACATACATAAAGACAATGTAACGAAAAACAACGTCAGTGCGCGAAGTACTGCTGCTGGGCGAATCGTTCGTCCAAAAGCTTCAGCTCTAGTTTTCCCATTAAATGTCGCATGCATTTGAATCAATAAGATGCCCAAAGTAGTGGTCTTTAACCCACCAGCTGTTGAACCTGATGTTCCACCGATATACATCAAGATCATTGTCAACATCAAGCCGGCATGACTCATTTGTAAATAGTCGATGGAGTAGTAACCAGCTGTTCTTGGTGTGACACTCAGGAAGAACGTATTTGCTAAACGTTCAAGATAAGTTCCTTCAACTAGATGGATCGCATTTTGTTCGGTAAAGAAAAAGACGATAAAACCACCCACCAATAAGCCGCCAGTGACAATCAATGCAATTTTTGAGTGAAGAGTGATTTTCTTTACTTTATGATAACTAAGTAGATCCCGCCAAACAATAAAACCTAATCCTCCAGCAATGATCAGTGCAGAGACCACCATTAAGAGATAGATGTTTGGCTGATCATTTGCTAAGCTATCCCCTAACAAATCAAATCCAGCATTACAAAAACTTGATACGGCATGGAAGATGCTGTACCAAATCCCTTTTGTCCATCCGTAAGTCGGTACAAATGTAAAACTCAAGGCAAGTGCTCCCAGCCCTTGGATGACCATTGCGAATTTCAAGATATAGAGCATCAAACTCATAACACCTGACATGATTTCAAGATTCAATGCTTCTTTCAGTAAGATCCGCATACTAAAACTGACTTTTTTCTTCGCTACTGCAAAGAAAATAATGGGGATCATCATAAAACCTAAACCACCGATCTCGATCAAAACCATGATCAGAAACTGACCGGCTTCATTCCAATGCGCCGCAGTGTTCAACGTAGTCAAGCCAGTGACACAGACGGCTGAAGTTGCAGTAAATAATGCATCAATATAATTCGTCGGTTCGCCACTTTTACTAAAGAAAGGCAAAGTAAGTAAACTGCCACCAACTAAGATCAAAAGAAAAAAGCCAACAGCAATCAATTGAACTGGTGACAGTTGTTTTGTTATCCTCTGTTTCATTCGAATCACTCCTCTAAGACCGTTAGCTACCTTCGCAACGAACAAATGAAGTAGCTATTGCTCTCACGGATGTAAAAGTAAGTCCGCCAAACGCTCGCTCTCTTTTCATCCCTTATCTTACCCTGTTTTTCTTCTTCCAGCAAAGAATTTGAGTCTTTTTCCTCCTTTATACCTGTTCGTTTGATACACATGCTTTTGAACAAACAATAGAAACGCTCAAATAAGTTCTACAAAAAGAAAAAACTCCTGATAAGAAGCCATAAACGTCCGAAATTAGTTAAAGATAATTTACGACATTTATGGCCTATTCTTCGGAGCTTAGAACTGTAGCTCGAATGAACGAACAACGTGACTAATTTGCTCGGATGGCTTAGCTAATCAGCGTTCCCCATATTTTTCACTTTGATCAAGCGAGTCACTTCCGCACGTTCATTTTCTTCTAACTTCATCTTGATATAATAGATCGTTTCTTCTAGTTGTGGGATCGTCATGTACTCTAACGCATTCACTCTGCGCCGTGTTTTTTCGATCTCACCGGCCATGAGTTGACAGGTTTTTTCGATCTCTGTCAACTCAAGGAGTTTAGGCAGAAATGAGGTAAAACGATCGATCGAACGGTCTAATTCTGCATTGGAATTCAAATAGCCATAATCCACCGGTGCTTCGCCTAGCTGTTCGTCATATTCAAAATTCATGATCGGTACTTTGACGCTCATGATGTTTTTTTCGATAACAGCTAACTCGACATTTTCAGCCGGTAGTACAAACAATTCATCAATGAAGGCTTCAGGTAATGAAGCTTTCGCAAGGACAAAATCGCTCATAGCTGCTGTCATTTCTTTTTCCACTATTTGGCGCAGTTCATTGTTCTTACGGATCAGTAGGATGAATTGACGCATCAATTCATCCTGCTTATCCTTCAACAATTTGTGTCCTCTTGTTGCAGTTGTCAATTGTTTTTTGAGTCGTGTCAATTCCATT
This sequence comes from Enterococcus spodopteracolus, assembly GCF_030441955.1. Classification (NCBI taxonomy): domain Bacteria; kingdom Bacillati; phylum Bacillota; class Bacilli; order Lactobacillales; family Enterococcaceae; genus Enterococcus; species Enterococcus spodopteracolus. The sequence goes on along the minus strand of NZ_JARJHD010000001.1, from coordinate 445,076 downwards.
CGTGTCGGATTAACATTTAATCGAACCATCAGACACTCACTCCCCTTCTGGCAGGTACTGGTCAAGCAGATCGTCTTTGATCCGTTTTAATTCTGTTCGTGGAAGCATGGCTAAAAGTTCCCATCCTAGATCCAGCGTTTCAGTGATCGAGCGGTTGGTATAAAAACCTTGATTGACATATTCTTTTTCAAAACGTTCCGCAAACTTAGCATAGATTTTGTCCACGTCTGACAACGCCGATTCCCCTAAGACAACAGCTAATTCTTTTGCTTGTTTGCCTTGGGCATACGCCGCAAATAATTGGTTCATCGTCGCTGCATGATCTTTTCTAGTTTTCCCTTCACCTGTCCCTTTATCTTTCAAACGTGAAAGCGAAGGTAGGACATCGATCGGTGGTTGGATGCCGCTCTTATACAATTCCCTCGTCAAAATGATTTGTCCTTCTGTGATATAGCCAGTCAAATCAGGGATCGGATGTGTCTTATCATCTTCTGGCATGGTCAAGATCGGGATTTGTGTCACAGAACCCTTTAATCCTCGAATTCGACCAGCACGTTCATATAAAGTTGCTAAATTCGTATAAAGATACCCTGGATAGCCACGACGACCAGGCACTTCACGACGGGCAGCAGAGATTTCTCGTAATGCTTCGGCGTAGTTAGTCATATCTGTCATGATGACTAACACGTGCATCCCTTTTTCATAGGCGAGATATTCAGCCGCGGTCAATGCCATACGAGGCGTTGCGATTCGTTCGATGGCTGGGTCATTTGCTAAGTTCATGAACATCACCGAACGATCGATTGCTCCCGTCTGACGGAAGTCTTTCATAAAGAATTCTGCTTCTTCAAAGGTGATTCCTATGGCAGCAAAAACAACTGCAAAATCATCAGAAGAGTCTAATACCGTCGCTTGTCTCGCAATTTGAGCAGCTAATTCTTTGTGTGGCAAACCAGAGCCGGAAAATACCGGCAATTTTTGTCCTCTGACCAAAGTGTTCAGGTGATCGATTGCTGAGATACCTGTTTGGATAAACTCATCAGGATAATCACGAGCCACCGGGTTGATCACTTCTCCATTGATGTCCAAGTATTTTTCTGGTAGGATTTCTGGCCCATTGTCTTTTGGACGACCTAATCCGTCAAATACGCGACCGATCATGTCTTCAGAAACCCCCAACTCTAATGGATGCCCTAAAAAGCGGACCGTTGAATCTCTAAGATTGATCCCACTAGTTCCTTCAAAAATTTGGACCATCGCTTTGTCTTCTTGTACTTCAAGTACTTGTCCACGACGAATCTCGCCATTTTGCATACGAACTTCGATCAATTCTTCATATTTCACCCCAGCGACTTTCTCGACCGCCATCAAAGGACCGACCACTTCACCAATTGTTCGATATTCTTTAATCATCGGTCATTCCTCCTTCTGAAACGATTGCTTGGATCGTTGGTTTGATATTCGCTTGGATTTCATCTAATTTCTCTAATTCTGTTTCTGGCACGAATTTACTACGACCGATTCGTTCTCTCAATCCCACAGTTCCTTTCATGATCTCACTGAGATAAGCACCTAATGAAATCGCCTGGCGTGCTTCTTCACCAAAAGATAGGATCAATTTCAACATCTTGAATTGTTTTTCTCTAGAAGTAAATGTATCCACCTCATCAAACGCATTTTGTTGTAAGTAATCTTCACGAATGGATTTTGCTACTTCAAGCGTCAAGCGATCATTATCTGAAAGGGAATCGACACCAACAAGACGCACGATTTCATTCAATTGCTCTTCTTGTTGCAAGATACGCATTCCTTCTGCCACCATCTCTGCCCAATTCTCTTGTAGGATCTGATCCATATAACGTCCTACTTCTGACGAATAAAGAGAATAGCTTTGAATCCAATTGATGGATGGAAAATGACGCTTCTGCGCCAGACTGGAATCTAATCCCCAGAATACTTTCACAACACGCAACGTATTTTGAGTCACTGGTTCAGAAACATCTCCACCAGATGGTGAGACCGCACTGATCGCTGTAATGCTTCCTTCACGTTCGTCACTACCTAAAGCAATGACACGTCCTGAACGTTCATAGTATTCTGCTAAACGAGAACCTAAATATGCAGGATAGCCTTCATCACCAGGCATTTCTTCTAAACGTCCACTCATTTCTCGCAATGCCTCTGCCCAACGAGAGGTCGAATCTGCCATAATCGCCACATCATACCCCATATCTCGGAAATATTCCGCAATAGTGATCCCTGTATAGATTGATGCTTCCCGTGCGGCTACTGGCATATTTGATGTATTGGCAATTAATACGGTACGTTCCATCAATGATTCACCTGTATTAGGATCAATCAATTCTGGAAACTCATTCAATACGTCCGTCATCTCATTACCACGTTCACCACAACCAACATAAACGACCATATCGACATCTGCCCATTTAGCAATTTGGTGCTGGACAACTGTTTTACCAGCTCCAAAAGGGCCAGGTACAGCGGCAGCTCCGCCTTTTGTCACTGGGAAAAAGGTATCGATAACACGTTGCCCCGTGATCATTGGCGCGTCCGGATTCAATTTTGCTTTGATCGGACGACTACGTCTAACAGGCCATTTTTGCAACATCGTCAATTCTCGCAAATCATCTTCTGTTTCGATGACACAAACCACTTCATCGATCGTAAATGATCCCGCTTCGATTTTTTTGATTTTTCCTTTGACACCATGAGGTACCATGATTTTGTGTCGGATGATCTTTGTTTCATCCACCACACCTAGAACATCTCCAGTACTGACTTCTTGCCCGACTTCAGCAGTTGCTTCAAACCACCATTTTTTTTCATGGTCTAACGCTGGTAATTGGACACCACGACTTAAAAAGTTGCTTTGCGTGATCTCCATGAACGTATCCAATGGCCGTTGGATCCCATCAAACATTTGTGAAATGATCCCAGGTGCTAACTCAACAGATAACGCTTCACCTGTTGAACGAACGGGCTCACCAGGACCGATCCCTGAAGTTTCTTCGTATACTTGTATCGATGCGACATCTCCGCGCATCTCAATGATTTCACCGATGACTCCTAGCTCTCCCACTAAGCACATATCTTGGATACTTGCATCTGACATATTTTTTGCCATCACGAGAGGGCCGGAGACTTTTATGATTTTTCCAATTTGCAATGCACTATCTCCTTTACATTCTATAAGATATTTTGTCCAACTGCTTTTTCCACACTCTTTTGGATTTCTGCTACGCCGATCCCCATCGTTCCTTGATGGCTAGGGATTAGGACAATTGCTGGCGTCATCGATTCTTTGTAACGTTCAATCGTCTCAGGTGTCATCGTCGCCGATTGTTCTGTGACATAGATCACTCCATAGGCGCTTTTTGCCATTTGTTCGATTGCGCGCCTCACTTCTTGTGGCTCTGTCGCATAGTGCACATCAAACCCAAATAACTTAAATGGTAAAACAGAATCTTTGTCGCCAACGACACCGATTTTATGCGTCATAGACTTGTCTCACCCTTTCTCTGATTGTTTCATTGTCAAAGTGATTTTTCTTACCGATCACTAATAACCGAAGATTTTTACTCTCAATTTCTTTTGCATTCAAGAAAGCAAGTAAAGGCAACGGGCCAAAAGCCTGCGTTTGTGCGGCTTCATACAGCGAAGATAAGTAATCGTCTTTGATTTGTTCTAATCGAACAAAATCTAGTTCTCCTTCATGGATCGCAGGTTCGATCAATTGACGATAATCTGTTGTTTGCAGAAAGTTCAAATAGGTATCCAACTCGCTTTTGACGAAACTCAAAAACGTTTCTTTCGGGATACTGCCAGAACTTGAAAGTACTGCGGTCATAAATCCGCTGGATCGTTGTTGCAAGATACCGCGTGCCATCGTCGTGATATTAGTCAAATCAATAAACGCAATGATTTCTTCCAGTAATTCCGGATACCCAAGTTTCTCTCCAAGACGGCGTTGCTCTGTCAAGAAATAGCGATCATAGATAACATCGATTCCTTGTAACACAGAGGATTCTTCGCAATATTCATGGACTTCACGAATACTATCCATCAACTGCGAAGGCAATTCTGTAGAGGCTTGTGTATGGATTGCTTGCTTTAACGCTTCGCATGAATAAAAACCATCGTTACGGTACAGGTGATCCAGATTTTTGCCCGTCATCTCAGCTTTTGTCAGGACTTTTAAATTATGGAACGTATAACGCATCGTATAGATCCAAACGACTTCAGGTTCTGGCGCCGACTCTTTCAACCAGGTAAATAGTTTGCCCGATTCAGCCAACAGATTTTCCTCAAAGTCCCGTTCAAAACCTTCGTAGATATAAGGATGATAAATCGTTGTCTTTAACATTTCGCCTAATGCGTCTAATGATTTCGCCTGGATCATGCGATCAAAGTCTTCTTTTGATAAAAGTTCTAATTCTCTTCCACGAATCAAGGGATTTAATTCATGATAATCCATTCATCGATCCCTCCTTACTCGAATAGTTGTTTCGCAATTTCAAAGCGCATTTGTTCTTGCACTTCTTGTACTAGATCACTATAGACCAAGTTGTATTGTACACCTTGGTCATCAATCAAAAATCCTGCTTCTTTGGCAATCCTTCGATCGCTTAGATGCAAGGTAAAAGGTAACTGTTGATTCCACTTTGTCACTACTTCATTAGTTAAAATGGCAGCAGATTTTTCTCCGGCTAATAAAGTAACATCACCAGATAAGGATAAATTCTGTACCATTTTGAACATGATGGCAAGTTGATCTTCTCCTGGCCAATTTTCTAATTCTTGACGTGCTTCAGCAAACAAACGATGTAAAAATTCTTGTTTTTCATTGAGTGTTGCTTGACGCACTTCCACCTGTTGGCGATTTCTTAATTGACGGTAACTCTTTTCGATTTCTTCAAGCTCTTTCGATTTTTGCTTTTCATTGTCTGCTTCTAAACGCGCACGCTCGATTTTGAACTGCTGATCGATTTTTTCACGTTCTGCTTTTTCAAACGCCGCTCGTTCTGCTTCAGCTGTTTCATTCATTTGACGAATGATATTATCAATGGCGTTCATTGTTTTTCCTCCTTGTTTAAGCATTCAATACTAATAAGAAAGAAATAACGAAGCCTAAGATTGCATAAGTTTCAACCATTGCGGCAAAGATAATTCCTTTAGTTGCGTGTTCTGGTTTTTTCGCTAAGATCTGGATACCTGCAGCAGATACTTTCCCCTGAGCAATCCCAGAAAACAAACCTGTAAAGGCGATTGGTAAAGATGCGCCTAAAAAATTCAGCCCTTGCACAACCGACATATCTGCATTTAAATTGATAAAGATCAAGAAGGCGATTACGAATCCATAAAGTCCCTGTGTTCCGGGAAGTAATTGTAAAATCAACGCTTGTCCGAATTTCTCCGGTTGACTTGTCGTCAATGCAGCTGCGGCTTCACCGGTCATCCCCACACCTTTCGCTGATCCGATCCCTGAAAAGATCGTGGCCGTTGCCATCGCTAATACCGCAAACACCATTCCACCATTTTGAGCAATTAAGTAATCCATCATTTTTTAAAATTCCTCCAATTTTTTTACTTTTTCTTATGATTGATATTGACATATTTTTCCGCTGTTTTCAGTGGATCGAAGGCCCGTCCGCCTCCGGAATAAAACTTGCCGAAAAATTCGACATATTGTAATCTCGCGCCATGCACGTAGGCACTAAGCAAGGTCAAGAACATATTCAATGCATGTAAAGCGATGATCAATAAGATCCCGACACTAAAACGTGCGGCTGGCGGCATGAAAGCAACCAACATATTGAAGGCAGCGCCGATACTCCCACCAGAGATCCCCAAAGCCATCAATCGTGTATAACTCACTAGATCACCGATATAACCAGTCAAACCATACAAATTATAGGCTCCTTTTGCAGCACCTTTGGCTTTAGATGAAGATTGGAAAATCGGAATGACCAAAATACATAGCGCTGATAAAATCGCTAATCCTGCACCTAGATAAACAAAAATCGGGTTTTTAAGAATCATACTACCAAGCAATATAAGGACGACTCCCACTAAAATCCCTTGCCAGGCAAATCCATCATTGATCGCATCCACGTAATCTTTGCGCTTGATATGCTCTTTCGCTGCAAGAAACAATCCGACTAAGATTTGGATAAGCCCAAAAATGACAGACAAGACTAAAATCGTATTGACATCATCTGTTGTAGACAACAATGGGAAGGGTAAGTGGATACCTAATACTTCGGTCGGTAACGCTTGTCCAAAGAAGGAACTATAAATAAATCCCCAGATGATTGACGGAATCGCTAAGATTTCGAAAAACTTAGCAAATCGCTGCATTCCTCGAGGCAATACCAACAATTTTCGCGCAATGATTGCGCCTATAAGCATGAGTAAACCATAACCAATATCAGCCACCATCATCCCGAAAAAGACAAGATAAAATGGCGTCATCCATGGTGTCGGATCAATTTCATGATACTTAGGTAAACTATACATTTCCGTCAGCATTTCAAAAGGTGCCACTATTGGATGGTTCTTCAATTTCGTTGGTACTTCTTGATCGATCTCTTCTTCGGTGGGCGCTTCAAAGCTAAGAAAGACTTCATCAGCAGACAACGTATTTTCTACCTGCTGGATCAATTCTTGCTTTTCGTCCTCGCCGACCCATCCTTGGAGAACGATCAGGTAAGGCGCCATGACAAACCGATCCTTCACTGCTTCTCGTTCTGCCATTGCCAATAGGATTTCTTCTGCCCATTCCAATTCTTGGATGTAACTGCTACAGCGACCGATTTTGATTGCTAATTGTTTTTGTGCTTCGTAACAAGCTTGCAACTCTTGCTTGATTTTCTGTAGCTGTTCTTTTGGCGTTTGCTCATAAGGATATGCTTCTTTGACAAAACCATAACGAGTAGCAATCTCATCGACAATAGATGCTGAATTTTTGAGCACCACGTAAGTCAAGTAAACGAAGTGATCTGTTTCACTGACTTCTTCCACATAGACCTCTGGAACTTTTGCTAATGCTTCTCTAAATTCTGTCGCATTAGCAACACTGATCGTTCCCATCTCAACTGTTGTTTGGTGACTACTAAAGCTTTGCGGCATAAAATCCAGATTTGCCCAATGTGTCAACCAGTCTTCCTGCTCTGACAGTTGTTCTCGTTGTTCTGCCAATGTTTCCCATTGTTTCTTTAAGTCTAATATTTCAGTTAAACGCTTCGTAAAATCTTCTTCCGAATAATTTGCTTCTAGTTCCTGCAAGGTCACTTCTCTTCGTTTGAGGTGTTGTTTCTTTTGTTGTTTGTCCCCATGATGATCAATGAATTGAACAGCTTCTCTTGTTTGCATGATCCGACTAGTAAGCGCATTGACGATCGGTTCTTTTTCGAAAATCGCTGCCTTAGGAAAATAAGTATCCACCCATTGATTATTTGTCGTTTCTTGAAAAAGATCGCGAATCTCTACATTTTGGATACCTTGGATTGCTTGTAATAAGGCATCCTGATTTTGTTTATCGGAAATAAGAGTCACTTTTTCCATCTTAGTGACGGCCATAGGTTTCTTTCACCCTTTCAATGATCGCGTCAACTGCTTGCTGACGTTGCTTCTCATATTGTTCTTTTACGATGGATTGCAATCGTCTAGCATCTTCGTTCAATTTATTTTTTTCAGCAATAGCTTTTTGCTTTTCCGCTCGTTTTTTTTCTTCAAACAACTGTTCCAAATGTTGTTTTTGACTTGCACGAAATTGATCCAATTCGACATCTTTTGCTTCTTTATAATCTTTTAACTCTTGCTGAAGCTTTTTCATCGCTTGTTCATTTTCTTTTTCAGCTTGTTTGATTTTTTCCAAGGCTTCTAGCATATTCCCCACTTCCTTTCTCTAAAAAAAGAGGGACATCCTTTCTTTTTTCATTGAAAGTATGTCCCTCTAAAAATAACTTCAGATAATCTAGGCACTTTCAAAAAAATGTTCTTCTCACCCCTTGAAGAACTAGATCCTTGAAGCTTGCGCCCAACCATTTATATATTTCTTACTTATAAGTATAACAAATTCAGATAAAATTTCAACTAACAGATCCCTTTTTCCTTTCAGAAAGTTCACAACTGACAGTAAATGAGCAACTTTAGATAAACATTCTACCTATTATATAATTACGTACGTTTTCCAAAACAAATATTTTAATTTTTTTTAAACTATTGCTAAAATAGAAATAGTTTATGAATGGAGGAAATCGTATGCATCAAAAAATTGGTATCGCGGCCAATCAATTACTGCGGGCTACAGAAACATTTCAAGGAAATCAAGTCACTTACACCCCGCAAGGTTTTGTTGATGCGGTACAGCAAGCAGGGGGCTTGCCTTTGCTTTTCCCTATTTCTTCCACAGAAAGCGCTCGTGACTACATTCAGCTCGTCGATAAGCTACTCCTTGCTGGTGGTCAGGATATCAGTCCTTCGCTCTACAATGAAGCGCCTCACCCTAAATTGACAGAAACAAACCTGAATCGGGATCTATTTGAACAGGCGTTGATCAATGAAGCATTAAAACAAAATAAACCGATCTTAGCTGTGTGTCGTGGGATGCAATTATTGAATGTAACGTTAGGAGGGAATCTTTACCAAGACCTTACGTTATATCCAAATTGGTCAGTGAAACATGAACAACAACCAACCCCCCCACAATTTGCTACGCATGAAATCACAGTCGAACCAGATAGTATACTCCACGAAGTATTACCTACTTCTTATTTTGTAAATTCTTATCATCACCAAGCAATCAGAGATCTTGCTCCCACACTAAAAGCAACAGCGTATTCTCCTGATGGATTGGTGGAAGCTGTTGAAAGTAAAGGATCCGACCAACGAATACTGGGTGTTCAATGGCATCCTGAGCTTATTCATCAAAAAAATCCACTCGATCAAAAATTATTTGATTATTTTGTACAATCGTTATGATTGTTACAAACGAAATGAAAAGCCCGTCTAGCAGGAACATGTTGTTTCGGCTAGACGGGCTTTCATTCATTTTATGCAAGGCACATCAACCAGCAGTTACCTTCTACGATACTCAAGCAGCTGTTTCAATTGCTGGATTTGTCGCTGCAATTCGCTCCCTTTTGTCGTATCACGATTTAATTTTCGTGGCAACTGTTGATCAATGACCTTTTTAACTTCTGCCAAGCCATTGGCTGTTTCAAATTGTTCCTCGATGCCTAAAAATGGGTAGTGGGTCACAATTTGAAAGCCATAAGAGTTGCATAGCAACGAATACCCTGCAATACCTGTTGTTCTTTGATAGGCCTTTGATAAACCACCGTCAATCACGAAAACTGTTCCGTCCGCTTTGATTGGTGACTCCCCTTTTTTCACTTTGACTGGTGTATGTCCATTGATGATCACTGAACCATAAACAGGTACACCGAACTCACGCCTCACTTTTTGACTTAACCATTCTTTGTCTCGTAATCGATAGTAAGCATTGCTGACTTCCACATGCGTTTCTTTTTCTGCTAAATAATAACGCTCAAACGTAGCCATCTTACTTTTACCAAACAACGGCGAGTAAGGTCCACTCCATGCATACCAAATCAAATCAGTCGCTAAGTCTTCTTTTTTCTTCAGTGATTTAGCACTTTCACGAATCTGTTCTTCAAAAAATGCCATCAATTGTTTCCCTTGATACGTCTCACTCCCAAGTTTAAAACTTAGAAACTCACCATGTTCATCTACTGGCATACAGCCATGAAATAAGATACTTTGGTTCGTGACGAGATACATCCTACCTTTTTCTAAAAGGAAATCCATATGTTTTTGCATCCGGAGTGAATGTTGAAAAGAATACAGCAACATATCGATCACTCGTCGTTCGTCTGCCGTTAAACGATCCGGTTCCTGCGCAGAAATCGTCTGGAAACATGGGTGATGGATCGTATACTTTTGACCATCCAGAAATAACTCATTTTTTTCATAATCGATATTCGCTAACATATCCCGTTCCGCCATCTCAAATTCTGGTCGTCGTTTCAGCAATTGCGATTCTAGTTTGAATTGCATGATCACAAGCGCTTGATGGATTTTCTCCATCTCTTCTCTCTCGCGTTCCGTTGCGTCTTGGCTATTCTTAGGTGTAAACAAAGGGTTTGTCTGATAAGTTTCTGTCGCAAACGAACAAAGGGAACGCAGATTCAACGCGTACTCTTTTTCCAACTCGAATAAATAATTATACCGCGCAGCGATACGCAATAAGGTCAACAAACAAGTTTCCGAGCCACAATATGCTCCCAGCCATAAAATATCATGATTGCCCCATTGGATATCGATTGAATGGATCTCCATCAAGCGGTCCATCACTTTGGCGGCTTGTGTCCCCCGATCAAAGATGTCTCCGACCACGTGGACATGATCGATTACCATTCGTTGAATCGTCTGCGCTAACTTTTTTAAAAAGCGCTCTTCTTCATTCATCTCAAGCAACTGATCAACGATTTTACTCACATAAGATTTTTTCCCTTGCACACGATCATCGACATACAATAATTCCTCAATGATATAACTATATTCTTTAGGTAAGGCTTTTCTTACTTTTGATCTCGTATACTTAACAGAAGTGAATCGCAGTAACTCGATCAATTGATGGATCAACGTTGTTTTGTCTTGTTTTTTGTACCAGTCAGTCGCTAATGCGTATTCCGGATATGCAACAAAAATCGTTAATCGTTTCATCTCTTCTTCACTTAAACATTCTCGAAATAAATCTTTGATTTTCTCTCGTAGATTCCCTGAACCATTTCTCAATATATGATCAAATGCTGGAAACTCTCCATGGATATCACTTAAAAATAATTCGGTTCCTTTTGGTAGTTGTAGGATTGCTTCTAAGTTGATGATCTCCGTAATGACTTCTTCTTTTGTTGGGAATTTTTCTGACAATAATTCTAAATATTGATCCATCCAAACGCCTCCAAAATTGGTATACCTAAAATTATAGGATACATAATGGATATTTACAACAAAATTACTTTGATAAATAAAAAATAGGTACATATAAAATCGTGAATTTTTTGAATCAAACAAAAGCGCTCTAGGTATACGTCTAAAAGCAGCTCTTACGAAAATAAGCCGAGACACCCGAAAGTTGAAGAACAATTTTCGAGTGTCTCGGCTTATTTCTCATTGTTGAACATTTCTGTTACAACTTCAACATTTATTTCTTTTTGCGTTCATTTCTCATGATTGAAATCGATTGTTTCAATGACGTCCAAATACCACCTTCACTGTAAACAAGCACGTTTGATTTGTACATATTTGCGGACATGAACATCAATACGAATGTGATGATCACTAGGACGATCAAAGAAATCAAAACGCCACTTATTTCAACCGTTTCATTTGCCAAGCGGATCGGCATGATATATGAAGATAGGAATGGAATGTATGAAGTGATGCGGATCACGATATTATTCGGATCAGATGCACCAAGGATCAATCCTAACATATAACCACCTAAAGAAAGGTACGTCACTGGTAAAATCGCTTTTGCTGTATCTTCGGCTTTGTTGACCAGTGAGCCACATAAGGCAGCTAACACGGCGTAGATCAAAATCCCAAAGAACATAAATAGTAAAGAATACCATAAGAATGGCCCGAAAATACTATCCAAAGAAATCCCATCCAGTACACTTTTAACGATTTCCATATCTTTGAACTGGTTGAATCCTACAGCAAAAATGATACCGTATAAAGCCATTTGAGTGACTGCCACTAGCAGAACTCCTGTTAGTTTTCCATAAAAATGTTTTTGTGCAGTGGTACTAGACAAGATCACTTCCATGATTCTTGTCCCTTTTTCTGAAGCAATCTCTTGAGCGATGATCTGTGCATACGTCAAGATGATGATGAATAGAATGATCGTTGCGACATAACTGACTGCATATTGAACAGCTGAGTTATCTTCTCCTATCGTCATTTCACCATTTGCGTCAAAACTAACTTTTTGTCGTGAAAATCCAGCCGGTTGACTTAATGCAGCCACTTCTTCAGGAGAAATTCCTAAGCTACTTGCCCGCATCATCGACTGTAAACCAGTCAACTGCTGTTGGATCAACAGTTGTGTTGCTTGGCCTAATGAGTTTTCACTAAATAATTCTCCAGATACTTCTCCATTATCTGTCGTGACTACCATGTATGCATCGATCTTTTCGTCAGATAACTTACTTTTGGCTTCATCCTCCGATGAAAAAGCTTCAAAGTGGAAATCCCCCATATCGGATTGACTCAAATAATCAGTGATTTGTTGGTCTTCAGCAATCACGCCGATTTTATCTGTTTCACTGTTTTGTTGAGCAAAATTACCTGCTAAATAAATCACACCCATCAAGACAAACGGGACTAATATCATAATAATAAAAGAAATCGATTTGACATTTTTCAAATAGACATCTTTCGTGATGATCCAAAATTTACCCATGTAGCTCACCTGCTTTCATCTTGAAGATTTCTTCTAAAGTAGGCGGTTGTTGATTGAACATTGGAATATAGCCAAATTGTGTTGCACGGGTAAAGATCTCTTTTCCTACATCTGGATGATCCAACGTGATTTCCAATGATTGATCCTCCCGAAGGATCACTTTATTGACCCCAGCAATTCCCTCTATTTCTTGTTGTGACAATCCAGACTCCAAAAATAGCTTTGTTCGTCCAAATGCTTCTCGAATCTCGTGGACTTTCCCATTTAGTACCATCTTACCATTTCGAAGCATGATCAAGTGGTCACAAATCTTTTCAACATTATCCATGTTGTGACTAGAAAAAATGACACATGAGCCGTTTTTCTTCAGTTCGATGATTCCATCTTTGAGTAGCTCAGCATTCACTGGATCCAATCCACTAAAAGGTTCATCTAGAATAATCAACTTAGGTTCATGGATCAGTGTTGCAATCAGTTGTACCTTTTGTTGATTTCCTTTTGACAAGGACTTAACTTTATCTGTTTTTTTTCCTTTTACTTGAAATTTTTCCATCCAAAAATCGATCTTAGGTTCAATTTCTTTTTTTGTTTTTCCCCGTAATGCAGCAAAATAGATCAACTGTTCTTGAATCGATACCTTGGGATAAAGCCCTCGTTCTTCAGGTAAATACCCAATGATATCATAATCTTTTTCACTCAAATGATGGCCGTTCCATAGTACTTCTCCTTGATCTTGCGTCAAAAAATCTAAAATCAAACGAAAAGTCGTTGTTTTTCCTGCACCGTTTTGCCCAATCAATCCCATGATTTTCCCATCAGGTATTTGAAAAGAAACATGATCAACAGCTGTATAACTGCCAAATGTCTTAACCAAATCCTTTACTTCTAGCATTTTCTCACTCCTTCATCCTAAATTCCTCGATCCTTTACTGTACGATATGAAAATAACTTATACATAAGAACTTATGTTATTGTTTTTTATTGTACATATGAAAATGATAGGACACTTTACAGGTTTTGTAAAGCGCCCTCAGTTCAATTTTTATGCAGTTTATCGAAAACATTTTGTGCGACATTTTTTGGTAGACCAATTTCTTGTAACTCCTCAATTGACGCAGCGGTGATGTTTTTTAACGATTTGAACTCTTTCAACAACATTTTTTTTCGTTTTGGTCCTAATCCTTCAATTTCATCTAAGCGCGACGCAAAACTATTTTTACTACGTAACTGACGATGAAACGTTATTGCAAAGCGATGTACTTCGTCTTGGATACGTTGCAATAAAAAGAATTCTGGTGAATTTCGTTCGAGCGGAACCACTTTTAATTCATTCCCAAATAACAACTCATTGGTTTTATGCTTATCATTCTTAGCCATTCCAGCGACGGGGATATCGATACCTAATTGATTTTCTAATACATCCTTCGCTACATCGACTTGCCCTTTCCCCCCATCGATTAAAATCAGATCAGGCAATGGCAGTTCTTCTCGTATCACACGTGCATAGCGGCGGTAGATGACTTCTCTCATCGAAGCATAGTCGTCCGGTCCAACGACCGTTTTGATTTTGTATTTACGGTATTCTTTTTTTGCTGGTTTTCCATCGATGAATACCACCATCGCCGCTACGGGATCGGTTCCCATGATATTAGAGTTATCAAAAGACTCGATCCGGATGGGTGCTGGAATGTTCATCGCATTACCAAGGCGCTCGATCGCTCCGATTGTTCGTTCTTGTTTCCTAACGATCAAATCAAATCGTTCGTTCAATGCCACCCTTGCATTTTTATTGGCCAGTTCCACTAACTTTTTCTTCTCACCACGTTTTGGCTGGATGACCTTCGTCGCTAACAACGCCTCAACACTCGGTTGGTCAATCGTATCAGGGATCACCACTTCTTTTGGAATGAAATGTTCATTTTCTTGATAAAACTGTCCGATATAGGTTAAGAAATCTTCTTCTGCTTCATTATAAAAAGGAATGATCGATACATCTCGTTCGATCAGCTTTCCTTGACGTACAAAGAATACTTGGACACACATCCAGCCTTTATCAATGGCATAACCAAACACATCTCGATCAATCAAATCAGTGTTTGTCATTTTTTGTCTTGTCATGATCGTTTCAATGGCTCTGATTTGATCACGATACTCTGCTGCTTTTTCAAATTCCATATTTTCTGCAGCATTAGCCATTTTCTCTTTGATCTCCGCTTCGATCGTCTCATGACCACCATTCAAAAAGCGTTTGACTTCATTCACGATACTTGTATATTCCGCTGGATCTACATCAAAATAGTAGGGACATAAGCATTGACCTAAATGGTAATAAAGACAAGGTTCTTTTGTCTGAGTTGGTTTACACTTTCGTAAAGGGAATAAACGATCTAAAATCTTTTTTGTTTCATTCGCAGCCCCAACATCCGGGTAAGGCCCAAAATAAAAGGCTTTGTCTTTTAATACTTTACGAGTGATCACCAAACGAGGATATTTTTCATTCGTGATTTTTAAAAAAGGATAAGTTTTATCATCCTTTAACATAATATTGTATTTTGGATCATTCTTTTTGATCAGATTGATTTCTAGCAGTAATGCTTCAATGTTGGATTCTGTCACAATGTATTCAAAGTCCTCGATCTCACTGACTAATCGCTCCGTTTTCGTGTTATGACTTCCAGTAAAATAGGAACGCACACGATTTTTCAAGACTTTGGCTTTTCCTACATAAATGATCGTGCCGTTTTTGTCTTTCATCAAATAGCAGCCAGGCTGATCAGGAAGTAATGCAAGTTTATTTTTTATTCGTTCATTCATGGTGACTGCTCCTTTATATTTCTGATATCGCTATTATAACAGAGGTTGAGATAGAAGTATCAAGCGAAGAGACATAAGAAAAAGTTTGCGCGGTTTATTGTATAAATTTTTAAGTATCTTGTCTCCAAAAATAGATACTATTCTCTTCATCTGTGACTGTTTTGTACCACTTCTCTATACAGTTTCATGACTTCATTAGTCGCAAAAAAACCGAGACAGCAATCCATATGATTGTTGTCTCAGTCTGATGTGTTAATTACTTAATCTTATAAGTGTTGGGCAATCATTTGACGTAATTGATCTTTTGATTGAACACCGATTGCTTTTTCTACTACTTCGCCGTCTTTTTTCAAAAGTAATGTTGGAATACTCATGATCCCAAATTGTTGTGGTGTTTCAGGATTTTCATCAACATCCATCTTCACGATTCTGAATTCGTCTTCGTCATATTCTTCTTCTAACTGGTCTAAAATTGGCGCTTGCATTCGACAAGGTCCACACCAAGTTGCCCAAAAGTCGATTAAAACTAACCCTTTATCTGTTTCTTCGTTGAATGTTGCATCTGTAATTACTTGAGCCATATCAAAGACCTCCATTTATTAGTCTACTCTAAGTATAGCACTATTGGTACCTACATTCGAGCTATTTGCTTACCTTTAGTAAGCTTTATTTAAATTTAACAATTGTCGCACCATTACCCCCTTGATTTCCAGGAGCAAAATCGAAGCTCTTGACACTACGATGATTTTTTAAATAATCGGTAATCCCAGTTCTTAGGGCGCCTGTGCCTTTTCCATGAACGATCGTCACTTGAGGGTAGCCAGCCAAAATTGCCGCATCTAAATATAGATCGACTTCATTTAATGCTTCTTCATAACGTTTCCCTCGAAGATCAAGCTGGTTGGAGACGGTGGAATGAGCATCTGAGCGAACCGTATGGATCACTCGTTGTTGTGGTTCTTTTTGAGGAGCGATCGGTGTCAATTCACTTTCCGAAACGTTCATCTTCAAGATACCGATTTCCACTTGCCATTGGTTACCATTTTTGCGCAACAATGTTCCACGTTGCCCATAAGTCGTCACGAGTACTTCGTCACCTGGTTTCAATGTTTTCTGTTCTTTCGCTTTTTTCAAGACTTTATTTTTCTTTAATTGTTCTTCTTGATGCAAGTTGGCTAACTGTGATTTGGCATCGATCAATTGATGCTCTTTGACCGTACCTTGCCCCACTTGTTTTTGTAAATTGCGAATATCTGCGATGATTTTTTCTGCCTTTTCTTCTGCTTCAGAGACAAGTGCATTGGCTTTTTGTTTGGCTTTCGCCATTTCTTGTTCGCGCTCTTCAAAGAAGTAGCTATATGCTTCTTTTAAATCATTGTACAGACGTTGCGCTTCATCGACATAATGACGCATCTCTAAATATTCTGTTTCTGCCATTTTTCGACGATTCTCTAAATCAGTGATCATTTCATTCAAGTCTTGACTTTCATCGTTCATCAATTGCTTGGCTTCATCAATGACTTGGTTGTCTAATCCTAAACGACTTGAAATCTCAAAGGCATTACTTCTACCTGGCACGCCGATCAACAAGCGATAAGTGGGGCTAAGGGTGTCAACGTTGAACTCCATACTCGCATTGATGGTATTCGAGCGATTGTAACCATAGACTTTCAATTCAGGATAATGTGTTGTTGCCATCACATAGGCAGATTTCTTTCCTAGATCATCTAAAATAGCAATTGCTAGCGCTGCTCCTTCTTGAGGATCAGTCCCCGCACCTAATTCGTCAAATAAAACTAAGCTTTTTTCATTGACTTTGGAAAGGATATCCACGGTATTTGTCATATGTGAGGAGAAGGTCGATAAACTTTGTTCAATCGATTGTTCATCTCCGATATCAGCAAAAATATCTTCAAAGATCCCGATCTGACTTTCTTCATCCGCCGGGATCGGTAACCCTGCTTGCCCCATCAATTGCAATAAGCCCAATGTTTTCAACGTGATGGTTTTCCCACCAGTATTTGGTCCAGTAATGACGATTGCCTGATAGTTTTCTCCAATCGAAATATCATTTGGCACGACTTTTTCTTGATCGATCAATGGGTGTCTGGCTTGCTTCAAATCAACGATATTTTCTGTACTGATCGTCGGTACGATTGCCTTTAGTTCTTTCCCAAAGCGTGCTTTCGCATTCATCAAGTCCATTTTTCCAATGACATACGCATTGTGGATGATTTCTTGACGATGAGGAACCAACTCCGCCGACAACTCACTTAGAATACGTTGGATCTCATTGCGTTCAGCAATTTGATATTGACGCAAGCGATTGTTCAACTCCACGACTTGTTTTGGTTCAACGAATAGTGTTTGTCCCGAAGAACTTTGATCATGGACGACTCCACCAAACAAACCACGATATTCTTGTTTTACTGGAATAACATAGCGGTCGTTTCTCATCGTAATGATGGCATCGCTTAGGTATTTGGCATTTTTCCCACGAACGATCCCATCTAATTGTTCTCTGACTGCTTGTTCACTTCTACGGATATTATGGCGGATCGTCTTCAACTCTGGAGAGGCATCATCCGTCACTCGTCCATCATCGTCGATTGCTTCTTTCAAACGACGACTCAAGGATGGGATAGCGACTAATTGATCTGTCCAAAAATAAAGACGCTCAAACTCAATCTCGCTATCTGCTAAATCATCAATAAAACGTCGCAACTCACTAGTAGTTGATAAGACACGAGAAACTTGTGCTAGCTCGACCCCATTAAGGTCAGCACCGATTTCGATGCGTTTCATATGCGGACGGATATTCTCTAATTTGGGGATTGGGATACCGCCACGCAATCGTTGGACTTTTAGACCATCTTCTGTTTCTTCCAACCAATATCTGATCGTCTCTGCTTCATTCACTGGCACAAGCTGGGCTAATTCTTCTTGCCCTTGTGCTGTGATCACAAACTGTCGTACTTGTAGTTTTACTTTTTCAAACTCTAATGTTTCTAGAATGCGTTTGTTCATTTTTTTCACCTTACTTTCACTAAAAAAGAGGCCGATAGATGGCTAAGCAGTCTTCAAGACTAACCAACATCTTCATAGCCTCTGTCATTGACAAGAAATCATCTCTTACTTAGTTAATCACTTGTGTCACCCATAGATCATATATTTTATTTGCTAAAATAGGTGTTCGTTCAACCATAAAAGTTGCAAGATTATTGCCACTAAATTGGTTTTGGATAAATCCCACCGGAATAAATGTCAGTAAACGTAAAACTAGAACCAACGAAATATAGGTGATGATCACGGATAAAACCCCGCCAGCCACCCAGTCTAATTGCTTTAGTACAGGAATAAACGTCAACCCATGAGCGAATACCCCAATGAATCGTGTGACTAGCCAACCAACAAATAAAATGATCAAGAAAGCCACCCCTGCATAAAATGCTTCATCTAGTTTAAATGAAAAAGCTTGATCAAAAAAAACTAAGTTAGAATTGGCTGTTACCGCAGGATAAGGAATATATAATTGCAGATGATTGGCTAATGTTTTGTAATAGGTTTGTGCTGCTAGAAATGAGACAAAATAGCCAACTAGATAAATTCCCTGTAGCGCAAAACCACGACTGGCTCCAGAAAAAAATGCAATCAGCAAAATAAATAAAATCAAAAGACTAAGCATACATTCTTCCTTTCTCTTCTATAATAGTATCAATTCGAAGATCTTTGTTTGATTTGACCTTTTCGTTTTTCATTTAGAATCTGCTGTGCTTCCACATGATTTTTGATTTCATGGTCACTTCCATTTTCTTTCAATACTGCTCGTGCTTCATTTTCAATTGCTTCGATTCGTTTGATCCGATTTTCCATTTCTGTGAATCTCACCATTTTTTGTTTCAGTTCTGTGACTTCTTTTATTAAATTCAAATTTTTTTCCTGTCTTTTCAATTGATCGGAAAATGCATTGACTGCTAATAAAATAGCTGCTTGTTCATTGCCTAATTGAGGGGACAATTCTTTCAGTTCAGCTAATTGTTCATTGATTAATTTTGTGACCATATCCATATGCTGTTTTGATTCTTGCCCGATAATAGTATACGTTTGATCCGCAATCACCGCTTTATAGCGTGTTTTTTCATGTGCCATATGAATCTGTCTCCTCCTATTGCCAAAAATATTAACTAGTGTACCATATAGTTAAGCAATTAACCGTACACGAAAAACTTCATTATAAATACTTTACTATTATATGATAAACTTTGCAAAAATGCTATGTGTGCATTGATTTCAAATTAGCTGGATCTAGTCAAATACAAGTTTTCTTGCGACTGGATCGCAACAGGAGGAAAACATGAGTAACATTATCTTAAAAGTAACGAAAAATCAAATAAGTAAGATGAAAGAGGCGTATCGTCCATTTCTAGTACAAAAACCGATTCCATATACTCTTTTTTCAGCAAAAAAAAATGGCACAACGATCACTGCCTATACTTCTGGAAAAGTGATGTTTCAAGGCACCGGCGCCGAACAAGAAGCAGCGAAATGGGGAAACCCACTTGCAGCAAAAAATTCGACACAAACTAATTCTTCTTCCTTACCCAAAGATCTACAAACACTATCTGTTTTAGGGAGTGACGAAGTCGGCAACGGTAGTTACTTTGGCCCACTGACTGTTTGTGCTGCCTATGTCGATCAAACACAATTGAAAGAATTACGCACGTTAGGCGTCAAAGATTCAAAAGAATTAAAAGATGGACATATCATTCAATTAGCCAAAGTATTAAAGAACACGATCCCATATCAATTACTGGTTTTGCCACCAAAAAAATACAATGAGATCCAACCTACTTATAATGCAGTGAGAATGAAGGTCGCTTTACACAATCAAGCTATCCACTTATTGTTACAAAAAATAGCACCAGTCAAGCCGGATGCTATTTTGATCGACCAGTTCACACCGGAAGCCAACTTTAAAAAATACGCTCGTTTAGAAAAAAATCAACTCACCGAAAAACTCTACTTTGTTACCAAAGGTGAACAATATCATTTAGCTGTTGCTGCCGCTTCGATCATTAGTCGCGCAAGCTTTTTAGAAGAGTTGGACAAAGAATCTGCTGAACTTGGTCTCACGCTGCCTTCTGGTGCAGGTACAAAATCCGACCAAGTCGCTGCAACGATTTTAAAAAAAGGGGGCGAAGCTTTGTTAGCAAACTATGCAAAATTGCATTTTGCGAACACAGAAAAAGCCAAAAAATTAGTCAACTAACTATCCGTTTTAGCTTGTTCCACTTTTCTTTAAGTTCGATTTAAGTTTTGTTGTTTATCCTCATGTTCAAGAGGTGAAACGATGAAAAAAATGCGAATTATTATTTTTATATGTATGATCGGGCCCATTGCCCTTTTCAAATTTGATCTTAGCAATCAAGAAACAGATGCGAAACAACAGACAAGCAACAGTGTCTCTAGCATCATACAAACAACTGATTCTCCTTCAGAGACCCTCATAAAAATTGGAAAAGAAGATGCCACATTGTATGCAGACTCGTCATTAAGTGAACCGCTTATTTCCGTCAATGCTGGTGAACTGGCTACGCTTCTTTCAACTACAGCCAACGCCTACAAAATTACCACGAATGATGGTGAAATTGGCTATTTATCACTTACGGATGGCTCATCACTGACTCGCTCGACACAAGAGCTACCGAGTGACCTATCAGAAGCGGTGATCGTACTAGATCCTGGACACGGAGGCGACGATACAGGCGCACTTAGCACAGATGGACATACAGAAGAAAAGACAGTGACACTCGCTGCCGCAAAACAGTTACAAACGAGTTTAGAAGCCGCTGGCGCAACGGTTTATTTGACACATGAAACAGATGCCTACATTTCATTAGATGACATTTGTGCATTTAGCGAAGAAAAAGCAGCTGACCTTTTTATCAGCTTACATGCTGATTCGACTGAATCGGCCAATGAAGCAACTGGTACAACCACTTATTATTATTACAATAGTGAGCAACGTCTAGCGGAAACTGTTTCTGAAAAACTGGAGGATCTGCCCATTACATCTCGTGGAACTGCTACAGGGAACTATCAGGTGTTAAGAGAAAACCTTCAACCCTCCCTCTTGATCGAAATGGGCTATATGAATAATGACGAAGACTTAGCTACATTGACTACTGTTAATTATCAACAACAGTTGGCGCAATCGATCACACAAGCGCTGCTCACTTATTTTAATCAGTAATTTTTTTCTAAACGCAAGAACCTCGTTAGGTATTGATATTTCATCAAGCCCAACAAGGTTCTTCAATTTCATCAGCAACTAGTTGTCAGTAAATGGCCACCGCTGAATCTGTTTATATTTAAACGATCTAATTGATCAGTTCCCATGGTCCCCGTTGCTGAGTACCAGTTTCATCGCCTTGTGTCCACCATTTCGCCCAATACGTATTTCCTAAATGAGTGACTTTATCTCCCATAAGATAGACTATTGATGCATCCCATACCGCATATCCAGGCATACTGTCTTCCAAGGTTTGAACGATCACTGGTTGACTAGCTGCCGAAACATTGTTTGAGGCATCGAATGCTTTTACATTATACGTATACTGTGTATCAGGTGTTAATCCCGTATCTGTAAATGATGGCCTTCTTGTTTGCCCTACTAATTGACCATCACGGTAAACAAAATAACCTGCTACTCGCTGATGATCAATTGAAACCGTCCAGTTCAACGCCACTTCTGTAGCTTTGATCGTTGTTGCTGCAACATTTGTTGGAATTGACGGTGCTTCAACATCTGATGGGTCTGGCGCTTCTACACCAAAGATTACTTGGTGATTGATCTCAATACCGCTAGTTCCAATTCGTTGACTTAAAGTGATCGTGTCAATATGATCAACCGAAACCTGTGACGTAGTAGATTGTAATCAGAAATCATAAGAAGCTCTTGGAGTAAGTTCTCTGCCATCACAAACGGTGGCTAGATCGACAGTTACCATGCCGTTCGTGGTAGTCACATCCCCCTTTCCTTGAAGTTACCAGAAGTTAACGTTTCATTACTATTCAACTCCAGCATAAGTTTAGGCAATTTGACTGTTTTCTGGGCAGCTTCAACAGCGCTTACTATAGTAGACGTTTCTGTCAATGTTTCATCATTTTCCAAAGTGATTTTGTACCTGCTTACATCATTCTCTGTATAAGGCGTGCTATCTAAAGAGATATCTAACGGTGTGCTAACATTTTCGTGCTGTGGTAATGGCGTATTCCCAAATAATCCTTCTTTGATCGCATTCGTCAATTCATCACATTTTATACTTGTCGTTTCTTTGTCTTATGATTGCATCTAAGAAATCACACCGCCTAATTGTTCTTCTTGTATGTATTGTGTTTTATAACCAATCGAACGTACATTATCAAAACTAAAAAATTCGTCAGTTTCTGTACTATACATATAAGGACCCTTCGCTACATCATCCCAGTACTCAGTCAATCCACTTGTTACACTAATCAGATCTGGAATATCTGTAGGATAGAAATTTCCTTCTCAACACCAAATCGACCAATCGCCATAGTACATGACATTGCGATAAGGCGCGACCTGAATTTCTCGCACCTCTTCAGCATAGACTTCTGGCGACTCATTAAATGCTAGTAAAGTCATTGCAATAATCGAAGAAAATAGAAAAGCAACTAAACTAATACTCTTAATTCTTTTCATATCAATCTCATCTCCTTTTTTCTCAGTTTTTTTACAGAAAAAACAAGCGTGCCCAAATCACAGATTAAAGTTATTTTATCACTCCTTAAAAATTAGAAATCAGCTGAATTTTAATTGTAAATGTCTTACAAATATAAATTCAGCATTCAATTTTTATAATGAAACTAATTGCAACCGAATACATCCATCACGTTCCAAGTTATTTTTAATCCATGTGGTTTTGTTTATTTTTTAACTAACATGTTTTTTTCGGTAAATTCGAGCAAATAAGATAAATAACGACGACAGAATAACATTATAAAAAAAGAACAAGGCAAGCTGCCCTGTTCTTTTTTTATTTAAATTAACCGATTAGTTCCCACGGACCCCATGGTTCAGTTCCCGGCTCATCACCTTGTGTCCACCATTTCGCACGATACGTATTACCTTTATGAGTTACTACATCACCCAAATCATAGACTTTGTTAGCATCCCATTCGCCTTCAGCTGGCGGAGTTGTTTCTTCTAAAGTTGTGACAACTAATGCTTTGCTTTCTTCTGAAACATTTCCTGCTGCATCAAATGCTTTTACTGTATATGAATATTCTGTATTCGGTATTAAACCAGTATCAGCAAATGAAGCTGTAGCTGATTGTCCCACTTGTTTGCCATCACGGAAAACATAGTATCCCGCTACTGCAACATTATCTGTTGAACGAGTCCAAGTCAATGAAGCATTTTTCTCACCGATCGTTGAAGCTTTCAAGTCTAAAGGAATTGAAGGTGCTTCTGTATCTACTGGTGCTTTTTCTAACGTTTTAACCACTAATACTTTACTTTCTTCTGAAACATTTCCTGCTGCATCAAACGCTTTTACTGTATATGAATATTCTGTATCCGCCGTTAACCCAGCATCAGTAAATGAAGTTGTGGATGATTGTCCTACTTGTTTGCCATCGCGGAAAATGTAATATCCTTTTACTGCTTTATCATCTGTTGATTTTGCCCATGATAAGGAAATATTTGTTTCGCCAATCGTAGAAGCCGTAAGATCTGTTGGTACTGATGGTGCTTCTGTATCCGGTGTTCCTGGTTCAGTTGTTGAACCTTCACCAAAAATTACTTGTTTGTTGATTTCGATACCTTCGTCACCAATTCTTTGGCTCAAAGTGATTGAGTCGATATTGTCGACAGCGACATCTGCCTCACCAGCACTTGAACTCAATCTGAACTCATAAGATGCCCCTGGTGCGATTTCTTTGCCATCATATACAGAAGACAAATCAATGATTGCAGCGCCATCCACATTTGTTACAGTACCTGCTTGGTAATCACCAGCGCCCAGTTTTTCGTTTGTCGCCATTGGGATCACCAATTTAGGTAATTTGATTGTTTCTTGTGAAAATTCAACTAATTTCAGTACAGAAGAAGTTTCTTCCACTTTTTCATTATTGGTAATTTTAACATCGTACCCACTAACGCCATACTGTGTATACGTTGAGATTTCAACATCTACATTTAATGGGGTGCTTTTGATCTCAAATTCTGGAAGTTTCTCGCTGGCAAACAGTCCTTGTTTGATTGTATTGGTCAACTCATCACGTTTTGTCCCAGTTGTTTCTTTATCTTGTGATTGTTGCCATGAAATAATTCCACCAAGTTGGTTTTCTTTTACATATTCAGCTTTATAAGTCACTGATTTTTTATTTTCGTAAGTAAAGAATTCACCAGTTGTTTCACTATACATAAATGGTGCTTTCGCTACATCATCCCAATATTCTTTCAATCCAGATGTATCACCAAGTAATGTTTCAATATCACGGTATGGCCATATACCACTAGCACGTCCACCGTCGCCTACTTTTAATGGATTTTTGTTTTTCGCTCCATAACTTGGTGTTTGATCGGCATCTTGACTTGATAATTCTGCTTTTTGGAATAATCCCGGTGTCTCTGCATTATCTCCTTTTGCCACTTCGTCCCATCCACGAGTATAGAATGCTGCCCCGATAACGATTTTTTCTGATGCCGCACCTTTCTCACGTAGGTACTGTACTGTTTGATCCACTGAGAAGCCTTCATCATAATTAGGATCAGCTGGATTCCCGTAAAGTGCTGAATGGTGACCACTTGTATCTGACCATGCACCAGTTAAATCATAAGTCATGATGTTTGCGAAATCGACAACATCAAATAATCGTTTCACGTCAATACCTGAATTTAATTTACCTTGAGCTGCTGGTAATGCAACAGACAGTTCATATGTTTTTCCTAATTCTTCGCCTTGTTTATCAATTATTTCACGAATTTCATCTAATAATTTTATGTAATTATCTTTATCTTCAGGTTTTGCATTTGGCGTTCCTTCATCATTTACGTTATCCACTAGGTCTGGTTGACGTACATCTGCCGGGAATTCCCAGTCAACATCGACAAAGTCCATATTTGTATATTTAATAAATTTTGCTACATTCTCTGCAAGGTTCTTACGTTTCGTCGGGTTTGCTGCTACTTCAGAGAAATCTCCTGATTTAGACCAACCACCTAATGAAACACCAATTTTCATGTTTGGATTTTTCCCACGTAAATCTTGAATCGCATTTAAGATGCCAGAACTAGCAGAGTTCCATTGTACACCAGGTAATCCTACAGGTGCACCAGTCGCTGCGTCTGTATCAGTAAAGACTAATTCGCCGTTACTATCAAAATCTAAAAAGGCAAAATTCAAGTGTGTCAATTGATCAGCCGGGATATCTTTTGGATAAAAGTTACCTTCGCCGCCCCAAATCGACCAGTCACCATAGTACATTACGTTTCTATAAGTTGCTTGTTGTTCTGTTTGTTGGATTTCTTCTGCATTGACGATAGACAATTCCCCAATTGTCGGAAGCGCCGTTGAGACAACAGAAGAAAATAACATTGCTGCCAACCCAATTTTTTTAACACTTTTCATTTTTAAATTCTCCCCTTTTTACACTATTCACTTTTCAAAAAACAATTATGTAACAAAATAAATACGAAAATATGTTATTCATCCCCCCTCTATTTCTCTAAAATAGTGAGTTAAACTCAGTGAAACTTTTGTTGCTAACAGAATATTATCACCTGAAAATGGCTTTTTCAACCGTTTTCCTAAAATTATTAAAAAAACAAATTAAATCACTTTGGTTATCTATCTAATTTATAATTGTTATTATTAAAAATCTTTATATCACTTGCTTTTCACCTCTTTTTCTCAATTGCCAAAAAAATTAAATATCCCTCATTATTTTAATTAAAAAATAACAATCAGAGAAAATAGAATAACAAAAAAAGTGTAGAGGACAAGAAATTAAATTCATTTTTGTTTCTAATCTTAAAAATCAAATAAACGATGTTCCAGAAGTGACTCCTTGATAAAAAGCCGAGAAACCCAAAATTTGAAAAACAATTTTGGGTTTCTCGGCTTTTTTCTCGGAGCTGGACACTTCTGTCATCACCGTATTTAATCAGCTACCACACCATGAAGGTATAAATCGATCAGTCGTTCCACACTAAATGGGTTTTCAAGTGAATTAGAAGATTCGGTGATATATGGTGCTAACAGAAGAAAAAAGTGCTTTGCAGCAATTTCTGTCGTAACATGAGTGCGCATCAAAGATTGATTTGTCGAAAAAATCACTTCAAATGGTTCACGATAACTTTTTTTCCACAAGGTAAAAAGATGATTTCGTGTCTCGGCAGAAAGGTTTGATTTTAAATCATGGTGCATCATAAATAGGTCTAAGAGATGGGTATCGATCAGATACTTCGTCATTTTAGTCAAAGATTGTTTAAAATCAAGTTTGTTCTCTTCTAAGATTGCTCTTAAGTCTGTGCCTACAGTACTCAAATGCTCTTCTAAGACTGCACAATATAATTTTTCTTTATCGCTAAAGTAATGATAAAGATTTGGTTGCGTGATTCCAGCATTTTTAGCAATCTCACGTGTTGAAGTTCCTTGATAACCTTTTGACATAAACAAACGATTGGCTTCTTTTAAAATTTTCTCTTGTGTATCTTTATTGTATCGATGGACCAACTTTTACACCCTCTGACTTATTTTTTTTCTCGAAAGACACCATCTTCTATCATAAATACTTTATCACATCTGTCAATAAGTCGGGTATCATGAGTGACCATTATGATTGCTTTATTTTTTTCCTTGGATTCTTTCGCTAAAATATCTACAACTTCTACTGCTTTTTCTGAATCCAAGCTAGCTGTTGGCTCATCTGCCAAAATAATTGATGGATCGTTATATAGCGCTCGAGCAATTGCCACTCTTTGTCGTTCACCACCCGAAAGATCTTCTGGATACTTATTAAGGAGTTTATCCACCCCAAGTTGTTGGAATAATTCTTTTGCCTCCTCTTGTCGATTTTCATGCTTGATCTTATCGACTAGTACCAATTGTTTTTTGACGGTCAAAAATGGAACTAGATTGGAAGCTTGAAGAATAAATCCGATTTCCTTAAACCGTAATTTTACTCGTTTTTTCTCCGGTTGTTCACTGAAATCTTCTCCATTGATCTTGACGGTTCCTTTATTTGGTGTCTGTAAACCGCCTGCAATCGTTAAGAAGGTACTCTTTCCAGAACCAGATGGTCCAATGATTGCGACAAACTCCCCTTTATCGACACTGACATTTGTTTTTTTCAATGCTTGGACGGTTTGATCACCATCTTTAAAACTTTTTTCAACATCTATAAATTCAATTGCTTTCATTTCCCATTCTCCTTTCTATCCGATTGCTTTTAATGGATCAATTTTTACGATCGTTCTAACAGAGAAAATCGCCCCTAAAATAGCAACGATCAACATCATTACACTAATCACACCGAAAAACAACCAGTTACTTTGGAATGGTACAGCATCTGGTAGAACAAGTGATGTAACGAACGTTCCAAACAATCCAAGAGCGACACCGAAAAAGGAAAGTAAGAACGTTTGTGCAACTACTGAACGTGCAATAAATCCACCAGTAACGCCTTGGGCTTTCAGTACACCAAAAATATTGATCTTTTGCATGGTCAATACATAGATGAAAATGCCGATCACGATTGCTGCAATCACAATCAAAAAGCCGATCATGAAACCAAACGTCAATACTTGTGCATTGTACCCTGGTAGTTCATTAATGAATGTCGAAATACTGATTTTCTCTAGATCATCCGGTAAGCTATCCACATCTCCTCGCACGACCACTGCATTGATACGAGCATTATCAGTTGCATCTTGTTTCTCAAATCGTATCTCTTGGTACGCATTGATCGTTGTATAGACGACAGGAGAGACATTGAATTTGGCATTCTCAGTAAATCCAGTCAGTTTAAATGTCTTGTCGCTTCCTGATAATTTGATCGTATCTCCAATATCTAAGCCATATTCTTCTTTTAAACTGATATCACCGACTGCTTCATCATTTGACTGGAATTCTTCTCCTTCCACGATATTCGGCATGATGAATTGGTTTTGATCGATTCCAAAAAAACTAACATTGACTTTATCAGCATCTGGACGATCTGGACTCGTGACTACTCCAGGTGTTTGAGCTAAATAAGCGACTTGATCACCTTTCACTTCTTCTGCCATCTTTTTCGTGATCATCGACATCCCTAAGTTTGTATTGGCATCTTTTGATAAAACAATGGTATCTGCCTCCCATTTATCTACAGCAGTTCGATTGTCTTGTGCCAACCCATAGGCTAATCCTGTCAAAAAAAAGACAAGGTACGCAATTAGAAACATGACACCTGTCACTAAGGCATAGCGTAATTTTGAATGAATGATTTCATTTAATGCTAAAAACATAAAATTCCCCCTAAAAATTTATCAACTGATAAATATATATTATCACTTGATAAATTTTTAGAGGAATAATCTGCTCAGAATAATCAATTAAAGAAAAAATAATTGAGTTGATTATATTCAATATGGAATATGTCAATCGTTTATTTACAAGTTTCACCAAAAAAAGTGAGGTTAAAATCCCGATTCTTTTAACTTTGGCAATAGATATTCTTTCGCTTGTAAAATCTGACTTTCATAATCCTTATCCTGACCACTCCACATTTCAATCAAGAATGGTCCGTCGTAATTTACACGTTTCAATGTTTTAAATAAGCCAGAAAAATCCACACAACCTTGACCGAACGGAACGTCTCTAAACTTACCTTTACTACTAGCTGTTACTGGTTGCGTATCTTTTAGGTGGATCGAAGTAATATATTCGATGCCTTGTTCAAGTTCAATCGCCACATTATTTTCTGGCCACGCTGATAGATTTCCTAAGTCAGGATAAACTTGTAAATAAGGAGAAGGGAGTTGTTTTTTTATCTCCATGAATTTACGAATGGAATTCATAAATGGGTCATCCATAACTTCAATCGACAAGATTATCCCAAACTGTGCTGCCTCTTTGATACTGGTACGCAATCCTCTGATAAACGCTTCTCTTGTCTCTATTGATTTTTTTTCATAGTATACATCGTATCCCGCCACTTGTATGATCCTGATGCCTAACTGATACGCAAGCTGTATCGCTTTTTTCATCATAGATAAGGCTTTTTCTTGTTTTTTGATATCTACTGAGCCGAATGGAAAACGCCGATGCCCACTTAAACAAAGCGAATGGATAGCAATCCCCGAAATCGCTATCGCTTCCTTTAACTCAGCGATTTGTTCATTCGTCCAATCTAAACGAGCCAATCGTTCCTGGCTTTCGTCAATCGATATTTCCAGAAAATCAAACCCCAATTCTTTTACTGCATCTAACCGCTCTTGCCACGACCATCCGCTAGGCAGTGCCTTTTCATAAAGTCCGATTCTCGTCATCTCATTCTCCCCACAGTCGCTTGATCTCCTTTTGGAATGCTTGAGCTTGTATGATAGGATCTGCACACGCCGTCAATCCTCGACCGACAATAAAATGAAAGATCGGCATCCCTTGGAACAAGGCTAACGTTGAAATTGACAGCCCACCAGTTACTGATACTTGAAAACCTAAATCGATCAATTGTTGGACTAGCTTCAGATCCTTTTCTCCCCAAACTTCTCCAGCTAACAAGGCATCCCTACTTTGATGATAGACGACCTGAGAAATCCCAATTTCTCGCCATTTTTTTGCTTGTTCCATCGTCCATTCTCCGTATAGTTCTACTTGAAGCGCTTTGACTTTCTTTTGTGCGGCTTGCATGGTAGCAAGAGAGGCACAGCAGATCACTGTCATGAAATCTGCTCCAGCCTGCGCTACATTCCCAGCCACAGTTTCTCCTGCGTCAGCACATTTTGTATCCGCAACGATCGTTTTTTCTGGAAACATTTTTCTCATACATTCGATTGGTTTGCTTCCTTCTTGAAGACAAAGAATGGTGCCTACTTCGATCACATCGACGATTTCTCCTATTTTTTTCACATCTGCCAACGCAG
The DNA here is from genome assembly GCF_030441955.1 of Enterococcus spodopteracolus. Taxonomy (NCBI): domain Bacteria; kingdom Bacillati; phylum Bacillota; class Bacilli; order Lactobacillales; family Enterococcaceae; genus Enterococcus; species Enterococcus spodopteracolus. The sequence goes on along the minus strand of NZ_JARJHD010000001.1, from coordinate 414,591 downwards.
ACGCTAACGTGTTATGATCCAGAGCAATTTGTAATTTTGGTCGTTTCATCTAATTCTCCTTTGATTTCAATTCTTTGTACATTGTTGTTTCTTTGAATTTCTCACAGATTTCAGTAGGTGACATCACATTTTTGATCCCCACGACCGTCACACCTCGCTCAATTGCTTGCATGAACATCGGCATAAAATTGAGTGGCGTAAAGACAACATCATATTGACTGGCTGAACTTTTTCCTTCAGAGATCGGGCAATGATGGATTTTACTCACTGTAATATTTAATTCTCTCATTGCCTTTTCTACACTACGCATCATCATTAAACTTGTACCAGAACCATTGGCACATGAAACTAAAATTCTCATTTACTTTCCCTCCTATTAATTACTGTCTCCAAACTTCTCTTTATATTTTTGATAATCCTCCACAATCAAAAAATATCCTTCTGGATTTTTTCGATATTGTAGTTGCGGAATTAGCAACAAACCGACGACCACTAGTGCAACACCAGCATAACCAAAAAATTTCATCAAAACAGTAAAGACTGGCCAAGCAGTCGCCCAATCAAACATACCAATATACCCTCCGTAACTAGATAACCCGATCCATGTCGCAAAGATTGCAGAACCACCGACTTGGATCAGCCCAGATAAAAAAGGGAACAAACATGCTGCCTTGAATCCACCACGATTATTTGAGAACACAGCGATGACCGCATTGTCAAAAAATAGTGGGATAAATCCAGCGATCACGATCGTTGGTGATCGGAAGACGATCAATAAGATGATCATCAAGAATTGTCCTAATGCACCAAATAAAAACCCGATCGTGACTGCATTTGGTGATCCAAAGCCAAAAGTTGCAGCCACATCGATCCCTGGCACAGCTCCTGGTAAAATAGTATTTGAGATTCCTTGGAAAGATTGTGTCAACTCGTCCACAAAGGTCCGGACACCAAGTTGTAAAATGGCTAAATACACAGCAAAATTCAAAGAAGTGGTCAGTACGTAGAATAGAAAACTTTGGCCTGCCACCATAAATTCTGCCTCAATCAAGTACTCCTGTCCTAATACTAATAAGATGATGCCAAAGAAGAACAGCATCAATAAAGAAGTCGCCACCATATTTTCGTTGAAAATGGATAAGAAACCCGGAAGCTCCATATCTTCAAGCTTTTTATCAACTTTTCTATTCCCACTTTTTTTACGACTACTCTTTTGCCACCACTTTGCTAAAGTAGAAAATAGGTACACTCCAAACATCTGTTGGTGCGCAATCGCAAAACCAGCTCCGTCTGTCAATTCTTGTGTCACACCAACAGTTAAATTAGAAGCAACTGCCCAGTAACACCCTAAAATGATTCCCATAAATACTAATACTTCTACTCTTCCTAATTCAGGAAAACAGAAAAGTAAGATCCAAAAAGCTGTAGCTGCTTGCTGGATCTGGACATTTCCTGTCGTAAAAACAGCTCGCAACTTCGTATATTTTTGAAAACGAACTAACAGGATATTCAACACAAATGCAATCAATAATAAAATCATCACATCACTGAATGTTCGCCCAAAAGTCTCCATCAATCCTGCATCTACAGCATTTTGGCCAAAATAAGGATCAGTCACCATCGCCTCAAGATCAAAGCGATCTTTCAAACCAACTAAGATCGGTCGGAAATTGTTTACTAATCCACCTGAACCAACAGCTAAAATCAGATAACCTACAGTGGCTTTCAAAAATCCAGCTATACATTCGTATAATGGTCGGCCAAGAAGTAGATACCCTAATAAAACAATCAAACCGATCAAATAAGCCGGCTGCGTTAAAATATTTGTCGCAAAATACGTCCATATCTCCATCAAGATAGCTCCCATATTTTTCCGTTACCAAAAACCAGAACAAATCCTCAAAAGATGCCAGATATCATGGTTTTCATGTAAACGGACTCCCTCCCTTACATCGTATTTTTTTATCTTTTGTATCTATTTGCTTGCTAGTTATGGTCCTCACTGACCATAACTAGCAAGCAAAAGACTACTTTTACCTATATTGGCTCGTATTTGTCCATGATCCTTTGATAATCTTCGATTGTTTCTGTCGCAAGTAATTCTTCGATCAACCCATCTTGCATCAGTAATTCTGATAATGATTGAATATTTTCTAAGTGCTGCTTTGGCTCTTTAGCTGCTAAGGTGAAGAAAAGGCTGGCAGACTTTGCCCCTTCTTCAAAGGGAACTGGCACGTTCATTTTGGTAAATGAAATCGTCGTATCGAAAACATGTGAGCCACCTTGCATGGCATGAGGCATCGCAACGTGCGGGGCGATCAGGATATATGCCCCATGTTCTTCGACATTGCGGATCATTTCTTCTACATATATATGATCAATGATTCTTTTTTCTAATAAGTGACGACTGCTCTCCTCGATTGCTACTCGCCAATCATTTATCGTAGTTTCTACATAATTGACTAAGTCATTCTCATAGAAATATCTCAACATATTTACAAACAGTATCAAGCAGGCAACCCGTTGTTTGACAATAGCGCATCCTTATCAAGAGATGACTTTGTCTTACGTTCCCTTGCTTTGATACGTTCTCCCTCCTCGCTTTTGCTTTTCGTTATAAAATTCTCAGTTCAGCTGATTTATTGTCATATATCTCTTGGGCTCCTACAAAAATGATGGAAACGGCGTATCATTTTCTTGGGCGAAGACATCATGGAAGCCACGATCGAAATTGAATGCCAAGTCTTGTCTATTATCTGGATACGTATATTTCCCCCCCACTTGCCAAATATAAGGGGAAAACTGATAAGCCAATCGATCTTTTTTCATGCGCCATAATTGAGTGATCTCGCTAGGGTCAGCCATAAAATTTGACCAAATATCATAATGGACTGGGATCACTACTTGAGCTCTTAACGATTCTGCCATTCTCAACAAATCACTGGCGGTCATCTTATCAGTGATACCACGCGGATTTTCACCATATGCACCTAGACAAACATCAATTTGATGTTCATTGCCATGTTTGGCAAAGAGGTTGGAATAATGCGAATCCCCTGCATGGTAGATCGTCCCTCCTGATGTTTTGAAAAGATAATTGACAGCGATCGTATCCATTTCTTGTGGTAACTGATCTTTTAATTGCACATGAGGATCATCATGTGTGATCAGTGCCGTCCGATCAAAGGCTTCCAGCGCAACGATCTCTACTTCATTGATCAAAGCGATATCGCCGGGTTTGACTACTTGGGTCTTTTCTTTTGGTATCCCCCAAGAGAGCCATGTTTCCACTACTGCTTTGGGGCCAATAAATAGAGCCTCCGGACAATTTTGATGAACAGCAGCGGCAGTGTGGATATCCAGATGATCGGAATGGATATGTGTCACCACTAATGCATCCACATTTTTGATTGCAAATGGATCGATCACAAAAGGTTGCGTTCGTAAATTCGGTTGCATCTTTTCTGTACCGCTCATACGCATCATCTGGTGGCCTTTTTTCATCTGTCCATTCCCGTGTGTTCGTTTTCCTGTCCCACACCATAAGTCACAAAGGATATTTGTACCTTCATTTGACTTTAGCCATATACCTGTACATCCTAGCCACCAGATAGATACGCTTTTTTCTTTTACTTGTTCCATTTCGATTTCTTCGTTCAGATAGGTTCCCCATTCTGGAAAAGTCGAACGCAACCAACTTTCCTTTGTTACTTCTGTTATATTCATGTGCCATCCTCCTCTTTTTTAGGTATATACAAATGATAAAGCGCTATCAAAATGATTGGAATAGCTTTATATGACTGTTATTACTTTATGTGATCGTTTCCATTTTTTTATGCTCGTTTAGTTATAATTAGTCATATAGAGAAAAATTGATTGAAAAGGAAGGATAACAATGAAAAATTCTCTGTTGACGATTAAAAAAAGACGTAATGAAATTCTTGATCTATTACAACGGTACACACAAATGACCACGATTGAACTGTCTGAAAAGCTTCACGTATCACTCAGCACCATTCGTCGAGACCTTAGATTATTAGAAGAAAAAAATGAGATTATTCGTGAACATGGCTATTGTCTCTTCAATTATGACAATCAAACAAATTTCGATCTTTCAGGACCAACATGGATCAAACATCAAATTGCTCGTTGTGCTAGTCAATATATTGGAGACTATGCCACAGTATTTATCAATTCAAGTTCCACTGCATTAGCTACACTCGATTATTTAGAATCTAATCACGTCACTGTCGTAACGAATAATTTAAAGGTCGTTTCTTGTGTCAGACAAGGAAATTATACGTATATTCTCACTGGTGGCGAATTACGCGTACCGAAAGAAATCTTGGTGGGAGATATTGCCGCTCGCACATTAGCAGATATGAATGCAGATGTCTGTATTATTGGATGTAGCGGAATAGATTTAGAGAATGGTGTGACGACAAAAATTTTAAACGAATCTAAAATCAACGAATGGATGATCAAAAAGAGTATCAAATGTCGTATCCTTGTTGCAGACCATCGTAAGATTGGCCGGACTTCACAGTTTAAGATTGCCGATATCTCAGCCTTTGATTATTTGATCACCGATCAGCATTGTTCACCTAAACTTGCCAAAAAAATCGAACAACGAGGTGTCACTGTTATTCGAGTAAGTTTGTAAAAAAAATCACCAAAATTGCTAACAGATAAAAAACAGCTATCATTCGATTTTCTTCCTTTAGTTAAGTATTCAAAGCGTGATTATACTCTTGCATAGCAGTAACTCTTTGTTCAGTTAAATAAAATAAAACAGATTATTTGCCTGTTTTAAAAACAAGGCGTAGTATAAAAAATGTAACCGCTGACAAATTTAATATTAGTTATTGATCGATACTACGAAAGAAGGTTTGTTTTATGGAAATGATTTATCAAGCTGGCTCACAAGAAGGGCAAATCAGTTTTATCAATACAGAAGATCTAGAAATGGCGGCAGCTCAAGTGATTCCTACTGGCGGATATGGCTATATCAGTAGTGGCGCTGGAGATCTCTTTACGTATCAAGAAAACGTGCAATCATTCAATCATCAATTGATTATTCCTCATGTTTTAAAAGACGTAGAAATTCCAGATACAACGACTTGCTTTGACCAAGAAACATTAACTGCGCCAATCATTATGGCGCCTATTGCAGCTCATGGTTTAGCTCATACACATGCAGAAAAAGCTTCAGCTAAAGGAGTTGCCGATTTTCATACGATTTATACGGCGAGTTCTTACGCTTCATGTACATTAGAAGAAATCCGCGAGGCCGGTGGGCCAGACGCACCACAATGGTTCCAGTTTTACATGAGTAAAGACAATGGGATCAATTTAGATATTCTTGAGATGGCCAAACGTAATGGCGCAAAAGCAATCGTTTTGACAGCTGATGCAACCGTTGGTGGTAATCGAGAAAACGACCTTCGCAATGGTTTCACTTTTCCTTTGCCAATGCCGATCGTTCAAGCCTATCAATCAGGGGTCGGACAAACGATGGACGCAGTTTATAAATCCTCCAAACAAAAGTTAAGTCCAAAAGATGTGGAATTTATTGCTACTCATTCTGACTTACCCGTTTATGTAAAAGGTGTGCAATCAGAAGACGATGTTTATCGTTCATTAGATGCGGGAGCAAATGGCATCTGGGTATCGAATCATGGCGGTCGTCAATTAGATGGTGGGCCAGCAGCCTTTGATTCTTTGAAATATGTAGCAGAAGCCGTCGACAAACGTGTCCCTATCATCTTTGATAGTGGTGTTCGTCGTGGTCAGCATGTCTTTAAAGCCATCGCTTCTGGTGCCGATTTAGTCGCGATCGGTCGTCCTGCCATTTACGGTTTAGCTCTCGGTGGAAGTACAGGTATCAAACAAGTATTCGACTTCTTCAAAAAAGAATTAGAAATGGTCATGCAATTAGCTGGGACACAAACCATCGAAGATATCAAAAATGTGACATTACGGGAAAATCGTTTCTTCTAAATTGAGAAAATCTCAAATAAAACAAGTACAGTTCCCATAGTTATCTCGCACTTTTGAATCCAAATAAACGAACATCAAAAAAAGCCTTTAAAAATAAGTCAGAAGCCCCAAAAATTTGAACAAATTTCGGGGCTTCTGGCTTATTTTTCAGAACTGTATGCTATTTATTGCACTCTATATACTACCTGTTTGGATGGATTTTCTAAATGTACGCTTCACCTTGTGCAAACAAGGTTGCTTCGCCACTGATCATCACGCGTTCACCTAACCACTCGCAAGTCAAGCCCCCCCCTCTGGCAGAAAGTTGTTGAGCAACCAAGTCATCCTTTCCAAGCTTTTGTGCCCAGTAAGGAATCAAATTCGCATGTGCCGAGCCACACACTGGATCTTCATTGATCGTTAGTTTTGGGAAAAAGGTCCTAGAAACAAAATCTTCGTTCTTTCCTTCAGCTGTGACAATCACGCCGACGCCTTCTTCTAATTCCCTCATTGCAGTATAATCAGGCGTTAGCTTTGCCACTGTCTCTTCGTCTTCCAAAACAAAAAATAAGTCCCTTGCCAGATAAGCCTCTTTTATTTTTTTGCCGATTGCTTGTTCATATTCTGGTAATATAGCAATTGGTTGCGGTAAAATACTTGGAAAATCCATCGCATATTTTTGCTCTTTTTTTGTGACAAATAGGTTCCCACTTTGTGTTGAAAATGAAATCTTGGATTCACTGATACCATAAAAGTGGAACAATACAAATGCGGTTGCCAAAGTCGCATGACCACATAAGTCGATTTCACGATCAGGGGTAAACCAACGTAATTCATAACCTTTCTCTTTTCTAACGGTAAAGGCGGTTTCGGATAGGTTATTTTCGATGGCGATTTTTTGCATGGTATCATCAGGTAGCCATTCATCTAACACAAAGACCGCAGCAGGATTTCCTTTGAACACTTCATTGGTGAAGGCGTCAACTACATAATAGGGTAAATTCATTTATAAACTACTCCTTTACTTTTTGATAAATATATTCGGCACAACATAAATCTTCCACTGCTAAGCCAACTGCATCAAAGATCGTGATCACTCGTTCTTCTGTACGCCCTGTTTTCTGATGGGTGACTAATTCACCTAGAGAACCGAGGAGGTTTGTCTGATCAATTTTCCCTTCTGACAAGGGAATCAAATAGTCGCCACTTTCCCTTTTGACCGCTTGGTAATCATCTACATACAGTTGTCCAGAGGCCATCAAATCACTTGTTAATTCACGGGTATCTGGTGTAAATGTTCCGATTGCATTGATATGTGCGCCAGATTTCACCTCTTTTTTTGATAAAAAAGCATGTTTACTAGGTGTTAAAGTACAGATAATATCTGCTTCCATAGTTGCTTCAACTAATGTCGAACAATCAATAAAACGCAGTTTTGGATAATTATTTTGCTGTTCTAGGATAAATTGTTTTCGTCGTGTTTCATCTAAATCATAGACATACACACGGTGAATCTTTCGGACACAGGTAATTGCGGCTAGATGTGAAACTGCTTGTTGTCCAGTTCCAATCAATGTGAGTGTATCTGCTGATGGCTTTGCTAGGTAATCTGTTGCTAATGCTGAAACTGCTGCTGTTCGTATCCAAGTCACGGCATTCGCATCGATCATCGCGACGGGTTGCCCGTTTTTTGAATCGAAGAGTATGATTTCACCTAAATGTGATGGTAGGTTTTGTTTGTGATTGCTTGGAAAAGCCGTGATGATTTTTGAACCAAAATACCGATTTCTTCCCAAATAAGCGGGCATCATCGCAAACACATTTTGTTTCTCGCCATCTGGTAATTGTTGGACCATTCGCTTCTCTTGAGAAATCTTTCCCATTTGAAAATCTCCAAAACACTGTTCCATTACTTTGATTGCTTCTTTAAAACTAAAATGGGTGTTGACTTCTTGACTATCGATGATTTGCATATTTCTCCTCCTTTTTTCTATACTAGCGTCCGAAAACAATACATTCAATGATATAATTGTATGGAATACAATTTTTGAAAGAAGGAACGAGTATGTCGATCAACTCTTATGAGAATTATCCACTGACTTGGCGTCCAGATAAAAAAAAGTTACATCGCCCAATCTACCAATCACTTGTCACGCAGTTAGAAGCTGACATCTTATCAAATAAATTACAAAAAAATACAAGGTTACCTTCCCAAAGAGAACTAGCTGACTTCTTAGACATCAATTTCACAACAGTTGGTCAAGCTTATAAGTTGGGTCTAGAAAAAGGGTTACTCTATACAAGTATCGGGAGTGGGACATTTGTTTCCCCAAATGCGTTTACCTCCATCACTATTTCTTCTGATCAAGTACCTGATCATGTCATTGATTTTGGGTTAGTCAGTTCATTTGATGAATGCAACGAAATGATCACTCCTTTTATTCAAGCTGTTTCACAAAATCATGCGACTAACGGACTTCTTAGCTACCGTGAACCATTAGGGACAACCTATCAATTGACGATTGCCAAAAAATGGTTGGAAACACAAGGTGTCTATGCTTCAAGGGAACAGATTGCTATTGTTTCAGGTGTCCAAAACGGCTTGGCGATCACGCTAGCTGCTTTGTTTTCTCCAGGAGATCGTTTGGCAGTCGATCGCTATACTTATTCGAATTTCATTGAGCTTGCTCACCTTTACCATATGGAAATCGTGCCGATTGATTTTGATGCGGAGGGTATGCTTCCCGAATTACTTGAACAAGAATGTCGGAAAAAAGAAATCCACGGTATTTTTCTGATGCCTTCATGTAACAATCCTATTGGGTTTCAACTATCTGTAAAACGGAGACAACAGCTAAAAGAAGTCATTACAAAGCAACAATTGATCGTGATCGAAGACGACATCCATTCTTTTTTGACTACCTATAATCAAAAAACACCCTTTCCCTCATTCCAGCAGTTACTTCCTGAACAAACCATTTATCTTGCCGGAATGACCAAGTTTATTTGTGCAGGCATGCGTGTTGCTTTTCTAGTATTTCCCGCAAAGTACAAACAAAACATCCAACAGGCGATTTTCAATATCAATGTCAAAACCTCAAGTTTAGATGCTGAGATTGTCATGCAAATCTTATGTTCAGAAACCGCACAGGACATACTCGAAACAAAATCCAACTATACAAAACAAGCAAATGAACGATTCGATACACTTTTCAACTTGCCTCGACCGACTAATCCACTTCCTTTTTATCGAAATCTCCCTGTTCGAAATGATCTGTCTCCAGAAACGATTGAACAAGCTTTTTTAAATAAAGGGATTCGTGTCTATCATTCACATCGTTTTACGACACAACCGCAACATGATCCTTTTATTCGAATTGCTTTATCCTCTAATCCATTAGAAGTATTAACGAAAGGACTTGAAATCGTCAAGAAAGAAATCGTGTACTTTCAACGGTGACTTATCACATAAAAATCAAAACGATCCAACTCATTCTTTTTGTTTTTAACTACTCGAACCCCATCGAAGAGGAGCCTATTTTTAATCATAGGCTCCTCTTTTTTCTTTCGTCATATAAATAAAATTTATCACAACTACCTATTTTGACTATAGCCCTTAGTGAATCCTATACTTCGTATGTATTAAAACTTAGGAGGAATCATTCATGCTAACAGGGTTAAACTTACTAAATGATCCATTTTTAAATAAAGGAACAGCTTTTACAAAAGAAGAACGTAAAAAATATGGGATTACCGGAATGCTTCCTAGCACAGTCCAAACATTAGAACAACAATCTGTGCAAGCATATGGCCAATACCTAAGCAAACAAACTGATTTAGAAAAACGTATTTTCTTAATGAACTTATTCAATACAAACCGCACACTTTTCTATAAATTGATGGGACAACATTTAGTAGAATTTATGCCGGTAGTATATGATCCAGTAGTTGCAGATGCAATCGAACAATACAATGAAATTTTCTTAAAACCACAAGATGCTGCATTTCTTTCGATCGATGAACCAGAATTGATCAAAGAAAGCTTGAAAAACGCCGCAGCTGGTCGTGATATTCGCTTGATCGTTGTTACAGATGCAGAAGGAATCCTTGGTATGGGTGACTGGGGAGTCAATGGCGTTGACATCGCAATTGGAAAACTAATGGTTTATACTGCAGCTGCTGGTATCAATCCAGCGCAAGTATTACCTGTATCGATCGATGCTGGTACAAACAATGAAGAGTTATTGAATAATCCGTTATATCTAGGAAACAAACACGCACGTGTCGAAGGTGAGTCTTACTATGAATTCATCGACCAATTTGTTTCATCCGCTACAGAGCTGTTTCCTGAATTATTGTTACACTGGGAAGACTTTGGTCGTGGCAATGCCGCAACGATCTTAGAAAAATATGAAGACAAAATCACAACATTCAATGATGACATCCAAGGAACAGGGATCGTCGTACTAGCTGGCGTACTTGGCGGATTGAATATTTCTGGTGAATCTTTGAAAGATCAAACGATCCTAACATTTGGAGCGGGAACGGCTGGAGTCGGCATTGCGAATATCTTATTAGATGAAATGATCCGTCAAGGTGTACCAGAAGAAGAAGCACGTAAACACTTCTATCAAGTGGATAAACAAGGACTATTGTTCGAAGATACTGAAGGCTTGACGCCTGGACAAATTCCTTTTGCACGTAAACGTTCAGAATTTGCCAATAGTGAAGAATTGACTAATTTAGAAGCTGTTGTCAAAGCAATTCACCCAACAATCATGATTGGTACATCTACTCAACCAGGAGCATTCACAGAAGAAATCGTCAAAGAAATGGCTAGCCATACACCACGACCAATCATCATGCCTTTGTCTAACCCAACAAAATTAGCAGAAGCAAAAGCAAAAGATTTGATTGAATGGACAGATGGAAAAGCATTAGTCGGAACAGGTATCCCTGCGGATGATGTGGAATACAATGGCGTGACTTATCAAATCGGACAAGCAAACAACGCATTGATGTATCCAGGATTAGGACTTGGCTTGATTGCTTCAACAGCTACTCGTGTCAACGCTGAGATCATCTCACAAGCAAGTCGTGCATTAGGTGGGATCGTTGATGTCACAAAACCAGGGGCAGCTATTTTACCACCTGTTGCAAGAATCACTGAATTCTCACAAACGATTGCTGAAACAGTCGCTCAATCTGTCGTGGATCAACAATTGAACCGTGAAGAAATCACTGACATTAAAGCAGCTGTCGAAGCAGCTAAATGGGTGCCTGAATATCAAGATTTAGAAGCTTAACTCACACTAGTCTCTTTCACAATAATTCGTTACTAAAACAGTTCTGAGCAAAACGAGACTTAAAGTAAAAATACGTATGGTAAACATCGAGGCCTTGGATCATTCGTTCATTTCAACGAATTGATCCAAGGGGTGTTTTTTGCTAAGAAATACTGGAGCGAGTTGAGGAATAGCTTTAAATTATTTTCCAACTAATAGGGAACTCCTCTTACGTTAATCAAGGAAAGGATCTGTAAGGATGTTACATCAAGAACAAACGACTTCTACAGTCGTTAAGACAAACAAAGAAGGTTTTTGGGAAACAAAAATCAGTGGGGTCAGTTTACCTATCTATTTGATCATGGTTCTCGTTTTGATCATTGCGATGGCATTAGGTAAATTACCAACAAATATGATCGGTCCTATCGCCGTACTCGTCATTTTTGGGAATCTATTCCATTTTATCGGGACAAAAATCCCAATCGTCAAAAGTTATTTAGGTGGTGCCTCTGTTTTTGCGATCTTCGCTTCCGCAGCTATCGCAACCTTTGGTATTTTACCTGATTATGTTGTGAAATCAACTGAAAACTTTGTTAATAATATGGGCTTTTTAGACTTTTATATCGCTGCTTTGATTACCGGAAGTATTCTAGGAATGAACCGCAAATTATTGATGAAGGCTTCCGTTCGTTTTATCCCTGTTGCACTTATTTCTATGGTTGTTTCATTTTTTGCAGTTGGACTTGTGGGAATGTTGATTGGGAATGGCTTCGCTAATTCCGTATTATACATTTCTTTACCTGCCATGGCTGGTGGTGTAGGTGCTGGCGCTGTTCCACTATCAACTATTTATGCAAACGTCTTAGGAACAGATGCTTCTGCCATTATTTCACGTTTGATTCCTGCAACTGCAATGACAAACGTGCTAGCCATTATCGGAGCCGCTTTAGTGGCTCGTGCTGGACAATCCATGCCAAAATTGAATGGTAATGGGAAACTGATGGAAAAAGGCGATCTAGGTGACGGCAAACCACGCAATGTGAAACCTTCTATCCCTCAATTAGGTGTTGGTTTAATGGTCTCGATCACATTCTTTATTCTTGGGCAAATCTGTAATTTCTTTGTACCAAAAGTTCATGCTTATGCTTTCATGATCATTATTGTGGTCATCTGTAAAATCACCAATGTTCTTCCTGAATACTACGAAGATGCAGCGATCATGTTCAATAACTTGATTGTTAAAAACTTAACGGCAGCTGTTTTAGCAGGTATCGGGATTGCTTTATTGAACTTGAATGTTTTAGCTTCTGCTTTAACATGGCAATTCGTCGTACTCTGCTTAACAAGTGTCATCGTCATCTCACTTGTCTCAGCATTTGTTGGTCGTCTATTTGGACTTTATCCGATCGAATCAACGATTACAGCAGGATTATGTAACAATTCAATGGGTGGCACAGGAAATGTTGCCGTCTTATCCGCAGCAAACCGCATGGAGTTGATTGCTTTTGCTCAAATGGGCAATCGTTTAGGTGGAGCGATCGTCTTGATCATTTCCGGATTTTTGATGCAACTATTTTCTTAATTCGAATAAATGTAAAAAAACTTCTCGATCATTATTCGAGAAGTTTTTTTGTGATGACCTTCATCATTCATTTAGAAATTGTTTTTGCCATTTGGTTGAATGATAGTCGATACGTTCATAAAAACGGTGTGCTTCGTTTCGATGTTTGCCAGAGTTTAGTCGAACATCAAAGTAGCCACGTTTTTTTCCTTGCTTCTCAACACTCTCCATCAATCATCTGACAATTCCTTGATGTTGCGCTTTTGAAGAAACTGCTAATGCTAAAATATTGATCAACGTTGGACTTAACAATGTTGCATACTTTTGGGTATGGACATATCCTAATACTTTCCTCGTCCCTTCTTCCTCATAAACACCAAGACATAGATCTCTGGCTGTGCCAAGATGCATTTTAATGGCTCCGTTGTTTCCGAAAGTGGCATCTCATCCCCTAGTTCTTCCTTATTTAGCTTATTTATGGTTTCTGCATCCTCCATTCAAGCAGTTCTTACCATTTTGTTCTTCCTTTCATCTCTAAGGTTATGTACTATGCTAAGGATAGTATGATTTGTTCTATGGAAATAAACATGGTCAATTTCTTGATTAAAAGAATGATAAAAAAGAGAAACCTTGTCATTTCAAGGTTTCTCCGCTATTTTAATCCTATTCTTCTTCTTCCGCCATGAATGTATTGAAGACCTCTTCGATCATATCCCATTCAGCATCTGTTTCGATTTGTTCTAATTCGCCTTCTGTTCCGTCTTCGTTTTCAACGTAGGCATAGGCTTGTAATTCTACATCTTCATCTTCCGGTACGCCGGCTGGATAAAGCAATACGTAGTTACGACCAAATTCTTCTTGTCCATCGACTGTTAACAAGATTTCGTATAATGTTTCATTTCCTTGATCATCGACCAATGTGATATGTTCATGTCCTTCATGATCATGTGTATGATTGTGTTCTGCCATTAGAACCCCTCTTTTCATTTTTTAAAATAGTTGTTTTCCCGAACCATCTAAATAATTTTGTAAAATCATCACCGCAGCAAGCTTATCGATGACTTTTTTTCTTTTTGCTCTTGACGTATTTGCCTGTTCGACCAACATGCGTTCTGCTTGTACGGTAGTCAGTCGTTCATCTTGATAGTCGACTGGTAGAGAAAACATTTCTTTGATCTTTTCTCCATAAGCCATTGAGCTTTCTGCTCTCGGACCGATTGAATTATTCATGTTTTTCGGCAAACCTACAACAAAACGATCTACTTCGTACTGTTTGACCAGTTCTGCCAATCGTTCAAATCCAAATTCTTCTTTATCTTCATTGATACGAATGATCTCTACGCCTTGTGCAGTCCAGCCAAAAGGATCACTAACAGCGACACCTACAGTCTTTGAGCCAACATCCAAGCCCATCACTCTCATAGATTCACTCCATGATTTGAGAGATAGTCTTTGACGATCACTTCCATGATTTCATCGCGTTCATGACGACGGATCAGATTCCTTGCATCACGATAACGAGGAATGTAGGCCGGGTCTCCAGAAAGCAAGTAGCCCACAATCTGGTTGATTGGATTGTAGCCTTTTTCTTCCAAAGCCCGATAAACGATCGCTAATGTTTCGCTGACTTCTTTTTTACGACTATCATCAAAACCAAAACGTACGGTTTCATCTGTAAAACCCATGATTCTACACCTCTTTCCGCAGGGTAGTCAAATTACCCTCTACACCCTTTATTTTACTCGAAATGTGGTAAAACTACAAATAAATATTCCAACTTCGCTGGAAATATAAAAATAATAATGATTTCTTATTTGATTGTATCGATTCCAACATTTATGAGTACACTTTCTTACAGTATACGTGATATTTAATCAAAAATAAGTCTTTTCTCTGTTTTTTCAAAAAATTCACAAAATATTCAAATAACGAACGCCTATGGATCATGTTTTCTTTGCTTGCCCCGTGTGATAGTTGATCGTATAACCGTCTTGCACATTATAGATAAATACATTGAATGAGATTTGGTTATCTTCAATGCTTTGGGCTTCTAATTGAACACCTCGTGCTACTAGTTCTTCTCCTTCAAAATGTGGTGTTACCCGATAGCGAACGTGATGATTGGTTTCTTTGATGTATGCTGCAATATCGTTTTCATGTGCCAGCATATGAGGGGTATTCAACGAACGAGTCCCTGTCATCAAATTTTTGATGTTATTGTTTTGACCAGTTAGCTGAAAACCTATCAAGTGGCTTCGATTATAAAGCCATTGTCCGTCACTCAATTTTTTTTGTTTCCAACCTGTCGGATCGATATAAAGAGACTCACGTTTTTCTTTAGGAAACATCTTTTTTCCTAACATGGCATTGGCTTGACCTACACGATTCAATCGATCGATATCGGAATAACTTTCCCATGTTCCTTTTTCTAAGCTCAGTTCTTCTTTTGTAAAAGTCGGTTTATTTTGATTGATTTCGATTTCTTGGTGCATGCCGTCGTATTCTGGAACATTCGCCACTTGTGAGACTTGAGGTTTAGAATCAAATAGACCTGTCAGCTGTTGAACGAGATCAGACTCTTTTTGCGTCGTTGAAATTCCTAATGCACCTGCTAAAAGAGCAACTGCGACACCTATGATTGTTTTTGTTGTTTTTTTGTTCATGTATCTACTCCTTTATTCAGTCGAACTCCATAAATCTTAACATACGTTCCCCTTTTTTTAAATAAAGAAGTATTTAAATTCTTTCAACAATTCCTTCTTCAAAAATTATATACGCATTTTCAGTCTATTTCCTAAAATAAACAACCTAAATTTCCACGTGAAAGGAAATCTAGGTTGTTACTAAAACTTCATCACTCTATTCGATTGATCTTCTTATCAATTCTATCACCAAGTGAATACTTTTTTTGATCGGACAATTAGGCTCTCAACATCTATTCTTATTTCAAGTTTCTTTTACAAAGCTTGCTTTGTTCATTGCCTGTTCAATCATTTCGACTGTTGCTTGTGGGTCTTCTACTCCAATGATGAGACGATTGAATTCTTCATCTTTGAGTGTGATAACGACTCCGTTTTCTTTTCTTTTGAGATCATAAAAAACCTTATCTGAATCTTGGACGAATGTTCCGGCAAAATAATATCCATAGGCATCAACACCCATTCTTTTTTCGCCAAATTTCGGTGTATCTTCCCAGACATCGGCATCCACAGTTGCGCCTAATACATTGGATAATGGTGTGGATATTTCATTTTTCAATGCCCACAGTTTTCGTACGCCCTCCATACTGATAATCAATCGATCATTTTGGATTTCAACTTTAGCCATTTTCTACTTCCCCCTGTCCGTAAGATTCGCCCGATGCATGATTCGATCAGCAATGATCGTTTCAATCGAAGCCACGTTTTTCTGCTCTAAAGCAGCGATTACTTTCTGCGCGATCCTTTTTACCTCGTTGTCATCCGCCGTACGTTCTAGTAATGCAATGATTAACAAATCAATCAATAACCCATTATCAGTCACTTCATATTCAGCTATATAGTTAAAGCAAGTCGTAAATAAACCAGCTTTACTATAATAAGCAGAGTATAAACTTCCTCGAAGCAAACCAGTCGCTTTTACCAATTGACTAATCGACGTCCCTGCATACCCATTTTTGGCAAAAACTTTGGCCGATTCTAATAAAACTTTCTCTTCATTAAATTCTCTCGTTCTTCCCATAACTTGATTATGCCATATTATTGAACGATTGGTCAATAATTAACTAGAAAGCTTGATTTATTTAAAATGTTGATTGAACACTTGGATCTTATTTTACCTTTCACTGCTTATTTTTGAGATTCAAGTTTTCTTTTTCTACGTTTTCCAATTTGTTTGTAGTAAAATAAATACAAGAAAACAACTATTGGAGAAAATGCCATGCCAGAAAAAGATTTAGATTTATTGCTTAATACCTGTTTATTGGCGGGAAAAATAATGACGGAAAGTAATGCAGAGATGTACCGTGTAGAAGATACGATGAGTCGGATCGCTTCTGCTTCTGGAAATTATCGCTTAGTTAGCTACGTGACCCAAACAGGACTATTTATCGGATTTGATCGGACTTCGACGATCCGCATGGAACAAATCACCAATCGAACGATCAATTTAGAAAGAGTAGTCAAGGTCAATAACCTTTCAAGAAAATATGTTGCCAATGAATTGACTTTGGAAGAACTATATAGCGCATTACAAGAAGTTGAGAAAGACCGCCGGATGTTCCCAGTATGGCTACAAATCATCAGCGCTGCTATCATTAGCGGAACGATCATGATTTTATTTGGTGGCGAATTGAAAGATTTACCGATCACATTGTCGATTGGGGGAGTGGGCTACATTGTTTATCTGTGCAGTTTACGTTTTTTTAGAATCAAGTTTTTAGCTGAATTCCTTTCCTCTTTGATTATCGGCATAGCCGCTATTTTAAGTGTGCGTTTAGGAATCGGTCTCAATCAGGATTTGATCATCATTGGTTGTGTTATGCCGTTGGTTCCTGGTGTTCAAATCACCAACGCGATTCGTGATCTATTAGCGGGGCACTACGTTTCTGGTGTTTCTCGTGGAGCAGAAGCGATGATGACTGCGGCGATGATTGGTTTTGCAATCGCCTTTATCTTTCAAATCTTCTACTAAGAAAGGAATTTATCCATGTGGCATGTATTGATTCAATTTTCTTTTAGCTTTTTAGCAACCGCTGCCTTTGCAATCATCACTAATGTGCCAAGGAAAGCCTTAGTTTGGTGTGGTTTAGCTGGTGCCGTAGGTTGGATGATCTATTGGTTGTGTCTAGCTATGGGTGGCGGTGCAGCTTTAGGTTCATTACTAGGTTCATTAGGCGTTGCGTTTGCTAGTGATCTTTTTTCTAAACAACTAAAAATGCCCGTCACGATTTTCAATATCCCCGGTATGGTACCATTGGTTCCTGGAGGATTAGCCTATCAAGCTGTTCGCAGTTTAGTTACAGGTGCTTATCAAGATGCGGCATTTTTCACTGTTCAAGCGATCATGATCGCTGGAGCGATTGCCTTAGGTCTAGTAATATCAGAAGTATTCAACCACAATATCCGTAGTTTTAAACTGAAACGTGAAGCGATTGTATTGAAGAGAAGAAAGAAAAAATGAGCGTTTCTCGCTTTGATCTTTTTTGTACAGAGCAATCATACTGTGGGATTCTTGTAACCTTTAATGAAAAAAGTGATAAGAGATGAAACTCGTAAGAATTTCATCTCTTATCACTTTTTTGTTTATATTGTACATGACTACAACTTTATTTCGTTCATTTAAAATGCCCGATACACATATTGATTTTCAGGAGCAGTGATTTTTTCTACTTTCGTCACTACGACTGAAGGAATCTCTCGCTTGAAAGGTTGATAAAAATCGGTTTGGATCGTCCCTTCGACTTTGTACCAGTCATCATTTTTCACAGTCATTCCTTCTGGCAGATGCGTCAACAAACCAAAGACGCCTGAATCAGCAACACAGTGGATGATCCCAAATCGAAAGAGAAAGGTATCAGTAGCCTTGTCATTTTTCGACTGATAGACAAAACCTTCATAAGAGACTTTCTTACCAATGAATTCGCTTGGATAGTTGTAGATCAATTCCATGATCTCTAAATAATTATCGTCTGTGATCGCAATCATTTGTTCATCTTCGTATTTATCTTTTAACTCATTCATTTGATCTTGATAGTCAGATTTATTGAAATAAATACTCGTATCTGGTTTCAAATATTGCGTTTGCACTTGTGGATCACCGACAGATTCTTTGCTTAATGGAAAGTTGAACCCTTTCGCTTCCACGATCGTTGTGTTTAAACTAACCGTCGGAAACAGTGTTCCTACAACGATCGGCAAGGCTAATAAGAGATAAGCAATCCAACGCTGATACGGTTTTGATAATCCGTGATCATGAGAATCATGGGACTCATGGACTCCTTTTTGTCCATCTGCTTTTACCCAAAGATACAACTGAACTAAGGCTAGTAAGGCAGATAAGACCATGGATAATACTGCCAAATAACGATAATGGACATTGATGTATTGATCTAAACGCCCTGAGACTTGAAGATACATCATCATTTCAAAATAACCGGATAAAATCAAAAATCGCAGCATGTTTCTCCTCCTAAATAAATAGTGTAAAGCCGATAACACTTAAGGCGATCAGCCCGATCAATGAAACGATGAAGCGTGTGTTGAAATAACGTTTCATCATCAATAGGTTTTTGATATCCACCATTGGTCCAAAAACTAAGAAAGCAACCACCGGTGCTGTTCCAAAAAGACTCAACAAAGAGGAGCCAATAAACGCATCCGCTTCGGAACAAAGAGACATCGTGAATGCCAATACTAGCATGATCAAAATGGCTAATAGCTTTGTCGAACCTAACGTCAACATCACTCTCGTAGGTAAATAGGTTTGCATCCCTGCAGCAATCCCCCCCCCAATGATCAAATATCGGCCCGTATCGAAGAACTCATCGATGGAGTGAGTCAAGACATGGATGATTCGATGTCCCCATTTCTGTGGTGCGATTGCTTCCTCATGCTCATGTATATGGGAGCTAGGCTCAACCATCGCTGAATCAAATGAAGACTTCAAGATTCTGCCTTTTTGGATATAGGCCAACCAGACACCTACGATCAGTGCGACAATAAAACTCCCTAACATACGCAGCCCCGCCATTTTCCAAGTATTGCCAAATGCAATAAAAGTTGAAAAGATCACGACTGGATTAATGATTGGCGCAGTGAGCATAAATGCAAATGCGGTGTGTACAGGAACCCCTTTTTTTACAAACTGATGAACGATCGGAACGATCCCACATTCACATGAAGGAAAGAAAAAACCTAGAATAGACCCAACAATAATCGATAAAAAACGATTTTTAGGTAACCATCGTTTGACACGTTCGGGGGTCAAAAATACTTGTAAAGCACCTGAGATGATACATCCCAATAAAACAAACGGCAAGGCTTCGATAACGATCGATAAAAAAATCGTTCCCATCTGCAATACCGAATTTGGAATAAACGAAAACATATAATTTCTCCTTGTCATTTGAACTTCATTCGCCCATCAATATACGCTTTTCTTCAATAAAATACAAGAAAGCTTAAATTTTTTTCATAAGTTTAAGAAATCAAAAAAAGCTTTTTTATTGACATCTCCGTCATATAGATTTACTTTTAGCACAGCTAAGATGAAGATTCAGGTAAAAAATAAGAGAGTCATTTGCCTTTTTTCTATCTGTATACGACTGAATACTTTTTCACCATCGAATTAGCGATGTGCTAGAAGCAACCTTAAGGAGTTATCACCATGAAAGAAACCCATGATTTAACTGAAGTCTTAAAAACTATCCAAGAAGAACCGACTGTCGTGATTGCGATTTCTACACCCCATTGTAGTGTTTGTCATGCAGTAGTGCCAAAATTGGAACAATTATTAACTCATTATACTTTCCCAGCGTATCATTTAGATGCCTTCGAGGTGCCGGAAGTAGCTGGCACCTTCCAAGCATATACTGCCCCAGTGATCTTACTCTTCCATTTCGGGAAAGAAGTCGGGCGACAAGCCCGCTTTATTCAGTTTGAACAACTGACAAAGCGATTGGATCAATTGAATGAATCAAGTGATCCAATCAGCTACGATACTTTATTTAATCAATAGAAAAAAATCGACAAGTCATTTTCCACAAACGAATGACTTGTCGATTTTTTTAGTTAAACTCCCGTAAAATAACGAGCGGTGATTGAGTGTTCACAAGTTCCGATTTTTGCTGGTGTTCCTTCATAAAGGATCTCGCCACCACGAATGCCCCCATCGATCCCTACATCGATCAACCAATCTGCCGCCTTCATGATTTCCAGATTATGTTCAATGACGATGACCGTATTTCCTTTATTGACCAACCGTTCAATGATTGCCAAGATACTTTTGATGTCTGCCATGTGTAAACCGGTTGTTGGTTCGTCCATAATGTAGATATTGCCTTTTTTACTTAATTCTTTCGCCAGTTTCAACCGTTGACATTCTCCTCCTGACAATGTATTTAACGGTTGTCCCAACGTCATATATCCTAGCCCTACTTCTAAAATTTGTTTCAGTTTTCGTTGAATCGATCTTTCTTCAAAAAATGCCATCGCTTCAGTCACACTCATCGCTAGTACTTCATCGATCGATTTCTCTTTTAATTTGTATTGATAAACTTCTTCTTTGAATCGTTTACCGCCACAGGCTTGGCAAAGAACCTCTACAGAATCCATAAAAGATAATTCCATTTTGATATGACCATGTCCTTTACAAATTTCACATGCCCCTTCTGAATTATAAGAGAACAGTCCGGCAGAAACATTATTTTCCAACGAGAAGACCTTGCGGATATCGTTCATGATCCCTGAATAAGTCGCTGGGTTGGAACGAATATTCCCTGCAACAGCTGACTGATCGATATTGATTGCTTCCGGATACTCTTTCGCAAACACGCTGTTCACTAAACTGCTCTTTCCTGAACCAGCTACTCCGGTAACTACTGTAAAAACACCTAATGGTACTCTGAGAGAAGTATTTTTAAGATTATGCAATGTCGATTTTGAGGTTTCAATAAACCTATCTGTTTTTCTTGGTTCCTGTTTGAAATCTATCATTTGTCCAAAAGCTTTTCCTGTCAATGTATCTGAAGACAGTAACCCCTCATAACTACCTTCATAGGTGATATACCCACCATTTTTTCCTGCTTTGGGTCCAACGTCAATGATATGATCTGCTACTTTGATAACATCTGGATCATGTTCGACAACAATGACCGTGTTTCCTTTATCACGCAATTTGATCAATAGTTCATTTAACCGATGAACATCTCGTGGATGCAACCCAATACTAGGCTCATCGAAGATATAAATGACGTCATTTAAACTAGAAGATAAGTGCCTGACCATTTTCACTCGTTGGCTTTCTCCTCCAGATAAAGTCGCTGTCTCGCGATCTAAGGAAACGTAATCCAACCCAATATTGATCAGATCTTGTAGTCGTGATTGGAGATTTCTCAACACTGGTTGGATCATTTCATCTGTGATCCCCGGTAAGATTTCTAATAGTTCATCCAGTTGCATCGCTAAGAAATCTGCGATTGAATATCCGTTGATCTTGCAGCCCAAAACCTTTTGATTGAATCGTTTTCCCTGACATTCTGGACACCTTTGTTCATCCATGAACGCTACGATTTTTTTCTGGGTCGCGGCAGAGCTCTCATTGCCCCCTTTGATATTGGAACGATTGAAACGTGCCACTAATCCCTCATAGGTCGAACTCATCCCTTCCATATACAACGAATCGATTTTTTCTCCTGAAGCATACAAGAACTTTTCCATTTCTTCTGTTGAATAGTCCTTTAATGGCTTATCATTGTCAAAAAAACCTGTGTTCGTGAAAGACTTCAATAACCAAGATCCTGCTTTGTAGCCTGGAAGTAAAATCGCTCCTTCATTCAACGATTTTTCTAAATCTAACGCTTTGTCTAGATTCAATCCAACGATCCGACCAATCCCTTCACACGCTGGACACATGCCGTGAGGATCATTGAATGAGAAATTCCAGGCGGGGCCTAAATGGGGAGTGCCAATACGAGAGAAAAGCAAGCGGATCAGTGGATTGATATCTGTGATCGTTCCTAGTGTTGAACGCGAATTTCCACCTAAACGGCTTTGATCTACAACGACTGCCATAGATAAATTGTCGATGGCATCTGCTTCTGGCTGACTATACTTCGGTAAGAAATTCTGCACAAATTTAGAGAAATTTTCATTGAGCTGTCTTCCCGCTTCTTGGGCAATCGTATCAAAAACGATGGAAGATTTTCCCGAACCGGAGACACCTGTAAAAATCGTGATCTTTCTTTTTGGGATTTGTAAATCAAACCCTTTTAGATTATTTTGTCTGGCATTATGTATCTTGATATATTCCTGCATTACTGATCCTCCCGTGTTCCCTCGATTTTTTTGGTGAAGTATTATTATAACACAGAAACTATGTATCACTATAATAAATATCGAAGCTTTCAGTTATTTATCTATCAGTCTCCTAATTGAATAGACGCCAACGAAGAAAAACGTTTCTTACTTTAATCCATTTCTAAAAAAGATCATAAAAAAACAAACTATTTTTTCTGGTGAACAGAAAAATAGTTTGTCATTGAACGTTTAACTCTTCTTTATTTCCGGTTATTCGTTGTCGTCATGCTCGTGCAAGGATGCATCGGAATGCAAGAAGTAGATCAACGTTTGTAACTCGTTCGTCAAATCGACATTTTGGATCAATACTTCGGATGGTGCATTTAGCCGAGCAGATGTAAAGTTTAATATCCCTTTGACACCAGCTTCTGTCAAACGATTCACGACTTCTTGTGCTTTTTCGGCAGGTATCGTTAAGATTGCCACTTCGATTTGTTGGATCTTGATTTGTTCGATCATGTCATCCATTGGATAAACAGGGATACCATCAACGATCCGACCCACGATTTCTGGGTTCACATCAAAAGCGCAGCTAACACGGATACTATTACTTTGGTGAAACTTATATTTCAACAAGGCACTTCCTAGATTACCGACCCCGATCAATGCAACGTTCGTTAATTGGTCATCATTCAAGGTTTTTGCAAAGAAATGCATCAAGTCCTCTACATCATAACCGTAACCACGTTTTCCTAGTTCGCCGAAATAGGAAAAATCACGACGGATCGTCGCACTATCTACTTGGACTGCTTCACTTAGTTCAGTTGATGAAACTTTTTTCTTACCTGCATTATTCAAGATTCTTAAATAACGATAATATAAAGGCAGGCGTTTTGCGGTTGCCTTTGGAATTACATGGTCTTTCACTTCATTACCTCCACTGTATTTCTTCTCGATTTATACATCATATCAGTACTTACACAAAAAAATCAATTTCGTTGCTTGTATATTGTGAATTTTTATTCTTATTCTCATTTTCCTAGCTTCTCAGAACCTCGCAGTAACTATGAATTTGTGGTAGACTACAATAGAAAAAGTCCATGAAATTCTAGGATAATTCACAAAGTAGAAAAGAGGATTCGATGATACTATTACAAGCCAATCAAATCGCTCGCCATTTTGGCGCTGAGATTTTATTTGAAAATATCCACTTAGAGATCCAAACGGGCGCACGTATCGCTTTAGTTGGACGTAACGGCGCCGGTAAATCGACATTATTAAAAATCATTGCTGGCATTGAAGCGCCTGATTTAGGTAATATCGCAAAAAATAAAACAGCTACCCTTGGTTATTTGGCCCAAGATACAGGATTAGATTCAACTGAAACCGTCTGGAATGAGATGCTAAAAGCATTTGAAGAGGTACGCTTGATGGAACAGCGGATGCGTGACCTTGAAGTATTTATCAGTGAAGGCACCCCTGACACGCCGGCTTATCAAGCCTTATTGAAAGAATATGATAAATTGCAGCATGATTTTTCTGATAAGAACGGTTATAGTTATGAAAATGAAATTCGCTCTGTATTACATGGATTCAAATTTGATCCATCGTTTTACGAACAAAGAATCGATACGTTATCTGGTGGTCAAAAAACAAGATTAGCTTTAGCGAGGATGCTTTTACAACATCCAGATATCTTGATCCTGGATGAGCCAACGAACCACTTGGACATCGAAACCCTTGCTTGGTTGGAAAACTATTTGCAAAGTTATACCGGTGCCCTTCTAATTGTCTCCCATGACCGTTATTTCTTGGATAAAGTGGCGACTGAGGTATATGAACTAAGTCGGAAAAAGATGCGTCACTATAAAGGAAATTATTCCAGATATTTAGATATGAAAGCTGAACAATTAGCTTCTGATTGGAAAGCCTATGAAAAACAACAAACAGAAATCAATAAACTCGAAGATTTTGTTGCCAGAAATCTTGTCCGTGCGTCAACGACAAAGCGTGCCCAAAGCCGTCGAAAGGCACTAGAAAAAATGGAACGTTTAGACCGTCCACAAGGAGATGAGAAACAAGCACATTTTCTCTTCAATGTGGCGAAACCTTCGGGAAATGTTGTGTTACAAGTAGAAGATGCCGCTATTGGCTATGACGGCACCATCTTATCTGAACCAATCAACTTGGATATCCGTCGTCAAGAAGCAATCGCTTTAGTGGGACCAAATGGAATCGGCAAATCCACTTTACTAAAATCGATTATTCAACAGCTGCCTTTCATCCGCGGAAAAGAAACACTTGGTACGAATGTCAGCATTGGTTATTACGACCAAGGACAAGCGGAGCTCCACACCAATAAAACGATTCTAGCTGAATTGTGGGATGAACATCCAACCGTTCCAGAAAAAGATATCCGTTCGATTTTAGGCGCTTTTTTGTTTTCTGGTGAAGACGTTGAAAAAACGATTCCCTTGTTAAGTGGTGGAGAGAAGGCGCGTGTCGCGTTAGCTAAGCTAGCAATGAATCAAGAGAACTTTTTGATTTTAGATGAGCCCACCAACCACTTAGATATCGACAATAAAGAAGTGTTGGAAAATGCATTGATCGACTATGAAGGAACATTGCTCTTTGTCTCCCATGACCGCTACTTCATCAATCGTATCGCCACTAAAGTCATTGAACTCTCAGAAAACGGAAGCAAAGTCTACTTGGGGGACTATGATTATTATTTAGAAAAGAAAAAAGAAGAAGAAGAAATTGCGGAACTGTTAGCAGCTGAACAACCTGAAATCAGCACGATTTCAACCAACAAGTCCACTTACTTACAAAGCAAAGAACAACAAAAAATGATGCGGAGCTTGCAACGTAAAATCACGCAAATCGAAGAAGATATGGCTCAACTAGAAGAAACAGTGGAAGAACTCGAACAACAGATGGTCTCTCCTGCTGTATTAGATGATCATGTCAAATTGAATGAATTAAATCAAGCGCTTGATGAAGCACATCAACTACAAGAAGAAAAGTTGTCTGAATGGGAAAACTTGAGTCTTGAGTTAGAAGAAATCGAAAATAATCAATAGACTCGCTCCTGTCACCCTTTTAAACAAAACCGCTGAAAGCTGGCTTTATATCCTGCTTTCAGCGGTTTTACTCTAGACTTGTTGATATAAATCGAAAACATGTTTCAATTCGACAGTTACTGGCGAATGGTCTGGATTTGTTTCCATCAGATCTTCCATGAACACCCACCACTTTTGATTGATTTCTGTTTCTGATACATGCCGCCATTTTTCTTCATCTTCAATCTCTAAATACCCAAAAAGAGTATTTATTTCTGGATCAAGAAAAATCGAATAAGAGCGCGCACCATGTTCAGCCAACATTTCACGCATCTCCGGCCACAATTCATTGTGTCTTTTGAGGTACTCTGCTTCGTATCCTGGGTACAACTTCATTTTTACTGCTTTTTTGATCATCTTTATTCCCCTTTCACTGATTGTTCGATCTGCTCGATCCTAGCAATTATCTTTTGGTTCTTACTTACTTCTTTATTTTCTAACTTAAAGCAAGCGTTTACAATAGCAAAATCTAAGGATAACGGTGGCAGATTCACAGGAATTCATTATAGAACAAAAAAGCGACCGCGGTGGGTAGCCGCGGTCTAGGAGTTTATTTTTACTTGAGGAGTAAAAATGAAAAAGTATAGGGTTGTTGGTTGGTATGTATATAGAATAGAAGAAAAGTTTGAAGAATTTTCACTATAATATTTGTCTTTTGTTAGGATAATTCTTTAAGAAAAAGTAAAACGGCTATCGTTGCAGTTGTTTACCAATAAAGAAATCACTCAATATGAGACCTTTTAGACATTTGCTAGTAGGCTTAACGGTGGTACCCAAAATAATCACCTACTTTTTTACTCGCTTTTTTGTCCGCTTTTGCTTGCTGTACTAAAAGACTGATTTTCTGGCGATTTTTGAAATTAAGCTTTCTTATTTGTCGTCGAATAAAGACGAATCGTCTTCTACTCTTCGGTGATTTCCAGTTATTTAGATAAACGGTTATTTTCCGATTTGCTTTTATAGTTACTTTTTTATTATTTTTGTTTGCACTCTCTTTGCTCACAGCAATCTTTGACGATAATGGATTATGTTTGTTTAGCTGGTCTTTAGTTAATGGCTTTTCCATGATCGTTATCTTCCGATTTAGAGGTTCAAGTATCCCGATTCTTCTAGTCCTAGCTTCTTGTTGAATTGGGTCATTTATTTTTAATGCCATTTCAGTTAGGGGATGTTGGATTAGCTCTCCCTTTGAATTCATTATTTGTGCAGAGACTTCTTGCTTATCTTTCTCTTCCATATATTTTTCGAGCATTGGATCAAGATTAAAGTAGCCCGTTTTTACTCGTTCAATTACTTCCACTCTTGCTTCATCGTTTAGCTTTCGATTAAATTCCGGTTTATCCAAGCAGATAAGAAGGATTTCTTTTCGTGTAACGATCGTTTCTTTTAATGACTCAATCAATCGTGTGAAAATATCTGCATTATCATTTGCTTCTATTATTCGGCTTTTCTGCTCCTCGAATTTTTGGAGCTTTTCCTTATCGATATTTAACCAGACATGCAGATAATCGGTTAAGTAGAAATTATCTTTAAAGTACTCGGTCATTTGAGTGGCTAACACATTTTGATCTTTTTTTTCACAGGATATTGCAATTGATTGTGCATGCTGCAGACGTTCAATAGCAGCCTTCTTGCTTGATGTCATAACTCTAGGTATTTGACGTTTTAGATACTTTGCTAATTCACCTCTGATATTTTCATCAAATTGGTCTAAAGAAGGTTCTTGACTTTCAGTAGTGACGGCTGATTCTTGAGTTTGATTCAATATTTTCCTGATACGTTGGCTGATTCCCATAGTATCCCTCCTATTTTCTAGTTGCTAAAATGAGTATACAGTTTGAAAAGCGTTCCGCTCGCCCATCTTTTCTGAGAATTGAAAAAAAAGACTTAAAAATTTCGTTAAAAATAGCCCATCCTTTTAATATAAATAACAGATCATTCCAAAGAATTACTTTGGAATGATCTGTTGTCAGACTGTAGACAAAAAGGAGTGGCTTAATTGCCAACTCTTTTTGTTAGTCATTGTAGAAATTTGAAATAAAAAGCCATAGGCTTTTTTGCTTTCCATAGCATGTGGCTAGTTTTTTTAAATTCATGGTAGCAAACGTAAGCATCGAGTGCGTGGCGATTTTTTCAAGACCTCGATATTTCGTCCAATGCATACCATGCTTTTCTTTTGCATCTGCAACTATTCGTTCAATGGTTTATTTTCTCTTTTTATAAATTTCTCTATTCAACGCCTTATGGCGTTGGTGTTCAAGTTCATCCATAAGATCCGCCCAAACATGTCGAGTTACTATTTTTTGATGTTTTGTACTCAAAATACAGTTTTCAAGTAATGGACAACTCCTACATAATTTTGGATTTGATTTATAGGTTCGATAACCATCACGAGTGATAGTTGAAAATAACAACGGTTGATTATTGGGGCATAAATAGCAGTCAAAATAGGAATCAAAAACAAAGTCTTTTTTATGAAACATTCCTTTTACTCCATGAGGTACAGTATATGGAAGAATCGGGTAGAGTGTGTGACAGAAAATGAACAAATTTAGGTGTCTTATATCCTGCATCAGCGACAACGCGCTTTATATTTGGAAAAGCTCTTTTCGACTGTTTAACCAGATCGATTGCGACTTGGCTCTCATGTCCATTTCCTTGTGTAATTAATGTAGATAAGATAAAACCGTTATCTTCACAGGAAGTATGCGCGGAATAAACAAATTGTTTTTCTCGTTCATCTTTAACATAGTAGCCACTTTCTGGATCTGAATGACTTATTTTTTGAAGACTCAACTCACTTTCTGTGTCCACGTAAAAGGATGTTTTTCTACAGCAATACGTTCTTTCTTTATTTCATCTTCTAATTCATCTTAATAAGCTTTAGCTTGACCATAGATCATTTCTTTTGTGAACTTATGTTTATTAGCATTTGCCTTAATATGAGTAGAATCAATATAAAGGTTGTCTTCCGTAACGAAGTCAGCTTTTACAGCTTGTTCTAGAATATGAAAGAAAATATCTTCAAATAAAGTTGTTTCTCTAAATATTCGAACATAGTTTTTACCAAAAGTAGGGAAATGCGGGATAGGATCCTCGAATGAATCACCTAAGAACCAACGATAAGCAACATTTTTTTCAACATCTTTAATGGTCTGTCTCATCGAACGGATACCAAATAAATATTGGATAAATATTAATTTAATTAAGACCACTGGATCAATACTGAGACGACCATAGGTCGAATACGTAATTCTACAATGGGATAAATGAAATCAAACTGAATTGCAGCATCAATCTTTCGAACTAAGTATCTTTAGGTACAAGATCATCAATTGTTTACATAGCAAATTGATTTCTACCTTCAATCGATTGTTTTCTCATTATTAGAATCACTCCCAAAATAGTTTATACAATAGTATAAAACAAAAAAACTGCAAACAACACTCCAAATTTAGGAGTTTGTCTACAGTCTGAGAGCACCTAAAAAGGCGCTCTTGGTAGAAATTTGGAAAACTGAGCGTTCAAAAGTACGAAAACAGTGGTTTTTGTTCCTTGAGTTTTCCTATCATTTCCGATACATCTTAAACTCTAAGAATAAATCATTATAGATTCCTAAGTATTCCGAACCGAGATTTTCGTAAACTTCAAGATGCGAAATCGTTTCATCAGATGGATAAAATTGTTCATCTTCGGAGATTTCTTTTGGTAGCAAAGCTTTGGCAGCTTTATTTGGTGTGGAGTAGCCGATATATTCTGCGTTTTGTGCGGCATTCTCCGGATCGAGCATGAAGTTGATGAAATCATAGGCGCCTTCTTGGTTTTTAGCTGTTTTTGGTATGACGATGTTATCAAACCAAAGATTTGAGCCTTCGGTTGGGATCACATAATGTAAATGTTCATTTTCATACATCATATCTGCTGCTTCACCTGAGAAAGTCACAGCTACTGATGCCTCTTCGTTGATCATATACATTTTGATCTCATCTGCAACGATTGCTTTGACATTTGGCGTCATTTTATTCAATTTTTGAGCTGCTTCGTTCAGTTCGGTCATGTCTTTGCTATTCAAAGAATACCCTAAACTATTCAAAGATAGGCCCATCACTTCTCTTGCTCCATCAATCAACATCAAGCTGTCTTTCAATTCTGGTTTCCAAAGGTCATCCCAGTGCTTGATTGCTTCTTCATCGAACACTTTATCGTTATACACGATACCCAGTGTTCCCCAGAAATAAGGAATCGAATATTTATTATCAGGATCGAAATCCAAATCCAAGAAGCGATCATCGATATTGTTCAAGCCTCTGATCTTACTATGATCTAAAGGCATGACAAGTTGTTCTTCAATCATTTTTTGGATCATGTATTCACTAGGAATAGCAATATCATAATTGGTTCCGCCCTGTTGGATCTTGGTAAACATTGCTTCATTCGAGTCAAATGTTTCGTAATTGACTTTATAACCGGATTCTTGTTCAAACTTCGTGATCAAACTAGGATCGATGTAGTCTCCCCAGTTATAAATGGTCACGATTTTCGCTCCACTCATTCCGCTCGCTTTTTCTAATTGTCGAACACTGACAAGCAATACACCAATGATCAAGATAATACCGATCAGCAAAGACTGTAATTTTTTCATCGTAAACGAGCCACCTCCTCACGGTTGCGGCGATTTTTTTTCAATCGTTTTGGTCGGTTTTTTTTACTAATAAAGTAGTAACCGATCACTAATACCATCGAGAATAGGAAGACAAGTGCGCTCAATGCGTTGATCTCTAAGCTGATTCCTTGCCGCGCTCTTGAATAGATTTCAACGGATAAAGTAGTAAAGCCGTTCCCTGTCACAAAGAAAGTGACCGCAAAATCGTCCAAAGAATACGTGAATGCCATGAAATAGCCGGCAATGATTCCTGGAGATAAAAACGGTAAAATGATATTTTTTACTACTTGGAAATTATTCGCCCCTAAATCTCTCGCTGCATCCACCATCGAATCGTTCATTTCCTGCAATTTTGGTAAGACCATCAAAACAACGATTGGGATACTAAAAGCGATATGGGAAAGCAAAACACTTTGAAAGCCTAACCCAAAGCCGATTAAGGTAAAGAAAATCAAAAAACTCGCACCGATGATCACATCGGGAGAAACAAGTAAAATATTGTTCATGCTCAATAGCGCCGTTCGTGCTTGACGTTTTTTCGTGTAATAGATCCCCATCGCGCCAAATGTCCCGATGATCGTTGCAATCAAAGCCGATAAGAACGCCAGCATAAATGTATTCAATACGATGATGATCAGTCGTGTATCCTCAAATACCGCTTGATAATTCTCCCAAGTAAAGCCGGTAAAGCTGTTCATCGTTCCGCCTTCATTGAAGGAATAAAAAATCAAATAAAAAATCGGTAAATACAATAATAGAAAAACAACTGTTAGATAGAGATACGACCATTTGAATTTTTTTCTCATGAGCGACCTCCTTTTTTCTTCTCACCAGTTAGTAACATCACAACGAACATCGCGATGATCAAAATCACACCGATCGTTGAACCCATGCCCCAATTTTGCGTCACTAAGAAATGCTGTTCGATTGCTGTACCTAGCGTGATCACTCGATTTCCGCCAATCAAACGGGTCAACATGAAAAGGGATAGTGAGGGAATGAAAACTGCTTGTACCCCACTTTTCACACCATTCAACGACAAAGGAAAAATCACTCGGCGAAAGGTTTCAAAATTACTTGCTCCTAGATCTTTGCTAGCACTCAATAACGAAGGATTCATTTCTTCTAAAGCGTTAAAAATCGGCATGATCATGAAAGGAATCTCGATATATGTCGCTACGAATAAGAAGCTAAAATCAGTAAATAAAATCTGTTGCGGGCCAATGCCGACAAACTCGAAAAAGTGGTTGACACTTCCATTGATACTGAAAATCCCTATAAAGGCATATGCCTTCAACAATAAATTGACCCATGTCGGTAATATGATCAACATCAACCATAATTGCTTATGTTTCAATTTCGTTAAAAAATAAGCTGTTGGGTAGCTGATCATCAATGTGAATAATGTAATCAAGAACGCATACCATACCGAATTGATCGTCATGGCGATGTAAGTTCCTGAAGTAAAGTACGCAGCATAATTGCTTAATGTAAACTGACCACTCATATCAAAAAAAGATTGATAGATGATCATCAAAACAGGCGCGATCACAAATAATCCAAGCCACAAAACATAAGGGATGGAATAGATCCTACGCATTGTTCTCATATTCTCTCCCCCTATTCTTCGTAGCTTTCCAAACGTGCATCGAAGTCTTCTTCTGACTCATTGAAACGCATAACGTGGATGTCTTCTGGTTCAAAGGCTAAGCCGACTTGACTCCCTTCACGCGCTTTTTTCGTTGAGTGGACCATCCATTCATTTTGTTGCTCATCATAGCAAATGATCTCATAATGGACACCACGGAATAGTTGAGTGTCCACTGTCACGACTAATTTTCCTTTGTCCGGTGAAGTGATCGTCAAATCTTCTGGACGAAGGACGACTTCAACTGGTTCATTGACGCGCATCCCACCATCGACACACTCAAATTGTTTGCCAACAAACTCAACCAAATTATCTTCAATCATCACTCCATTAACGATATTGCTTTCACCAACAAAATCTGCCACAAAATGATTGATTGGTTCATCATAAATATCCACAGGAGTACCACTTTGGACGATTTTTCCTTTGTTCATCACAAAAATCTCATCACTCATTGCTAACGCTTCTTCTTGATCATGTGTCACAAAAATAAAGGTGATCCCTAAACGTTGTTGTAGTTCGCGCAACTCATATTGCATATCGGTACGTAGCTTCAGATCCAAAGCTGATAACGGTTCATCCAATAACAAGACTTTCGGCTCATTGACGATGGCTCGCGCGATGGCTACCCGTTGGCGCTGTCCCCCTGACATCTCGCTGATTTCCCGCGTTTCATACCCAGGTAATTGCACCATACGTAATGCGTCTTTGACTTTTTTTTCGATTTCTGATTTAGGCATTTTTTTAATTTTCAATCCAAATGCAACATTATCAAATACATTCATATGAGGAAATAAGGCGTAATCTTGGAAAACCGTATTGACTTGGCGCTTATTCGCCGGTAGATCGTTTAGGCGCTTTCCTTCAAAATAAATATCTCCTTCGGTTGCTTCCGTAAATCCTGCAATGATTCGTAAAATCGTTGTTTTCCCACAACCAGAAGGCCCCAACAATGTATAAAATTTCCCTTGTTCGATCTCAAAACTGACATTCTTCAAAATTGTTTCATCATCATAGCTTTTTACGACTTGATCGAATGATATGATTGGTTTTCCCACTTTTTCTGCCCCCTATATTACAAGTATGATTCGGTTGCGACGATCAATACCTTAGTTTGTTTGTTTTGATGATTGCGTAATTGATGGTGTGTCGTTGCCTGATAGTACATCGATTGTCCTTTTTTTGCTACATACTCTCGCTCACCCAAGCTTAACGCGATCTCTCCTTCTAAGACAAAAATAAATGTCTCTGAAAGTGAAGGTTCAAAGGTTTTATATTCACCGGCTGTATCGAATGTCAATAAAACTGGTTCCATTTCTTTTTCATTGGAATCTGTCACTAACCATTCCAGTTCGTACCCATTTTCCTCATCGTAATAGACGGTACGATCTTCTTTCGTATAAACGATTTGAAGGTTGGGTGTTTCTTGATGAAAAAATGCTTCTGGGGTGACGCCCAATACTTCAAGAATAGAGAAAAATGTTTCCATCGATGGTGAACTTAAATCCCGTTCAAGTTGTGAGATATAGCCTTTAGATAAATCCGTTCGCTCCCCTAATTCTTCTTGCGTCAAATTTTTTTGGATGCGTAGATTTCGTAACTTCTCACCAATTTCCATTTATCACTGTCCCCCTATGCGAAGTTTTCTAATAGTAAACTCCAAGTTTACTACCATCTGTATTAGTATACAAATTTCCGCTGAAAAAACAACCCTTTTGCTTGAATTTTCTTTGTACTTTTTCGGTTATCTCAACTTTTTTTTTTGAAGAAATTAATCAGCAAACTACTAGAAAATGAAACGCTTTATGGTATGATTAAGGAAAATTTCGAAAGGAGTACCTTCTATCTAATGAATACATTCAAACAGTTTCAAGTAAACAACGAGCCTACTTTTCATACAAGCATCGTTGACAAAGAATTTCCTGAGCTGACTAATAATGAAGTTTGGGTAAAAATCGCATACTCAGATGTCAATTATAAAGATGCGTTAGCTTGTAGTGAACATGGTCAAGTGATCCGTCACTATCCAATGACTCCCGGAATTGATTTTTCTGGTGTCGTCATGAAAAGCTTGGACAAACGATTGCAACCAGGAGATCAAGTTTTAGCAACCGGCTATGGGTTGGGTGTTAGTCAACCTGGTGGCTATAGCGCTTACCAGAAAGTAACCGGGGATTGGCTTATCCCTCTTCCAGAAACGATGACCCTACGTCAAGCAATGGTTTTAGGCACCGCTGGTTTGACTGCTGCACTTTGCGTGAATGCTTTACTTACCCAAGGAATGAAAGCAGAGGATAAAGTGATCGTCACTGGTGCCTCTGGCGGAGTGGGTAGTGTGGCAATTGCTATGTTGCATAAAATGGGCTTTCAACAAATCATCGCGTTTTCCCGCAAAGAAGAAGCAAAAATTTGGCTACAGAAACTAGGGGCAACTCAAGTCGTTCATCCAGAAGCCTTTCTACCAGAAAAAAATAAACCTTTAGATAAACAACAAGTCGATTATGTGATCGATACTGTTGGGGGTGAACAACTCACTCGGTTACTCCCTTTGATCGCTTATGACGGAGCTGCTGCACTATGTGGCAACGCAAGTGGTATCAAATTGACAACGACTGTTTTACCTTTTATTCTACGGAATATCCAGTTGATCGGGATTGATTCAGTCAATGTTCCTCATGAAAAACGCTTGAATATCTGGCAACAACTAGCAGACCTATCTGTAACTGATCATTTAGTCGTCAATGAGATCACCTTAGAGCAATTGGAAGAAACAACCCAAAAAATCCTTGATGGGACACACCAAGGAAGAACACTTGTCAATGTAGGTGAAAAAATATGAAGGTATTGATCACTGCTGGTGGCACAAGCGAACGAATCGACCAAGTCCGTTCGATCACGAATCACTCGACTGGACGATTAGGTCAAGCCATCGCAGAAGCTTTTCTTGCTCACGAAACTGTGACGATCGACTACGTGACGACACGATCTGCTGTAACACCTACTCCTTCTAAACTTTTGACGATCCATCTCATCGATTCTACACAAGATTTACTGGATACGTTAGAACGATTGATGCAAAATAATATTTATGATGCCATTATCCATAGCATGGCTGTCAGTGATTTCACGCCAGCTTTCAGTCTTTCTGAACAACAGTTTGCTGAGCAGTTAAGTAAAGAGGCATTGACTCCTGGTTCACTGTCTTCATGGTTGG
This sequence comes from Enterococcus spodopteracolus, assembly GCF_030441955.1. Taxonomy (NCBI): domain Bacteria; kingdom Bacillati; phylum Bacillota; class Bacilli; order Lactobacillales; family Enterococcaceae; genus Enterococcus; species Enterococcus spodopteracolus. The sequence goes on along the minus strand of NZ_JARJHD010000001.1, from coordinate 379,124 downwards.
CAAAAACAGAACGAACCGCTAGTAAAGAAGCCAAGATTTCATCTGATACGGACTATCTCTTTTTGACCTTGAAGAAAACACCGAAGATTATTGGTTTGTTACGCCAATGGCAACCCAATGCTGTCATCGTTGGTTTTAAATTATTAGTCGATGTCTCGAAAGAACACTTATTGGACGTAGCTAAAAAAAGTTTGATCACCAATCAAACCGATTATGTTTTGGCCAACGACTTGACTCAAGTCAGTGAAACACACCACCATGGCTATTTATTATCTAAAAATGGAGAAGTCATAGAAGCCGATACCAAGCAAGAGATTGCAACATGTATCGTTACCGCGATTCTAAAATAAGGAGGAATTCACGATGAAAAAAATCCTATTAGGCGTATCTGGCAGTATTTCCGCTTATAAAAGTGCAGATATCACAAATCAACTAGTCAAACTCGGCTATCAAGTCGATGTCATCATGACAAAAAGTAGTACTAAATTTATTACACCTTTAACATTGCAATCCCTCTCTAAGCGTGCTGTCCATACAGATGTCATGCAAGAAAATGATCCTTCAGTCATCAACCATATCGAGCTAGCCAAACAAGCAGACTTGTTTTTGATTGCACCAGCCACCGCAAATATTATCGGCAAGTTAGCGAATGGTCTAGCGGATGATCTCTTATCGACTGTTGCCATGGCACTTTTACCGGAAACACCAAAATTGATTGCACCGGCGATGAATACTAATATGTACCAACATCCGATCAATCAAAGAAATTTAACGACGCTAAAAGAAATTGGTTATCAAGAGATTGAACCTAGAGAATCCCTCTTAGCTTGTGGCGATTACGGAAAAGGTGCTTTAGCGGATAACCAAATCATTATCGACCAAGTCACACTTCTGCTGAATCAGAGGTCGGTCTAGTATCTAAGGAGTTATGATGAAAAATACCAAAAACTTTACTTTAACTGCTATGTTTTTAGCAATTATGATCTTACTCGCTATCACGCCTCTCGGATTTATTCCGATTGGGCCGATTAACCCAACAACGATGCATATCCCTGTCATCGTCGCTTCAATTATTTTAGGCCCTCGGCTAGGTGCCTTTCTCGGTGGAACATTTGGTTTGATCAGTCTGATTCGCAGTACGTTCATACCAACAGCGTTGTCTTTTGTTTTCTCACCGTTTATTCCGGTGATCGGCACAGATCAAGGAAGCTGGAAAGCCTTGATCATTGCCTTGATACCTAGAATCTTGATCGGTGTTGTTCCTTATTTCGTTTATAAAGGAATACAGCGATTGACAAAAAACAAAGTTAGTCCGCTCTCATTGTTTCTCGCAGGGATTGCTGGTTCTCTGACCAATACGATCTTAGTGATGAACTTGATTTATTTTCTATTCCAACAAGATTATGCACAGGTTCTTGGGACAAATATCAATGCAGTCTATTCAGCAGTTTTAGCGGTCATCTTTACTAGTGGGGTACCAGAAGCAATCGTCGCTGGTTTAGTCACAGCTGCGGTATCTACCGTTTTACTACGAATGATTCGTTAATGATCAGATTAAAAAACCAAAAAAGAGTGATGCGGTATGCTCGCTCTTTTTTGGTTTTTTTGTTGATAAGTGTTTAGTCCTGAATTTTTTATCTTTTGGTGTTACCATGATGGATACAGATATGTAGCGAAAGGATGAAGAAAATGAATATTTTTGTAGTAGGAGCAAACGGACAAATTGGGCGTCATTTGATCCAAAAACTCGGAACAACCGAACATCAAGTTTACGCGGGTGTACGAGATGTTGCCAACCAAGCGATTTATGATGAAGAAAATATCGCCTATGTTCCCTTTGATTTAACTTGGTCTTCAGAAAAAATGGCGGAAGCCTTCCAAGAGAGTGAACTCGTCATCTTTGCTGCTGGTTCTCAAGGAAAAAATCTTTTACAAGTTGATTTAGACGGCGCAATCAAAACAATGATTGCAGCAGAGCAAGCAAATATCTCTCGTTATTTGATGATCAGTGCAGCTTTTGCGGATAACCGTGAAAAATGGCCTGAGTCAATGACTGATTATTATATTACCAAATACTATGCAGACGAATGGTTGAAAAATCAGACATCATTAGATTATGTCATACTACAACCTGTAGCTTTGACGAACGACGATGAGGTCACTTCGATCCAATTGACCAAACCAGACGAAAAACCAGCTCAATCGATTACAAGAAAAACGGTAGCAGAAGTTTTAGCAGCGTTAGTGGATCAACCAAACATCTCAAAAACAACTGTTGTTCTATCTGAAGGATCGGCTACAGTATTGGATGCCATCAAACAACTTGTTGAGGAGGCTTGATCATGCGTGGAATCTCTATGAAACATCCCGGTTCAGCAGATGTTTTGACGGAAGTGGATGTCCCTAGACCTATTCCAAAAGCTGGGGAGTTATTGTTAAAAGTCCATACCGCTGCGGTCAATCGTACGGATATCATGCGTCGCGAAAATACTGTACTCCAAGCGCCTTACCCTATCTTAGGTGTAGAGGTTGCTGGTGAAGTCATTGAAAACGCAAGTGACCGTTCTGAGTTTTCAACTGGAACGAGAGTCTATGGTCTAGTGAATTTAGGTGGCTATGCAGAATATGCCGTAATCCCAGCAGATCGAGCAATCCTCTTGCCGGATTCCCTTGACTACGTATTAGCCGCTGGTATCGCTGAAGTTTTCTTGACTGCCTATCAAACCTTGTACTGGTTAGGAAAACTCCAAAAAAATGAGACTGTCTTGATCCATGCTGGTGCAAGTGGTGTTGGTACTGCAGCAATCCAATTAGCCAAACAATATTCGCAAGCACGCATCATCGTTACCGCAGGTTCAGCTGAAAAGTTAGCCTTCTGCCAAGAATTAGGCGCAGATGAAGTAATCAACTATAAAACGCAAGATTTCGCGAATGAAGTAAAAAAGATCACTGATGGGAATGGCGTTGATGTCATCTTAGATTTCATCGGTGCCTCTTATTGGGAAAGAAATCTGGCATCGATTGCTGTAGATGGTCGCTGGGTCTTGATTGGCACACTAGGAGGCACCACAGTCGAGTCTCTTGATTTAAGAGTTTTGCTACAAAAAAGAATCCAATTGATTGGCACGCTATTGACACCAAGAAGTGATGAATACAAAGCAAAACTGACTCAAGAGTTTATGAAAAATATCGATCCTTATTTTGAAACCGGAGCGATCCGTCCAATCATTGATCGAACCTTTCCATTATCAGAAGTAAAAGAAGCCCATGAATATATGGAAGCCAACAAAAACGTTGGAAAAATTATTTTGACAGTCAGTGAATCTTAAAAAGAGAACCTAGGGCATGAGCCTTAGGTTCTCTTTTTATATCATTTCTATTATTGTGCAGAGACAAATTTTGCTGCTTGTTGTCCTGCTTGACGTCCAAAAATAATGATTTCCGCTACAGAGTTTCCGCCAATGCGGTTTTCACCGTGTAAGCCACCAGTGACTTCACCTGCCGCGTAAAGTCCAGTGATCGGTTGTCCGTCTTTATCCACAACTTCTGTGTTCGTATTGATTTTGATTCCACCCATCGTATAGTGGATACCAGGTGCGATTTTGATCGCATAGTAGTTTGGTTTAGACAGATCATGCTCCATTGCTGTCGTACGACCAAATGCTGTATCGTCTTGATTGGCAACTTCTTCGTTCCAAGTTGTGACTGTTTGTGCTAATGTTTCTGCTGGTAAGTTGATTTTCTCTGCCAATTCTTCAATCGTCTCACCTGCAGTGACATAACCTTTTTCATCATAAAACTCAATGGCTGTTGCGCGATCGCGTACCCCTTGGTCAAAAATCAAATAAGCAGATTTTTCTGGCAATGCAGTGATTGCAGCTGATACTTTGTCTCGTGTATTCATTTCGTTGACGAAACGCTCGCCATCTTGATCGACTAAGATCGCTCCTTCACCACGAACCACTTCCCCGATCAAGAATCCTTCGTCTTGTTGAACCGTTGGATGGATCTGGATCTTATCCATATCGACCGTTTGACCGCCTAATTTTTCAATCATCTTGATACCATCGCCTGTTGATCCCACTTGATTCGTCGTTACATATCCTTCCAGATCTGGACGGTAAGTTTGGATGTATTCCTCACTCGCACCGAATCCACCAGTTGTAACAACTACAGCCTTACCAGTGATTTCTTTTGGTTCTTCTCCTTGTACTTGGACTGTTACTTGGTTGACTGTATCTCCCGTTTTTTGAATATCTGTCACTTCAGTATTTACAAAAATCGGGATTTGGCGTTCGTGGACATTTCGTAATAACCCATCGACTAAATAGCCACCAATAGCAGAACCATCAGAAGGGCGATGTGTTCGTCTTTCGCTCATTCCACCAGTGATCGTCAAGTTATCTAATTTAATGCCATTTTCATCTAACCACTCGATTGCAGCAGCCGAATGATCGACAAAATAGCGTAACATTTCTTTATCATTTGTGCCATTCGCACCTGCTAATGTTTCTTCATAAAAGGCGTCATTCGAATCAGTGATACCTTCTTCTTCTTGGAATTTTGTTTCAGATGCGTTCATTCCACTTGAAGATTTTAATGTATTTCCACCAGCAACTGGCATTTTTTCAAAAATGACTGGATTCAAGCCTGCATCTTTTGCTTCGATTGCAGCTGCCATACCAGCTCCTCCTCCGCCAACGATGATCAAATCATATTCTTCTTTCATCTCAGCTGGATTTGTGTAAGTTTGAGCAGATGCTCCGGATGATACTTCTGTTGATTCTTTTGTGGAAGAGCTACTGGATGCAGATTCTTTTTCATCAGGCGTACAGGCACCTAAGGCAAAAATTGCTGTAACTGTCAGTAACCCTTTAATTGTTTTCTTCATAGTTGTCCTCCTAAAATTTAACACTTACCCCATCATAAGTGATAGCATTCACAAATTCAACCAACAATTTACATTTTCCGTACTACTGTTATCCCCCTCTTTTATAAATAACCATAAATATTCCAAATTTTTCAAGTTTTCGTTAGTAACTATCGAAAAATAGTCGAGTTTCTTGAATAAATAGTCAGGCAAAAAAAAATTTTTTTTTGATCCAAACAGAAGATTTGGGGTTTTTTCTTGAGACAAGTATAATCGATATGAAACACGAAGGAGCTCATTTATGAAATTTATCAAACATTTTTTTTCAAAAGGGAGTAAGTCTGCTGGGAAGGTCACTCATGCAATTTACATCATTTTACGTATCATTGTGGTGGTCATGCTCGTCGATCAATTGATCGACCGGAACATGGGGAATATCATGCTCTTATTATTAACTTTATTATTGTTTGAAATCCCCTATTTACTAGAAAAATTACTAAAGATCCAAATCCCTAACACACTGGAAATCATCATCTTATCCTTTATTTTCAGTGCCACTGTCTTGGGTGAATTAAGTGACTTTTATGGCTACTTTTCACTATGGGACACAGCGTTACACGCACTAAGCGGCTTTCTAGCAGGTGGTGTCGGTTTTTCTCTTGTCTATCTCTTGAACAAAAACACGAAAACAATGAATCTGACACCATTACTAGTCGCTCTAGTCTCTTTTTGTTTTTCCATGACCGTGGGAGTTTTTTGGGAATTTATCGAATTCTCTGCGGATCAAGTCTTGCAGATGGACATGCAAAAAGATAACTATGTTGATCAGATCAACAGTGTCAAATTAAGTGAGGATGGCAACACCGTATATAAGATCAAAGATATCCAACAAACAACCGTCACATATAAAGACGAGCATGGCAAAACCAAAGAGTATGTCATGACAGATGGGTACTTGGACATCGGAATTTTAGATACGATGAAAGATTTATTCGTCAATTTTATCGGAGCCCTCGTCTTCAGCGTTTTCGGCTATCTTTATACACGAAACGATTATCGGAAATTTACGTTCATCCGGAACTTCATTCCTAGAAAAAAAGGTGTGACCACAAGGATGGATACTGCTGGAAACAAAAAAGAGTATCTAGAGAAAAAGTAAAATTGATTTTTGTTTTTGACCTCAAGCCCAAATAAACGGCTGGACCATAAGCAATAATAGTCAGAAATAAGGTGTAATCCCCAGAAATTCAAAGAGTAATTTTTGGGGATTACACCTTATTTCTCGTGACCAAACACTTCTGTCCCACCTTTTTTTGTTTTGTAGGATCAATAGCCATAATCTTTTGAAGTTCTGTTTTTTTGTCTGTTGTAAACCAGTCACAAAAACAATGATTGACATATTTATCTAATGAATGGCCTAAATCATTCGAACGATTAGGATAAATTGCTAGATTTGGCAGAAATACCTGCTTGGAATCCTAATAAGCTATTTTACGCTGGAAATGGACAAGTAATGAACGTGAGGTTCTTTTCCATGCGAAATTTTTGTAGTATTTTAGCAAAACACCTTGCATTTTTTGGTGATTCAACTATCTCGAGTATCTAATTGACTCTTATAACTAAATCATCTGGACGATTTGTTGTTTTTTTATTAACAGGATTATACACACAAACCTCTTTCTAAGTTGGCCTATTATTTCTTGATATTTAAATAACGTTGGTATATGAATTAATACCTTTAATATCTTATTGAAGGATTTCTCGCTTAGTGATCAACCTAATAATTCTCTAACATTGAAGCAATTTGAAGCGTTTGGAACAAAAATAAAATTTCTTTTTGTTTCTATCCTTAATATCGTGTATACGGTATTCGCAAGCCAGATCCGTCAGAAATAAGCCGTGAAACCCAAAAATTTGAAAAACAATTTTCGGTTTTCACGGCTTATTTCTCGGAGCTGAATACTTCTGTCACCACCTATTTTTAGGTGTCTTTTTTAATTTTCGATGATAAAACATCCATCACCATTTTATAATCAGGATTTTCACTACCATCAAATTTCTCAGGGATGAATGTGAAACCTAAACTTTGATAAAGTTTGATCGCTGGGTGACTCCATGTCTGTGTGTGTAAATAGATTGGGCTTTGTGTCGTTATTTGCTGAAAACAACGGAGCACTTCAATCGTCAAACTTCTGGCGATCCCTTTTCCTTGATGTTCTGGCTCGACCGCTAACCAATGAAAAAGCGGATATTCTTTCTCACGCAGCTTCCACCAGGCAGTGCATGTGGCAATGCGTTCAGCTTGTTCGTTGACCACAAAATACATGCGCTTTACCAGCTCTTCTGGATATGGGGCAAAAGCTTGGTCAAAGTAAGCCAGTGCTTCCTCCACAGAGTCAAATTCATCGACTGCTGTTTCAATGATTGCCCAATCCTGCTCTGCTCCTGGTTGATACTTTTCAAAGCGATACTGCTGATTCAAGGGATAAGAAGGCAATTCTTCATTGAGTGGGCGTGTCATCCAAATCTCTGCATAGGGCAATTGCTTATCTAACATCACGCCACCTACTTTCCTTTAACTTCTTTTTTCACCAATGATCCGTACTTCTGTTTCTAATGTGACATCAAACTTCTCTTTGATCACCTCTTGGATATGAGCAATCAACTCTGTATAATCAGTTGCTGTTGCATGATCGATATTGACGATGAAGCCGGCATGTTTTTCCGAAATCTGTGCGCCGCCCCATTTCAAACCTTGTAAGCCTGCTTCTTGGATCAGTTGTCCTGTGAAGTGTCCTTCAGGTCGTTTGAAGACACTACCGCATGAAGGGTATTCCAATGGTTGTTTTGCTTCACGCAATTCCGTCAATTCGTCCATCCGACCTTTGATCATCTCATGATCACCAGGTGTTAATTGGAAACGAGCTTCTAAGACGATGGCATCCATCTTCTGTAATTCACTATGGCGATAAGAAAAGGCCATTTCTTCATTTGACAGAGTTTGGATCGTCCCATCACTTAATAATAAGTCGACTTCTGCAAACACGTCTTTGATCTCCCCACCATAAGCTCCTGCATTCATGTAGACGGCACCGCCGATACTTCCAGGAATCCCACAGGCAAATTCGAATCCTGTCAAAGATTCTGCTAAGGCTGCATACGTCGTATCGATCAGTTTCGCACCTGCTTCTGCAATCACCATCGTGCCTTCAACGCTGATCTGGTTCATCTCTGTCAACATGATGACCACGCCGCGTATTCCACCATCTTGGACGATCAAGTTACTTGCATTTCCTAATACCAACCATGGCACTTGGTTTTCTCGACAATAATCAACTAACTGTTTGACTTCTGATTTGGTTTTGGGAAAAGCTAAAACATCTACCGGTCCACCGGTTTTGGTAAATGTATAATGACATAGCGGTTCATCAAGCAACAGATTCAACTCTGGATTTTCTTTAACGATATCTTCTTTATTCACTGAGGACTTTCCTTTCTTTTCAAACGTCCCCATCATTCTATCACGCTTAAAACAATCTTGCCAGTTTTGCTCAAATCTGATGACGATAAAGATTATTCAGCATCTCCTCACAAAGTGCATGGCTCTCATAAATATTGGTTTGTTTTAACTTTTCATTATTTAGCGTCGGTTGTTGGATTTCTTCAAAAAATCGTTCAACCATTGGCACAAAACCACGTTTGCTCAGCGTTGTTTCCCAATCACCAAATTTCTTTATTTCCACCGTATCTGGTTTACGGATGACTAATTCTGTCAGATCACTCAATTCATAGGTTCCTTGTTTGCTCGTCACTTGATAGGTTTCAGTATTCGCACCACTTCCAAGATCCATCGTCACAATCGCCATTTGGTTCGCAGTTTCAAGTTGCAACATCGCTACTTCCATAAATCCTTCCTTTTCTCGGATATGAGAAGTTGTTTTGATTACTGGTTCGTCTAATAAATAAACAGCCGTGTCCACCAAATGTAGGAATAGATCGTAAATGACAAAAGCAGTCGTTTCTTTTGCCGCAATGCGATTTTTTTGTAACTGGATCAACCGTTTTTCTGGAATCGCTTTTAATTCTTCGACCATTGGGGCGAATCGTCGGTTGAAGCCCACCATTAAAATCGCTTGATGTTGTTCTGCCAATTCTTGTAACTCTTGGATTTCTTTTAGGTCGACACTTAAAGGCTTGTCGATATAAACATGGATATTATGTTCCAAACATTTTTTAGCTAATTGAAAATGAACGCTTGTTGCCGCATGGATCATACATGCTTCGATTTCCTCTTCAATTAAGTCATCAATCGACTCATACAAATGAGCAAATCCATAGGTTTTCTTCAAACGATCTTTCGTTACCTGATTACGTGTCGCAAAATAAAAATCAACCATTCCTTGTTTCTCTGCATATGTAGGTAAATATGCTTTTTCGGCAATGTTACCTACTCCTACTACGCCAATTTTCATGGTTTCCCTCCTGTTATCTGTTATTACTCTTATCTTACACTATTTTTAATAAAAATGAGGTACAATATAATCGCACAGACTTGATAGAAAAAGGAGCGTGTTTTTTTGAAACTGATTTCGTGGAATGTGAACGGGTTAAGAGCCATTGTCAACAAAAATTTTCTAGAAACATTTAAGGCATTTGATGCAGATTTTTTCTGTCTGCAAGAAACAAAGCTACAAGAAGGTCAAATCGAATTGGATTTACCAGGTTACCATCAATATTGGAATTATGCGGTCAAAAAAGGCTATTCAGGTACAGCGATCTTCGCCAAAGAACCCGCATTGAACGTTTCATACGGAATGGGTATAGATGTTCATGATCAAGAAGGACGTTTGATCACATTAGAATACCCTGAATTTTACTTAGTCACTTGCTATACACCAAATTCACAAAATGAATTGAAACGTCTCGATTACCGTTTAGAATGGGAATCTGCTTTTTATGATTATTTAGAAGAGTTGAAAAAACAAAAATCGGTGATCGTTTGTGGGGATCTAAACGTCGCCCATGAAAACATCGATTTGAAGAATTGGAAAACGAATCAAAAAAGTGCCGGTTTCTCGATCGAAGAACGAAACGCATTGTCTCATTTACTTGATAATGGTTTTGTGGATACTTTCCGTTACTTCTATCCAGAGTTAGAAGATGTCTACTCTTGGTGGAGTTATCGTTTCAATGCTCGAAAAAACAATGCAGGTTGGCGTATCGATTATTTCTTGACGAGTGAAGATTTGATACCTCGTTTGGTTGATGCAAAAATCCATACATCGATTCTAGGTAGTGACCACTGCCCTGTCGAATTAATTATCGAATAGTAAGGATAGCAAGGGAAGAAATTGGGTTGTCCCGATTTTCTTCCCTTGATCCTTAACTGGCACCATGTTTACTTGATACATAGTCTGAAAAAGCTATTTCTTTTCTTACGAATCTATGTTATGGTTTATTTTTTAAAGGAGGCTTATTTGAAAATGAATTTTATCGCGATGGACTTTGAAACTGCCAACCACCAATCTCATAGCGCGTGTTCCTTAGCCCTTGTCAAAGTGGAGAACAGTCAGATTGTCGATGAATTTTATACTTTGATCCAACCAGAAACGCCATTTTTCTGGCGCAATATCCAAATCCATGGGATCCATCCTGAAGATGTCCGCTTGGCACCTAAATTTCCAGATGTTTGGCAGAAAATCGAAAAGTATTTCCAAAAAAACCGTTTAGTCGTTGCGCATAACGCCGCATTTGATACAAAAGTATTGGCTGGTTGTTTAGATTATTATCAGTTGCCTCAACCGAACTATCTCTCATTGTGTACCGTCAAAACAAGCCGCCGCTTGTTTCCGGAGATGCCAAATCATCGCTTGAATACAGTTTGTGAAAATTTGGATATCACGTTGAAAAATCACCATGATGCGTTAGAAGATAGTCGAGCATGTGCGGAAATCTTGTTATATCAAGAAAAATATTTTGGAACAGACCCATTGAAAAAATTAGTCACAGTGAAATAGTTCAATTAGCTAAAATAAGCTAATTTTTTCATTTCTATTTGTTGATTCCCTTGTACGAAAGAATCAACGATGACGATAAGTAAAGAACCTGAAAAGTGGACAACTACTTTTCAGGTTCTTTATTTTTGAAATCAGTTTATTTCATGCTCAATCGTTCGTTTCATCTTGATTATCGCCAATGATTGACCCTGTCTTCTCGAAGAGTCAACACTTTGGGTTTCCTCTTGAAACCCCATTTTTTGATAAAGATGGATGGCTCGTTGATTGACCGCCAATCCATCAAGAACCAACGTATTAAATCGCACATTTTCTGTAGCCCAAATGATTGCCTCATCTAAAAGAATCGTACCTAACCCCATTCCCCAATATTCTTTCAAGATACTGACCCCTATTTCGCCATGTCGGGGCAAGCCAGGTTTGGGCGCAACAGAAACAACACCTACCACCTGTTTTTTTTCACAGGCTAAAAATAATAAGTGTTCTGCACTTTCTTTTATTCGAGACAATTCAGTTGAAAGTACCTCTTGACTTTTATTAAGTGAACGCTCCTCAACAACAAAATAATCCGTTTCTTGTCTCGCTTAGCGTAGCATCACTAACAATCCTTGAGCATCTGATTTCTCCGCTTCTCTTAACGTAAGTTCAACATCATTAGCCATGAGAATCCGCCCATGCTTCATAAATACGTTTTTCAAACTCTTGACTATTCGGCCCGTATGATTGGAATTTCACATACCTTTTTTCTGATTCTGTATCACTTTTCTCAATTATCAGTTCCAAATAATCTTCAGGTAAAGCATCTTCTAATAGATTTCCCCACTCAATGACCGAAAGTCCATCACCTTCAAAATATTCATCTAATCCCAAATCAGCTCCACTAGCAGCGACACGATAGATATCCATATGGTACAAAGGCATTTTTCCTTGTGTATATTCCCGAATGATCGTATAGGTCGGACTCTTGATCATTTGAACGATGCCTAATCCTTTTGCGATGCCTTTTGTCAAAGTCGTTTTACCAGCGCCTAGATCGCCAGTCAACACTAGATTATCTCCCGGATGAGCGACTTTTCCAATGATTTCTGCTAATTGGTCAGTCATCGCCACACTTGTTAATTCAATCATCATCATTTCTCCTCATTCTTTTTTGTCAGTATAACGTGTAATCCAACAAAAAAAAAGAAAAGAGTCAGGAATCCTCAGCTCCCTAGCCCTTTTCTTTTTAGATCTACTGTTCGATTAATCTAACAATGTTTGTGCACCTGTAATGATTGCTAATTTGTAGACATCTTCTTCATTAGCACCACGAGAAAGGTCACTTACTGGTTTGTTCAATCCTTGTAAGATTGGTCCGATTGCTTCAAAGTTACCAAAACGTTGAGCGATCTTGTAGCCAATGTTCCCTGATTGTAATTCAGGGAAGACAAAGACTGTTGCTTGACCTGCCACTTTAGAATCTGGGGCTTTCAATTGTGCGACTGCTGGAACGTAAGAAGCATCAAATTGTAATTCGCCATCGATCGTATATTGAGGTGCTAATTCTTTCGCGATTCTTGTTGCTTCAACCACTTTATCTACTTCAGGAGCTGCTGCAGAACCTTTTGTTGAAAAGCTCATCAATGCGATTTTTGGATCGATATCGAATAGTTCAGCTGTTTTTGCTGATTCCACAGCAATTTCAGCTAATTCTTGTGCGTTTGGATTCACGTTGATCGCACAGTCAGAAAAGACATATTTTTCTTGATCTCTACCGCGAACCATGATCATAGCACCACTTGTACGACTTACACCTGGTTTTGTTTTGATGATTTGTAGTGCTGGACGTACTGTATCTCCGGTTGAATGGATCGCTCCAGAAACCATACCATCAGCAATGCCCATATATGTAAGCATTGTTCCAAAGTAATTGACATCTTTTAAGATTTTTTCTGCTTGTTCTTTTGTTGCTTTTCCATTACGGCGTTCAACAAAAGCTTCGACCATTTCATCCCATTTTTCATAATCATTTGGATTGATGATCGTGAAGTTAGAGGTTTGGATACCACGTGCATTTGCTGCTGCTTCAATTTCTTCTTTGCTACCGATCAAAATCGGTTCAACTAATTCTTCTGCTTTTAAACGTGCTGCTGCTCCTAAAATTCTTGCATCCGTTGCTTCTGGAAACACGATTTTGATGCCGCGACGTACAATTTTAAATCTTAAACTATCAAACAATTCCACAAAATGACCCCCAGTTATTATTATTAACTACCATGATACACTATTATCAAAAAAAAAAACAGTTTTAAATTTCTGTATCAGTCAAATAATGGATAATAATTAAGTTTTTCACATAGCCTGGAAAAACTGCACTATAACAGGAAAGCGCTGTAACACTACACTGTTTTAGGTAGTTGCCAATCAATTGGTGTTTCACCCAGAGCAAGCAATGCATCATTCGTTTTGGAAAATGGTTTTGAGCCAAAAAAACCACGATGTGCCGATAATGGGCTTGGATGTGGAGCTGTTATTATAATGTGTCGACTTTTATCGATCATTTTCATCTTTTCTTGTGCAGGTTTGCCCCAAAGAATAAATACGATCGGTTTTTCTCGTTCATTCAGCTTCTCTATGATCGCATCCGTCAATTGTTCCCAGCCTTTTCCGCGATGAGAATAAGCTTGCCCTTCTCTGACAGTTAGTACCGTATTCAACAGCAGCACACCTTGTTCGGCCCAAGTCACTAAATTCCCATGAGAAACTGGTTCGATCCCTAAGTCATTCTTCAATTCTTTGTAGATATTGACTAGAGACGGTGGTGTTTTCACTCCTGGTTGTACGGAAAAAGAAAGGCCATGCGCTTGATTTGCTCCATGATAAGGGTCTTGTCCTAGAATCACGACTTTGACTTCTTCATAGGGAGTCAGCTCTAATGCTTCATAAACATGATACATATCCGGATGGATTTTTTGAGTTGCATACTCATTTTTTAAAAATATTCTCAATTGCTGATAATAATCTTTTTCAAATTCATCAGCTAGTAATTCTTGCCAACTATTGTGGATGATTTTCTTCAAATTTCCCACCTCCTATTTTCCAGAATAACTCACAAATAATTTGTTAACAAGTTAAAATCTTCCATCTTATCTCGCATTAGTATGTTAAACTAGGAGGGAGAAAAGGAAAGGAACGGTAATCACATGATCAAATTAATTGCCTCTGATATGGACGGCACTTTACTCGATGCACATATGAGTATCTCATCAGAAAATACTGAAGCAATCCGCATGGCAAATGAGTTGGGTATTGAATTTATGGTCGCTACTGGACGTAACGCACAAGAAGCACGAGCAGCCTTAGATGAAGCAGGAATCGATTGTGCGATGATCACTTTGAATGGCGCGCAAGTTTTTGACAGGTCCGGTAAGTCGCTTTTTACAGTGCCAATTCCAAGTCCCCAAGCCATGACAGTCATGGATATTTTAGATGCAAATGGTATTTATTACGAGGTAGCGACAAACCAAGGATTGTATTCGGAAAGCCAACCAAAAAGAATCGAAAGCTTTGCTTCTTCCATTGCGACCCATATGCCCCATTTGACTTATAAAATGGCGATCGCCATGGCGTCAGCCAATCTTGAACTCTTACACATCACTTATGTTGATAGCATTCGCGAATTACTACTTGATGATAAACTTGAAGTCCTAAAAATCATCTGTTTCCATACTGAAGGTCCTCGGATTCTAGGCCCTGTAGGGAAAGAAATCAGTAATTTAGGCGAACTGGCAGTGACCTCTTCTGGTCAAAATAATCTTGAAGTCAACCATAAAAATGCTCAAAAAGGAATCGCAGTTGCTCATGTCGCTCATGAACGAGGGATCACTTTAGATGAAGTCATGACGATCGGTGATAATTTCAATGATGTCAGCATGTTGCAAACCGCCGGCGTTAGTTTCGCTATGGGAAATGCAGAGATCGAAGTCAAAGATTACGCTAAATACTTAACAGACACGAATCTTGAATCGGGTGTTGGCAAAGCCATCTTACGCGCAATCAACGAAAATTTATAGTTGTTTGAAGAAAGAAGGGAACAAATATGTCAGAATTTTTCATTCAGGAAAAACAGCTGAGTCGTGCAACCCGGACGATCGTCAAAGACGAAAAAGGCCAATCACTTTTTTTGATGGTCGGCCGCTGGGGAACGAAAGGCGATGCTTTATCTCTTTATGCCATGAATGGAGATCTAGTCGCTCATATCAAACAAATCAGTCTGACATTTGGGACACGCTTTGAACTTTACAAAGATTTCGAAAAAGTCGGTACGATGCAAAAGATTTTCAATTGGCCAGGAGATTTTTATTATATTCGGCGATTACATTGGACTGTTCAAGGAGATATCTATAACCATCGTTATCAGATCCATCATTTCAATGAACCAATCATGGAAATGGACAAAGCAACCCTCTTTACCGGTGATTATTATGTTCTTGATATCCCTTGTGAAGAAAATGCACCTATCTGTATCTGTATCGCTGCTGTCCTTGATTACTGGCTCTATCGAAAAAACAAAGACAAAGAAACACCTCTTTCTTATCGCTTTGATGTCAACTAAAATAACGAACGCAAGAAATCAACTTGCGCTCGTTTTTTCTTTTACACTTGTTTTCTTCTATAGAAAAGAAGTGTCACTACATAGATAAGTACTGCACCTACCATGATCCACCAATTATTTCTTTCCCCATTTGTTTGAGGGAAAAGCTGTTGATTCTGTGATTGTTCATTCTTGATGGACGGATCATCATTATTGGTGTTTGATTCAACGGCTAGCGCTACTTTATTTTCACGTCTATCGTTCATTTGCATCATACCTGATCCATCGCTTTCAACTGTCCCATCTCCAGTGATAATAGGCTTGTCAGACTCGTTTGTTGATGAAATACTACTAGAACTACTTGTTGTGGTACTTGTATCTGATTGCTTTCCATTTTCACCTGGATAGGTACTGCTTTCACTCGTGCTTGCTTCTGCAATCCTTTCACTTGTGCTTGGTGCTGTACTGCTTTCATTTGTGCTTGCTTCTGTACTGCTTTCATTTGTGCTTGGTGCTGTACTGCTTTCACTTGTGCTTGGTGCTGTACTGCTTTCATTTGTGCTTGCTTCTGTACTGCTTTCACTTGTGCTTGGTGCTGTACTGCTTTCATTTGTGCTTGGTGCTGTACTGCTTTCACTTGTGCTTGGTGCTGTACTGCTTTCACTTGTGCTTGGTGCTGTACTGCTTTCACTTGTGCTTGGTGCTGTACTGCTTTCACTTGTGCTTGGTGCTGTACTGCTTTCACTTGTGCTTGGTGCTGTACTGCTTTCGCTCGTGCTTGGTGCTGTACTGCTACTTATTGTATCCGTCGTGTCATCATGCGTATTGGTTTCAGTAAAAAATTCATTTGGGTCCCAACGATTTGTTGTAGCATTCAAGATCACATTTTTCCCTATGATCGTTCCATCTTGACTTTGATTGACTGTAATATCCGTACAAGGTGCAATAATCGTCCCTTGGAAAGGCGCATTGATTTCTAGATTTTCTGTTAGATTACCAAAATTCCAAGAAATATTGGCATCAGAAAAATCTTCTGTTTGATGATTGGAACGTTTATTATATTGGATTTGGGATTGTACCGAAAAATTAGTCGGTGCATCTACAACATTGATTACAAGTACTTTTTCCTGAGGATTGTTGATTCGTAAAGGGGTATTCTTTGCCAGAACAGAAGCAGTAACATTGATGACATAGGGCTGATCCCCAACCAGATTTGTACAGTCAATCACACGATTATTCATATCAGGGAAATCATCTGGCGTATATGTTTTTAATGGATCTAACGACATCAACATATTGGATGTCAGCATTAAATTTTCAAACTCTTTGTTGAAATCAATATATTGAGCATCTTCTCGATCTTGATAGAACTCATCCACTGACAAGTGATCCAACTTTGTTCCATTGACCACTATCTTATCATTTTCCGTCGTGATCACATTGTTTGATCCCACAATAAATTTATTCGATCGTTTATCTGAAGCCGCGGTTTCTGCTGAGCTAATAATTGTCTTAACGGATTGTGCATAATTGATCTCTTTATTTAAATCCCCTGTACTGATCGATGTACCGAAGTTATTCGTTGCTGATAGGACACCCGTTGCTACATTCCCCTCTGTATGCGCATTGATGGTCGTTTTTTCTTTTGCGAACACGTGGAACTGAGAAGCAATCCCTAAAACTCCATAATCACCCGTCAAATCATCATAAACACTTCCTGGATCTTGTGGAAGAAATGTCTCAGCCATTGCTTGGAGTGGAAAAAACAAATGGAGAAACAAAACAGATATTAGAGAAAGATTCATAATTTTGTTTTTGAACATTTTTTCATCTCTTTTCTTCGATATATGAAATTTAATAACATAAAAACACTCGTAAGTATATACCTGAAAATCGATAAAATACACATTTTTCTGAAATTATATAGAAAAATTACATTAATTCATACATTCCTCATTTACCATAACGCATAGTATTTATGTTCTTTCACAATTATTTTTGGATTATGTGATATTCCTCACTTTTTTATTAATAAAAAAAGACACACCTTTTCAGGTATGCCTGCATTTTGTTAATCTGGTAAGCTTGATTGAGCAATAAAAACTCACTAGATGATTTTCTTTTGCATATGATCATACAGATGTCCACTGATCGTTCGTTCCCCAATTACTGTGAACCCATGGCGCTCGTACAATTTTCTAGCTTGCGGGTTTTGCTTATCGCAACTTAGTCCAATGACATCGCGGTTTTGTTTTTTGACGATTGGTGGCAAGGCTTCTAACAAAGAGGAACCGATTCCTTGTCCTCTAAATTCTTCTGAAACACAGATAGAATCTAAATACCATTCATCAGGGAATGTTTCTCTATCCGTAAACATTTTTACTTGCTCATAAATGCCATGCTTTTGTAAGATTTTTTCTAACGGTTGGTCGATGATTGGTTCTTCTTCATCTGTATAACCGTAAACGATTCCTGCTACCTTGCCTTCTCGCTCATCAACGATCCCTCTTGTATAGCTGTAACGATAGTCTGGGTCTGTAATAGCTTCTTCCAAGACTTCTAATGTTTTTTCTTCACCGTACTTTAAAAGAAACGGTAGATCCATATCTTTCAATATAACTAAAATAAGCGGAGCGATAGCTGCCGCATCTTCTTTTTTTGCATTACGAATCATTTCTGACACTCCTTTTTTTCATTTTACCATAATGAAATCTCAGAGCAAAACAGCTAATTCAAATAATCTTCAATTTTTTGTGTCACGAAATAACCATTTGAAACGATTGCTTTTGCTTCAAAACGACAGTAGGGGCAAACGATCGGCATCTCTTTTTTTACGTGTTCAACGATATGATTTACTTCTTCATAAGTGAATTTTTTCCCACAGTTTGGACAAACCATTTTTTGCATGATTCCCTCAATCCCTTCTTTGTTTTACACTTTTAGCTTACTCTTATCTAGAAAAAAAGAGAAGTGAAACCACTTCTCTTTCAAGCACTGATCAGTACATCTTCTAAACGTTTCGGTCCATCAACGGCTACACAATAATACAATTGACCACTTTTTGTCGTGATTTCCCAACTTTTTGCTTTCCCGTGATGCTTCCCGACTTTATGGACTGCTTCTTTCATTGCTGCCTGTGGATGTTTTACTTGATGGATCGTTTTCAAGTGAAAGAATTGCCCTGGTTCGTTTCGGCTTTTATCAACAACCATCGTCTTTCCTGAGATTGGATTCACTGTGATCACTCGATTGGGAGTATAAAAAATATATTCATACATCTTTTTATTACTTTGGTCTTCGTCTAATTGGTTGAACTGGATACGACTGACTTTCTCTTCATGGTACTCATCTCGCAAAATAGACACTGCCTTTTGCAATGAGATTTGATATTCTTGGTCACTGATGTCATCAAAAGAAAAGTTTGCATCCAATAGTCCTAACGAAGCCGCTAAGCTAACAATGATAGCAATCGATGCTGCAATGATTATTTTTTTCATTCCATTCTCTCCCCGTTTTTTACTAGAATAACAAGAAATAGGAAAGAAAAAAATCGAATGAACGAAAGAAAAAGTGACAAATTTGTTACCTTTATTCGTGTAACTCCAACGGCAATCCGTCTGGATCAAAAAAGAAAGTCATTTTTTCGCCTGTAAAGGTATCGATACGGACTGGTTCAGTTTCAATCCCCAATTCTTGTAATTCCGCGACTGTTTCTTCGATATGTTCCACTTTGAATGCTAAGTGCCTCAAACCACAAGCTTCTGGATAGCTCGGTCTTTTAGGTGCATCTTTGATGCCGAAAATCTCAAGCTCCATATCTCCTAGTTTTAAATCTAACTTATAATCGCCACGGTCTTCTCGATAATTTTCACGAATAACTTCAAAACCTAGCAAATCAACATAAAAAGCACGTGACTTTTGATAATCCGACACAATGATCGCAACATGGTGAACGGTTGTTAAATTCATTCTCACACTTCCAATCTTTTTGTTTCCTTTATCTTATCAGTACTTTTAAACATAGCAAAGATTTTTCTCCCGCTGCACAAAAAAAGAGAGACCACATCAAATGGCCTCTTACTTTTCATCATTTGAAAGTAAATGTTTCTCAGAAAACAATAAAATCGAATAATAACATATATTTTTTTTAAATGAAAGACTAGAAATAAATTTTAAAAGGAATACAATAATTTGTGTCTCTAAAAATAAGAAAGCACTATATATTGTGTTTTAAGGGGTTTTTTATTATGAGTAATTATTTCAGATTTTTGATTCATCAATTGAAAGGCTGGCCACAACAAAATTATTATCTATTCTATTTTAGCCTAGGTTGCCAAGTCATGACACTTGTGAATCAGCCAATCACTTGGTTGTCGATCATTACTTTTATCGGGACAAATCTAGGGGTGTTATGTATTTTATCAATCAATGCCGCTAAATCAGTCAACGGTATTCTAGGAATTCTCTCTGCTATTTGTTTTATCGTTGTTGGCTTTTCTGCCAAAAACTATTTAAGTATCGGCGAACAAATTGCTTATATGGTCACATTGGATATCCCAGTTTTATTAAGTAAAGAATGGAATCATAATATGGCTTCTAAAATTCGAGAATTTAGTGGGAAAAGTTGGTTGATTGCATTAACCGGGACTGTTTTCGTTTACTTGATTTCAGGTTATTTGATTGGTACGTATACAGACGACCCTCGTCCTTGGATCGATGCCATTGCTTTTTCGATCAGTCTTTCTGCCGGAATCATTAGCTTCCTTCGCTACAACAATCAGTATTATTGGTGGCTTGCTTCTGGTCTTGCACAAATGGTCTTATGGTATGTTTCCTATACCCATGGGTCTGCTAGTTTAGCGATGTTTATCAATAGCTCTGTTTACTTGATCAATGATTTATTAGCCTTTACTGTCTCTCCTTGGTACAACAAAAAAGAAAGAGCGCGAATGCAGCGTATGGAAGCAGAATATTTTTCGCACCATGTTTCTTGATGGAAAACACTAAATAACCTTGTACTAGAAATTGGTTTGTTTTCAAACCTCTTACTAAAGCGAGAAAGTCACCCAAAATAGGCTGGGACTTTCCTCACTTATTTCTAGGTATCATCATACCAAGATTCTCTCAGCGATTCGAGTCACCTAAATCAAATCCTTGAGCAACATTCTAATGTCTTCATCCAGCGTTTGTATCACTGATTCCAATTCTTGGAACTTTTTTAATGCAAGCTGTTGTTCTGAAGTAAATACATAGTCTGCTTGTTCATATTCTTGGAGCAAAGAGGCGACGGATTGTTTTTTGATTTTCTTTGCAAGTTCTTGCCATTCAGTTTCTGTCACAGTTTTTGTTGTAGCTTGCTGTTTTTCTTCGCGTTCTTTACGTAAAATCTTTAAAAAACCATTTCTCATCACCCGAGGGATACTGTCGAAAAAGCCAGTTGTAAATCCATAACGCTGATATTGTTGCCAAACAAAATGATAAATTTGCGGTTGGATAAAACGCTGTTCTTTTGCTAATTGATCGACGTCTACAGCTTCATTCTTCGATCCTTCTCGCAGACTAGCGATAAACTCTGCAAAAAAAGCGACAGATGGTTGGCTTGTCTCAACCATTGAAACAGACGACCAATCTTTTTGGAGAAATAGTTGATAATTAGTCAAGAACGCTTCAACGTCTTTAGTCAAATCTTCTGAAAAATCCTCAAATAATGATTTTTTCTCAAGGATTTTTTTCGGCTTTTCTTTTGCCTGATAGCTAACTTGTTGGATGTACTTTTCCATTGCTTGATAGTCTGCCAGATAAATCGGTAACTGGGCATGACGAAATTCGGCGATTCGTGTAGTTCGCTTTTTATCTGGTAAAATCGGTTGTTTCAGTCGGCGATTATGATACAACATTAGACAATATTCTTGCCATAGTCGTTCAGGAAAGGCAATATTTTGTTGTTTCAGCCAGAGGATCTCATCCAGCGCTAGATCCACTTTAGTCATTCCCTGATTGATCGACGCTGCAACTGTTGGACTAACGTGCAAGTGTTCTGCAAAATGATTGATCCCTAGTTTTAATTCCTTCCCCGTTTTAGGGGAACGAACGATATATTGGACTTTCAGTTCACGGCCACATTCACAATAAAGTTTTTGTTGTCTGCGTGATGTGCGATAAAATGGATTGATCTTAAAGTCGGAAAAAATCCAATCCGTTGCTGCTAAATAGTTTTCTTCCAAAAACTGCGAGTGGATCAAATAACGACGATGTTGATCCATGACAACTCGTTGTTGTTTCGTCAATCGTTCATAGATTTCCCATCGTTGGCTACTTGTATATTGTTTGGAGATTTTTATTGGGTAGTGTTGCTTGATTTCTTTTGGGAACCATTCGTCAAAAATTGCTTGCCAACTTTCATTCATACCTTTCACCTGCCTTTCTAAATTAAGAGAGTAAAAATAAATACGTTCAAAGAGCAACAAAAAAGCCGAAAATAATGTGAGCTATTTTCGGCTTTTCGCTTTTTTCATACGTGAAGCTGCGGGTGTGACAGCAGGGTCTTGCACTTGCTGTTGGAGGTCAGCTTCTGGAACACCATTTATCTGGTTGTAGGGGCACAAGATAACGATTGTCCTAGATCTCATCTACCACTTGCTTCGCTTCAGCAAACTCTCAGTGAGTTGTTCCTGCGTTACCTGAAATATCTTCTTTGTTGTTTACTGCTGCTTCTACCGCATAAGTCAATGAAGCCGCAATATCATCAAGTGACATTGCCGGTGTCCCTACAGGGCGATCGATGACTTGATCTGGTGAGAATGGCACATGGATAAAGCCTCCACGAATCGTTGGGAACTCTGTTTCAATCAAGTGTAATAATCGATACATGATGTCGTTGCATACAAACGTACCAGCTGTATAAGAAATATAGGCTGGTAAACCATGTTCGTGTACATTTTTTGTCATTGCTTTGATTGGTAATGAAGTAAAGTAAGCAGCTGGGCCGTCTGCTTCTAACGGCGTATCAAAGGGCTGGTTGCCTTCATTATCTGCAATACGTGCTTCAGCTAGATTGATTGCTACACGTTCAAAAGAAATCGCTGAACGTCCACCTGCTTGACCAACACAAATCACGATTTCAGGTTGATGTTCTTGGATTGCTTCTTTTACGACTTGACCACTTTTACCAAAAACAGTGGGAACTTCTAATTTGATGATTTCTGCACCGGCAATCTCAGACGGCATTTTTTTGACTGCTTCATAGGCAGGATTTACTTTATCTCCACCAAATGGATCAAAACCAGTTACGAGTACTTTCATTTTTCATTCCTCCATTATTCTATAAAATGATGCGTCCCATTCATCCTTCAAAGATCTATCTAAACATTAAAATTTGATTGTTTCTCACGCGTGTATTTAGTACTTTCAGTGAGTCATTCTTATTAGAAGGACTCAGTGTCTATCTATTTTAACAAAAAATAGTCAATAATGAAATGCTTAGCTGTTCAGAAAAAGAATCAATCTTCTCCATATTTTATGGAAATCATTGATTCTTTTTCGCTCAAGATACTATTTAAATAAAATCATATAGACGATTTGGAAAACCAGCATGAATACAGCAACAAATAGTTGATTCTTGATCACGCCGTATTTATCTTTCATTTCTAACATCGCCACTGGTACTACGTTAAAGTTAGCAGCCATCGGTGTCAACAACGTCCCACAGAAACCGCATGTCAACGCGACCATACCGATCAATGCTGGATTAGCCCCTTGACTAAAGACAAAAGGCGCACCGATTCCGACTGTCATGACGGTGATTGCCGCAAAAGCATTCCCCATGATCACTGTAAATAGAACCATGCCTAGCGCATAGATGATGATACCAATATTGACATTTCCTTCTGGAACGATCGTACCGACAGCACTAGAAATCACGGTACCAACACCTGCACTCGTGAAGACCGCACCTAACGAAGCTAAGAGCATCGGTAACATACTTAAAGGACCGACTGTACCTAACATGTCTGAAGCATCATCCAAGAAAGTCGTTGGGCGATTATCTCTTGAAAAGAACATCAAGATCAACATTGCTACAAATACCCCAACACCTACACCGACTAAAGCACCTAAATCAGTGAATAGTGCGAATAAAATGGCAAAGATCCCAATACTCAATGCCGGAATAAAGATTTTCATCCCTAATTTATCTGACATTTTTTCCATGTATTCTTTTGATGGCAAACGACTTGCACCTTTACTTACCCTTTTTGTGATTGCTGGGATCGTCATCGCGAAAATCAAGATTCCGTTGTAAGTTGGAGATATCCAACGTCCAGCAGAAATCACGACTCCTAAAACTGTCCAGAAAAAGGCAGAACCAAATCGATGAGGGTTACTCTTATCAAAGGCATTACGAAGGCCCGTATAAATCAAGACTAATCCCATCAAGATATATAAGATTTCCAATAATTTTTCACTTAACAATATTTCAGAATTTGTAAAAAAGTTCAAAAAATCCATCTTATTTCTCCTTTCCTGAATAGTATTTCTTCGCTAATTTCTTTTCTTTTAGATAAAAATAGACACTCGCCACGACTAGAGCTGTGATTGCGACTGGTATTTGCACCAATGCCAACTGACCAAGAGTTACCTCGTAGCCTAAGTCTTTTAATGTGGATTGTACTAATAAAGCACCGGCTCCACCGATAAATAGTACTTGACCAAAGAACCAACAAATATTTTCCATTGCTGAAGACATTCCTTTTAATTCCTCTTCATGTTCCGGATTGACGGTTAATCCTTTTGATTCAACGGTACCTAACGCCATTGGCATGATGATTGGACGTACAAAGCCGGCCACCCCACCAAAGCTGACATTGAAAGCTGCAAAGATCATTCGGAAAACACCATAAATATCGATGATCATTCCAGCGGATACCTTCTTGAAACGTTTGATCAACGTTGCAGCAGATTCCTTCAGACCATTGCGTTCTAACGTACCAGTTGCTAACATAATAATAATAAAAATTGCCATTCCTCGGTTATTTACAAAACTTGTACCTAAAGTTTCCAGCATACCTTCAAGTCCTAATCCACCAGTAAATGCGGTCACGACTAACGCAACCATAACGATCAAGATCGAATCTAACTTGAAAGCAAAACCAAGAATAACAATCAGTACGCCTAAAAGGCTAAGATAATTTTCCATCTGTTTTCCTCCTAAAAATTACATGATATTTTTTCATTATAAAATAAAATTGATTGAAAATATAGAGAATTCTTACAAAAAAAATAATATATTTCAAAAATTCTGTCAATTCTATAACAACAAATGACTTGAATTCTTATTTATACTGCCAATTTTCTTGAACTACATAACCTTCTTTGCCTCTAGCTAAGGGATCAAAACTGTAATGTTTGAAACAAAACCTAAAAACAAATGAGACATGTTTGGGACATTAGTCCTCTCCCCTAAAATCGAATAAACGACAGGAACTGAAGGAATCTCTTCAAAAAACAAGGCACCATCCACAAGAATTTGAAGAATAATTTTTGTGGTTGGTGCCTTATTTCTTGAGGCTGAACACTTCTGTCCAGATCTCGCCTCATTTGTTTCTTAATGAATAAAAGAAAGAATCAAATAAATGATCCACAGATGTAACGGATAAAACAAGTAAAAAAAGTATTTGTCGAATGCGCGTCCGGTTCCACCTAGTTTTCCATTATAAAGTATGATAAATGGGATGACGGTGACCATCATAAATTCATTATCAAACGTTAAAAATTGATACAATGATTGATAATCAGGCATTTGTGTGTAGGTTAAAATTGCTAGACAAAATAAAATCAGCGTATAAACAAAAATACCTAGAATCAATTTCCCTCGTTCTTTTTTCTCGCGGAAGAAATACATCAGCAACAACATTGGAACTAAATACAGACCACCTTCTGAAAAAGCAATCGTGATCATGACCAATAAAAGTGCTACTGCTACGAGCATTCCTTTTTTCCAAAGTGTTTTTCCTTTTATTGTAGAAAGAAGCCACATCAAACAAAACAGCAAAAATAATGTCAAAAAGATATTATGTGGACCTAAAAATAAATAATAGTTTGGCTGATGATTATATTCATTGATGTAATTTCCTGTTAATAAATGATAGATGATATTTCCAATCGCTACTACGAATGCAGCTATTCCTAATCGTTTCGCATACTGATATTTACTATGCGTATACTTGAAACCTTCAACTAATAAAAATACAAATAATGGCGCAACAAAACGTCCCAACCACGAGACCCAACTTGGCAACCCCAATTGCATCCCGAAATAACTGTTGATATGATCAACGACCATAAAAACAATTGCTATCCATTTTAATTGATAGCTCGTCAACCCTTTCACTCTCATATATTCCCTCCATTTTTTTATGCCTCAAGAAATAAGTATAGCCAATCGCCACCTATTTCGACCATCTTTCTCTCAACCTTTTCTCTTACAAAATTGTTTGTTTGGATCATCATTAAAACAATATCTGCCTCAATGTGTCAAAATGTGACAACGTAAACATTCCTTTTCACTGAAATGAAACGAACAATCGCGGAAAAACGTTGCGAGAAAGTCACGTATCGTTTTCATCGAAGAAACGGCGAACAGGCAATATGAAAAAACACCTAAGAAATGACCTGAATCGGGTCGATCTCTTAGATGCTTTAGGGTGATACAAAAGAATGGTTTTCAACTTTTATGAGTTTTATAAATGCAATACCCCAGTTGTAAATAATGCCAATGCCGCTACTCCAAAAATCGAGACTAACGAAAGCAATAAATAATCAAGTTTTGTCTGTGGAACAGCTTGCTGTTTTTCTTTTCTTGCTTTGAGGTAAAATAAGATACCTGGTAAAAATAATACAAGAACGAGCATCACTTCATTGAAAGCAACAAATAGCATTGCCCAGATTTGAAAAGCACTTGCTAATGAGCCAACCAAGAATTGGACCCATTCTTTTCTTTGATAAGATAGTTTCATTTGATATAATCCTAAGAACAACCACGTAAAGAAAATCGCTGCTGTTCCAAGGGTATAAGCAAAGTTATAGGCACTATCTGTAAACAGTAGCGAAAGCAAAAAGATATTTGTACATAAAGTCGTTAATACGATTGCATATGTCGGTGCGCCCTTTTTATTGACTTTCCCCCAACGCGCTGGCAATAAGCCGTCATCTGCCATATTGCGCATCGTTTCAATGGGTAAAATCGTCCAAGATAACCATACACCGACCAAGGAAATGATCAGTCCACCATTGATCACGACAGCTCCCCATTTACCAACCATCATCTCAAACACATAGCCCATTGCTGGCTGCGTTTGGATAGTTTGGAGCTCTTCCATCGTCATTGTACCGTAAGGCAACATCGAAACTAAAACATAGATCACGATCAATCCAAAAATTCCTAAGATCGTGGCTTTTCCGACATCTGATTTTTTCTTTGCTCGTGAACCAACCACAGATGCACCTTCAATTCCAACAAATACCCAAAGCATCACCATGATACAACTTAGGATTTGACTTGAGAAAGGAATCGGCTGGCCATTGGCATTCAAGATGATATCACTTGAAAAATTATTGATGAATTGTTGCAATGAGAACGTGCTGATAGCAACAATAATAAATAAAAATAGCGGAACTAATTTACAAATTGTCACGATTGCATTGACGTAACTGGCATTTTCAACTCCTCGATTGACGAGCCAAGCATATCCCCATAAAAATATAGTACTGACGATGACCGAGGCGACATTTTGTCCCCCATCGAATACTGGAAAGAAATAGCCCAACGCACTCATCAATAGCGTAGCAAATGCCACGTTTCCTAACCAGCAGGTCAGCCAATAGCCCCACCCACTGATGAATCCCGAAAATCGACCAAAGCCAGCTTCGGCATAACTAAAAATACCACCTTCTAATTCTGGACGTTTCTTATTGATATTATTGATTGACAAAGAGAGCATCATCATGGACGTCCCAACTAATACCCAGCTGAACAGTGCTGGGCCACCAGCCGATCCTGAGATGTCGGTCATAATACCGAAAACGCCACCTCCAATCGCTGATCCAATCACTAAGGCCGCTAGTGGGATCAATCCAATACCTTTTTTCTGTTGCTCTGTGTCCATGTACGCATCCTCCAAAATAAACCGCTTTTATGCAAAGTATAGCAAAACTTCGTTTCATTTATTTTTTTCTAAAAAATTCTAATTGAAATTTAATTGTAACTATTTTTTTCTAATTATACAAGGAAAGCGACCGCTTCTCTTCCTCTTCTTCTCTACCCAAAAAACAAAAAAATGCTATACTGGATAAGAATGATTGGAGGACGATATCATGAATATCTTATATATCTCAATTTCTGGTAATACCCGAGGATTCGTCAAAAAATTAGCAGCATTTGCTGTGGAACAACATGAAAAAGATGCTTCACTTCCCTTAGTCCACCTGAAAGAGATCCATGAGAATAGCGATTTTGAAAAAGAAACCACATCTTTCTTTGTGTTTGTGCCAACCTATCTAGAAGGAGGCAATGGCATTGACAGTGGTGACCAAGAGATTTTGACAGAAACCATGCGAGAATACTTGGAATATCAAGAAAATCATGCGCTTTGTCTTGGTGTTGTCGGTAGCGGAAATAAAAACTTTAACTATCAATATTGTTTGACAGCGAAACAATATGCTGAACAATTCGGCTTTCCTATGATAGAAGATTATGAATTACGTGGCACACCAATAGATGTTGAAAGAATCTACCATGCCTTAGTTCAACGATATAGAGCTTAATAAAAAGCGCAAAATCAAAGGATTTTGCGCTTTTTATTATTTTACACTTTCAACATCCATCACGGGTGTTTTTGCTGTTGCTTCACCTGTATGTGTTAAAACAAACGTTAAGACATGTTCCATATTTGTCAGGAGTACCATCATAGCAGTTTCTTTTCCTGCCTCTTTGATTGCAGCTAGATCTACGTCCGCTATCATCGTATCTTTTGTGACAACTTGTCCTTCACTCACTTTTATATCAAATGGTGTTCCACCTAGTTCCACAGTATTGACTCCCATGTGGATTAATATCTCTAACCCATCAGCTGTTGTTAATCCGATGGCATGTTTCGTTGGGAAAATAGAGCTGATGATCCCAGAAGTTGGCGCATAGATATGACCATTCGTTGGTTCAACAAAATACCCTTCGCCCATCATCTTTTGAGCAAATACAGGATCACTCGCTTGTTCGATTGATTGCACTGTACCATCTGCTACTGCACATAATTGCACGGCTTGTGTTTGATTTGTTGAACCAGTACTTGATACTGTATAAACAGGTGCTTCTTCTGCTAATTCTTCTTTCGCTAATTGTTCTTTAGGAATTCCGAAAAAGAAAGTAGCTAAAAATCCGCCCGCATAAGCAGCTAATAATCCAAGGACGTAGCCAAACCATTTGCCATCTGAAATCAAAGGAATCAACGCTGCGCCAGAAGGTCCAATAGCAATGGCCCCAATATTCCCGATCAAGCCGATCACCGCACCACCGATACCGCCTCCAATACAAGCAGTAATGAATGGACGACCTAAAGGCAATGTTACACCATAGATCAATGGTTCACCAATCCCTAAAATCCCTACAGGTAGCGCACCTTTGATCATTTCAGTCAGTTCTTTGTCTTTCTTACAACGTACCCATAAAGCAAGCGCAGCACCAACTTGTCCAGCTCCTGCCATTGCTAAAATAGGCAATAATAATGTACGTCCTGTTTCATCGATCATTTGCACATGGATCGGAGTCAATATTTGATGCAGACCAAACATGACCATCGGTAAGAATAATGTACCTAATACAAATCCTGAGAAGGCGCCACCCACACTAAGTACCCAATTGATCCCTCCTACCATACCATCCGAGATAAAACCAGCTAATGGCATGATCAAGAAAATCTCGATCAACCCGATGGCAATCAATGAAAGTGTTGGTGTCACAATGATGTCTACTGCATCAGGAACGATTTTGTGTAATTTCTTTTCAACGATCGAAAGCAACCAGACCGCAAAAATCACACCGATGATCCCACCTTGTCCGGCAGCAAGTGGTGTCCCAGTAAACAGGTTTGTCAAAGGAGCTTCCAGATTCATCCCCGTCAACATGACAACCGCACCGATCACTCCACCCAGTGTTGGCGTTGCACCAAATACTTGAGCGGCATTGATCCCAGTATAGATGACAAGATAACTAAACATCCCATTTTTAAGAATGTTCATGATATCGATGTACTGTTGCCATGACGCCCCGTCAATAGTTCCCGCAGTGACAAGGTTTGTCAATACCGCAGCGATTCCTGCAACGATCCCTGTACCAACAAAAGCTGGTATCATTGGGACAAATATATTCGAGATATCTTTTAAAATCGATTTGATTTTTGAGGGTTTTTGTTTTGATTTTTGTGCGTTCTTCATCTCTTGGGCACGTTCGTTGACCTTGTCTTTCCCTGATAAACCAGTTGTAGCATTAGGGGTTCCAGGAATTTTTTCACCTAGTTTGACTCCTGCTTGGTCAACCATTTCTTGTGCGACTTTGTTTACTTTCCCTGGTCCGATGATTACTTGTAACTGTTCATCCTCAACTACCCCTAACACGCCCGGTATCGCTTTCAATTTCGCTACGTCGACCAACGATTCATCAATGACCTTCATTCGAACCCGTGTCATGCAATGGACAACGCTGTCTACGTTGCCCATGCCACCAGCCCCAGCATAAATTTGTTTTGCCAGTTCTGTCAAAGTCAATTCATTTTTTGCCATTTTCTTTTCCCCCTTACAACGTTCGTTTTACAAAGCCGTCTGCCTCAGCTAGTTTTCTTTTTGCTGTCTCTTTGTCACTATTCGTCAATAACATAACGATCGCTAGTTTAACATTTTGTTCCGCTTCATAAAAGTATTTTTCTGCTGTTTCATAATCCACTTCTGTTGCTTCCATGATGATTCGCTTTGAACGTTCGACTAATTTGTCATTTGTTGGCTTGACATCGACCATTAGATTATTGAATACTTTTCCGATACCGATCATACTGATTGTAGAAATCATATTTAAAATCAATTTCTGTGCAGTTCCAGATTTTAAACGTGTCGAACCTGTTAAAAATTCTGGTCCGGCATCTACCTCAATAGGAAAATCAGCATGTTGACTGATCTCAGCCTCTTTGTTACAAGAAATCGTTGCTGTCTTTGCGCCGATTGAACGAGCATAGTCTAAGCCACCAATCACATAAGGTGTGCGACCGCTAGCAGCGATACCTACAACCAAATCATTTTCCGTCAAATCCAACTGGATCAAATCTTCTTTCCCTAACTCAAGTGAATCCTCTGCACCTTCAACTGCGACAGTCATAGCCGCTTCACCACCTGCAATCAAACCAACGACCATTTCAGGCTCTACACCAAATGTAGGAACACACTCGGCTGCATCCAGCACACCCAATCGTCCACTTGTGCCAGCGCCCATGTAGATCAAGCGTCCATTTTTTTTGAAAGAAACAATCGCGGCTTCAATCACTGGTTCAATACTTGATAGTTCTTTTGCGACAGCTGCTGCCACTTCATGATCTTCTTGGTTCATCAAGCGAGCGGCTTCAGAAACACTCATCTCATCCAAACCAAATGTCTTTTGATTTCTACGTTCCGTTGTTAATTTATCTAAATCAATCGTCATTTCTCAATTCCTTCTTTACATTTAAATTTATAAATCATTCCTGCATGGATTTGTTGGATCAATGGCAAATCAACCGAGATTACTCGTGCCACACAATTGACTTTTTCATCTGCTGGTAAATCTTCTTTCATTAGTTGGATTTCACCCATATAGCGAAGATACGCTTCATTATCTAACGTGACCG
Source organism: Enterococcus spodopteracolus (assembly GCF_030441955.1). NCBI lineage: Bacteria > Bacillati > Bacillota > Bacilli > Lactobacillales > Enterococcaceae > Enterococcus > Enterococcus spodopteracolus. The sequence goes on along the minus strand of NZ_JARJHD010000001.1, from coordinate 347,747 downwards.
TACCTGTTTTCCGTTCATCTGTTAGTCGAGCAGGAATAGGAGGGATTTCTCTAAATCGTGCGTCTGCACTACGTACCACAGCTTTAGCTTCATCTTGTCGATTCGTATGTGTACCTAAAATGATTGGTCCAAATGTTGGGTCCAACAATGTCACATGCAATAAGATACCACCCGTTTCTTTATAATACGAAAATTGTTCCTGCGTGGTCAGCGATAGCCCACCGTCACCAATATAGATCAGATCAGTTCCACATGAAGCTAAGTCTAGCGCTGCTGCCAAAGGATGTTGGTAACGATGTTCCTCCAATGTTGGAAGTCCTTTGTATAAAGGCCCTCTCAACACTTCATCTCCTGGTACAAATCCTTGAATCGTAAATCCTTGTTCTGCTAACCATTGATTTTTTCTTTGGTACCACGATTTGTCTAACCCTGTTTCTGGGCGCGGATAATAATTGTGCCAAGCTTCCATCTGAGTAAAATCAGCACCTGCTTCTTTTAATTCTTGTACATCTTGTTCAGTGATCGTGCTTGCATTCAAACTGATTTTCAATTGATGAGACCACTTCGCAATCTGTTGGTTCGACAGGTGATAATCCATCCGCAGACCTGTCACACCAATCTCTTTTAATGGCTCAAGATTTTCTAAGGAGAACCCTGCCAACTCTAATGCCTTACCCGATATATCTACCATCAACTCTAATCCGGTTGCTTTTGCTTCTTGGCCAAGTTCCGTCAAACGCCTTTTATAAGCTGAAGGATCATCTTCTGGAATATGCATGGATGTAAAGATGCCAATAAATCCCTTCTCCGCCATTTCATGGATATACGTTTTTGTTTCTTCAGACAACTCTTGATTCATAAATACAGAAAAACCAAACATGTACTGTCCCCCTTACCATGTATCCGCATTCATTCATAAATTGATTATACTTCTTATGAAATAATTTTTCAACATAAATATTAAATATATTAAATTTCATTTCTTGGAGGTGTAAAAAACCTAATCCATGAATTCATCTAAGTAGTCAATACAAAAAAAACCAAAAATAGTCCAACCTATTTTCGGCTTTTGTAGATTATTCAGTTGATCAGTTCTGACAGCATCCTTTCATCAATTTATGTAAGAATAAGTTTTTTGTGTTTCTTTGACTAACCTTTTTCTAAGACTTTTTCTTGTTCAACTAATGCTAATGAAACTTTATTGCCGAATTGACCTTTAAGCGCCTCCTTCAATCCTGTACCTGCTGAAGAAATCGTGCGTTTTGCTCTATTTGTCTCATTCTTCACAGATTGATTTGTCGTTCTTATTTTCAATCCCTTCTCACTTTTCAGCGCGATTCCAAGTGAACGAGTGAAGCATTTCTCCATATCTTTCTGATATTTCTCCCACCATTGATCAATCGTTTCAATCATTTCAAACATCTCAAAACCTCCATTCTTTTTAATCCAATTGTGCCAGTTTCTTACGATAGACCTGCTCGTTATCTTCTAGGTCAAGCTGGATTTTCTTTCGTTGATGGCGCAATTCCGTCGACAGATCCTCTTCTAAACGAGAAATCATGATACGTCCATAGTCAAAGTCCACTTGGGTTCAGAAAAAGAGCGCAAAATCAATCGGAGATCTTTGTAAGTTGCTTCCGCTAGCTCATGGACTTTTCTTTCTGTTGCAAGCAATGCTTCTTCTTGCTCTGATAACCTTCGTTTCGTTGCTTGATATGTTTCATAAAGCTGTATTTCCTGACTCAATTTTCCTCTCCTCCTTTTATACCCCAAACAATTGATTCGCTAATTCTTTGTCACGTGCCACCATTTCATTGATTTTTCGGGTGATTTCAGCGGCGAGCGTTTGAAACTGTTCCGACATCTGATCGATCTGGCAGATCTTATCTCTAAATTCCTGTGTTGGCTCATCGACAATCTCTCATTTTGTACAATTAACTTCGGCTAATGTTTCAATTACCTCGTTGTACGTCAAATGTGGCGTATAATTGCGTATTCTTCCCAACCAGTCATTCCATAACTCTTCCAACTCCATGATCCCGCTTTGGTAAATCACGCGAACATTGCTCATCGCCTCATCAAATTTACTTGCTGCGATCTGTACGACAGCTAATGCTTGGCTATCTTCTAAATAAATTCTTTCTGACCGAGAAAGTCCGCCACCACTTGCAGTCAGCTTCTTACGTAACTCTTTTAATGTCAAGAATTCTTTGACTTGAACCTTGAGCCACTCATTTTCTTCTTTCAAACGCTTGATTTCATCTAGCGTATGCTCGCCACTGACTGCTAGTAGTTTGATCATTGCTTCGTTTTCCAAAAGTGTTTGTTGCCACAAAGTTGGGGCTAACAAGATCCCCCCATTGCCATCGACGTATACGATGATCTGTCCATGCTTATCGATATAATTTCCTTCTTTATCAACCCTGAATTGATCCAATGAATGCCCTACTGTTTGCCACCCTAGGTTATCAATCCCAAAACTATGGATTGGCAACATTCCTTTTCCACCGGTCACAAGCCCACTCGTGACGACATCCGAAGTGTCGTAGATATTGATCAGGGTACCGTTGTGATTATCGAATAAGGCTTGTGCAAGCCCTGGTCCTGCCGCGCCGTACGTCACACTATCATAACCATTGATTGCTGCGACAAAAAGTGCTTTAGCGCCACCTAACGAGTGCCCAGTCGTTGAGATCGTATAGCCATCTGATTTGGGATACTGCTTTTCAATTTCACGGGCATAGTTCAAGGCAGAAGCAAATGCACCATTTGAGTGTTTATTACTTCGACCAATTTCCTCAAGGTTAGTATGCCAATCTTTGAGCGAATTCGTGCCAGCATAGGCAATCGTAAGGTTTTTGGTGATGACGGAATCGGGGAAGCCGGGAACTTTTCTTAAATCATTATCATTAAGTTTTTTGAATTCATCTTTAATTTCTGCTACTACCATTGCCTGCATACTGTTTTTCTTTGGCTGGGATTCATTAGCGATTTTGTCTTTATTGGTATTCACAGTACCTATAATGATATGATCTGTTCCAAGAGGTCTATTACCATATTTAACTTCGCCACTCTCTAATTTATAAATAAATTCAGATAAGTATCTATTTTAATCCATTAATTTATTCCCCCGGTATAATAGATTATTTGATCCTCTGAGATACCGATTTCCTGTTTTTCGTTTTTTTCATCTATAAAATAAGGCCCATTATCTCTGCCACTAGCTATTCTATAAATAAACTTATCTGTTTCAGCAGATCTTGTGTTTAGCCCTACTTCTTCTTGATAAACATCATTAACTGTGAAATAGATGACTAATGAATTCATCGGACTAATCGAATATCCAGTAAATTCTATTTTGTTTATATTTATATATTTCCTAACACTTACAACTTTTTCTACATATTCTTCTGTTGTCAAATCCCCATTACTATATTCTTGTGTAAACCTATCAGTTTCCTCAACATTGGTTGTATATAACCGATAGTTATTGTATACATAATTCGCCAAATCTTTCTGTATTTCCAACAATTCTTGACGATCTCCTTCTCTTTTATCCATATACATTTTTCCTCCAATTCCTCCTAAAATAATTACTACTAATACACCTAGCAAAAGCCGTTTTTTCATATACCCTCCTTTATCTATGAATATCTGTTCCCCCATATTATTTTCTATCATAGGGTTACTCTCTTTTTTGTTATATACGTTTTTTCACTCAATTGTTTTTATGTAAAACTTCTCACTATGCCTATGGTCGTATCACTAAGGATTGATATCTGATGTTTTTTAATGAAAAAAAACATCTAAAACAGAAGGATTTCTGCTTTAGATGTCTTTATGACTATAAGATTATTCGCTAACTGTTACGTCGCCTGTTACTGATGCGTCGTTTTCGTCAAGTTTTGCTGAATCTTGGTATTCTTGTTTTTCAAATGTTACGTTACCCTCTACTTTTGCTCCGTCTAATACAAAGCCGTTCGCTTTTACAAGTACGTCACCTTTGATTGTTCCGTGAACGATATTTGTGTTTTCTGATTCAACGATCAATGTTGGAACAGTGATTGTGTATTCAGCAGTTACGTTACGGTCATCGTCTTGTGAGTACAAAGCAATTTTGCGGTAGATGTCTGCACTTGCATCATCTTTGTCATGGAATTCGCCTGCGATAGTTACATCATTTGAGAATGTCACATCACCTGTTGCTGCAACGATCCAGTTACCGTCAGCTGACATTGCTTTTTCTAAAACAGCTGGATCATCACTGATTGAAGCTGTTGATACAACATCTGCCGAACTTTCTGTTGTACTTACTTCTGTTGTTGATGAAGCTGAACTAGAATTAGATGAATCATTGTTGTCAGCACCACAAGCTCCTAAAGCCAAAAGTGCTGTTGCTGTTAAACCTAATAAAGATAATTTTTTTGATAACATTAAATTTCTTCCTCTCTTTTTGTATTCCTATGAAATTATACCATGAAAGCGTACTTATGTGAAATAATCTTCATGAAAAGAAAAAATATTTTATATAGTAGAAAATTTATGATAACATCCTCTACAGTTATTCTTTTTACGCCAAGAATAAAAACAGCTAATCAAAGGTAACTAATTCCGTATTTTCAACAAAAAAGTCAAAGAATGTGTCGTTTGGCATCGGATGAAAATAGGCATTGATGATTCGGATCAGTGCATTATGGCAAACAAGCAAGTAGACATTGTCTTCATCTTCTAAGCACTCTTTCAATAAAGGGGTGATCCGTGCATACACATCTAAAACCGATTCCCCATTTGGAAAACGTACCGCAAAATTTTGGCGTACACGTTGAAAGTTTTCGTCTTCGCTAGGACGCCCATCATAATCCCCAAAATCCATCTCGATCAGTCGTTCATCCACTGTCATAGGTAGATTGACTTTTTTGGCTACCGCTTGTGCCGTATCTCTTGCGCGTTGCAAAGGGGAATGGATGATCTTGGTGATCGGTATTTCCAAGTTTGCAACTTTTTCAGCGAGTTTTTCTGCTTGTTGTTTACCTTTTTCTGTTAATTCGATGTCTGCATGGCCACAAACTAAGCCTTGAGCATTCCAAGTCGTTTCGCCATGTCTAGTAATATATAACATTAGATAACTCTCCTTTATTTTATGCTCTTTCAATTTTATCATACAACTTCAGTCCAAATGGATCATCTGCTTGGAGTCGACGACGTTCGATTAGCCTTAGTGATTCAAATGTGTGTTTCTCTTCTTCTCAAGTCGATTCTTTTCGTTGCGACTTTTTCTAAGAACCGCTGGTCATGGTCGACGATCAACATCGCTGGTTTGACTTGTACTAAAAGCTGCTCGATTTGTTCTTGATTGAACACGTCCAGATAATTCAATGGCTCATCCCAGATATAAAGATCTGCGGATTGTGCAAATGATTTGGCTAATTCCACTTTTTTTCTTTGCCCCATACTCATGTTTTCAATGGAGGTATGAAACACGTTTCTTTCCATTCCTAATTTACGAAGATTATTTAAAAAGAGTTCCAAGTCTAGCTGATTCTTTTGCGCAAAATCTGTTAAGGTTCCGGTGTTATCTTCATAGTTTTGGCGAACATAACTAATACTGATTGTTGCCGAACGTGTGACAGCCCCCTTGGATTGACCAGTAAATCCCCCAAGTAAACACTGGATGATCGATGATTTACCACTGCCATTAGGTCCAGTTATTGCCACACACTCTTGTTGCTCGATGCTAAAGCTGATAGGATCGAATAACATCTCTTCATAGCCTAATTGTAGATTTTCTACTGTCAATAAGCGTTTATGATGCGACTGATTTGGGCACATTTTCAGTGAATCGATCGACTCTAGATCTTTCAGTAATTTCTCTTTCTCACTAATTTGAGTTTCCATCCGATTGACGATCGCTTTTGAACGTTTCATTGTACGAGCAGCATCCGCTCCAATTGCGCCACGATTGACACGCCGTGCTTCGGTATCAATAAAGCCAACACGTTTTTTTGTTTTGTCTCCTTCTCGAGAGTTAGCCCACTCCGCTTTTTCAGCTGCGGTTTTTTTCAAACGTCCGACTTCTTTTTTGATTTTTTGGTTTTGTGCTAACTCAAATTCATCTTTTCTACGCTTTTGTTCTTCGTAGACGGAATAATTTCCTTGATAGATCACTAATTGACTTTTTTCGATGACCAAAAGATGGTCAACGACTTCATCAATAAACTGACGATCATGACTGACAACAATAAACCCTTGTTTTTTCTTATTCAGGTATTCAGCTACTTGCTGACGCCCAATCACATCTAAGTGATTTGTTGGTTCGTCAATCAGTGGGAAATGCTGCTCATCGGTAAATAAGAGAGCCAGCAATACTTTTGTTTTTTCTCCGCCGGAAAGGGAATCGTAAGGGCGCCAGAGAATTTCCGGATCTGCCTGCATCAACATCAGCTCACGCTCGATCTCCCATAACTCACAATCTGAAACTTCTAACAACATATCATAGGTCAGTCGATTCGTTTCCCTGACCTGTTGTGGAAAATAAACAAATTCTTGTTGATGGGTCACTTGTCCTTGATAAGGTAGTTTGTTTTGCAAAATAGTTAATAACGTCGTTTTGCCACGACCATTTCGACCAATCAGTCCTAATTTCCATGTGGAATCAATATTTAGGTTTGCTTGATCGAATAACAGATTGTCTTGGCTGTCATAGCCAAACGTCAATTGTTTGATTTCGATTTTAGACATTTATCTTCACCTCGTTATAAAAAAGACCAGTCCTATTTTCAGAACTGGTCAAAGAAGATGAGTACAAAAAGAGACCCACTCATTGAAAGCAGCCAATTCTGAAAATCTGCATACTATCCCCTTGAACGAACAAGGTATAGCTAAAATGCAGCTTCAACAAATTGACTTACTTTTTCAATGCGCGGATCCCTCACTTTGTCTTTATTTGCCACTAGGTTACCATAGGTGTTTTAAGACTGTCAACCAATAAATTATCGAAACAAGCCACTGATTGCCTGTGAAAGTAGTCTGACGTTCTCTAGTGTTTCTTGATGATCCAATGCCTTATCAAGAGAAGTTGGGCCAGTTTGGATACTAAATACACTAGGAAGAATCGTCATTAATTCACCTAAATCTTTTTCCCGACCCCCACAGATCGCTACAACTTTTTTGTTGTGTTTTTTTGCCAAAGAAGCCACACCATAAGGCACTTTCCCATGAATTGTCTGTTGATCGATCCGGCCTTCTCCTGTGATCACGAGCTCAGATGATTTGATTTTATCCTCTAAGTCTACTAACTCAGAGACAGTCATAAAACCTGCTTTCATCGTAGCCCCGACAATGGCTAGAGCGCCTCCGATTCCACCAGCTGCGCCACTGCCAGCGAGTTTATTCAAATCAATTGCTGTGCTTTCTTTGATTTGTTCAACGACCTTTTCTGCTTGGGCTTCCAAAAATGCTAGTGTCTCTGGTGAACCGCCTTTTTGTTTCCCAAACAATTGAGTCGCACCTTGTTTGCCAATGTAAGGACTCGTAACGTCCGCTGCGATCGTCAATCGTTGCTCGATACGCTCTAATTGAGAGACGTCGATTGTCTCGATGGATAACAATGGATTCCCTTCTGTAACGCCATTTAGTTTCGCCCCTAATGACTGCAATAAACCCAAGCCTCCATCAGAACAACCGCTACCACCTAATGTTACGATAACTTCGTCTACCTGCTGATTCAAAGCATCTTTGATCAACTCTCCTAAACCAAAACTTGAAGCTAACCGGATCGTTTGATCTGTCGGTTCGGTCAACAAGTCCAAACCAATGACTTCCGTCGATTCAATGATGGCTAACTTACGGTTCTTTTTTTGTGTCAGTAAATAACGACATGCTTTTTTCCGAAAGAGCAAATCCGGACAAAAAAGTGTTCGCCATTCACCGCCTAAAGTAGCGTAAATTACTTCAGCAGTTCCTTCGCCACCATCAGCGATGGGTTGATTGACTGTTTGTTCCGCCTCCCCCCAGCCTTGCAATGCTGCTTGGTTGAGTTCAATAGACGATGCGCTACCTTTAAACGAATCGATTGCTGCAAGTAATTTCATTCTGAGACTCCTTTTTTTGTGATGATTGAACAACGTGTTTTTCTTTCACTACATTATATCTAACGTGCTTCAATACCGCTATATTCATAGATAGAAAATACTTCAGGATCATAATCGATAAACCGCTGTGACCAATTTTCTACATCAAAAAATTCGATGATCTCACGATCGACGGTTTGATAAGGGCTATTTAAGAAGGCAGGAAGTTCAACCAAATTCCTTTCTTCCAACAAGAAAATATTTTGTGGATTGTAGAAACGATATCCAGAAATCGCTTTATTATCAGTGACTAATTTTTTTTGGAAGAAAATAGATTCAAATGTTCGTAAAGTCACACCACTTTGACCTTCTCGCAATAATTCCAAAATGCCTGTCGAACCATTCGTCTTTTGCAAATATTCTGTATAGGTCAGATACCCTTCTTGATCATTTCCACGACTTGGTAAAATATAAAAGTTTGTTGAAATACCTAACTGTTCAAATGCGGCTTGATAATCATCTGCTCGTTGTTTTCTGCCGTTATCAGTTGCTCCAAAGAACAGATCAGTCGTGACTTCAGCTTTTGGTAATTCCATCTCTTTTGAATAAAAAGAACTATTGTGTTTAATCCCTAACTCTTTTGCTTCTAAAATATCAAAATGGTAAATGTCATCAATTGCTGGTTCTGCTTCTGCTTTCTTCAATAATTGAAGGTGTTCTTCTTTAAAATGGTTCCAAAAGAAGAGAATGATCTTCGCATTTGTGTACGGTCGAATACGAGAAGCAAATGCCACATCAAAACCATAATCTAAAAAAATAATTAGTTTATATTGATCGAGTTGCTGTTGGAACGCTGACATAAAGGAATCATCCATCAAATCTTTTGCTGAAATGACGTCCATTGTTTGCACGTATGGGAAAAAATATAACGCCTTATTTTTCGCTATAAGCAATCGTTCGTGTTGGCTCATATTTATCAACTCCTTATTTTTTCTTACTCAAATCAAACCGATTAATTGTGGGTTTCCTCTAATAATAGCCCTGTATGAAAGGAAAAAGCGAATGAAACGCTTTCGTTTCAAGTTATTTTTGATAGAAATATAACAACAATTATCGAAACTGATAAGAGTTCTATGATTGTTTCATTAAAAATTACAAAAAAGATTTCAGAATAGTTGTAATTATCAGACAATTTGTTATTATAGAGAATATTATTTTATAACCTATTTGTGTTTTCATTCATGTTTTTAGAAAAGAGGGTTTTTGATGGAAAGTACAGAACAAACAAAATTAAAAAAACAGCTAAGCTCCAGACACATCACGATGCTTGCTTTGGGTGGTGCAATTGGTGCTGGTTTATTCAAAGGAAGTGGCGAAGCCATTGGCATCGCCGGTCCAGCGGTCCTTATTGCCTTCTTGATTGGTGGTGGTATTTTATTTATTGTTATGAGTGGTCTAGGTAAGTTAGTTTTAGATGGTGGGGATACCCAACATGGATTATCTGGCTTGATTCGCCCTTATTTAGGTAATCATTCTGCGGACTTCGTCGACTGGGTCTATTATTCCATGTGGATGATCAATATCATCGCTGAGGCTGTAGCAGCAGCTTCCTTCTTACAATTATGGTTTCCGCATGTACCTGCATGGTGTTTCATCTTACTTTTAGCTATTTTAACGACTCTGATCAATCTTTATTCTGTCCGCTTGTTTGCTGAAACCGAATATTGGTTGGCTTTTGCGAAGATCAGTGTCATTATCTTGATGATTCTTTTCGGGTTATATCTCGTCGGACAACAAATGTTAGGAACTGGTATTTTTCCTACATTAAGTCAATTGACTGATCACGGTGGCTTTACCCCACATGGATTAAAAGGGGTCGTTAGTTCATTACTTGTCGTTATCTATTCATATGGTGGTTCGGAACTGATTGCCATTACCGTTAGTGAAGCAGATGATCCAAAAAAAGCTATACCAAAAGCCATTAAAGGAGTCATGGGACGAATCGTTTCCTTCTATATTATCCCACTTTTCTTGTTACTGATTCTTTTCCCCTGGAATACTTTAGCCGGCTCATCGGTCAGTCCTTTTGTCTTAGTTTTTGAACAGATGAATATCCCTTTTGCTAGTGATATCGTGAACTTCGTCATTGTCTTGGCACTCTTTTCATCGATCAATTCTGGCGTTTATGCTTCTTCTCGTCTATTGTTTTTCCGTTTGAAAGACAAAAAAGGCACCGCCAAGAAACTGGCAAAGTTGAACAAGCACTATGTGCCACAACGTGCTGTATTATTTTGTACTAGCGTGCTATATCTAGGTGTCATTCTTTCCTATTTCGTTGGTGATAAACTCTTTAGTTATTTAGCTGGTTCCCTTTCCTATACGGTACTTGTGATCTGGTTGATGATCAGTGCTGCTGCCTTTCGTTTGGCATTAAAGAAAGGCACTTGGAAAGCAAAAAGCTTCAATCTATTTGCTTTAGTTGCATTGACCTTGATTTTGATTGGGATCCTTATGACAAATTCAATAGGGGTGACCCTACTAACGGCTCTACTATATGCTGGTATTTTCTTTAGCTATCAAAAGAAAAAGGATGTCTTTGTCATAGATAATGAACCCTTCTCTTCTATTTGAACATCTAACTCATGATTAAACCTTCCCCATAAACGAGCCAAGAATATTGAAAGTCATTCACTTGATTTTTAATATTCCTGGCTTTTTATAAGCATCGCAGCTAAAAAATTTGCTCGATCATTTTGCTATGCACTTCATTTGCTTTATGTATTTTTTGCTGAGATGATAGTCTTGTAACAAAGTATAAAGGGGTTATATTTATGAAAAAGTATGGGAAATTTTTATTAATGATTATTGTTTCAACGATTATAATGTTTGGAATGATGTATCTGAATGTTTATTCGATTGAACATGTCTTTTTTAGTCGTACACGGGTCTTTATGGCCTTGATGATGGGTGCTGTGATGGCAATCATCATGTTACTTTTCATGTGGAAGATGTATGAACATAAAAAGCTGAATATCGCAATCTTGACGATCAGCTTATTGGTGTTTGGCGGTTCATTGTTCATGGTCCGTAGCCAGAAAACAGTTGGTGATGTGGCATGGATGAAAGCAATGATCCCTCATCATTCGATTGCTATTTTAACGAGTAAACGTGCCGATATAGAAGATCCTGAGGTCAAAAAATTAGCAGAAAAAATCATTGAAGCACAAGAAAAAGAAATCGATGAAATGAAGGAATTGATTGATCGATTGGATTGATGTATAAATAATGATTCCTGTCAAAAAAAAACAGCCGCCTGATTATACTGGTGACTGTTTTTTTTGATTTTTTTATAGCGTATCTTTCACAACGTTCAATGTTTCATTTTTTTCTTGATCTTTTGCAATACCTAAACCAGTAATCGCACTGACCATCGAAAAAACGGGAGAAAGTAAACTGAAAAATACAAATGGTAAGTAGGTCATCGTTGGTATTCCAAACGTGCTGGCAACAAAACTACCGGCAATCCCCCAAGGAATAAGGTAATTGATGACTGTCCCTCCATCTTCTAAGGTACGACTCAAAACAGTTGAATCAAGTCCTGCTTTTTTGTATGTTTCTTTGAACGCATTTCCAGGTAAGATCACAGATAAGAACTGTTCACCGATAAACAGATTGACACCAATACTTGTCATTAATGTCGTAAAAATCAGTTTAGGTGTCGTCGTCATTTTCTTCGATACCACTTCCATGACTGTAGAGATCAAGCCAAATTCGATCAATAACCCGCCTAATGAAAGCGTCAGAATAATCAAGGAAACTGTAGGCATCATACTTTCGATCCCACCGCGGCTAAGTAACGCATCGATTTGCGCGTTTCCTGTTTCAGATAGAAAACCAGATTCAAGGACTGTCGCTAGTTCTGAGAAGGAAGTGCTTGGATCTTGGATAAAAATCATTCCAACTGCTACGGCAATATTCAACAGGATCGTTAAGATTGCTGGAACTTTTTTCCAAGCACAAACTAGCATCAAGAATAAAGGGATTAGAGACCAGATTGAAATCGTAAAGTTGTTTTCTAAAATAGTTGTTACATTTTGGATTTCTGTCAAGCTAGCACCTTTATCTGTATGTCCTAAAAATGCAAACAAAATCAAAGAAACAATAAATGCCGGAAGTGTTGACCACATCATATGTTTGATATGTTTAAATAGATCCGCATCAACAATTGCTGCTGCCAGATTTGTCGATTCAGATAATGGCGACATCTTATCTCCAAAAACGGCTCCAGAAACAATGGCACCGACAACTAATGCGGGGTTCAATCCCAACGTTGTGCCGATACCGAAAAAGGCGATACCGATGGTTGACATGACGGTAAAGGCACTACCGACTGCACTGCCGACAATGGCACATACAACAAAAACTGAAGGCACAAACCAGGGAACACTAATGATTTTAAAGCCATAGACCATCAACGTTGGAATGATGCCAGCTTGGATCCAGACCGCAATCAATGCGCCGACTAAAATAAAGATAAAGATCGGGATGATCCCCGGTTTGAGTCCATTGATGATTCCTTCATGTAATCGATCGGTTGGCTGTTTCTTCACTACTGCGTAGACCATGACCATACCAATAGCAATCAAAATTGCAATATTCGGTGAAATCTTAAAGCCAACTACTCCGGCTGCTATCGTTGCAACAATAATTATTAACACACTCACTGCTTCTATAAAACTAGGTTTTTTTATTTTTTCCATATCCATTCTCCTTTTTTAAGTTTGTTACGTCTTAAAAAAGCTTCGATATCGAATGACTCCGCCACAATTCATCTGCGTTTCCTCCCTAAAAAAGACAAAAAGATCTGTTTTCAACTAAGGACGAATTTCTCCGCGGTACCACCTTAATTAAAAACAGATCTGTTTTTCACTTTGATTTGAATGATTTAATTGTTAAAACTTTTCCTGTAATTCATAGAATTGGCTTGGTCGGTTCGCAGCAACCACCGACTTTCTGAACAGAACACCAAAACTACTACTGGGTGAAAAGTGAACTTTCATGAAGTTTACCTGCATCTATCCATTTTGTCAATCTAAATGTATTTTTTCTGAAAAAAAATGTTTTGATTCATCACGATTTAGACCTTTCACCCATCCATCATTTACCGTTATTTTTTTGCAAGGATTGCTTGATGCTCCTGCTTTATTTTATCTAGAAGTTCTGGCTTTTCAAATAGATCTAACGCAGTATTTGCCAATAGTTCAGCAGCAATTGCAATCGAAGCTAGTCCTTTTTCACTGCGAGCAGCTGCTTTAAATTCTTCAGAATGACCGGCGATATATTCATCAGAAATCGAGACAGTTGGTTGAATCGTCGGAATCACATGACTCACGTTACCAACATCAGAAGAACCTAGACTTGTCTGTTCTTTTGTTTCAATTTCTTCATCAGGTACACCTGCTGCATTCGCATGGCTGAAGAACAGCGCATCAAATGAAGGTGTCACGATCACGTCATCGACAGAATTTTGGAACAACCCAAATTCATAACTTGTTCCCGTACTCAAAGCCGCACCTTTCACAATATTTTCGACTTTTTGATACACTTCATTCAATGTCTGACGATTTTTTGCTCGTAAGTAAAAGCGACCCGCTGCATATTCAGGAATCACATTCGCAGCAACTCCACCATCCGTAACGATGCCATGGATATTGACGTCTTTTGGCAATTGCAGGCGCAACGCATTGATTCCATTAAACACTTGAATCAACGCTTCTAAGGCATTCACTCCTTTATCTGGTGCGGCAGCTGCATGGGAAGCAACACCATGAAATTTGATATCCACCGGATCATTCGCTAATGATTCTGTCGTTTTGCCGTAACGATATGCGGGATGGACACATAGTGCAGCGTCTACATCTTCAAAAAAACCTTCTCGGACAAAACTTCCTTTTGCCGAACCGTTTTCGCCTCCCTCTTCTCCAGGAGTACCATAGACACGAATCTCTCCACCAATCTCAGTGATGCGCTCACGTAAAACACTTGCGGCTAATATAGAATAGGTGCCAAACAAGTTATGACCACAAGCGTGACCAATACCTGGTAAAGCGTCAAATTCTGCTAAAAAAGCAATCGTTGGTCCTGGTTTTCCTGAAGCGTAACGAGCATCAAATCCTGTTCGATGACCAGCAACATCTTTTGTGACAGAAAATCCTTCTTTTTCTAATTGTTTGATCAAGGTATCTGAGGAATAAAACTCATAATTACTTACCTCAGGATGGTCATGGATATCTAGTGCTAATGCTTGATATTCAGCTAATCGTTGCTGGATTGCTTCCTTAAAAGAATGTGTTGTTAAAGTAGATGTTGTCATATTGGCTTCCTCCAGTTTGCTTTTTATTTTTTACCAAATGTTTCCCAGGCAGGTACGCTTGATCCTTTTGATGTTTCTTCAATCACTTTTGCTGTTTCTTCCGTTTGATAGGTGTCAACGATTTTTTGATAGATTTCGTTATTTTCATCTTCTTTTCTTGCTACAATGATGTTGACATATGGTCTCGCGCTGTCATCGACAGGTTCTAAAAAGATGGCATCACTCGTTGGGTTCAATCCTGCATCGACTGCCACACCACTATTGATCACTGAAAGATCAACGTCATTCAATGCACGAGCTGTTTGTGAGGCATCCAGTTCAGAGATGTCTAGGTTTTTTGTATTTTCAGTGATATCTGAAGTAGTCGGCGTTTGGCCTTTCGCTGAATCAACTTTGATCAAACCAGCTGTTTGTAGCAATAGCAACGCCCGTCCACCATTTGTGACGTCATTAGGAATAGCTACTTTTGCGCCATCCTTGATATCATCAATGGATTGGATCGTATTGGAATAGATCCCTAAGGGGGCATTCACTGTGTTTCCGATCGAGACTAGATCCGTTCCGTGTTCCGTATTGTAATTGTCTAAAAAGAATTGATGTTGAAAAGCATTGAGGTCGATCGAGCCATCCGCTAATGCAGCATTCGGTTGATTATAGTCGGTAAATTTCACGTATTCTAAGTCAATGTCTTCTTTTGCTAAACGTGCTTTGACATCATCCCAAACGTCAGTGTCCTCTCCAATGATCCCAAGTTTTACTGTCGTTTGTTTGTTTGTGTCTGTTTCGGCATTTCCTTGGCTACAGCCAGCCAACCAAATAAGTGCAACAAAAGCGAGTACTGTATAACGAATGAATTTTTTCATGATGATTCCTCCAGTTTAATGTGATATTTTTTTGATCAATAAGTTGCTGATCCATTGACTTAAAAAAACAAGAATCAAGATCAACAATGTCGCAACGATGGTCACGTCTGTTTGAAAACGATTGTAGCCACGAGAAATAGCTAGGTTCCCTAATCCTCCTGCCCCAACCGCTCCTGCCATGGCAGTCAAACCAATGACATTGATGATCGTCAATGCAGAGACACGAATGATTCCTGGCAAGCCTTCGATCAAATAGACTCTAAAAACGATCCCTAATGGACTGGTTCCCATTGATTCGGCCGCTTCAATTACTCCAGGATCTACTTCTAACAACGCATTTTCCACTTGTCGAGCGAAAAATGGCACAACACCAAAGATCAAAGGGACTAAAGCAGCTTTCGCACCGATCGTAGTACCGACTAAAAAGCGAGTTGTCAATGCCAGTAAAGAAAGTAAAATGATAAAGGGAATCGAGCGGACAACATTGATGACTTTGTCTAGCACCTCATAAAGCAAGCGATTTTCAAGCAATCCTTGGGGCCGTGTCACAACCAATACGATCCCAAAACCAAGACCGATCGCGCCTCCGATCAACGCGGTCCAAAAAGACATATACAACGTTTGTTTCGTCGCTTCAATAAATTCATCGGGTATCAAATAGACATTGGGTAAGTAGGTTTCTAAGAAATGGGTCATATCAGCGTCCTCCTTGAATCACTTTCATTTCCTTACTTGCGCCATTTTTTTGTAAAATCGTTGCTTGTACACCGGATTCAATAAGGTAAGCCAGGGCTTTTTCTCGTTGATGGATCTCTCCTGATAAAGTAACGATCAATCGTCCTAATGGGGTTTCTTGTAATAGTTCTACATTGCCGTATAAAATATTCGCACTGACTTGGTATTTGCTATAAAGTTGTGCGATCAACGGTTCATTCGTTTGTGTGCCCACATAACTCAATTCCACTAACCATTTATTGGTCAACTGATCTGCAAAAGCACGATGCGAGCGAATCGTTTCTAATGCTTGGTCAACGTGGGTGGCTGTTCGGATAAAATCTTGTGTCAAAACTTCTTTTGGTGCACTGAAAATCTGAACACTACTTCCCTGTTCGATCACTTCCCCGTTTTCCATCACAGCTACTTTGTTGCAAATTTCTTTAACGACTTGCATCTCATGTGTGATCAAAACGATCGTCAATCCTAATTGCTGGTTCAGTTTTTTCAATAAAGCTAAAATCTGATGGGTCGTTTTTGGATCTAAGGCACTCGTTGCCTCATCACAAAGTAATACTTGCGGATCACTGGCTAGTGCACGAGCGATAGCAACTCTTTGCTTTTGTCCTCCTGAAAGTTGTTTTGGATAAGCAGTAGCTTTTTCTTCTAACCCGACTAATGTTAGAAGCTCATTAACTTTTTGACGACGCTCCTGTTTCGATTTTTTCGTATATTTCAACGAGAAATCGACGTTGTCAAAAATCGTGCGACTTTCCATTAGGTGGAAATGTTGAAAAATCATCCCGATCGATTTTCGTTCTTTTCGTAATTCTTTCGGGGATAGTTTTCCTAGCTCTGTTCCATTGATGATGACTTTGCCACTTGTTGGTTTTTGTAACAGGTTCATGACACGAACCAGCGTACTTTTCCCAGCACCTGAATAACCTACGATCCCGTAAACATCCCCTTTAGCAATCGATAGATCCACCTGTTTCACTGCCTGGATCGTCTTTTCTTTTTGTTGGAAAGAAACATTTATTGCTTGTAATTCAATCATTTTTACTCCTCCTTCAGTTTGACGATAAAAAAGGCATCCTCAAGAAAATGACTCATCACTTTCTTGAGGACGCCTTTTTGCGTGTTACCACCTCATGTTCAAGTTACACTTACATGTAACTCCTCTTCGAGTACAAACATACTCTAGCAAGTTAACGGTTGCGACCGTCACCGTCTCACAATATTGCTCGGGGTGAATTGCTCAATAGCCATTTTCCAAACATGCCGCCTTGCTTCTTCTCAGCTACCGAAGCTCTCTGTTAAAGGTTTTTGTATTTGTACTTACTATTTCAACGCAAAAAATATAAAAAAAATCCTTTTATCAGCATAAATCTACTGATAAAAGGACGACGTATCGTGGTACCACCTTTATTCGGAAGTTTCCTTCCCTTGATCCAACATCTCTTGACGAGAAATTGGTTGTCTGTTTTAACGGTCAGACATTTCCGAACTTGCCTACTTATCGACAAGTTATTCTCCAAGGCCATTTTTCAACTTTTCTTACTTGACTCTTTCCACCAACCAGAGCCTCTCTTTGAAGTTTCCAAGTTTACTTTCCTTATCAACGAATCCATATTTTGTTGTTGAGAACACTTTATCTAAGTGAAAACAAAAAGTCAAGCAAGAAATTTAAAAAAATAAGCACTCAGTCGGTTGATAAATAAAAAAATCGTTGGTGGCACTGGATTTCCAGCCGCTTATTTTTTTCCTTTTTGTTTTTCTAACATCTCCAACACGATCAAAAGATCGGTACCTTCTGCTAAGATCGATAAATCTGCTTTTTCTCTTTCGGTATAAGCCCGATCAAAGCTTGAATCTGGAATCAGAACAACACCCATTCCTGCTCGTGATGCGGAGGTCGCACCAACCAAAGAATCTTCCACTGCAAAGGCTTCTGACGCTGTCAATCCCGACCGCTCTAGCGCAGTTAGATAAGGAATTGGTGAAGGTTTATTTTCAGACACTTCATCCCCAAAGGTATATGTATGAAAATAAGGCTTCAAAGAAAATTGATCCAAAATATTGCTTGCTCGTTTTGTTACCGTCGTCGTTGCTAGGCCAAGAATGAGTTTTTGGTCATTCAATTCTTTCAATACTTCTTTTGCATGAGGTTTTAATTGGATAGCGCCACTATGCAGTTGTTGATAAAAATATTCTTCTCGTTTTTCGCGAACCTTTTGTACCATCTCCGGTGTTCCCGCCATTTTGATCAACAAATCATAGCTTTGTTTCCAATTTTTCCCACCCCATGTATCAACGATTTCTTGAGGTATTTCGATGTCGAATTGCTTGAATCCCCATAGCCAACCGTCACGATAAGTTCTTTCTGTATCAACTAATAGTCCATCTAAGTCAAATATTGCACCCTTCATATCCACTGATCCTTTCAAAAAACAATATCTGTAGTGTATCATGTTTTTTCATTCAAACCAATGGGATCTCAAGCATTTTTGTTATGAGTGGTAATCACACTCACCCTCCGTACTCAATTATTCGGATTCATTTTAGTTATTTTATTTCTACGAATCTTTAATAATTGATTTGTAAAATTAGCCCAATCGACCGCCCTTGGAGGAACTAACCAAATGATTTGGAACATTTCTCCAAAAGAACAAATTTCTTTATCTGTCAAGAGTAGATCTGTTTCATCATCGGCCTTCGTTTGGTAAATGATATTCAAGTCAGAGATTTTTTGGATATTATTTTTGATCAACGCATTAAATTGTGGCCCAAAGGAAAAATCAATGCAAATACGCAGCGGTTTCAATTGTTGATCGATGGGTAATATATCCATCATCACTAACACATAATTAAAAAATAAAAATTCTTTTGCGAGCCAAATTTGCTTGTTCTTTTTTTGTTTTTTAATGTAATCTCTGCAAAACAAAAAATATTCTGGATACATTTCATAAAAATAAGTGACATCCAGGTTGTTATTGTCATCAATATTTTCTTCTTTGAAATATTTGATCTTCAAATGCAAGACCGTCAGCTGTCTTCTGATTTCTTTTAGTTGATTTTCTGAAAGAATAAATGCTTGCCCAAGTTCTTCAAGAAATAAGTCATTCAAGACAAGTATTTCCTTTAGTTTCACTCCCTCAATAAGTTCCGGCTCATTGATTGCTCCTTCGACAACAAGATAAGCAAAAATCTGTTGCGCTTCGCTAAATAGCTCTTTTTCCGTAGCAATCTTTGACTCTTTTTCAAGCCAAGAAAGTATGCTTCGAAAGAAATCATTTGTTTCTAACATTTTTTTATTGAATGTCAATTGACTTTTTTTATTCTCAGACATTCGCCAACCTTGCTTTATTCGAATCAAGCTGACTGAAAGAAAATGTTGGAGTTTTGTTTCACTAAAACCTGTAAAAGAAGCAGCGAATTTCGGTTCAAGGAATCGAATCAATTCTTCTACTTGCTTTGTGATCTCTGTTGGATAAACCGAATAAGCCCGTCCGTATAATTTGGTGAAATAAAACGTCACCAATCCACGTACAGAGCCTTCTTCCCCACTTAGTAAGAATTTTTTTGTGACTGTAAGTTCTTTATCTGCTAATCTCGTACGCATGTCTTTTAGCTTTTGGTAGACGAGGGGATGACTGATATAATTCTTGATCGCATAGTCATTGACAGATTCGAACGTTTCAAAAAATATTTCTTGTAGCATCAAAAAACCAAAGGAATGACGGACATACATTTCACCTAAAATTGTCGAATTCCCTCGACCACTCTCAATCAGTCGAACGTTATTTCCTTCGAAAAATAGTTGAAATTCATCCGTTAGCCCATATTCCAAAAAATCATGTGACAATTCTTCCATTGACTTATTCAGCAAAAAATAAGAGATATCCAATTCTTCTAGCACTTTTTCATGATTTTCAATTAAAAGTGGCTTTGTTTCTAAATAACGTAGCAACTCTAACTTTCGTTGTGCTGGCTTATCTAAAAATAGTTTGAACATTTTGATTTCCTCTACCTTCTGGTTTTTCTCCATAGAGTATCGTACCTGAAAATAAGTAGCTCATTGCTGCCATCTGACTATTATCTGAACTAGCAGAGCCAGAACCACTCGACTGTGGCAACATCACTTGGTTATGAAAGTGATCATCAGAAAAAAAATCATCATCTAGGGTTATTTTACGTGATGTACTAGCAATTTGGCTAATAATATCGCCCTGGTGATCTAATAATCTTGTTTTGTTTGGCCGCTTTTTTTTAGGAATTGAAGAATCTTGATACGGTAATTCGGCTTGTGGTTGTTCTTCAACTTTCTGCTTTTCGTTATTTATAATTGCAGGATCTTGTGATTGTTCGGTGTGTTCCCCCTCTGCTTCTTTCCCATCCGGTACAGGACGTTGGGGAGTAACTGGTTGAATTTGGATTTCTTCTGTTGGATTCAACGGATCATAAATGATTGTTTCTGCATATATATAGATGGAAGATTCAAAATAGACTGCCGCAAACAAAAGTGTTCCTAATATAGCGATTTTTTGTCTTTTCACTTTTCTCACCCTTTTTTGATTAGACATTTTAAGTAAGTGAAACCATACGTTTCCAAGCAAAAATTGTCTGACTGATCTTATTTATTTGATCAGTCAGACGTTTTTTTATCAGGGATTGATATTATTTATCTTCAGATTCATCTTCATCTTTTTGTTTTTTTCTTTTCCAAAAAATAAATAGAAGTAAAAGAAGCAATAATAATAGGACACCGAATAATAGATAGATCCAAGTATTGTCTTGTTCAATCGTCACATCTTTATCGTTTAATTCCCTAGCAACTTCGCCTTTGATTTCAAAGTCTTTTTCAAATTCCCATTTATATTTATAGGTCTCGTCAGAGCCATTAGAAGTTTTGACCTTGTATTCCCCATCTTCAGCTTTTTCGCCGTAAGCAGTCATCTTCATCGTATACTTGCCTGCTTCCAACTTTTCACCATTTAAAGAAATAGGGTAGGCAAAGTGAGAATTTGGCGCCATTTGCATACTTTCGGCTTGGCTTTCGTACAGCACTTCAGCTGATCCTTTTTTCGTGATCGTTGTTGCTACATCCAATTGATTCAAGTAAACCGCTTGAGGATTTTGCAAATGAACATTGATCACATTTCTCGCATTGACTTGTGCGGGTTCCACTTTCGTTGCTTTGAGATCAGGTTTGATCGCTGTCATATTTTGACGAATCAATAATGCCACTACGTAAGAGTACTCATTTTTGATGGCTAATCCTTTATCTTCGGAAGAAGAGTCCTGTGTGTCAGCCGTTTTTTCTTTAAAAGTGATTCCACCTGCCATGACACCATCAAATTTTTCTGCTGGCATAGTGACTGTGATTGGCACTGTCACTTCCGCATGTTTTGGCAACGTCACTTCTGGCTCTGCTTTCGCATAATCTTTTAAATTGTAAACTAAACTATTATCGGGTTCAATTTTATTTTCACCATACTCCACCACACCATTCAAATTAGTTGTTGCACTGTTAATCGTGGTTTCAATCGTGATGTCGTTGTCTGTGTCATTGCGTAATTGGACTTCGATTGTTTGTTGTTTGTCAGGTTCCATCAATAGATCGAAATATGTTTTTTCTTTATCAATTTGATTTTCGGGAATCACTGGGGTAACCGCAAAATTAAATTCTGATGCAAAAGTTGATTGGACTGGGACCATACTTAGTATGGCAACCATGAGGCTGACAATAAGAATAAATCTTTTTTTCATAATATTTTTAACTCCCTGATAAATTAGATGTTGGCGAGGCTATGACAGAAGTGTTCTATCCCTTCAAAGGTAACTAATATCACTGCGTTGCACCAATTTTTTTTAAGTCAAGACAAAAAGTTCTTTCACTCTTGCCTTGACCAGATTGTATTCGATTAGTTTCCTGGTGCATCTGTTAACGTCCAAGTGAACGTTGTTTGGTAAGCTTTTGCGTATTTTGTCGTTGAACCTGGTACTTCTAGTGCAATACTATTTTTCGCAGTATCCACTGAATTTCCCCAATCCATCAAATACGTTCCAGCACCTTCACCATTTTTCGCACTCATCACCAATGATTCACTACCACTTGGATCTAAGCTGAAAGTTGCAACGCCAGTTGGTTTTGCTGATTGTGAACCAGTCACGACATTACCATTTGATAATGTGATTTTTGCACCTGTCAATTCTTGGTCTTCCGCTGTTTTGAATTGTGCATTTTGTTTTACTTTCAATGTCCAACCTGTTTCAGTTCCACGATTGTCAGATACTTGAACAAAGTTTGGTCCTTCTTTTTCAACATCACTTGCATTCTTATATTTTTGCGCTGCAGCATAGTAAGTTTGCGTTTTAGACGTGATTTTTTGTTCACCGAAAACTAGACTTGAAGCAAAGTCGATCGACAATGGTCCATTTGTACCTGGATTTGGCTTACCATCAGGATTTGTTGGATCAACTGGCGTCACTGGTTGTTCTGGATCAAGTGGATCAACTGGATCAGTCGTCTCTGTATTTGGCACATAATTGATGACTCCGTTTGAAGTATACTCTCCACCATCAGCTGCTGCTACGCTAACTGTGCTGAATACTCCACCTAATAACATTGTTGATAATAAGATCATTTGTGATTTTTTCATTTTTATTTTCTCCATTCTTAATTTCCTGGTGTATCAGATAGATTCCAAGTTAATGTTGTTGAGTACGTGACTGCATCTTTCGGCGTTTTACCTGGGATGGTCAATGAAACACTTTTTGTAACCATTGAGGATACGTCTTTATTTTTTTGATCTTTCATTGTGATTGTCTCCACTTTATCCCCCCATGCTTCGATCCACGTGCCAGAACCTGCATCTTGTCCTGCACTTAGTACAATCGATTCTGCACCGTTTGGATCTAAGGTGATTTCAGTGATCGCAGTCGGTGCAGCTACACCCTCTGCATTTGATTTCACTACCGGATCTTGCAATTCGATTACCGCGCCAGTCAACGTTTTGTTTAATGTGTCATCGTTCTTAAATTGACCGTTTTGACATACTTTCAATGTCCAACCAGCATTATTTCCTCGGTGATCAGACACTTGGACATAATCGGGTGTGACTAGATCCGAAAATGTGCCATCGTCATTTACATAAGTCTGTGCTTTGGCATAATAGGTTTCTGTTTTATTCGATATCTTATTCATACCGAAATCAAAGCTTGAAGCAAAGTCGATCGATAATGGCCCTTTTGTACCTGGCTCTGGGTCTGTTCCATCTGGATTAGTTGGATGAACCGGTTTGTCTGGATCAGGGTCGATTGGATTGACTGGATCGATTGGTTCCGTATCAGGTATAAAATTGACCGTACCGTTACTTGCATACTTTGCTTGATCGACTGCTTGAACGGTAACCGTCACTCCTGTCAAAAGACTAATGATCATTAAACCACTTACTGTTTTTTTCATATGATCCCCCAAAGTGATTCATTTTCTATCTTTTTCTTTTATGGTGCTGGCGTAGATTTAAGGCTCCATGTCAATGTAGTGCTATACTCTTTCGCTAATTTGACCGTTTTACCTGGCACGTTAAGTTTTACAGCAGTTGCGCCTTGTGTGGCATCCGTACCAAATTTGTAGATCCAAGTTCCCATACCTTTACCCGCATCAGCAGTCATCAAGACTGATTCGCTTCCAGGAGTCAATGTGTTTTGTGCTACTAGATCTGGTTTGTATTGATCATCCATAATCGATGCACTTGCACCGTTACTTAAGGATAGTACTGCACCTGATAACTCTTCAGCTGCGGCAGTTTTGAATTGCGTATCTTGCTTGACAGATAAGCTCCATCCTTCTTGTGTTCCACGTTTGTCTGTTACTTGTACGTAGTTTGGTCCATCTGTACCATTTGCAAATGTTTGGACTTGCGCATAGTAATCTTTTGTAACTGTAGTAATTTTTTGTTTCCCAAATTGGAAGCTTGAAGCAAAATCAATTGATAACGGTCCGTTCGTCCCTGGATTTGGTCCATTTGGATCAGTTGGATCCACTGGTTCTACTGGACTTGTTGGATCAGTTGGATCAACCGGGTTTGTTGGATCGGTATCTGCTTCAAAAGCGATCACACCATTTGTCTCATAGCTTGCAGTTTCATCCGCAGCAAATACTGTGCTTGTTCCCATTAGTGTACTAAATAAAATAATTCCAGTTGTTAACAACGTTGTCTTTTTCATTTTTCTTTTCTTCTCCTTTTTATAACAATAATTATCAACACGATCAAAAGAAGGAAACTTCCAATAATCGTAAATTGTTTACTCCTGTATTCTCCAGTTTTTGGTAACTGTTTGCTATCCCCTTGTATCGCCTCTTGCTGTTCCACAGTTGCTCCATTTTTTTTAGAGGACATTTGATCCTCTTTAGTAAAGCTGGGGGAAGTTGGCTCATCCACTCCTTCTTCGGAACTGCTACTTCCTGCTTCAGGATATTCATAGGTGCCATAAAATCCTGTGACACCCTCACTTTTGAACGATTGCTCTTCATCGGCTAAAGCAATTGGCGTTTGAGTTAAAAGAAGTCCTAACAACACAAGGATCTTCCACCTTTTTTTCTTCATCTTTCCCACCTATTCTCTATCGTCGTGTTTTCTATGGATTACCAGGGGCTGCAACCAATGACCATGATAATGTCCCTTGATAACTTCCGACTTTTTGTTTTTCCGGAGGAACAGTTAACTTGATTCCTTTGTTGTTCGTTTGTCCCCACTCTTGATTGACAAGATATTCACCATTTGTCGTTAGGGTCTTCTCTTCCACGATCACTGCATTGGGGCCGAGTACTGTATTTTTTGTACCATCTGTAAACGAAAGTGTATTAGAAAGTTGGGTTGTCCCCGAAGTCAAAGGTTGTCTTTCAGTGACTGTCAATTGCCAGCTATTTCGTTCGGAACCTCTTGTATCTTTCACGATCAAATTACCTTCGATCAATGGCCAATACGTTTGAGTCGTTGTCTTAACTTTTTGCGTCTCGAAATTCATCGCATTTGGTACTTCTTTAAGCTCTAATGTACCTGTAATTGCTACATTGATTGTTTTTTCAGTTGTTACTCCATTTAGTTGATAGCTATACGTTGTTGAAACATTTTTTAAAACTTCCGCTTCTGTCGTATCCTTGATTGCTGAAAACGTTGCGTCTGCCAACGTTGGTTCTTGATTCGCACTGCCATCGGCTAAGATCACTTGTGCCAGTGTTCGTTGATTCAACTCTCGTTGAGACGTCAACGCATTGGCATCAGCTAAACTCATCCGAACATCTTTTGCATAGACTGCAAAACTGCGATCCGTCGAAATCGTTGCTTCATTTTTTACAACAATCAAGTTTACTTGTTGTTCCTTTTCATTCCCAGTCGTACCGACTTTGTAATCAATGACATGTTTTCTGGAAACTTCATCTGCTGCTAGTGGTTGCTTGATCCCGTCCATCACATCAGCGGTGATCGAATCCGTAAAGAATGGACGTCCCTTCGCCTCCATCAATGATAAAATCGCTTGTTTATCTAGTAAATCTTGTGCTTCTTTTTCAGAAATGATCACATTTTTAGCAGAAAGCTCAGCTGCATTCGAATACTTTACTTTGACTTCATAACTGTATTCGCTATCTGGTGATTGCCAATTGATCGTTGAAGAATCCTTTTGTTCAGCAATTGTTATCGGAGTATCTCCTTTTTTAGAACTGATGATTTCTGCTTGGTACAACCATGAACCAGTTGCTTGTGTTTCGGGCTCAAAGCTCAATTTTGGTGTGATACCTTTTCCTGATGGAATTACCAAGCGTCCTTTTTGAACTTTTGTACCTGCAGTTTCTGTTCCCCAAGCATTCAATACTAATGGTGCATTTCCTTCTTTCACTTCACTGACGTTATGAAAAATACTTCCTTCGCCTTGAGCGATCCCAGGATTTTCTACTTCATAATCGATAACTGAACCAGGTATGGCGATACCATAACCACTACCGGATTTTGAGACATCGTTATCCCCGATGAAGCTTTTACCAGTTGATTTTTCAGTTCCTCTGAAATTCAAAGGTGTTAGCTTTGTTGCATTGGCAATCGTTGGATTGATTGTTAAAACTTGATAGGCTTTATTTGCACCGAACCATGTACCGGTACTGTCTACTTGCGTTGCTGAATCTCCAGTAGTTGACTTGATCCAGACTAATTCATCTTTTGCAGGATCAGGAAACTCGACATCTGAAATATTGACTTTTCCTGTTCCAGGAAGCGTTTCTAAAGTGGCTTCATCCTCAATAGTTAACTTCGCTGCTGAAATTAAGTTACTAGAAGTTGAAACGCCGATCCCAGCATTTTTTGACAGATGGATGCTCCCAAATGAATGATAGGTTGTTGCATGATTGGCAGCAGTCGCAGATAAACCATTTTTGATATTTCCGCCATTTGCCATCAACTTTAATCCGTTCGTGACATTTAATTCAGTAAAATTGACGATTCCTAAGCCAGTAAGGTTGAGTGGATCTGTTTGATACTTGTTCGTGCCATCGACATTTTCACCAAAATTGAACACGACTTTGTTGATACTGGCATTAGCAATCGCATTCGTAAAGTTATCACTGGCTGCACCACCGGATAAACCGTTGATGCTGACAGCTCCTTGAACATTAGCAGTAACATTACGCAAAATTTTCCCACTGCTGATATTGGAATACTGTGTAGCATACAGATTACCAATACTAGAACCCTCCGCTTGGATATTCATCTGGATCGAGCCATTTTTGGTGTACGCAGCATTACTACCACCATCCCCATAAATGCTCGCACCATTTAATGAATCCACACCTGGTTTGGTAAAGATATTCAACGTAATCGTATTGTCTGTAGATGTGCCCAAATTCGTATTTTGTCCATACGGTCGTCCACCTGTGATATACGTGTTACCTGGTAACTTGAATTCACCGTCATAGTTTCGCAAATCAATGAGTAAACTAGCATTTCCAAGTAGTGACCCATAGTTTGTGATACCACCAGAAAAGCCATTAGAACCAGTTCGTGGAGTCCCAGAGAAGTTCCCACCATAGATGCGATTATCTGAATTTCCAGTGACAGTATGTCCAGCACTTGCGCCATAGGATGCACCCATAGAAGCATTGATGACTCCTTCATGGACTGTGACGCCAACATTGCCTACATCTTTAGCATCATTCCAACCGCCACCAGATAAAAACCAGTCTACTTGCCCATTATAGACAGTCGTTTGTCCGTTGCCATATACGCGTGCTCCATTATAGCCAGTACCTTCCAATGTATCTGCGATCCCGCCATTCAGCGTGTTAGAACTATTTCCTTCAATAACCCCTGAATAAGAACCACCATACGTCCAACGTGCAATCGTATTATTCAAAACTGTTTTGGTATCTCCTTTAATGTAGATATCCCATGTATCATTTGAAGCAGGATAACCACCTCCACCTACAACGTCCCAACCAGAAGCTTCCCCACGATTCTTCTTCGTGGTCGAATAGGCTAAATCGGTTGGCATTGATCCGGAATAGGCAAAGCCAGCTCCGCCGATTGAACCATCTGCATTAGCCGTTCCAACTTCAATCGTTGTGTTGCCTTCGATGTAGCCACCGCGACCTGCTGCTGTTGAATAGTTAGAAGAATTATTAAACGAACCACTGACTAATCTTGAGGTGATATTGCCGAAGACTTTGAACTCTGCCGCAGCTTTAGCTAAGTCAGCTCTTTGTTGTGGTGTATACGCATCATAGGTTGTTTCATTTGATGCCCCAATCCCACTTTTATTGAATTTAACAACGTTATTGCCAGCTCCGCCATTGAAATCATTGATTCCACCAGCAGATTGGGTTCCAGCTTTGATCGTATTCGTGATATTCCCAGTAACCGTACCAGTATAACGATTTCCGCCTTCAAATTCTGCCCGTCCAGCAGTGTATAAACTACTATCCAAATTGGTTTCGATTCCGTCAGTTGAACGATTGGTTCCGATATTTCCTCGAGATGACCCCCCGATAAATCGTTCGCCATTGCCATACCACCGACCATAACCTGAAATATTATTGGTTACTTTTCCACCAATATTCCCGTAGATGACACCACCATAAAAGGTACTTAATTGAAACCCTGTTGCACTATTTGTAACCCCGATAGTTGTAGATACAGTTCCCGTAACATTTGCTGTATTTGTCGGACTGGTTCCATTTCCACCACCGTACAAATTCGTGATTCGTCCACCCGTATTATTGATAATCGTAGAGACGTTTCCATCAACGGTACCAATATTAGCTCCTCCTGCTAATGTATTGATTCCCCCATTATTCGTATTGTTGATAACGATACTCGTATTCCCTTTCAGCGTGCCACCATTTTGATTACCACCAAAGATATTCCATGTATAAGAACCTGTCGTATTGATGGTGATTACCGGATTCCCTACGACATCTCCTGAATTTGTTCCACCATAAATTGAAATACCGTTACCGTTTGCTCCCCCATTCAAATTCAAGCTGTGCCCATTCATATAGAAATAAGAGCCGGTATAGCTAATATTTCGTAAAGTAATCGTTGAACCAAAGTAAGCATTCGCTGTAAAAGCAAGTGTTTTTGCACCAGATGGTACCGTTAAATCTTGTGTGATTGGATCATCTGAATGGCCGGTGATCACTAGTTTATTTACTTTATCTTTTAATGAGGCAAACGTAGCGTTAGTTGCATCGACCGTACTTGGAATATTGTTAGCGACTGTTGCAGCTGTTAATGTGACGTTTGATCCAATATACATGACGTAATCTTGCATATTGCCCGTATGATACAAATCATTTAATGCCGCTTTTACTCCGGCATCTGATGCAGCATATGTTTGGTAAGCTTGCGTGCTATCTGTGGGATTTGGTACAACAAGTACTTTCGTCTTATCCGCTGTAGCAATCGTATCTTTGATCGAAGCATCTATACTTCTCAAAGAGCGGAATGCCTGTTGTTTAAATACTGCTTTTAGTTGTAGATCCTTCGTCACTGTTAATTGGCTGATTTCTTCATTCGTATAGAGTTTGCCTTCAACTTCCCAACCGTTCAATGATTGCTCGTTCACAAAACTCGGGATATCACTACTTGCTAATTTTTCGTTTTCTTTAACTTTCAGTTCTTTAACTTCTGCTCCTGATTCGAATAAATGAGTGCTATCTGTCATAAAAGTTAAAGTAAAGTGTTTTTCTTCAGTCGTCGATTCTTGTGTCTGCGCCTCTGACTGTTTCACCTCCTCTTTTACTGATTCTGTTGTCTGTGTGACTGTCTCTTTACTTTGCATGGATGGATCATTCGACTCTTCTGTTTGAGTTGTAGGTGATTGAGTGACTGAGTCATTTTCAGTATCCACTGCCTGTACGACGGTTGACAACGGAGAAGTTATTCCTGAAAAAAGAAGCATTGCGACAACACACATAACAAATTTTTTTTTCATCTTATCTTCCCTTCTGCTTCATACAACAAAATTAACTTATTGATAATTATTATTGCTTGATTCTTTTTGTATTGTATAATGTTAAATCCAGTTATTTTTAAAAAAAATTTCTTTATTACTGAAAAACGTTTAATTTTTATTAGAGCATATTATTTGACTTTTAAAAATAACAAGTGATTTCTTAAAATTCAATTGAAAGTAAAAAAGAGCTGGTATATCAACGTTAATTATGTGTTACTAATTCGCTTTATCGACTATTTTCTGCTTATTTAATTTTCTAACATGAAAAAAAAATGAAATTTTCATGAATTATAATATAGTAAAGAACCTGTCATTTTTTTTAACGGCTATTTTTTCGAGTGCGTTTTGTTGTTTTTTTATTTCGAGTTTTGCATTATAATCTTATTTTTTGTTTATACTCATCGAATGATCATGCGTAATCCCTTCAAAAATGAATACATCCTATTTCCAAACACCATTTATCATAAATAAACCATCATTCATAAAAATTTGTAAAATACAATTTTTCATGAATGATGGCTTATTTTGTTTGGACACTTACGTTTCGACCTTAAATGATCAATTTTAGACTCCACTATTTTCAACTCAAACCTTTGTAACAAATATTTTATCTACCTGTCTCAACATTATTAGCTACCGATCTAAACAAACAGCTATTTTTATAAACGATAGTGCAATTATTCGTGACCGTGACCCCAACTACTCTCACTAATAATTATTTATTCAATTAAATCTATTTAGAGTAACTACGACAATATATCATTCCCACTTCTATTGAAGCTTCGATTCCCCACATACTCTTATGATCGTGTTTATCAAGAGTATTTCCCCGTTGGATTATTTCAATTGATCTTCCTTCGCCCCCTTATCTCGTTACAAGTAAAGGCATGACACAAATAATCCATTTGATTCAATGTTTGATCTTGTTGCTATATCAATGGTTTATGGCTATTTTACGTTTTTAAATCAAGCATTTTGTTCCTTCATTGAATCGTTGATTTTCTTCGTTTAAACAATACAATAACCAACAACAGATAATAATAGATTGCTTTTCCACAATCGTTCAAATATATTGTATAACGCTTGTTTCCGTTATATTTAAATATAACTTCTGAGAACGCTCGACTTTTGTACTAACCCAAATAAAAAATAGATTAGGCATTTACACTACCTAATCTATCAGTATTTGATTATTGATGTTACTATGCAATGATTCGCAAAAATTTTATAGTATAAGTGAATCATGCAAATGATTCATGATTTTTTATTGAAATCGTATCCGAAGGATGCTCAAATCCCTCGTACTAAAGTGCAGAAAAGACTTTCTCTTACAATAGTTCGCCAAATTTATTGATATAGATTTTTTTCATGAATGTAACTAATCCTAAATAAGCGATAACTGTCACGATCAACCAAATCCAATAGTTACCAGGTAATGGTAACAATCCTAGTTCTTCACCAAAATTAGTAAAGGGGAGAACAGAACCTACTAGAATACCTAATGTTGTAATTGAAAACATAATAAAAGTGGCATTACTTTGCAAGAAAGGCACTTTAGGTGTCCGTAACGCATGTAACACTAAGGTTTGCGTCCATAAAGATTCAACAAACCAACCAGCATGGAACAATGCGATAAATAGAACTTGTTGTGAGCCAGTCAATGTATGGTAACTCCCACCAACTACTGCTGGACAAATCACAAAGTACATCAATAGATAGGTCGTGATGTCAAAAACGGAACTCGTTGGTCCGAAGTACACCATAAATTTGCCAATACTTGATGCTTCCCATTTTTTTGGTTCATGTAAATATTCTTTATCCATTCTATCCCATGGCAAAGAGATACAAGATACATCATAAATCAAATTTAAAAATAAAATTTGTAACGGTAGCATAGGTAAAAATGGAAGGAATGTACTAGCTACCAAGACAGAAAACATATTGCCAAAGTTTGAACTAGCTGTCGCTTTGATGTATTTCATAATATTGCCGAAAGTCTCTCTACCTGACAATAATCCTTTTTCTAAAATCATCAAATCTTTTTCTAACAAGATAACATCCGCTGATTCTTTCGCAATATCTACTGCTGTATCTACTGAAATACCGATATCTGCTACTTTCATTGCTGGTGCATCGTTGATGCCATCGCCTAAAAAGCCTACTGTGTGACCATTGTTACGTAAGGCAGTGGTTAATCGTGCTTTTTGTTGTGGATTCAATTTGACAAAGACATCATGTGCCTCAGCAACTTTTCCTAATTCCTTATCAGACATCTCAGCGATTTTCTCGCCAGTGATCAATTCATTAATTTGTAAGCCTACTTGTCGGCAAACAGAGCGTGTGACCAACTCGTTGTCACCAGTCAATACTTTGACAGCAACACCATGATCTTTCAAAGCTTTCAAGGCTTGTTTGGTTGTTTCTTTTGGTGGATCAAGGAAAGCAAGATAGCCAATCAAGACCATTTCTGACTCATCTTTTACTGAAAATTCTCCAACCACACTTGGATTCGTTTTTTGCGCGACACCGATCACACGCAAACCATCTTCATTCAAGTCCTTCACTTTCGCCAAAACTGTTTCTCTTTGTTCAGTAGTCAATGGTTTGACTTCACCGCCAAGGTCGATGTATGAAGAGATACTTAACATTTCTTCGATCGCACCCTTTGTGATCATTTGCGTTTTTCCAGCTGGGTCAGCCACCACGACACTCATTCTTCTACGTTCAAAATCAAAGGGGATCTCATCTACTTTTTGATAACGAATCTTCTCTGTATCTAACGTCTCAACTGCTTCGTCGATAATGGCAACATCTAAAAGATTTTTTAATCCAGTTTGGTAGTAACTATTCAAGTACGCATGGCGCAATACTCGGTCATTTTCTTTTCCTTCACAATCCATGTGATATTCTAAAATAATCTTATCTTGAGTCAATGTACCTGTTTTGTCTGTACAAAGGACATCGATCGCACCAAAATTTTGAATGGCGTTCAAATTTTTGATGACTGTTCCTTTTTTCGCCATAGCACTGGCACCTTTGACCAGATTTGTTGTAACGATCATCGGTAGCATTTCTGGCGTTAATCCAACAGCGACTGATAAGCCAAACAAGAATGCTTCTAACCAATCACCTTTTGTGAATCCATTGATAACGATCACAGTTGGTGCCATCAATGCCATAAATTTGATTAACAACATTGATGTTTTTTGGATGCCTAATTCAAAGCTTGTTTTTACAGGTTTTTGTGACAAGTTTTGTGCCACATGTCCAAACATCGTGTCATTTCCAACAGAGATGATGATACCTTCTGCACTACCACTAATCACATTACTTCCCATGAATGCAATATTTTCATAACTCGTTTCACTTTGTGTTCTTCCAGAGCACACAGTTGCATGCTTTTCAACAGGATAGCTTTCACCCGTTAATGCCGCTTGTGAGATAAATAAATCTTTGGCAGAGAGCAACCGCATGTCTGCTGGGATCATATCACCAGCTGACAAACGAACTTGATCGCCACAAACGATCTCTTCCATAGGAATTTCTTTGTATCCACCATCTCGTTTTACGGCAGCTGTTACTTTCACCAATGATTTCAACTTTTCAGCAGCTTGGTTCGAACGTACGGATTGGATCAAGGTCATCGTGCCACTGACTAACACCATGGCAAAAATAATGATTACACCAAACAAATCTTTATCTGCTGGAGCAGCTAATAGATACTCGGTGATAAAAGAAATAATTCCTAAAGCAATCAATACTAATGTAAAAGGGGTGATAAACGCCTTGATCACTTCCACAATAAACGGCGTTTTCTTTCCATATGAAATACTGTTATTTCCATAAGCTTCTCTTAAATTTTCAACTTGTTCTGAAGACAAGCCTTTTTGTGTTGTTTGAAATAAGTCAAATAACTGTTGCTTATTTTTACTAGCAAAACCAGCGTAGACTTGTTTTGTTTCTTTCTTTTTTTCCATCTCATGTTCCTCCTTTGATCTTACCAAACACACACTGATATCTGCTGTGCGCTTGATCGTTTATCTAATCAACGGAGACAGAGTGTTTCAAAGGCGCTGAGAACAGATAGATAATAGTCTCAACATACCAACGCTTTGTCTCCTTGTACACCGGACTTTCATCCATTTGTTCTCATCTCCTTTCGTTTACTTAAATTACTTTCTTGGCCGACTACTGGATACTTCAACTTCCCAACTTGATCACCCTCTAACACCTTTTTATTTGAAAAAACAGATCGGTGAGAAACAAAAAACCTTTCGCCAAAACTCAGCGAAAGGTCAAAAAAGTGCACAAAAAAAAGCATGGATGATCTACTCGTTGAGTTTTGGCACTATACAACGTAAAAAGCAAAAGAGCTTTTAGCTACCTTATGAAAAGCCTTATCTCGACAATTCCTGTTCTACCCATTGGCGTCTCTCGACATTTTTGGGCAGTAGCCTATGTTTGTATAGGAGCCTCACCTAACAAATCTTATTCAGTTTTTCCTCACCTAATGTAACAACTATTGGCTGGAATGTCAAACACATTTTCAAAAAAATTGAAACTATATGGGATTCGTTTGTCATGTTTTCTTTCTCTAGGTATAATGAACTTATCACAACAGATCGGAGTGAAGGATATGGAACGTACACTTGTTATTATCAAACCTGATGGGGTAAGACGTCATTTGATTGGCCGAATCATCCAGCGTTTTGAAGAAAAAGGATTCGCAATCGCTGAAATGAAATTCGCGACGATGACTGAAAAACTAGCAAAAGAACACTATCAACATCTATCTAATCGAAGCTTTTTCGATGACTTGATCGACTATATGACTTCTGGTCCAGTCGTCTATCTGGTATTAACAGGTGAAGATGTGATCGATCTCGTACGCAAAATGGTCGGTGCAACAAAAGCAGCGGATGCTGTTCCTGGGACGATCCGAGGCGATTTTGCCTTACCTGGTACAGAAAATATCATTCACGCTTCGGATTCACGAGATGCAGCCAATACTGAGATCACACGTTTCTTTCCGCCATTCGATACAAAGAAAGTAGAAGCTGCGAAAAAATGATTTTTTTGCTCACTGACTTTTTGAGTGCATAAATTTTTGATTATCTTATTGATCTGCCAGTCCTTCGGTTCGAGGTCATGCTCCACACGTTTAGTGAGAGGATTGACTCAATACTAGAGGGACTGGTTTTCCTTTTGTATTAAGTCAATGCCCACTAAATAGCCGCTTTCACCAAATCTCTAGCGTTGTGCTTGGATAGACAATAGTTTTTCTTCTAATTCATCTCGCTCTTCTTTACCTAAGGTATACTCGATCACTGCAAATAGTGTCTCAAACTCCTCTTTTTTGATGGGTTCCCCTAATGCTGTGGCGATCAATCGACGATAATAATCGGACATCAAACTCTCGTAAATGACTGCTGTCTTTGATTTCAAACCTAAACAACGATACATATCTTCATTGATGCTTCGTGCTTTTTTATATCTTCTTTTGTCGATATAATAGACAGTCAAATTCTTTAAAAAAAGAAACAAACACTGGTCATAACCTGACTTCATTGCTTTACGCATTCTTTTTTTAATTTTCAAATAATTGTTTTCGATAAAGGAATCGCTGAAAATAAAGGGGAACTCTGCTAATAAGTCTAGTTCATATCGGCCAAATTCTTTCAATTTCATAAAGTAATCTTCGATCATTCGTATCTCATATCCCAAAAATTCCAATTGGATATCTGGCTTCACACTTGATTTCCAATACATATGTATATTCAGTACGAGATAGTAAAGATCAGCCGTTCGCTTAAATTGCTTGCGATTGTCGGCGATTTCTTTGTAGGGATCAAAATCATCCTCCTGAACTTTATTCAAAAGATTACGTGTTTTTCTCGTTTTCCGTGGTTCTTCCACTTGATTTCGTAGCGATTCGTATTCAGTAAGTGTGATATTCAACCGATCAAGGAATGCCATCAGTGTTAAAAAAGAAATTTTTTTGATCGTACGATTCTCGATCCCCACAAGCGAAGTTTTTGAACAGATCCCCTCTGCTAATTGTGACTGTGTCAACTTGCGACTTACCCGTAATTTTTTGATCAATTCTCCATCGTGCATAATATGCCTCCTTTAGTGTGTGCATTTTCCAATAAGATCCTCTTCGTCAGAACAACAATCGAAAAAGAGAAATAACTATCGAAATATTTATTGCATTCACTAATTAAGTACGCATAAATAAAAAAAATATTTGAAGAACAATAAAAAAACTTCTAAAAAATGAAATTACAACTTTTTTAGAAGTTTAGTAAGGTTGTGAAAGAAGCGCTTTGACCTGAACAGCAAACTGAAAAAACAGAAAATAGCTCCCCATATTTTTTGATTTTTCAGTTTAGTGTTGAAGGTCAGCTACTTGAACACCGTTGATCAAGGTTGTGAGAAAGCCGTTCAGCTCCGAATATTAAGACGAAACTTGAGAAAATAGCTTTCTATGTTTTTTCAAGTTTTGACTTAATATTGAAGGAACTGGCTTTCGAACACCGTTTATCATCGGTTGTGAAAGAAGCCTTCAGCTAGCTTGCTCCTTCACCGACATCTAGCCATGTTTATGGTTTGTCCGCCAATTCATCCTCTACAGGGTATAGATTGGTTGTTGTTTGATCATGATTTTTAGAATAGACACTTGTTGAGGCTGCACCTTTGTCTTTTTCAATTTGTTGATTCCGTTGTACTTGATTCTTATAGTCATACTTTGCAGGGTCGATCGTCGTAAATCCATTTGGCACATAGAATCGCAAGAGATTTTCTTGATTGAGTTTATCAGAAAGACTCAAAGCTGTTTTTACCTGATTTTGTTCTTGTGCGACTTTTTGTTCCGCTGCTTGGTTTTCTTCAAGTAATGCCCCTGTTTTTGTATCATAGATTTTTCCACCTAGTACGGTGTAATCCGGCGCGACAAAATTCCCATTTCTAAATGCCACGACTTGATCATGTTGAGGTGAAAGTAAATCTGTACCAAAATGGATATAATTTTTGTCCTCGATTCCTAATAAATGGAGTAACGTTGGTAAAACATCGATTTCACCACCATACTCATGTTTGACTGTTCCTTTTGTATAACCTGGGATATGGAACATCAGTGGTACTCTTTGCATCTGTGCGTTGTCAAAATCGCCCCATGTTTCTGGATCTTTTCCTAGTGCTGAAGCAAGGTCTTTATTGTCTGTATTTGAGATACCAAAATGATCCCCGTAAATCACGAACATCGAATGGTCATAAATCCCAGAAGCTTTCAAATAAGTAAAAAACTGTTTGAGAGACTGGTCTAAATAATGGGCCGTTCGCACATAATTATCAACGGTACTATTTCCTGTATTCAGCGAAGGAAAATCAAAGTTTTTGTCATCTGTATAATAAGGTGTGTGATTCGTGACAGAAAGAAACTTCGCATAAAATGGTTGTTGCAAATGTTCGAGATAATTTGCGGATTCTCGAAATAGATTTTTATCTAAAATACCATAGCCAAGCATCTCATCTGATTCATCGAAATATGAGCGATCAAAGAAATTATCATACCCTAGATTTTTGTATACATGATCACGATTCCAGAAACTACCGACATTCCCATGAAAAACCGCACTGGTATAGCCTTGTGTCTGATCCAAGATGGCTGGAGCAGCTTGGAACACATTATCTGAACCTAATTCTGTAAACAACGAACCTTGAGGCAACCCAAACGTCCCGGTTTCCAACATGTTCTCAGCATCACTGGTTTTCCCTTGCCCAACTTCATGGAAAAAGTTATCAAAACTGATTGTTCCCTGATTGGTAAAGAGACTATTTAAAAAAGGAGTGACTTCTTGTCCATCTACTTTCATATTGATCAAAAATTGTTGAAAACTTTCCAAATGCAATACGATCACATTTCTCCCTTTTGCAAGTCCAAACATCTCTGGATCAGGAGCAGCGTAATGAGATTTTGTATAATCGAGGACTTCATCTAAGCCATTGCTACTTGCATGCGCTCTAACACTACTAGTAATCCCTGTTTTTATCCCATCATAGATCGTATAGGCATCAAGTCCAAGATATTTGACAATATAAGAACGATCGAATGTCCGTTGCAATAATTGAGGGCGATTCGCCTCACTCATTGCCAGATTCCCAGAGAAGATCAAAGCAGACAAACAAGTCACCGCAATCGCCACCGGCTTACGTACTGCAGGAGCTTTCAATGGTACCTTTTTTATAAATACGCGAATCAGCAGAAAAGCAAAGACGGCGATATCGATCCAATAAAGGATATCATGAGGCTTCATCAAAGAAAAAGAGCTACCAGATAATCCTTGGGAAACCTTGGAGAAACCTAGTGCTGATTTAACGGTAATGAAATCTGTGAACTCACGATAGAAAATAATATTCAAATATAGCAATAACGTATTTAAAAAATCGATGATAAATAAAACGATCAAACTTGTTCTGACTTTCTTAAAATACAAAGAAATACCAAAAAATAATAGCGTTGTCGCTATTGGATTGATCCATAAAATAAACGTTTGGATGCTTCCTTCTACGCCTAAAGAAAAATCAGTATAGTAGGCAAAAATCGTTTTCATCCAAAAGAAAAAGCCAGCAATCAAAACGATGAGTACTTGATGTTGGCCAATTTTTTTTAGTTGTGTCAAAGTCACCACTTCTCTCTAAATTATTGTTCCTGTCTATTTTGCTCCTAAACATTTAGTTTTTGCTAAAAAAATCTGTTTTTTTACTCTTTTTTATAAATTAATCACTGGTGTTCTATAGTTGCTTTTCTACTTTCTGGAAAGTAACTACTTCGAAAATAAGACGGAATCTAGGCAAATTGTCTTAATTTGCCTAGATTCCGTCTTATTGATCAGAGTTGAACATTTCTTGCGCCAACTCTTCAACGAGCTGATCTCAGTATTTTTACGTTAGAAAATGTGAACTTTTTTCACTTGTTTATGCGCTTGTCGCTGTTACGGTCCAGTTACTACACTAGAATTAGTCGTATTGGACGTCTCTTCGGATGAAGAGGCGGTGGTTTCAGTTATTTCTTGGATTTCTTCTGTCGTTTTCCGCCATTCAGTCAAGCGTTGATTGACCATCTCTGGGTCTACTTTGTCAGAATAACTAGAAGATACCTTTCCATTTTTTAATCGTGCGACTTTCTCTTTATCTTCGGTCAAAAGCAGCACGCTCAAGTGCTTGTCCCCGTGTTGGACTTGCCTGATTGAAATGGCACTTAATACATCATTCACATTGATGAATTGATTTTTTTCCTTGTCTTTTGGCAGATAAATCTCTAGTTCTCCCTTTTCGTAGTTCGCTACAACTTCGTAGTCCGCCCACCAATAGGTTGAAAATTCTTTTTTGAATTCATCTACTGAAGCTTTATTTGCAATGGTTGTTTCTGGTTCTTTGTGCGCAAGATCAGCGGTCATTTTACCAGAAAATACTGCGGATAACATAAGTATTATAAAAAAGCCAATTAACCAAAAGAGAAGAAAAGGCCTTTTTTTTCGCATACCTTCTTCCACTCCCATTCAAATTTACCTATTCTATTATATACAAAAAATGAAACTTTAAGCGAAGAAATTAAAGAAAAAGATAAAAAATAACACATACCGATGATGTATAAAAGTGAAAATCCCGAGATCATCGTGCATCTCGGGATCATTTTTTAAATTAAAAAATTTCAAAAAAGAACAAATTTCTAATCAAACAGAAAAACTACTTGTATCAGCTACTTCTTTGAACCAGTAGCCAGATTTTTTGATCGTCCGTTTGCCATTAGCTAGATCGACTGAAATAAAGCCATAGCGATTTTTATACGCATTCGTCCATGACCAGTTATCCATACACGTCCACATGTGATACCCTAAGCAGTTCGCACCTTCTTCAATGGCTTGATGCACATATTTTAAGTGTTCTTGGACAAATTCGATGCGATAATCATCATGGATCATTCCGTCAGCTTCAATAAAGCGGGCTTCATTTTCAACCCCCATACCGTTTTCTGAGATAAAACAGTCGATATTGCCGTAGTTGTCTCGAACATTGATTAAGATATCGTAAATACCTTTTTCATAAATCTCCCACCCGCGATAAGGATTCATTTTACGTCCCGGCATTTCATAGTTATCAAAGTAATCTTCGGGCATCGGGCCATTTGTTGTATCGACTGCTGTTTCTTTGGCTTTGACACGGCGTGGCTGATAATAATTGATTCCTAAAAGATCCACCGTATTATTTTTGATAATTGCTAGATCTTCTTCCTGCATGTCCGGAAGAAGATCTAGCTCGGTTACGATATCGATCAATTCTTGTGGAAATTCTCCTTTCACAGCGGGATCTAAAAATGAGCGATTGAAAAAGGCATCGGCGATTTGCGCAGCTTTCACATCGGCAGGATCGTTCTCATTTCTTGGATAACTAGGTGTTAAATTTAAGATGATTCCGATTTTACCGTCTTGTTTTGTTTCATGATAGGCTTTGATAGCTAAAGCAGAAGATAATGCCTCGTGATAACCAACTTGAACTGCTTTTTTCATATCCGACTCTTCAGGATAATGCCAACGATATAAATAACCAGCCTCGACAGGAACGATTGGTTCATTATGCGTGAACCATTTTTTTACCTTTGTTCCAAATAATTCAAAACAAGTTTTGGCATACGTTTCATAAGCTTCGACAGTTTCACGAGCTAACCAACCACCTTTTTCTTGAAGGTACATCGGCATATCGAAATGATACAAGTTAACAAATGGCTCAATACCATGTGCAATCAGTTCATCAAAATAACTATTGTAAAATGCGACTGCTTGGGGATTGACTGCACCTGTTTCATCTGGAATCAAGCGACTCCATTGAATAGATGTCCGAAATGAATTATGTCCGGTTTGTTTCATCAACTGGACATCTTCTTTATATTTTGTATAGACTTGTGATGCTTTTTCCGGACCGACTTGATCAAAGAATTTTTCTGGCTCTTTGGAAAACCAATAATCGAAAATATTGTCTCCTTTATGATCTCCAGGTATCCGTCCTTCTGTTTGTGGTCCACTTGCTGCAGAGCCCCACCAAAATTTTTCTGGAAATTGATATGTTGTCATTTTTGCACCTCGTTGATTCTTTTCATTTAAGTTTTTTATGTCGCACATCACAATATAGCAAACGTTTTCTTCACTTACAACCATTATTATAAACCGTTTTCCCAAAAAAGACTAGACCAATTAGGGTAAATAATAAAATAGAACCCACGAGACTAAAAATATTTACTTTCCAGAAAACTTCTCATAGGACCACTCTGAAACACCAATGGCTACAAAAACTTACTTTTTGTAGCCATTTATTTC
The DNA here is from genome assembly GCF_030441955.1 of Enterococcus spodopteracolus. Lineage (NCBI taxonomy): Bacteria > Bacillati > Bacillota > Bacilli > Lactobacillales > Enterococcaceae > Enterococcus > Enterococcus spodopteracolus. The sequence continues at coordinate 306,847 of NZ_JARJHD010000001.1, read as the reverse complement.
ATGTTGCTGGATTCAATGGTATAATCACTTTATCCAATCTACTGGGGGCATTATTTTGAAAAAAACATTGATTTACTTTACGTTGATTTTTGCCTTATTCGCTTTTTCTGGCTGTAATCAATCAAATCACTCAACGGAAGAAACAACGAATACGACCACTTTTCAGGCGGATAAATCTGATATAGTAAATAGCACCTATACACTGAAGGTCCGAAAAAACATGGACCTTGCCAATGCAGAGATCAAATTTAAAGATGACACGATGGAATGGACACGAACATATGCTGAGTCTGAAACTGATACAGCAAGCACGACTCCAGAGAAAATCGTGTTAACCGATATCAAGATCACAACTGAAAATGAGGAGTATACGATCGTTGGTAAAAAAGACGGTTCGACTCAGACTTTTCATTTTAGAAAAATCGGTAATTTTCGTATAGAAGATGAAGAAGGTAATATCTATACGTTATAGTTTGAGTGCATAACATAAAAGCAGCAGTCGAAACAGAAATGTTTAATCTCGAAAAATAAGGCGCCATCCACGAAAATTGTTCTTCTAATTTTTGTGGATGGCGCCTTATTTTTCGAAGTGATTACTTCTATTGCGACGTTTATTCAGTTTTAGAATATGCTGTCCCACTCATGTTTCTTTTCATTAGATCGTGCATCTTTTAGCCGTTTTTCACTATGAAAGCTCAAAATGATGAGTCAATTTTTTGACACATGCTCATCGCTAAAAATTCTAAGTTTTCTTAATTAATTTTGTTTCTATCCTGTGTTTCTGCTATAGTAAAGAAGCACTTGATATACTAAGGAGAAAGATTATGCAGACAGCAAATACTCAAGATTACTGTACCTGTACGACGAATCAAAATGTACACACAGAGATCAACGACCAAGGAAGAGTCAATTTTTGTGACCATTGCCATAAAATGATCGAGGGTTCGAATCAACCTTTTGAGTTTTTTACAAGCCGAGAAAAGTAGAATAAAGAAACAAATAATTAAAAATAGAGCGCGGAACCGAAGTGTTTAGTCTCTAAAAATAAGGCAATAACTACAAAAATCATTCTTCCACTTTTTGTAGTTGTTGCCTTTTTTTGAAGAGGAAACTTTATCTCCACTGTTTATTCGGTTCTAGTTTGAAAACAATAAGCGAATTTTGCTTTTGTCTTACATAGCACCTGACGAATCTAATTGCTGCCCTTTAGCATGTTGATTGTCTGTATAGTAACTTCCAGACTGCTGTTCTTCTAATTCAGCTAATTTTGCTTGGATCTGCTCTATCACGACTTGTGCATCTTCAGGTCTTTCAACAAAATCAAAGGCATCACCATCTATTTGGATTTTTGGACAAACATCAAAGTCTTCGTACCATTGATCATACCGTTCATTCAATGAGCGGTAATACTGATAAAGCGTTTCATCACTATCCAATTGTTCATAGTCTCGTCCACGTTTTTTGATTCGTGCCAACATCGTATCAAGAGAGACTTTGATATGCACGAGTAAATCGGGTCTTTTTTTAGGTGCAACATCATCTAATTCATGAAGCATCGTATCTAAGAGGTTATCGTATTGTCGGACTTCAATGTCTGACACACGACCCAAATCAGCATTTAGATGAAACAATAAACTGTCTTCATAAATCGAACGATCCAATACGTTATCATCATGGTTCAGTGCATTTTTCATCGCTAAAAATCGTTTATTCAAAAAGAAGATCTGTAATAAAAACGCATATTGCTCTGGATTCGAGTAAAACAAAGGTAGTACCTCATTGTCCTCTACATTTTCATAAAATGGTGTTGAATCAATCTTTTTGGCAAGCATATCGGTCAAACTACTCTTTCCTGCGCCAATTGTTCCTGAAATCAATATCACTGACATCTAATCCCTTCTCATTCTATAAATATTCGCCTTTATAAGTACTTTTGGGTAACATCTTAAAATCATATACTTGGATTGCTTCGAACGTTTTTACATATGAATGTAAACTTTGAGTGATCATCAAATTAGTTGGTACCGTTTCTTCTTGAAAAATGATGATCGGTTTGTCCATCACTGTGGCGACACCTAATTCATAGGCAGTGCCAGGATCGATCGTCTGATGTTCAAAGTCTAGGATTGCTACAACTTGCTCTGCCGAGGCAAGTTCTTTCATGTCTCTCTCGTAGACTTCTTGCGCCCATCCGCCACTAAACATCTCATAATTACTGTGTTGATGGTGTCTTGGTGAGTAGAAACTATCCACCGTTGGATTGGCAGTCAATGCCGTTTCAACCTGAGCAATCCGCTCGATTTGTTCATCTGAAAAGAATGGTCCTGCTAAATAAATATAACTCATTATTTAATCTCCTGCATCATTGATTTCGTTTGTTTTTCTGTTGCACATAATTGATTGATCAGCTCAAAAGGATCATTTGAAAAATAAAGATGGTTGAGCCATTTCTCAGCCATAAATCCTTCTCTCGCGAAATTCCCAATCAATTCTTTCAATCCTGAATAATACCCATGAACATCAAGGATACCAATAGGTTTTTCTGGTATCAGGCCGATCGCCATCCAGGAGAGTAGTTGCGAAAATTCTTCGAGTGTACCTAGTCCTCCAGGAAAGACCAGCACTGCTTCTCCTTTTTCGAATAGTAGTTCCTTACGTTTATCGATCGTTTCCGTTGGTATAAACGTGGTAACATCTGTTTTTGGTAATTCTGCAGAAAACAGCCCGACTGGATAGATCCCTGTTACTTGTCCGCCATTTTGTAAGATCGTGCGACTAAAAACACCCATGATACCTGAATCTGATCCACCATAAACCAATTCAATTTGTTTTTCTGCCATATATTTTCCAATCGTTTCAGCTAACAGAATATACTTCTGATCTTGCCCAGAACGTGAACCGCAAAAAATAGTCAACTTCAAAAAAAACACATCCTTACTAATCGATCTACCTTTATTCTACTCTTGTTTTTTTAAAATAAAAGACTAGATTTAGTTATATTTTAGTGTTATACAAAACAAAAAACACTATATATAGTGTTTTGTCTTCGGGTAACATTTCAATGAATTATGTTTTAATACTATTTTTTAAATAACTAAAAACTAAAAAAAGTATGGTCTTACTTTGTGATATTCTCTTTCTTTCGACTTTCTTACGAATAACATTTGACTTCTGTTGAAGAAAGAAATCCATTTTATTTCTTTTGTTATTTTTATTTATATCGATCAACAAATTCTCAACGGCTGATCCGATAGAAGATAGAAAACAGTCAAACGATCCATGAGGTCAAAACGCATGACTTGCCTTGATCATTGATAAGGAAGCATAAAAAAAAGCAATAAACGATGTTGTGGATCATTACTTGTTCTTTCAGACTTATAGTTTGATCAATCGTCCTTGGGTATACGTGTTGGACAAAAAAAGAAGAGGGAACGATTGTCCCTCCTCTTTTGGCACAGTAAATAAAAGCCCATACATTTTATTCATTTAATCGACAAAAAAGCTAGCAATCTCCTTTAAGATTCGATACAATGAACTCGGTCGATGGTTTCCATTGACTATGGCAAACTTGATTGGTCAATGCGTTGACTACTCAAGCCCTCAATTTTTAGCTGCCACTAAAAATTGGGGGGCCTTTTTTATTTGACTGTTTCTATCTGCCATTTATGATACTGATTCCTAGATTGAGAGTCAAGCAAATCTGAAAAGCTACAAAAAACTGTACCATTTTTGCCCCAGTTTTTTGTATAACTTTAGTTATCGGTTTAAATCTATCAATGGATGCGTCAATAATTGGTCCACTTGCTTTCTAGTCGTGAGTGGCACATCCCCTTGTATCGTGTGGGCTAAGCGTGAATTACCTAATGCAAATTGAACGGTTCGATCCAATGACCAATCCTCACTATAGCCTAATAAAATCCCCGCAGCAAAGGCATCACCTGCTCCAATACGATCTAAACTATCCAGTGGATACGCTTCTGTTTCGATCCATTCTGTCGAAGACATCAGATAGCCACTTAGTTGTTTCTTTTCACTGGTTGCTTGCCGTGTCGTACCAGCAAACCAATCGATTTGATAATCACTTAAAAATTCTTGGAACGAGCGAATCTTGGCAGAACGACTGGAAAGGTCGATCGGCCTCTCTAATAATTCAGACAAATCACGAACAGAACCAAAGATGATCGTGCAATAGGGCAGTATTTCTTGATAACGTTCTTTCATCACTCTTTTTTTATCTGGCTCTTGGTTTAGACTCGGACGAAAATTAAAATCAAAACAAACTTTTTTTCCTTTTCTATGCGCTGTTTTTGCTACAGCAAGCGCCACTTCCGCGGAATGCTCATTTAAACTCAAACTGATGCCACAGATGTGGACTAAATCAACTGTTTCGATAAAGTCCTCGATGGTATAATCAGCCACTGTCGCTAAACCAAAAGAACTATTTTTACGATTTTGATAGGTAATTTCTGTTGGTCTGATTCCATAGCCCATCTCAGCAAAATAAGTACCGATATGTCGTTCTTTTTGAATGACATAGGAGGTATTGATACCTAAACTCTTCAAATTAGCTAACGCTGCATCCCCCAAACGATTGGCTGGTAGTGCCGTCAACAAGTAACTTTCTACTCCAAAATGTGCTAGATTACCAACTAGATTCACACCTGTTCCAGTATATGCCATACGCAAAGTGTGCGTTTGTTCCAACATCAGATATTCAGGGGGTGTCAGCCTCAACATCACTTCACCAAATGCACCGATTTTCATGGTCACTCACCTGTTCTCACTAATTTTTTCATCATATCCAACAACTGACGGACTTCCTCTGGTCGAGTATCACCTGTCTCTGGATCAATGATCGAACTATAGACGTGAGGGATAATTTTTTTGACTCCTGCATCTAATGCGATCTGAACGATTTCTTCAAAATTCGTCAAATCGATTCCACCCGTTGGCTCTAAATAAAAATCAAACGCTGCACAAGCTGCTGCAACAGCTTCATATTCTTTCTTATGCGCTAATCCCTTCATTGGAAAATATTTGATCGAGCTTCCACCCATATCCTGTAACAAACGAATGGCTGTTTCGATCGGTACCATCGCAGCAGGGCCTTGGCTACTTAAAGGACCAGTGGCAAGATTGACGTATCCTTCTTTTCCAGTTGGAGAAACTAAACCATTGACGATCGTGTCTGACTGTCCTAAGACCGCACGAGAAGCGCCAACACCTGTGAAAACTTGGTTGACATGTTGGGGTTGTAATACTTTCGCCAAGCGAGTCACCATCTGGCTTTGCTTTGGATCGCCGGCACCTAAGCCGATCGATAAGGCATTATTTGTTGCTTCTTGGTATTTTTTCATGTCTGTGATAGCTGCATCATCACTTGGATAATTTTTAGACAAAACACCTAGTAAGATATGCCCTTCGGCTTCTTCATAACATTTTTTTGCATTTTCGACAGAATTGGCTAGCACATTCAAACAGATTCTATCTTCAAGATAATTTGGGGTCAATGACATCATGATTACTCCTTTGGTTGTAAGATTTCATTTAAACGTTGGATGATTTGTTCCATCTCTTTTTGCGTCACTGAGCGAATATCGAACTCAATGATCCCATTGTTCGCTTGGTACTCTCTGGTATAAATGACTGGGGCTTTTGCTTTTAGCTGCTCGATGATCGTCCTGGCAGAGCCTGTAACGACTTGGATACTGGCACGATAGATTTCTCGCCCAGCAGGATCTTGGACGACTTTAGCCCTGATACCTGGCAACTTTTCAAGTGCTTCGACAAATGGCTGAACTCTTTTTTTCATCGATTCACCTGATTCGCTACCATGTATCAAATAATCGTCGACTGCTTGGACAAATCCTAAAACATTTTCTTTGCCGATCTTCATCGATCGACCAATGCCTTGTGATTGCAGACGAACCCAAGAAACGAACGGATCTTTACCAATCACCATCCCTGCACTTGGACCTTCAATCGCTTTGGCACCTGAATAGATCACTAGATCAGCGCCTAATGCGGTATATTTAAGTAAGTCTTCTTCGGCTGCTGCATCAACGATCAAAGGCAGTTCGTAGTGATTAGCCACTGTTACCGCTTCTGCCACCTCCAACATACTTTTCTGTACGGTATGATGACTTTTGATGTACAAAATACCTGCTGTTTGCTCGGTGATCATCGCCTCGATGTGGTTGGGTGTACATTGGTTGGCATACCCTGCCTCAATGACATGCCCTCCTCCTTGTTGGATCATTAATTCCACTGGCACACCATAATCGACATTATGACCTTTAGGTAAAATGATTTCTCTGCGTTTGATTGTTTCGTCATAAGGGTGATGCACATGGTACATCGATCCTTGACCGATCACCGCAGCAACGGATTGAGCGATTCCAGCAGATGCGGAAGAAACGATTTGAACATCGTCTACTTCTAATTGTTTTGCCAAGTATGCACCGGTTTTCTTCATCAATTCAGCCATTTCAAAAAAATGTTCGCCCCCAAAACGCTGGGCTTCTAACACCGATTCGCTCACGGTGGACACGCCTAAGACCGTCATTCGACCAGAAGCATTGATCACTTCATTCAAGCCAAATTTCTCATGATTCACAGTCATAACTGACACCCCCAATAATAACGCTTACAGGAATAATTTGCTGTGTGGTCGTTCGTATATTGCCATTCGAGTCCGTCAATTGTTTTTCTTGATCGAGAAACTTATAAATCGTAAAGTCTGCATCAAAGCCTTCTTTGATATTGCCTTTTGTCGCTAGGTTGAACTGTCTCGCTGGTGCGCTGGTCACTTTTTCAAGAATTTCTTGCCAAGAATAACCGATAACGTAGAGTTTCTCCATCGTCGTTGCTAAATCATATACCGGACCATTTTTACGATTTCTGATATAGATATCTGTGCTGATCGAATCGGTTTTGATTCCCGCATGGAGCGCAGTTTCTGCCACGTCAAAGTTGAAACTATCAGTCCCATGACCGATGTCGAACACCACACCATCAGCAATGGCTTGTTTGACGAAGGATTTGATTTCATTGGTCACTGGATCAATGATGCCATTAGGCTTTCCATTGAAACAATGGGTCATCACATCATTCTTTCCCATCTGCGCTAAAATTTCATCTAAACGTGGAGGCGCAGAACCGATATGGACCATTAGTGGTAATCCAGCATTTTGCTTTTGGATTTCTTTTGCTAACTTTAAAGGCGTAATCCCATTTTTACCCACGACTGTTTTACTCATCCGAGCTTTTAACCCTACAATAAAATCAGGCAATTCTGTTAGTTTTTGATGAACCAGATCCGTTTGGATTTTTGATAAATCTGCCAACTCATCTTGTTCCACAATCCCCCATTTTGAAATATTCAATAAAGCAAAAACATTTGTCTTTGCTTGCTTTGCATGTTCATAAAATGTGTGGATATTTTCCGCACCTGTCGTTCCAGCATCAATGACCGTTGTTACCCCTTTATCTACACCAATTTCATCGGGATAGTCGTAATATAATGTCATTTCTTCAAAACAATGGACATGATCATCGATCCACCCTGCGGAGAGATACTGTTCATCTGAAAGTACCAGTTCTTGTTTCCCAGATTCTTCGATGTGCTTACTGATCAAGACAATCTTACCGTTCTTCACAGCGATATCAACAGGTTCTTTGCCTAACTCCTGACCTTTTCTTATAATTAAATCAAACATGACAAACGCCTACTTTTCTTTAAATTTGAATTTTGACCAAGGGTGGACGAAAGATAGTAACAGTTGTTCATCCGCAACAATGGCACCCACTTTATTTTTTCTTGGATCTTGATGTGGCGTTAATACGATCTGTAACTCATTCTTATATTTCCCAAAGCAATCATTTCCAATGACGACATCTCCCACTTGAAACATTTCTTCATTGTCATGGGGAGGATTAGCATCTGCTTGATACATTTTTCTCACTTCTGTCGAACGGATCACTTGCGACGTGATATCCCCTCTGCGAACGTGTTGCTCGTTCAAAACAATTCCTCGTTCGACTTCATGGGTCTGAGGAAGAAACTCAATAGCAAAAACAGTTTGGTATCGATCAACTGCACCTAATGCTTGCAACTCTTCTTCCGAAGCATACGCATTGCCGATAATGACATCATCAATAAGGTTAGTCGCAAATAAATGTTTAGCCGCTGGAACGACGCCTAACTGGCGATGCATTTCCAATGTTGGCAAGCCATCGTTTACATCCCAAGGACCGATTGTGCCCGTTTGAGAAGTAATAAAAGCGGCAGTACGGATGCCTTGGCGTTTAAATCGGCGACTGCATGTTTCAAAAAATTCATAAGGAAGTCCAGTTCCTGCTTGAGGATAAAAATTATGACACCCGTATAAAAACGGGGTATTCGCTTGATGGCTCAAAATATTTTCTAAATAAGCCACATCATTACTCATATTCAATTCAATTGCTAACTGGTAAGGATTGTAAGTCAGTAGCGCTTCTTTTCTGCCATCAAATCCTAAATCTAAACGAATCCCATCTGCACCTAGTTCATGAAAAAAACTCATGTCATCATATGAAATATTCAACTGTTCGAAAATCGATGGTGCGACATCTAAAATCGTTTCAAACCCAAGTGATGAAGCATATTCGATCAATTGCTGAAATTTCTGTTTGATTTGTTCTGTTTCCTCAGTCACTTCTAACATGCTCATAAAAATTCGAGTAAACCCATATTTATGTGCCATTTCGAGATAAGCACGATCTTCTTGCGGATTGCTGTGATCAGGATAAAGAGAGATTCCTAGTGAACGTTTCATATTAACTCCTGCTTTCTTTTCTATTTACTCGTTCGTGATACCATCTGTGATCTGGACAGAGGCTTGTTCTGCTTGTTCTTCTTCTCTCTCCTGTGCCAGCTGTTGTTTTTCAAATACTTTGAAGAATGGATAATAGATCGCCAAAGTGATAAAGAAGTTGAACACGACTAAGACACCCGCAGCGACACTCCAATTGGTACTCATCCAAGCCGCAAGTGGCGCTGGTATCGCGAAAGGCAACCGTGCGACCATCATTGGCACTAAACCACTTACCGTAAGGACATAAGAAATCGTTGTCGTTACTAAGGGTGCGACAATAAATGGGATACCCAATACTGGATTCATGACGATTGGTGCCCCAAAAATCATTGGTTCATTGATATTGAACAAACCAGGAAGGATCGACAGACGTCCTAAGCTTTTCAGATACTTGGATTTGGAGAACATGAACAGTACGACTAATGCAAGTGTCGTACCTGCCCCACCGATCCAGACAAACCATTGTAAAAATTGTTCTGTAAAGATATTTGGCATATCATGTGCATTGGTTCCTGCATTGAATGCGTCAATATTTTCAGCAATCGAGATATCCCAAAACGGACGAATCACCGGTCCCATGATAGCTGGTCCATGAATCCCTAATACCCAGAAGAAACAAATCAAGAAAACCGTAAGTAGTCCACCAAATAAACTGTTCCCTGCTAACACGCCTTTAAGTGGCATCAACAATTGACTCAAGAAACCATTCAAGTCAAAGCCAAGCAAATGTCGGATGACCCAAAAGAAAATCAAGATCACTGCTCCTGGGATCAATGCGACAAAAGAATTCGTCACTTCTGGCGGCACACCATCTGGCATTTTTATCGTGATTTTCTTTTCAATAAAGAAACGATAGATCTCAACAGACAAAATTGCTGTTACGATTGCCCCAAATAAAGAACCTGAACCAAGATTCGCAATATTGATATAGCGTCCAGCGGTTATTCCTTCAAGATCTTCCAACACTTGAGTTGGTGGCGCAGCTACGATCAGAAAGGACATCAAGGCTAAAATACCGGCAGTTAATGAATCTAAACGATAGCTCTTTGCTAATGAAGAGGCAATCCCAAATGTGGCATATAAAGCTAAGATCCCCACTGTATATCGAAATGGGATATCTAAAATTGCACGATATGGTTCAATGACTGCCGCGACCGACGCAATCGGGATGTTCAATAATATCGTAAAAAATGAACCAACGATCGTTAATGGCATCGTCGCAATGATTCCTTTTCGAATCGCTGTCATGTGACGCTGTGTACCAATCCGATTCGCAACAGGCATGATTTTTTGTTCGATCAACCCTACAAATTTATCCATTTGTTATTCCCCCTTACCAAAACATTATAATGTTTAAATAAAAGATAACATATTAATGATATAATGTAAACATTTTCATTAAAATATATGATTATTCTGACAAAAAGAGACTGAGACAATCGGCCTCTCCCACCTCCTGAAACCGAATAAACGGCGGGAACAGAAGTAACCTCTTCGAGAAACAAGGCGCCATCCACAAAAATTTGAAGAACAATTTTCATGGATGACGCCTTGTTTCTCGAGGCTACACACTTCTGCCCCGACCTCATTGCGATTGTCTATGTTTCGTAGTTGATATGATAAGGATGTAGATCCGTATGATAAATTGCCTCTGAATACTCGACCACTTCTCGATCTTCCGTCGTTGATCGACGTACACGCTTGATACCGATTTCTGAAGTCGTCTTTAATAGTGCTTTTTCTTCATCTGTTAAAAACGTGGCAGAAAAGTCATCTGAAAAAGAGTCGATAATGTGATTATTCTGTGTGAGCAACCGATATAAAGATTCTTTATCAAATTCTTTTTGTTTCATTTTATTCATGTCTTTTGGTAAATAGTGAACAAAATAGATATATGGTTGGTCATTTAAATAATACAAACGCTTGAAGCATACCGCAGCTGAACCAAACATCGAATATAATGGATGATCTTTTTTGATACTGATTTTTTCTAAACCAATCGTTTCTTTGCGAACCTCGTATTGGGAATCTTTTAAGATCTGAGTAAAACTTTCGGCTTTAGATAAACGATTGTAAGGACGATTGCTTAATACTGTCGTTCCCCGACCACTTTTCTTTTCGACATATTCATCTGTGGCTAATAACTCGATAGCTTTTCGCACAGTGATTTTACTCACTTGGAACAATTCTTCTAACTCATTTTCAGTCGGTAGCATACTCCCCACCGGATACTTTCCTGAAAAAATATCCTCTTTGATCTTGTCTGCTACTTCTAAATATAATACACGCGTTCTTTTCATAGCTTCACCTTTCACCTTTATGTTAGTAAGAGAATAACATAAATAAACAAAAAAAAGAATAGAAATATTGATAATTGGTCTACCTATGTACAAATAATAAGCTTAGATATAACAAAACATCTAAGCTTATTACCCTACTTTTTTCGTACCTTTGTTATACCCTTGTTTTAATAACATAATTACTGATTATAAAAACAAGGAGAATTTTATCAGAAATTTCAAACAATCATTAAATTTGTAAGGACTTTTGTGGTGAAAGGCCTTTCTACAAAAATGGCCCAGTCGTTATTTATCCTAATTCTTCGCCGTTCGTTTTAATGACTGCCTTGTACCAGTCAAAAGATTTTTTCTTGGTACGTGCTAAAGTCCCATTCCCTTCATCATCAAGGTCGACATAAATAAATCCATAGCGTTTACTCATTTCTCCTGTAGATGCGCTAACTAAATCGATACAGCCCCATGGTGTGTAGCCCATCAAATCGACCCCATCAGCAACTGCATCAGCCATTGCTTCGATATGACGACGCAAGTAATCGATACGATAATCATCATTGATTGAGCCATCTTCTTCCACTTTATCGATCGCACCCAGGCCATTTTCAACAATAAACAGTGGTTTTTCATAGCGGTTATATAATTCATTCAACGCCACGCGCAATCCTTCAGGGTCGATTTGCCAGCCCCACTCACTTGCTTCAAGGAATGGATTCTTCACGCCGCCTAGTAGGTTTCCATTCGATGTATCGGCATCTGGATTGATTTCATCGATAGCTGATGACATATAGTAACTAAACCCGATATAATCCACTGGATACTCTTTTAATAATTGGAAATCTTCTTCTGTTTGTTCTAGTTTTGCTGCGTCAACTCCATATTTCTTATACGTACGTGCTGTATAGGCTGGATATTCGCCACGAACTTGCACATCTGTACAGAAGAAGTTGAACTCTTGATTTTGGATCAATGTAGCCACTTGATTGATCGGATTTGCATCAATACTATAGGTCGTTGCATAAATGATCATACAGCCTACTTGGATATCCGAGCGCAACTCATGTGCGATCTTCACCGCTTTGCTGCTAGCGACAAACTGATTATGCCATGCTTGAAAAATATTTTGGTAATCACTTGCGCCATTGCTTTTGACCAATCCTTGACTCAATGCTGGGAAATGGAAAGCTGAATTGATCTCATTGAACGTCATCCAATACTTCACTTTGCTGCTGTAACGTTCTAACACTGTACGAGCAAAACGTTCATAAAACTCAATCAACTGACGGTTTTTCCACCCACCGTATTCTTTTGCTAAGTGTAATGGCATTTCATAATGAGAAATCGTAATGACTGGCTCGATGTCATAGCTCAAGCACGTATCGATCAGTTCATCATAAAAAGCTAAGCCCGCTTCATTTGGTGTTTGCTCATCACCTTGAGGGAAAATTCGTGTCCAAGCAATGGAGAAACGATAACTTTTAAAGCCCATTTCTGCAAATAAAGCAATATCTTCTTTGAAGTGATCGTAATGTTCGATTCCACGATGATTGGGGTAAAGGTATTTCTCCTCATCGATCGTCCAATCAAATTCTTCACTCCCGATGATTGCAAAACGTTGTTTACCACCAGGCATAGCATCGGCGACAGATAAGCCTTTCCCATCGCGGTCGAAAGCACCTTCTAATTGATTGGCAGCTGTTGCGCCACCCCATAAAAAGTCTTTTTTGAATCGTGCTGTCATGTTTGTTTTCCTCCTTTTATTTTACAATTGCCAGAAAATCTTCATTAGCAATAATTTCTTGTTGATCAAGTTCTAACACATCTGCAAATTGATCGGTATTCGTTACGATCACAGGAGTGACCACGCTATAGCCTGCTGCTTTTATTTTCTCAATATCAAAGCGGACAAGCAAGTCACCTGCTTTTACTTTGTCTCCTTGTTTGACAAATGTTGCAAATCCTTCACCATTTAATTCGACAGTATCCATTCCGATATGCATCAAAATCTCTACACCATCTGTGGTTGTCAAACCAACTGCATGACCTGTTGGGAAAATCGTCGTGATTTCGCCATCTGCCGGAGCAACTAATTCACCCTTCTCAGGATCAATCGCAATCCCTTTTCCCATTGCTCCAGAAGAGAAGACTTTATCTGGTACTTCTGTCAGTGGTAAGACTTTTCCAGTCAATGGACTTTTCAAATTGTGACGTGCTGTGCTGATCGTATCCCCTGTGGTAGTTTCTGTTGCTTCTAATTTTTCATCTTGTACTTCTTCATCAAAACCAATCAAGTAAGTACCGACAAAACCAAGAACAAAAGCAACTGCTGTACCGATGATCGCCATGATTACACTTGATTCCAGTGCTGGATCGGTACTGATAAATGTTGGGATGGTCAGTAAACTGATCAAACCACTAGAGAATGCTTTTACGCCAGCAAACCCGATGATGCCTCCACCGATCCCACCGGAAATACAGGCAACGATAAATGGTTTTTTCAAAGGTAAAGTCACACCGTAAACAGTCGGTTCAGTGATTCCAAAGAACGAAGTAATCATTGAAGAAATTCCTAATGAGCGTAATTTTGAATCTTTCGTACGTAAAGCCACACCTAATGCTGCACCACCTTGTGCCAATATTGCTGGTAAAAGCATTGGCATCAAAACATCAAAGCCATATTGTTCGATATTCAAGAAGATGATTGGCACAAAGCCCCAGTGCATCCCGAACATAACCAACACTTGCCACATGCTACCCATGATGACTCCAGCAACTAATGGACTAAAGCTATAAATCGAATTGAACAACCCACCTAAGGCATTACCGATAACGGTTCCAATTGGCCCTAATACTAAGAAAGTCAAAGGCACCATAACTAACAAGACAATCATTGGCACAAAAATCATTTGTAAAAATTGTGGAATAACTTTCTTCACAAGTGGCTCAAACTTACTTTGTACCCAAACGGCTAAGATGATTGGAATAACAGAAGAAGTATAGCCTGATTGAGACAAGATCACTGGTAGACCAAAAAAGTCTACTGCCGATCCTGAACCTGCTAACTGTGTGATTGCTGGATAGACTAGCGCCATAGCGATCGCTACCGATAAAAACTGATTAGTCTTGAATTTCTTTGCAGCTGTAAAAGCTAGCATCACTGGTAGGAAAGTAAAGACCCCGTCTGCTGCTGCAAACAAGATTTGATAAGCTCCGCTATCAGCTGTCAACCAACCTAGTACTGATGCAAGGGATAAGAAACCTTTCAATATCCCCGCAGCTGCCATTGCACCTAAAAACGGTGTGAAAATACTTGAAATAATATCGATCAAGCGATTTAGAGGGTTTTTACTTGTATCCTCACTATCCGCTCCTGCACCTTCTCCTAACCCTTGCTCATCAACAATCGCCTGGTAGACATCCGACACATTACTGCCGATAACGACTTGATACTGGCCGCCACTTTGAACGACTTGGATGACATCGGGGTCATTTTTTAATTTCTGCGTATCGGCAATCGATTCATCTTTCAATTTGAAACGTAATCTTGTCGCACAATGCACTAAACTATTGACATTTTTTTCTCCACCTACGGCTTCCCAGACTCTCCGTCCTACTGCTTGATTATCCATATTCTTTCCTTCTTTCTTTTTGATAAAATAAAAAACCTAGATTGAAAAAACGGTCACGTGATTAGACGTGTCCATATTTTCAATCTAGGTTTTGCCTGCTTGATCCAGTAACAATCCTTATGATTGGGTTTGTTTTTCTGTTACTACACGTTGGATGTGGATCGTCAGGTAGATTTGTTCCCCTGGTCCCATCTCTTTTTGTTGCGTTTGTACAAGATACTCATTGATCCGTTCCACACAGCGAAACGCTTTTGGATATTTTCCTTGGACAAGCGCATAAAGAAATTCATCTTTCTCATCTGAAGCTTCATCTTTTAAGTATCGTTGTGTGAAAAATTGTAAATGTGTGATGATCCGTTGATAATTCAAGGAATCTTCGTCAAAGGCGATGCCGAAAAATTTACTGATGATACTTAGGATATCTCGCACCATTTTCGTTGCCGCCATCGTTACTTGCATGTCGCCATTTCCTTGCTCACTATTGACGAAATGAAAGGCTATGAAGCCTGCTTCATCCATTGGTAAGGTCACACCGAGCTTTTCTTCAACAAGTTGAAGGGCTTGTTTGGCTGCTCGATATTCTTTAGGATAAAACTTTTTTGTTTCAAATAATAAAGGATTCGGTAATTCGATGTTTTCCTTTGCTCGACTGATCGCATAATGGATATGGTCGGTCAGTGTCAAATAGATGTTTGGCGATAATTGGATGTTTAATTGTTCTTCGGCAAGGTCGACGATCTGCTTCACAAGCTCGACCTCTTCTAATGGGACATCTGCCATCAATTGTTGGAACTGATGCGTAGTAAAAGAATCTTTTAGCACAAATTCTTTTTGGATCGATTCTTCAGAGATCGTATCGCCTGATTTTTTTTGAAAAGCAAGACCTTTTCCCATGCAGATGATTTCTTCGCCTAATTCATTTTTTGAGATGACGACATTATTATTCAAAACTTTTTCTATGACCATCTACATCGACCTCCCAACTAAAAAATAAAAAAACCTAGAATCCGCCCGTAATTACTAGCTGAATTCTGGTTTTGCCTGCCGAACAGTAACAATCCATTGCTTAACTACATTTACTATATCACTGTTACATTCGCTATGCAACCCTTTTCATCGTTTTTATTTTTTCAAAAGGAGAAGAACTTTTAGTATTTTGTAACACTGAATCCAATATACATGCGATGAGAGTAACAAAAAAGGATGAAAATGAACGAGCCATTTCTATCCTTTTTTCTCTATTGTGATGTTGATGATCAGAATATGAAAAGCTTTGTTCTATCATACTGCTTAGATTAGAACGTTTTTCTCACAACCACCATAAACGGTGTTCAAGAAGCAACACTTCGATCATAAGCCAAAAAAATCAAAAATGAAAAAGCCATTTTCAATTTTTCTGTCTTATGCCTTAGTGCTAATCGCTGCTTTCACAACCTTGACAAATGGTGTTCAAAAGCCAACTCCTACGATAATAAGGGCCTCCCTGAGAAAATATAGAAAACTATTTTCTCAGGGAGGCCCTTATTACTTGGAGCTGAACGGCTTTTTCACAACCTCTTCTAAAACGTTCTCGTTGGCATGTCAAAGGCATTTTTCATTTCTTGGGTGGCTTCTTTCATTGGTGTGATGCTTTCGAGTTCTCCTTGGACGACTAGGCGTGTAATGGCGTCCATATCCCCACAAGTGATCAAGGTGATCAATTCTTTTCCTTCTTCGATGTTCAATAATTCTGTTGCCGAAGGGGCGACTTTTTCTTTGAATGTCGCTTTGTACGTGTAGACGTTTTCCAAATCGACGATATAGATTTTATCACCTAAGTTTAGATTTTCTAACGGAGTAAAAAGTAATTCGGGATTGTTGGCACGGTGACTTGCTAAGGCATAGTTTCCTTTCCCCATTTCTTGATCTGGATCCAATGTTCCGGCACCGTACAATAAGTTTGCATTATCCAACCCTCTAAAAATCGGTAAATTGATCGAGACGGAAGGGACGGCGATACTTCCAATGACTGGTAGCTCCGGTCGATTCAATTGGGCTCTTAACACCGCTTCTGAACTCATTGATTCAACTGAATCAAAGTCAAAGTTTGCCTCTTTTTGATTATTTTTGACAATATCATCACGAGTCACATTAGAAATAGCGTACGCATCTCCCGTATTTTTAACAAAAAAATCTTTGATCTGTTCATTAAAGATCAAGGCTAATCCTACTATTAATAGTAGAAACAATAAAAAATTGACCAGCCACTTTTTGACTCTTCCTTTTTTTTTCATGTATCTTCCTCCACTCTTGCACTATCTATCATAGCTCCGTATATTTTACTTTGTTGTTTTTACTTTTTTCTACTGGATATTTCTGATTGTTTTTTTCTAATTTTTCCTCAATCATCGTATCGATATCTAAATTTAGATTGTCGGCCATCATATAAGAGTATATCAACACATCTGCTAGTTCTTCTTTGATTCGTTCAAGCTGAGTGGTTGTCACTTCTTCTGGTTGCTTCCATTGGAATAACTCTAATAATTCTGAAGCTTCTAAAGAAATCGAAATTGCTAAATCTTTTTCATTATGAAATTGTCGCCAATTGCGATCATCTCTAAACTGATTGATTTTTTCCATGCTTTTTTCCATTGATCTTCTCCTAATTTTAAATCAAGTCACATTAATCATACCATGTTTAGCGAGAAAATAGTTTATACTTATTTTAATAATCTGTTCTATTTTTCAGAAAAAAGAAATATCTTATCGCCGGTTTTCAATCAAGGGAAAGAATCATTTACTTCTCATCCACGCTAAGTTCGTAGTTTGGATTGGTTGGTCGGTGCTTTATGTAAAACTGGGGCTGTGACATTCGTCTTCTCCTACTTAGAACAAACGCTTCTGTCACAGCCTCAATTTAATCATATGTTAGATAATTGCTTTGATCTATTTACTATTGTTGTAAACTTGTTTTCAGATCTCTTACTCCTGATAAAGTCATCAAGACAAGTAAACTGATTAAATAAATTCCACTTAGAAATAGAATAACAGCCGTCAAACTATAATGATCCATTAGAAATCCAATCGCGATCGATGAAAAACCACCGACTGCTCGACCTAGGTTCATGATAAAGTTATTCGCCGTCGCACGGATCTCTGTTGGATACAAACTACTGATAATTGCTCCATACCCACCATACATTCCGTTGATGAAATAACCTACAACTACTGCTGCTGCAATTAAGCTCCATTGACTGTGTGCAAGTACGAGTAAAAAGACAGATAAAGAGGAACAAATCAGGAACAAACCAAATGCGAGGGTTGGACCAACTTTATCCATGATGATCCCAAACGTCATCATCCCTAATGACATCCCCAAAATCGTGCTGATCATCCATAAAGAGGAACCCGATACTGATAGACCTAATTGTGCTTGCATGATTGAAGGCAACCAATTCATCAAGCCGAAATAACCAGCAATCTGTACAGTAACCATCAGACTAAGACCTGTCGTTTGCCATGCCATGCGTTTCGTTTGGAACAAATGACTCAGCTTTGTCTTTTTCCCAGTTTCTTTTGTTTCTTCAAATGCCTCTGGTTCTTTTAGCCCTCTTCGAATAAACAAAACCATCAAGACCGGCAAGACACCGATGACATAAAGCATTTTCCAGCCAAACAAAGGAATGATCACTGCTGCTAAGATGGCGGCCAAAGCTGCACCAACTTGTGCGCCGACTGCAGCTACCGAAGATGCAAGACCAATTTGTTTCTTTGAAAAGCTTTCAGAAATCAATGACATACATGCGCCGTATTCTCCGCCAGCGCCGATTCCTGCGATAAAACGAAACAGATAAACAAGATAAATATTCGATGCAAAATACATGAGTAAAGAAGCAATTGAGAACAAAATGACTGTTTGCGAAAATACTTTGACTCTCCCATATTTATCCGCCATCAATCCAAAAAAAATACCTCCAACGAGCATCCCTAAATTAGTAATCGTTGCAATCAATCCTGCTTGCGTTCCACTAATATTAAAAGTTGCGATCATTGAAGATAATGAAAAAGCTAAAAACATAATGTCCATATTTTCTAAAGCAATACCCGCCGATGTTGATAATAATACCTTTCGTTGATACTTCGTCATTTTTCTTCCCCTTTTCTTTAAATCACCCTAAATTGTTAAAATCATATCCAAAATTCAAGAAAAAATCAAGAACTTTTTCAGTATATATTAAAAAATTTTGATCCTTCTTTTGTAAACGAATGATTTTTCCAATAGAAGGTGCTATGAATAAGGTCCTTTCTCTTTACACGCATGAAAGCGGATGCTATATTTCTTGGTAGAAATGGCTTACTATTGTTTTCAGATTGGAGTTTTTGACAAATGGACAAACAAGAATTTTTAGAGCAAATCAGTCATGGATTGATCGTTTCTTGCCAAGCATTGCCTGGCGAAGTTTTTTATTCAGAAGAAGGTGGCTTGATGCCTTATTTTGCACTAGCTGCAAAGAAAGCTGGCGCAGTCGGTATTCGGGCAAATTCGGTCAGAGATATTTTAGAGATCAAAGAAAAAGTTGATTTACCGATGATCGGTATTATCAAACGGGATTATCCACCTGAAAAACCGTTTATCACTGCAACGATGAAAGAAGTGGATGAATTAGTCGCCACTGGCGTAGAAGTGATCGCACTTGATTGTACCCTGCGTAAACGACACGATGGCTTATCGATCAACGCATTTATTGAACAAATCAAAACAAAATATCCTAATCAATTATTTATGGCAGATATTGCGACCTTTGAAGAAGGAATCAATGCTTATAAAGCCGGGATTGATTTTGTCGGGACGACATTAAGCGGCTATACCGAAGAAAGTGAAGAAACAGAAGGGCCCGATGTGCAGTTGATCAAACGACTTCTTGAAGCAGATGTGTGCGTGATTGCAGAAGGAAAGATCCACACGCCCCAACAAGCCAAGGAAATCCAAGCGTTAGGTGTAGCTGGTATCGTGGTTGGGGGCGCCATTACCCGCCCACAAGAAATCACGCAACGATTTGTTGCTGCGTTAGATGGCGCGAGAGGTCGGGACGGAGGTGTTTAATCCCGAAAAATAAGGTACCATCCTACCATCCACGAAAATTGTTCTGCAAACTTTTATGGATGGCGCCTTATTTCTCGAAAAGATTATTCTGTTCCAGTCGATTATCCGGTTTTAGGTGGTCCTAGAGGGGGGATGCCCCTGACATTCATTATAAATTTCTAATGGACTTCAAGATAAGAGTAGACGAAGAGGGTAAATCATTTGTGAAACAAGTGTTGGTTGATCATAATCAACCAACACTTTGGGACAACTGAGTTTTTTTGAAATAAATGAAAACCATAAAAAATCCTCTTCACAAATTCATCCAAAGTTTACAAAAAAGCGCAAAAAATAAAGGGAGACTCGGTTGATTTGTTTCATCACCGAGTCTCCCTTTTCTATCTTTTATCTTTCATGGTCATGGTTTTAGGTAGTTGGTCAAGTTGATTTTGCTAAATGTGATTCTAACAATAAACGGATAGATGAGACGGTAACACTTGAATCGTTACTGGAAGTTTTGTTCCTTCATCTCCATCGATATTTGTTGCTAGTTCTTCTTTGTCCACTAAAGAAATCACTAACTTCTCTGCTGTCTGATAGGCAAGATTCTCTGTTTCCGCATCGACCCCTTTGATCAAATCAGGCACTGCTTTTAAGGTATCAAAAAATGAGCGGTCTTTTAAATATACAAAATGAAGTTTTCCATCATTGATTTCTGCCTCTGGTAAGAGTGTTTCAAAACCACCGACCGAGTTCGTCAAACCGATCAACAGTGTACTACTTTCGATTTCTTCCTCATCGCCATCAGCTTCCACGCGGAACGTATAGGACTGGGTATTCGTCAATTGTTTGAAGCCCGAAATAAAATAAGCCATCTTTCCTAATTTGGTTTTCTTTTCAGGATCAACGTCATTGATTGCTTCTGGAATCGTTCCAATGGCAACGACGTTCATAAAGTATTGATCATTGATTTTCCCGATATCTAACGGTTTCGTGTGTTCGATCGAGGATTGTTGAATGGCTTCCTCTGGATCAATCGGCATATTTAACGCTCGTGCTAGATCATTCACCGTTCCTAAAGGGAAGAAGCCAAAATTTGGTCGTTCCTCTTGCTCTGCGAGACCACTGATCGCCTCATTGACTGTTCCATCACCGCCCATCGCAAAGACACTATCGACTTTCCCTAGCGCCCCTTCACGAGCAAATTTCGTCGCGTCACCACTTTTTTCAGTATGCAAAACTTGGACTTCATCAAAAAGAGTACGCAATTTATTTTCTGCCATTTCTTCATATTCTTTTGCTTTTTCTCCTCCAGAACTAGGGTTAACGATCAACAACGCTTTTTTCATCCGATTTCTTCCTTTCTTGTTTGTTCTTTCTCTTACAATAACATAAAACAAGAAAATTCTACGAAATGATGCTATTGGGAAAAGCAAGTAAATATCTACCCGTGAAAACGGGTAGCTTTTTAACAGCCCAGGAATGGCTAACCGTCGCTACCCCCTATGAATGGGCTTTTTTAAATGACCACTAACCTCTTCACAGCCCTATCTGCTCTTTAACTATTAAATGGATCTACATACTCTTTATCTTTGATTCGATCATCTGCTTCTTGTTCTCGAATATATTTATTCAATCTTTTTTGATTTAACACACTCATACTCACGTAGTATCCTTAGGACCAAAAGCTTTTATTTCCATACTAATATTTCAAATTCGCATGTTTTTCATGTATTGAAGTTGCGCTGCGTCCTTTTAAATAGCGCATAATGCTATCTCATCCACGCATAGAAACGCAGGTTTTTTGTTTCGGACGCTATGTGAACAAAACCGACTGAAGTCAATAATAAAAAAACGTCATTGAAAGAAATTTCCTTTCAATGACGTTTTTATTATCACTAATTAAAACAAAACAGTTGCTGGATCAATCAATTGCGCTTGAGATAAGCTGTTGTCACGACTGATCTCAAAATGCAGATGGCTGCCTGTACTATTACCAGTAGAACCGACAAACCCAATGATTTGTCCTTGTTCAACTTCATCATCAACTTTCACGACGTATTCTTGTTGATGAGCATAAAGCGCTGTTGTACCATCTTCATGTTCAATGGCAACATAATTTCCCCATGAAGGATGGAATTCTGCTTTGATCACAGTACCCGCTTTGCTAGCATAGATTGGCTCCCCTTGAGGTGCCGCAAAATCTAATCCACGGTGGAATTCACCACCACGAGGACCAAATGGGCTAGAAATCGTATAATTTCTTAATGGCACGATATATCCTTCTTTATTCACTTCAGGTCCGGCAACTTCTTTGTCATATTGTTCTAAATCATACGTTTCGATCAGACCATTTAGTTTTTCGTTATATCTTGTATCTGTTGCGTAACGGCCTGTTAAAAATTCTGTTGCTTCTTTATAAGTTTCTGCATTGGATTTCCAAGCACCTGAATAGAACTCACTATTTCCAGTCAAGCCTTCAGTCATTAATTTAGCATAGTCTTCAAGACTTTCTTCATAGTTGGCATATTTTCTGAATGTTGCTTGGATCGTATACAATGTACCATCACCAGCATCTTCTTGTGTGGCAAATGTCACACCATTACCCTCGTGTGTACCTTTGATCCCAAAAAGATTGTAGTTAGGCGCTTGCGCCAACTGGCTTTGTCCACTAGCTGATTCTAAAATCGCTTGGGCGATCATCACTGATGCGTATAAATCATGTTCTTGCCCGATTTCTCGAGAAGATTCACCGATTTTGCGAATGAAGCTCTCAACTGATTCATCTTTTTCAAAATGGATCGATCCTTCAGCCGTTTCTTGACTTGATGGTACAAGATCTTGGATCGGTGTAGTTGCAGAAGGTTGACGTACCTCTTGAGCAACTGGCGCTGCAGGAGCAGGCGTTGGTGCCACAGGTGTAGCAGGTGGTGTCACTGGTTGTGTCGGCTGTGGTGTAGTTGGTTGTGTTTCTCCAGTAGAACCGCCAGTTGATGGTGGCGTTGGTTTTTGTGGCTGACTCGGCTGTGTTGGCTCTGTCGGCTTCGTCGGTTCTGTTGGTTTTGTCGGCTCCGTTGGTTTTGTTTCCTCCGGTGTGCTTGGCTCTGTCGGTTCTGAAGTATCAGGTGTGCTTGGTTCACTTGAATCACCAGTAGCCGGTGGCGTTGATTCTTCTGTACCATCTGTTGTTGTATCTGTTGTGTTATCTTCACCTGTGGTATCAGACGAATCCGTTGTTGTTTCTGTTTGGGCTTCCGCTGTTACTGGTTGGTCCGCAGAAAAAACTTGTTCATCTGCTAATACTTGTAAAGGCGTAGTTAATAACATTTGTGAAAGAAATACAAATGAAACTAATTTATACGTAGACTTTTTTTTCAATTTTCTTACATCCTTTTCTTTAGTTAATTTTAAGATACATGTTAGTTATGAATTTTTTGTTAAAAAAATAATAATTTTTATAAAGTAATAATAATTATTTATCTCGTATTTATGCTTCGTTCCACTACTAATAACAAACGTTAAGTGAAAACATCTAGCGAACACTGAGATAATACGTCAGACTTTTACTTTATTATAGTTCATTTTAACAGGAATAAGAAGAGTTAAGCAGTCCATATTTTTTCATCATTAAGAGCAAAATTTGAACTTGACATTGATTTTCCCCCCATTTTTTTTACCGAGTAATATCAAATAATCTATAAAAAAAGCCCTCCAAATATTGCTATTCAACTATTTGGAGGACAGTCTCTGCTAAATTGATATCGAAAAAAAGATAGAATAACCAATCCTATTAGTGAAGTTTACTACAAATTAAATACAGTTTGATTATTCAGTTTTTTTACGTCCAGTCAAATCATTGTTTCCTTTTTTACTGCAACGATTAGTACAACTACTACTAAGATACCTCCTAGAGCAATTCGCATATAAAAAAACAGATTTTCCCGTTTTAGGAAGAAATGATTCTCTTACGCCATTTTTCTTTGGAGCGGATCTCCTTGGCTATGGTTGATTAGGAAACTCTTTTTCTGGTGTGGCTTCGTTATTCACTTTGACTTTAACGATGCTTAAACAAACTTTTATATCATTGATTTTTCCATATTCGGCGATGATCGTTCTATCTTTATAAATTAGACTTGGCAGCTGTGGGGCGTCGTTTTCACTTGTCAATCTGTCTTCAATAATTCATCGTCTATTCAAAATAATATCTGTAAACTTTTTCTACAAACAGACGTATCTCTTTTTTATATGAGCATTTTTTTCTAACTTCATTTTCTATTTGCTCTACATCTAATTCTCCAAAAATATCTAAAGGTTTATTTCGAAGCATACGTATGGTTTCACTTAGTAAAGAGGTAAACTTTGCTAGAGTAATTCTTTGAGGTAAAGTATTTTGTAGTTCGATTATTTGTTCTGGTGAAAGTTCCAAATCAAAGAGTTCACTTCTCCTTAACTCAGTGTCCTCATTTTTAAAGACAGGTTTTTGTAACTTACAGTAAAATGTTTGACTCTCTTCATTTTTTAATACAAAGACTTCTTTATTTTTCTGTGACCTTATAGGGTATTTATCTACAACTGTTAGATTGTCAAAAGGACCTAGCTTTACAGACTTTTTCTTTCTATCATTTCCATGTAGTTCTTTTATCAAATTTTTTGATTCAGAAAAATTCCACATATCTCTTCTTTCGGGAATGGTTGCTTCCGGTATCGTTTTAGCCAACTGAGTGATATACTCAACATCTTGAACACCCAACCATTCTGATTTGATCCATCGTGTGCCATGGATTGCTCCTAATAAACCGCCTGTTGCTGCCGCATTTGTATCCGTGTCACTCCCTTCAAAAAAAGCGATCTCTAACAATCCATTCTGTGGATCTATAGAGAATTTAGATACGATATAGATCGCTGTCAAACAAGTAACGACTCCTGAACCTTTCATTTTCGGATTATTGCAGTCTAATTTCGATAACGTCTCAGATGTTTGATCAAATAATCCATTTGCTAACGCTTCTTTTATTAATGTTAATCCATCAAATAACTCTTCTCCCGTCTGTTCCCACAGTTTTTGATAATTTATACCTATAGAAAATGAAGCATTCAACCAATCATTGATATTATTAGGTACAGGAAACTTAGACCATTCTTCTTTTTTATTAATGAGATAGTCAACTAATTCCCCATATTTCATTTGTTTGTTGTTGGTAATCAGATACTCCGCAGCTTTTCCATAGACTAACGCACTCAAAATAGCTCTAGGATGTCCATGGGTAGATATTCCATTCAAAAATATTTTTTGATTCATTTCTTCACTACTTATATTTTTCTCATAAGCATGCGAAATGACCCTCATGACTACACCATTTCCACCCGCTTCAAAATAGGATTGGATGGCACTCTTATTCTGCTTCCACGGTGGTTTGCCATTCGACCATGAACGAGCAGCGCGCTTCGTAGCTCCTCCTCCTCCACGTTCATAAAGCAACCACGAAGGTAATTCGCTTCTTCCAAAATAAGATAGAAAATTACGATAGTTTAACGCCCTCGCAGTCGCTAGCGTCAGTTGGGTATCATCACTGTAACTTCCTTTTTTTATGATTTCTTCTGTATAGGTGTGACCATAACCCGAACGTCTTACCCATTTTTGAAAATCTGTACTCCTAGCAGATTTATTTTTTGTTTGACTTCTTTCTTGTGGCCATCCCATGGCATCACCGATTGCAACCCCTAATAAAGATCCCAGATATTTATCTTCTATTGAGTTCATCCTCTCACTCCTATTCCATATAAAGACTTTCTTCAGGGATATCACCGGCTCTTAATTTATTCGCCAAATTTTTGTCATACATATCTGCACAAGTAAAAATTTTAATTGTGGATAGATCACATTGAGCAATTTCAAGACGATTCAATTCTTTCTTCGCTTGTGCTTGGTCTCTAAATACAATTCCTTTAATATCTGTCTTTGAGATCGAATGTCTTATTAGCACCTCCGCTTGATTATCAGTAGGTGAGCAGATCAACATATTCTTTGTTCTGTTCAATTCCATCTTCCCTACTGATCTAGACTTATACAGACTCTTGAAACTCGATAGACCACTCCTTATGAGTTTCCCACTTTCTGTAGCAGCATTGCATGGACAAAAAAGAGTTTGATCATTAATGACACTAGGAGAAATCAACAAAATAGAGAATTCTTTAAATAAATCAAGCCTATTCCTCTTCTCTAACTCATATAAATAATAGACATTAGGGTATTCGATTGAACAACAAATATAATCTTCTTTACCATCAATTCTATTTAGATCATTTTTTTCCAGATCTTCTTTGATAAAATTGTTCGCAAGGATCTTACCATCTCTATCCAATATCTTGGGCAAATTTTTGGACTTAGTAAAATGGCACAAACGAGTAATTTTTCTCTCACTAATATATGATTCATACTCATTCATAACCGTTCCTCAAATCATATAAACTTGTATCCTCTGGCAATAGTTCAGTTAATTTGTCCACATACGTAATTATTACTCCAGATTTTGCCCGCGTCACACTTACATAGATCAATTTGACAAATTTTACTAGCGCGTCTTGTTTGCTACCATATTTAGCTATTTCCTCTTCTGTAGGCATATATCGATCACTCATAAATGGTAAGAAAACTAAATCAAATTCTAATCCTTTAGCAGAATGATAAGTTCCGATGTGCAAGTTGTCAGTATTCTTCCATTTACCCATGTCTTTTTTTAATATTGTATGCTCAATTCCTTTTTCAGCAAAAATAGACGCTATTAAATTGACATCTTCTCTCGTTTTGACTAGCACTGCTTTGGTTCTTGATACATCCGAGTTGTCTACTAAACCCATCAAAGATTCTATTTCCTCTTTTTTGTCTCTACATTTTATTACAAGAGGATTTGGACCAACCACATCTGGAACAATGGAGTCGATTTTATCATTCTCATCAATTTCAAAAAAGGGTAATTCCGAAATTGCTTTCGCTAACTTTCCGACTCCTGATTTGTTTCGATAGTTTTTTTCCAATTTCCAAATCTTGACATTATTTAGTCCCGCAGAACGCCATGAAATCCTACTTCCATAAATTTGTTGATTCTCATCACCAAAGAAATTGATACTACCATCTTTCGATACTAGCATACTCAAAGACTTCAACATCATTGGCGAAAAGTCTTGACCTTCGTCAACAAGTATATATTTATATCGCTTTTCCGTATCATCTCTTTGCGCTTCTTCAAACACCGCTGTAGCTATACTATCCCAATCATATAAATAGCCTCTTTTATTCCTTAGATCTACATATTGTTGGTAGACTTCGTAAAAATAGATTCTGTTTTTCCTTAAAATCCGAGCATCCCGTCTTCCAGTTCGTTCAATTTTAATATACGTCTCTTGATCCATTATTCCCATTTTTTGTATCCATTCAATTTCATCGATAAAAATATCCATATGTCGTTCTAACGTATTCTCATCAGGATATTTATTTTTCACTTTATCTAGCGCCTCTGCAATAAGTTTATTTTTTGATTGTAAGATGGCGTTTGTCTCCATTTTACCTCTTGAATTCAGATACCCTCGTGCCAACTTATGATAGTTTTGAATCAATAAATTTTTGGGAGAATCTTCTAATATAAACTCCATATATTTAATAAGTGTCCTATTATATGTAAGTATAAGGACTATATCATCAGGGTAATTTTTTGCCATATTTACCGCCCTAACTAAAGCAATAGTTGTCTTTCCGCTTCCTGCCGTACCTAAAACAACAATATTATCTTCATCAGAAAGATATAGTACATCCACTTGTTTTCCTTCAGGTTTTGGTAATCCCATAAAATAACCTCCACTATTTTATTTATCCAGATATCTCCCCCACGAAGAAAAGCTCGTATAAAAAATTGTTGGTTTGTCACGGAACCTCCTTTATCAATTATTTTATATTATCATTATATACACTAAATCATTAAACCGTAAAGTTATAATCTGTTTTTAAAATAACATTTATTTTCAAATAAGAAGAGAGGCTATGGAAAAATTATTTCACGACTTCTCTTAAGCAACATCATTTAACCAAAAATAAAAGAAACAACCTAAGCATATTTCATGCTTAAACCGATTCTCGATGAAATTATTTCAATTAAAACTAACCAAACATACTGTGTCCGGCAATATAACAAACTGAAGAATTGTTATATTGCATAAGTGTTTATCTTTTTCAAGATGTTTATATAATGTGGTCGCCTTTTTTACTGACCTTTCCCCTCATTTTGAACTATTTCCATTTTGGAAATAGTTCGATCTTCTATCAATTCACCAGAATCAAATATATTTTTCAGATGTTTACTAATTGCCGGAATGCCAACATCAAAAAGCTTCGAAAACGTTTTTTGTGTTGCTCAAATGGTCTAAGCTTGACCACTTCTTCACTGTCTTCATACATCAAAAAATTGGATGTCATCCAACTTGATTTATTCTCCCTTCTTGATTCCATCTGTATTTTATTAAGATAGTTGCTAAAATTGTCACGATACTTGATTCATGTCATATGTAACTCGAATGAACATTGTTCTTACTTGGCAACTCCCCAAAAATATTGTCTTCAACTGATTTATTTGTGTTATAACGAAAAATCGTGGCACTAATATATACGCCAAATATTGCGATAAAACGATTATGTATAAAAAAACTAAGACTTCGTTCAAAGTCTTAGTTTTTTACATATTAACTTTTATACTGTTTCTTTACCCTTCCCCCAACTTCTCCCAAATCTCACTCTGCTCCTGAAAATGCTTCACTAGATCCACATCAAAGATATCTTTGAGCAATTTTCTCGAAGCTGTTTCCAGAAATGGACCTTGCTTGATGACTTGGCCTGTTTTCATGAACAAGACTTGGTCGCTTAAAGAGAGGGCTAAACGGATGTCGTGGAAGACTCCGATGATTGTTTTGTCTTGGTTTTTGCCCCAGTCTTTTAAATACCCGATGAGTTCGAGCTGGTGCTTGATATCGAGATGATTATTGGGTTCGTCTAGTAATAAGATATCTGGGTCTTGGGCTAATACTTTGGCTAGGAAGACGCGTTGCTTTTGACCACCGGAAAGTTGGTTGACTGGGTGGTCTTTCAGCTCCAACAAATTAGTGAGCGTCAGGCACTCCATGACTTTTTCGCGGTCTTCTGCTGTGGTGACTGACCAAAGTCCTTGTTTGATGTGCGTATAGCGGCCCATCATGACGGTTTCATAGACGGTGTAATCAAAGGCAATGGTTGAAAACTGGCTGAGTAAGGCAACTTTGCGTGCGGCTTCTTTGCGTTTCAGCGTGCGGACTTCTTTTCCATCGATTGTGATCGATCCTTCGTAGGAAAGGATGCCCGCAATTGATTTCAATACGGTCGTCTTGCCACAGCCGTTAGGTCCTAAGATACAAAGGTTTTCGCCTTTGTTCAAGTCAAAGGAGACTTCTTTGATGATTTTTACTGAGCCATAGCCAGCTGTGACTTGCGATAGCTTCAACGTCATCACTTTTCCTCCTTTAGCGGTAATTTCTGCTGACAAAAGGAATTTCCGTTACGTCGTCTTCTCGATTGAATTTCAGCGCAACCATGAAGAAATAACCAGACAACAAATTGAAAAAATCGAGCAAGCCTGAATCGACTTTTTTACCTTGGTAAAGATGGCGATACAACAAACGAACGATTACTTTACAATCGACACGTAAGATATGAGCCAACGCACCTCGTTCGCTTCCTTGAGGCAAGAAAAATGGTCCGCTTTGTTTTGTTCTTTCTGCATTCAATTCATCGACACGATTCTTTAACCAGTCGATTTCTTCTTGCGTGATCGTCATTTTTGTACGCACGCACGCATTGGCATGGTAAACTAATTCCCCAATTTTCTCTAACTCTTCGTAAAAAGTAGAATCTTCACACTTTGTGCGCAATAACCCGATTTCTGAAGATAAGCGATCGGTGTGTAATTCATAATCGCAGCGTAAATCATCTGCATCGTCTGCTAAAAATGGATAAGCCTCATAAGGACTTCGATAAATATCTTTCATAGTTGTAAAACACTCACTTTCGTTTGAAATAAACATAGGCAAAAAAGGGCGCACCAATCAGTGCAGTGACCGCGCCTATTGGTATTTCTTGGGGAGATAATAGCGTTCGAGAAATCGTATCGCCGACGACCATCATACTGCCACCTAACAGTGCTGCTCCTGGAATGACCCAACGATGACTCGCACCGAAGTAACGTCGAATGACATGGGGGGCAATCAAATCAACAAATCCGATCACGCCGACAAATGAAACCGCACTTCCTGCAAGCAATGCTGCAAGGACCATGATCCATAACTTGATGGTTCGGACATCTACACCAGAAATCATTGCTTCTTCTTCACCTAAAGATAACACATCTAAACTTCTAGCAGAGAACCAAAGAGCGATTGTTCCAAATAGTAAGATAGGTAAAAAGATTTGGATTTTTGCCCAAGTGCTTCCTGAAAAGCTACCCATTTGCCAGAAGACTAATTGCTGCAAATGATCTTTGAACAACGCCGTGACGATCGTCAACATCGCGCCCACAAATAAGGTCATGACCATTCCCACTAAAATAACTGTTTGGTTCGATAATTGCTGATCCACTCTTTGACTCATCATCAAGACAATAAAAACAGTTGCCAAACCAAAAATAAAGCCGGTCAGAGGTAATGTAAAATTAGGGAAAAACGGTAAAGTGATCCCAGTGACAATGATCAACGCAGCGCCAAGTGATGCCCCTGATGACACACCTAGCGTATAAGCAGAAGCCAATGGATTACCTAATAAGGATTGCATGACCGTTCCACTCACAGCCAAAGCAGCTCCTACAAGAAACGCCAAAACCACTCTCGGCAGGCGAACCTGCCAAAGAATGGTGACGATCGTTGCATCTAGCTGTTTGTCTCCTCTTGAAAATAATGCTTGGATTAAGGTATCAAAAGGAATGGATACACTCCCGTTTTTGATCCCAAATAATACCACGACGATACTTAAGACAACTGCTATCAGCAACCGACTTTGTTTATTCATTTTCCAACGATTTGTATTCATCAGGGTAGATTGCTAATGCCATTTCTTTTAAGGCTTTTGTCATATGGTGGTTTGGTAGAGAGCTCGCAGCGTTATCGATATAGAATACTGCTTCATTTTTCACCGCAGGAACGTCTTTCCAGTTGCCACGATCTAAGATTTCTTGCACTGCATCA
The DNA here is from genome assembly GCF_030441955.1 of Enterococcus spodopteracolus. Classification (NCBI taxonomy): domain Bacteria; kingdom Bacillati; phylum Bacillota; class Bacilli; order Lactobacillales; family Enterococcaceae; genus Enterococcus; species Enterococcus spodopteracolus. The sequence goes on along the minus strand of NZ_JARJHD010000001.1, from coordinate 275,754 downwards.
TCCAAGTAATTCACGTTCGTCAAAATTACATCGGGCTTACTAGCGATTGCAGCTTCTTCTGTTACTGGAATCCAGCTTTCTTGATCCGCTAAGACATTTTCTGCACCGACAAGTTCGATCATTTCATTCAAGTAAACGCCTTTACCAAAGCTATAGATTTCAGGTAATGCGCTAATTTCAAACAATACTTTTTTCTTATCTGTAATGGTTTCACCAATTTCTTTGATTTCATCGATCTCTTTGTTCATTGTATCGACTAATTCTTGTCCTTTTTCATGCTCCTGTAAAGTATCCGCGATAAATTGAACATCTAAGGCAATATCTTCAATGCTATTACTTGTTGGAATATTCACGACAGTAATTCCTGCATCTTTTACTTGTGACCAAACATTTTCAGAGCCATGCAGACTAATATCTGAAACATAGATCACTTGTGGGTTCAATGAAATCAATGTTTCTGCATCCACAGCCATCATATCGAGTTGTGGCAACTCATCCAGTTCTTCCGTCATTGCCGGACTTTGTGTGTCAACCGCTACTAATTGATCTTTACGTCCTAAATCATCGATCACTTGTGTAACTGAAGGTACCAAAGAAACCATCTTATCTACTTCTTCTGGAATCTCGATTTCTTCGCCACCACGATCTTTTGTCGGCAAAGCAACTTCTGAAGCTGTCGTTGTTTCAGCTGTTTGGCTTATTTCGTTGTTATTATTTGAACAAGCACTTAACCCAAAAACTACGCTCAATCCCAACACAGCAACTAATTTCGATAATTTTTTCATCATCTATTCCCACTTTCTTTGACTCATTTTTACTTTTCCCAGTGATTACTTTTTTACGATAACCCTTCTATTTCCAATCTCTTAACAAACAACCTTTTTTAAAAGTAAATAAAAACTGCCTTTCCTATTACAGGAGAAGACAGTTTGATTGATCACACAAAAAAAACGCTTGATCTTTCTCCTACAAAAGAACATGATTGCCGTTAAATCGGTCTCCTGACTTGGCTTCCTTTTACTCCCAAACCTTCCAGAATGATCTGTGGTCCTATTGATTTCATCCACCTTACAGTAGGTAGGTCTGTAGAGGACTTTCACCTCTTTCCCTGACATCTAATCGGCTATTTATTTTTAACTTTACTTTTATTCAATCAATTATCTTTTGGAAAAATTTAGCTATACCAACAAAAGTATCTCCGCCAATACTTTAACATATGGATTTCATAAAAGATAGACGAAAATCAAGCGAAAAAAGCACTAAAATACCCTACTTCCAACAAAAATATCTTATTCTTTTTTTTAAAATGGTATTCATTTATACTATAAAAACTGACGACACTGTATCATTCGTTGATTTATCTAACGTTTTTTATTTTAATAAAACAAAGCTCTTAATAGGCATTCTTATCATGTAAGTGTAAGGCAAAAGGACAAGAATTTGTTAACAATCATGCAAAAATTTCATATGTTATTCATTAGAAAAAAGAAAAGATTTATCAGATGAAAGCTATTCATTTTAATATTCAAGCCAAAGTTTACATTTAGATAGACGTTTAGCCCAAGGTTTTGGGCTATTTCTCCTCTTTCATTTCTTTGGCTGTTCCTTTGATATGCTTGTTAAAATATTTTTCTCCGTACCATTCTAGTTTACTCTTACCTTCCCAATTGCGATATTCTTCTGGATATTTATATTTATAATAACCATGTAATAGATAGGGGAAATATAGATAGGCTTCTGCAAAAATGATTGCACTATCCATAGCTATCCACATACCTAATATACTGATAAATCCAACAAAATCTGTTCGTACTTCACTTTTCGGGAAAACGAATTTCCATATTATACCTACGGTCACAATTCCCCAGCCATATTTCATTGCTAATTTCATTACTTGATCTACCAACCTATCTATCTTGCCTTTTTTTCTTTCAACTTCATATAATACGTACTCAAGCGAACGTTTTTTAGTCCTAAATACAAGATAACCTACTAGTCCGATCAATCCTAGTAGGAACAGCATACCTAAAATGGTTAGTGGTTTGAGAAATACTGTGATGAATAAAAGATTCATCTCTATCACTAACCAAATGATATATAAGTTTAAGTTGAATTGAGCTCGTATCCTTGTAAAGTAATACTCTCCTCTATCCCTAAAAATGAAAACTAAAGTTACCCACACAAAAAATAATAAATAGAACAACCATATTGGTAAAAAATTGATGTCTGGTATAGGAACTGGACTAGGTCCTAATTCTCCTGCACTAATTTTCGTGGATATAACGGCGATCAAATAATTAATTCCTATTAAAAAGGCAAGTAATAGCACTCCTACAACTCTAGCAACTACCTTTTTACCACCTGTTGGATCCGGCAATTGATTAACATCTTTATTCATAAAAGTAACAAATGTGTCATCACTTAAATTTAAACTCTCTTCGAACGTTGCTTTGAATAGTTGTTTCATGATTTTTATCCACTAAAGCTATTCTCTAATAGTTTTCTACTGGAGATAGCACCTTTCCTATTGATTTTCCCACTACCTGAATATTACTGTAAACACATTTTACTGTTCTTATATTTTGTGTCACTGATTTCCCTATCTTTTTTGTGATCTCACTTATCGCTTCATACGCCTTTTCATGCAAACTATAAGCTCCTTCTTTTGCACTATTATAGATATCTGGTTTAACAAATTGCACTAATTTATTTATCCCGCCTATAGCTCCTCCAATTAGCGCACCTCCTACAGCTCCCGAAACTGTTCTCAAAAATGGAATAGGAATTGCGGTACCAATAGCCCCTCCGATAGCACTCCCAATCGTCATCCCCTCTAACGGACCAATACTCTTCACCATCTCTATTCCACCGCCTATTATTCCTTTACCAATACTTCCTGTTTTTCCATATTCATTCACCGCATTTGCTGCGAAAGTGACTCCTAATTGCGCGTAAGTAGCTACTTGGCCTACCGTTCCTAATCCTTTGACGACACCCCATTTTTTAGCTCCTTGTATCAAGTGGGAGTTCTTTAATCCTTCGCTGACGTAGGTTTTTACGGGAGAGGTAAATTTAGTAAAATATTGATAGGCTTTGCCTATCGTGTCGATTTTAGGAAGCCATTTCCCTAGGGCAATGGCCTTACCTAAACTTTCGTATTTTGCAAGAGCGCTGATCAATTTATTTTGTAGTCCAGAAGGTAGATGATTGGCAAACATCCAAAATTCATCGTTAGATAATAATTTGTTTATCAATGCATCAGGATAATTGCTGAGCAACATTTCAAGTCGTTTGATTGCATCGTTTTTTCCTTCTTTCAGAGGTTGTACCAATTTTTCGATCTCCGCATACAGTTCTAAGTAGGCATTGGTTGAAGATTCTCCCAACAAAGCTTGTCCGTTTGGTTTGTACTTCTCAAACCAACTTCCATCCACCCCTTTCGGCAATATATAACTTCCGTCTGCTTTTACGGTGGTTCGATTCAAGACTAAGACACTTTGCATGGCGAGTTTTAATTCCAGTAGACTGTTGTTGAACAGTCCACTGGTTTGAGAATTAAAGGTATAAAGTTTTTGCTGTTTGCGTTGCAACTTGTAAATGTCTTCTTGCAGGCTGTCTGACATTCTCATCAAGTTGCGATGGAAGTCGGACAGCATTTCTGTGATACCTGGTAAGATGCTTGTATTGGCGAAGTGCCTGATCGCCTGCGCATGGTTTTCAATCGATTGTTTAGCAAATGATTTGGCACGAATCTGTCCACTTAAATTCTCTTCATCCAAGTACCCTTCACTAGCAACGATTTGATGCGCGGCGGAGTAAAGATTCAAGTCTGTCTGAATCCCTTGTACCGCAGTGTTTACCCGATTAATCGTAGGAATGATCAACTCAGAAAACAGTCCTATATCGGCTTGATAAGCCGCCCCAGAGAGTGTCTTTCCGTCAACTGCCTGAACAATTTGTTGGCTACCTGTTCGTAATTGATCGATGGTTGTACGAGCAAGTGATAAATTAGTGGTCATATTACTTATTAAGTTAAAAGATTCGGTGGCTGAATAGATTAATCCCATAATTTTTGTCCTTTCAATTAGATAGGTGCTGGCGGTCTATTATTAATGTAGTACTTGATGGTATTTTCTCTTTGCACTTCTATTTACTTATCCTCATCTCATTCATTATTACTATACGCAAGTTCCATTTATTTTAACGAAAATCGTTTGGATAAGAATCATCTGCATCGGATACGACCACTTTTAATCTTATACGCACACTAAAACAGTCCTAAAATACTTCATTCAATAAGTATTTAGGACTTTTTCAACTAGATTTTTTATAATTTTTTCTATCTATTTCAGTGATTGTTTTTGTACCACTCAATTGATTTCACTTTGTATCATTTACCAGTGTGTCAGTATACTCGGATAACTTCTAAAATAAGTCTACAGGCTGATGGCTTGATTCTCCTTCTATGAGATGATTAACTATACGAATTACTCATTCACTTAAGGAAAGAAGGCGAAAAATATGACGCAACAAATCGGATTCTGGGAATCCATAGTAGATATCTTGACTTTAAAGCCAGTATTCTTGATAGGTCTACTGATTTTGACAAGTTTTTTATTCTGGCTCACTAGAAAAAATAAAGATTCCTCTAAATTGATCAACATTCTCTCAGCACTTTTACTATTTTATTATATGAGTTTCACATTCTTCAATGTGTTCGGCGTTCCTACGCTTCGTGAGTTGAATAGGATCAGTGGATTTGGCGAGAGTATTTTCAATCCGAATATCAATCTTATCCCTTTTATCGATGGAATAAATACAGGTTATATTCTTAATATTCTTTGCTTTATACCCATCGGGTTCTTGTGTCCATTGATTAGCAGTAAGTATAGAAAATTCAGTTATTCTCTTTTACTTGGATTTGGTACCTCATTGTTGATTGAAATAAGCCAACTGTTCACGATAGTTAGAGCAACAGACATTGACGATTTAATTTCAAATGTACTGGGAATGATTCTAGGTTATTTTCTGATTGAGGTCATCTTAAGAATGATCAATCATTCGTCAAACAAAATCCTTGATAAAACGCATGGTTTTTCATGGACGATTCCTGTATTGGTCATTTTTATTGCTTTCGCTAATACATTTTTTAGTTAATACGCAAGAAACAGGAAAACATATCGCCATCACTTAAATGTTTTGACGTCAGTTGTCCTCTCGTTGTATTAGAAATACCACCTCTATGAAAAAGGCTAGACCCCCTAAAGAATGAACGAACATTTCTTTAGAGGCTTCTAGCTTTTTATCATTCTATTCCGTTTGTTTCAATCACACTTTTATACCAGTCAAACGATTTCTTATTGTATCTGTTGCCACTGCCCTTTCCTTCATCATCCAAGTCAACATAGATGAAGCCATACCGTTTCGACACTTATTACTGTTCTTTTTGAAAGGTCGGTTGTTTTCTTCTTTTTCTTTTTTCTTCACTATCTTCCAGAGAAGAAACGGATTTTTGTATTTTCTCTGTTTCTTTTAAAGTTCTTTGGATTTGTAAAGCTTGGTCTTCTTCAGGTAAATCAACATTATTTAAAATTTCACTATCATGACAAAAGTTTGGTAAATTTATAAATTCTGGCATATATCTCTCCCGTCCTCTCCTTTACTAACTGCCTTAGACAATGATTCATGTGCTTCTTTTAGCCATGGATGAACAACTTTGACGCCTTGATCCAATAGATATTTAATATAATACAATGCAGCACTTTCTAAAGAACAGTCAAGTGCTGATAATAAACTGTCTAGATACGGAGGAATTCCATCTTGATCCCAACTTATTTTATCTGCAACGAACACAACTAAGTCTAGTTGAGTATACCTCCCCCTTAAAGTTGTATGACACTCAATTGCGGATAAAATCTCGTTGTCAGTGAGGTCAAAAATCTTTTCTGCCATTTTTTTTGAGATCTTCTGGTGAATGATCATTGGAAATACCAACTCTTCTTGATTTAGTTCTATCCCCATTTCTTTTGCTATAGTAATTCTACAATTGTTTGGATAAATTGCGGATATATCGTGTAAATAACCCGCTATTTTGGCTTTTTCGCCATTGATATTGTAATTTACAGCAAGTTTCTCCGCACAATCGCCGACTGCTATACAATGTTTATAAGTTTTTATATGGTCATGTTCTTCAAGAAAGCGATAAACATCATCTCTTAATGCCAAACTATTCACTATTGTCATTTTTTCCTCCATTTACTTACTATGTGTATTTTCAAATGAATTATTTACTACTTATGGTTATTAAAAAAATCGACCTTACATAGAAAAAATATACATAGAGAATTAGATATTTTATACTCTACTTTTAAATATATTCATAATTTTTCTTCTGATTTAACAATTATCTCGGTCTTATCTAACTACTGGATTTCTTTGCCAAAGATTTGTTTTATGTAATTTAATTCCACTTCATCACTTTTCTTGATAAGTGTGTAATAACTTCATATGTAGAAAAAGAAACGATAAATTTGAATCGCTTCTTTTTGTTATTAACTATTGACGACTTGATTGCTCTAGGTGGTATATTTACCGGTCAATACTTTACTATTTAATTTTAATTAGGAGTAAAGTGCTATTTCATCTTTCATTAAGTTTTTCATTTTCTGAATCTAAGAATTGATGGAATCTTTCTATCAAATCTTTTTTTGTAGTAGGAACTTCTTGAGGCATATAATTTATGAAGCTAACCATATCTTCTGGATACCCATTGTTATTATAGAATTCTGCAATTCCATTTAACAAATCATCTTCATCATTCATGGTATCATTTAGTTTAGATAAATAAATAAATCTAAGTTTTTGTTCTTCAAATTTGTAATCATTACCGCCTTCATCCACATTAGGAAAGCACTTTCTTTTTAATTCAAATAACACTGATTGTAATTCGTCAGGTTTTATTCCCCATGCAAGTTCATTAATAAAATCATCATCATTTCCCTGATCCATTAGCTCTATCGCATAGTCAGAAATTACTTTTAGATCGAAAAATTTTTGAATTACTCCAACATAGATAGTTTTCCAACTATAGTTCACATCTTTTTCTTTAAAACATGCTAAATTCATTATTTTCTCCTTTTATTTTTTAGGAACTTGATTTGGTTTTCCAGTCAACGTACCACCATTTATAAATCTTCTATGGCTTATATTACCATTAGGTTCGACAATCCATTCAAAAACACCTATTTTTCCATTGTTACTTCCTTCAATTTGAAAAAATCTTCTACTAATTCCATCCCCACCAACTAAAGAATACTCATTTGCAACAGTTGGATAATTGTCAACAATGTTGCTAAATCCATGTTCTTTTGGAACATGTGGAAATTCCTTATCTATAATTGGTTTGCCTAAAGGATCTTTTCCCCAAATTGGTTTTATATCATCAACTGTTGTTCCCCCCCCGACTCGCTTGCCATCTAACACAGGACTCTTAAATTCAGAAATAACTTTCTGAGTAGCCCCACCAGTACTCTCACTATTAGACTTTTTCTTGACACTCCCAACATCATCGATGCCATCTAATCTCGAAGCACCTTTGTTTCCATAATATGCGCCCATCACTGTATCGCCAATATTTATAAGTGTTCCTGACCATGCAGCATACTTGAATTTATTCGCTTCTTCTTGATGATTTTCTTTCCTGTGTAGGGATTGATTCCTATACTAGCACAAGCGAGTGTTTTGCGATTGATCTCTTCTAGACTATCTGTTTCTTTAATTAACTCAATTTCTTGATCGCCTGATTCGACAACCAAAGCTACATCTTTTTTTATTTTCTCAAAATAACTTTTATTTGTACCTTTTGGTAATGAGTATGAGCCATCACTTTTGATTGTCGTATTATTTAATATCAATACGCCTTGCATCGCTATCTTCAGCTCATTTAAACTATTAGCAAATAAATCACTTGTTTGTGTATTGAAATCCTGTAGTTTTCTTAGTTGATTTTGTAAATGATCGATAGCTTGTTGAAAGCTATCAGTCATTCGTTCCAACTCTCTTTGAACATTCAACAAGGTATCTAGTACACTTGCAATTGGGTTCAGTGTCGTTTGTAATCGGACGAAAAATAAGGTCTGGTCTACTGAGTTTTTCATTGTACGTGTGACTTGTATCTGTTGATTTAACTTATCTTCATTCAATTCGCCTTCACTTGCCACTATTTTATCGGCATTTTGGTATTTTTTCAATTCTTGTTCAATCTGTTCAATGGCATTTGTTGTGCGGGTGATCGTTGGAATGATCAAGTCCGCAAACAAGCCTTTGCCTGCTGTATACGCCGCGCCAGATAATTGCTTGCCATCTACTGCTAAGACAACTTTTTGACTACCCGATTTCAATTGACTAACTGTTTCTTTGCCACTTTCTAAATTACTTTTAAGCGCAAACATAAAGTCCGAAGATTCACTACTAACATAAATCAATCCCTTGAGAGGTTTCTCCTCTGCACCTGTAATTCTTCCCGTTCTATTTCTAATTTCTGTATGGCTTTATTATATGTATGATTTAACTCCTCATCGGCTTGCCTTAACTGGCGTTGAAAAATATGCTGTTTTGTTTCATTGTTTTTATGTACCCACTTTGTGGAGGTATGCCCCTGTTGTACTCCTTCATAGTTTAACTCAGCTAATTGACGAAAACCTCTTTGAAGTATATCTTGTAACTGAAGCAGTTTTTCTTCCAATACACGTTTTTCATTCGATAACTTTTCTTGATGTTGTTCCACTTTGACAATTTCTTGTTGATTCTTTAGCATTTCATCATTCATTTTCTTACCTCCATTCCATCTCATACATTTGATTTGAATCTACCTAGAAGTAATGATTTTTACCGTTTTAGAGAACGTTTCGCTACTTCCAAGATATAAATCGTATCACTATCGACCTTTGCAAAGAAAGCGCATTCTACGTAAAGCTTACCAAATATACAAATCGAAAAACGAAAAATCTCATAAAATATAGTTTTGATATCATAATCGTGCAACTCTTTGTAATTGTTCTTTTGAATAGAAAAAAATGCAAAAGAAAAAGGCTTACGCCCTTTACCAAAAAACTATGCGGAGTGTCTCTCTCTACGCCATGCGATTGCAATGTTGTTCAGTCACACATTCTACAATACCGTACCAGACGGAGCGACCGCTGGCATATTGTAGCTTTACGAGATGTGGTCAGGCATGACAGCCTACAAATTCCACAGGGGCATTCGGTATATTTTGATTATGATTAGTATCAACATATACCGCCTTCTGCTACTCTCACGCGTTTCTTGTCTTATAGATTATTTCTAATCACTTCACGGCGAAGGACTTCTTTGGATGGTTCCATCAGTGTGAAATGCCAATCTCTTAGCAAATCTCTTCACGGAGAGGCTAAGTCTTATCAACTTAGCTTTCTATTGTCGTCCCGACAAGTTCGCTACCTTACATTTGGTCACACTTTGCACACGTTCTTTGCGTTCCAATGCTTTTACACTGGCTTTCTTCTTGTCACCAAGAATACTCACTTGATACGTAACAGTATCCCATTACGACATCAACAACGACTGATTCCCAAACGTTCCTTGACGAGTTGCTTAAACTCTCATACACAAGGTTCTGCATCAGTTTTTTGATAAAAAGAATAAACCTTTTAATATTTCCAGGATAACTATTATCTCATATATTTAACTGACCTTAACGATATCATTCTTTCTCAACTTTATCATGAGTTAAAAAAATTTTCGTTCCTTAAATTTAAAAAAAGAAAAAAAATGGGACAATCATCCGATATTTTCTGATGATTGTCCCACACTCTTTTACTTGATTGAACGCATCAGCAGTTCTTATTGAAAAAGAGACCGCATAATTATTTACTTAACCAACTGACCCTTCCATCTCATAACTTATCAACCGATTCAACTCTACCGCATATTCCATCGGTAGTTCTTTTGTGAATGGTTCGACGAAGCCCATGACGATCATTTCTGTGGCTTCGGATTCGGTCAAGCCGCGGCTCATGAGGTAGTAGAGTTGTTCTTCTGAGATTTTGGAGACTTTTGCTTCGTGTTCCAACGAGACTTGGCTGTTGTGGATCTCGTTGAATGGGATGGTATCAGATTTGGACCATTCGTCCATGATGATGGTATCGCATTCGATATGAGAGATCGAGCCGGCACTGTCTTTTCCAAAGGTGACTTGGCCACGATAGTTTACTTCACCGCCGTCTTTTGAAATTGATTTTGAGACGATCGAGCTTGAAGTGTTTGGTGCATTGTGGATCATTTTTGCGCCTGTGTCTTGGATTTGGTTGGCTCCGGCAAATGCGATGGATAGCATGGTACCTCGTGCGCCTCGTCCGTCTAAGTAGACACTTGGGTATTTCATGGTTGTTTTGGCTCCTAAGTTGCCGTCAATCCATTCAACAGTTGCGCCTTCGTAGGCTTTTGCTCGTTTGGTTACGAGGTTATAGACGTTGTCTGACCAGTTTTGAATCGTTGTATAGCGGCAGTAGCCGTCTTTACGGGTAAAGATTTCCACGATAGCTGCGTGTAGGCTGTTACTTGAATAAGTCGGTGCCGTACAGCCTTCGACATAGTGGATGCTGGCGCCTTCGTCCACGATGATCAACGTACGTTCGAATTGGCCGGTGTTTTCGGCGTTGATTCGGAAGTAGGTTTGTAATGGAACATCGACTTTGACGCCTTTTGGTACATAGATAAACGTCCCCCCAGACCAAACGGCTGAGTTTAGTGCGGCTAGTTTGTTATCTGTTGGTGGCACGAGTTTTGCAAAGTATTCTTTGAATAGTTCAGGATACTCTTTCAATGCAGAATCTGTGTCGGTAAAGACGATGCCGAGTTTTTCGAATTCATCTTTCATATTGTGGTATACGACTTCTGATTCGTATTGGGCAGAAGCGCCGGCTAAATAAGCACGTTCGGCTTCTGGAATACCGATTCGTTCAAAGGTTTCTTTGATTTTTTCTGGTACGTCATCCCAATCGCGAGCAGGTCGGTCACTTGGTTTTTGGTAATATTTGATGGCATTGAAATCAATGTCAGATAAGTCTGGTCCCCAGTCTTGCATAGGCATTTTGTTGAATGCTTCCAGAGATTTCAAACGAAACTCCAACATCCATTCTGGTTCTTCTTTGATTCGTGACATTTCCCGAACGACTTCTTCGGTCAAGCCTTCTCCTGTACTAAAAACGGGTTCCACGTCGTCGTGGAAGCCAAATTTATATTCTTCTAATTCTGGTACGCCCATTTGCTCACTCCTTTTCCTTGTGCTCATGATGGACGGTTGCAGTACCGTCTTCTTCCATTGCCTTGCCTAGTGCTTTCCAGGCAAGTGTTGCGCATTTGATGCGCGCGGGGAATTTTGCGACACCACTTAACATGGCAGCGTCCCCTAGTGATTCAAGCTCTGCGACTTCTTTTCCTTGGACCAGTAGTAAAAAGTCGTCCGTCAATTGCTCTGCTTCTGCAATTGTTTTGCCGATGACAGCATCGGTCATCATTGAGGCACTGGCTGTGCTGATGGAGCAACCACTGCCGTCAAAGGCGATATTATTGATTTTGCCGTCTTTGATCTCGACTTGTAATTCAATGACATCCCCACAGGTGGGGTTGTTCATTTCAATCTTATTCGTTGATTCCGTCAACGTGCCACGATGATGTGGATGGGATGAATGGTCCAAGATCACGTGACGGTAAAGATTATCTAATTTAGATAGCGCCATGTTGGAAAAACTCCTTTGTTGCGAGAATTGCTTGGACGAAACGATCGGCATCTGCTTTTGTGTTATAAATGTAAAAGCTGGCACGAGCTGTCGCAGCAACCCCTAGATACTTCAATAATGGTTGGGCACAATGATGACCGGCACGAACGGCGACGCCTTCCATATCAAGGGCTGTCGCTACATCATGGGGATGTAGATTCTCTAAATTAAAGGAAATCACACCTGTACGATGCGCTGGGTCTTTTGGTCCATAGATCGTCAAGCCTTCGATTGCTTGGAGTTTTGGTATGACATAACCAACAAGTTCTTCTTCATATTGATGAATGCCTGCTAGACCAATCGATTCAAGATAATCGATGGCAGCGCCGAGTGCAATCACACCGGCAATGTTTGGTGTGCCTGCTTCGAATTTCCAGGGAGGTTCTTTCCATGTGCTGTCTTGTAGGCCAACAAAGTCGATCATTTCTCCACCGAATTCAACGGGTTCCATTTGTTCCAACCATTTCCGTTTTCCATATAATACACCTGTTCCGGTCGTTGCGCACATCTTATGTCCGCTAAAGGCAAAGAAATCACAGTCTAGTGATTGGACATCGATTTTGATGTGTGGGGCAGATTGTGCACCATCCACCACTAAAATACCGCCTTTTTCATGAACAATTGCTGCCAACTCTTGGATCGGATTGATGACACCTAATACATTAGAAGCATGGGCGACCGACACGATCTTGGTTTTTTCCGTAATGATCGAAGTAGCATGTTCTAGATCAAGGAAGCCTTCTTCGGTCAATTCGATGTATTTCAAAGTAGCGCCAGTTCGTTTTGCCAACTGTTGCCAAGGGATGATGTTCGAATGATGCTCCATATAAGAGATCACGATTTCATCACCGGCTTTGACAAAGGCATCGCCATAGCTTTGCGCTACCCAATTCAAGCTTGTGGTCGTTCCACGAGTGAAAAGGATCTCGGCGGTCTCTTGGGCATTTAAAAAACGACGAACTTTTTCTCTGGCAGCTTCGTAATCATGGGTTGCTCGCTCGGCTAACGTATGCACGCCTCGATGGACGTTGGCATTGTTTGCGGAATAATAATGCGTCATAGTCGCTAACACTTGTTTGGGTTTTTGCGTAGTCGCTGCATTGTCTAAATACACCAGGGGTTCGTCATTGACTTCCTGAAATAAGATCGGGAAATCTTGACGGATTTTTTCTGGAGAAATCATACATTTAACTTCCCTTCAATAACTGCCACTAGTTCTTTGCGCACCGCTTCAACTGGGATCGCAGTTAAGACAGACCCTAAGAAGCCACGAATGACTAAACGTTCTGCTTCTTCTTTTCGTAAGCCTCGACTCATCAAATAATACATTTCTTCCGGATCGACACGTCCAACACTTGCGGCATGTCCTGCTGTAACTTCGTGTTCATCGATCAAGAGGATCGGATTGGCATCGCCTCTGGCTTTATCTGAAAGCATCAAGACACGGCTTTCTTGTTGGGCATCGGCACCTTTAGCTTTTTTCAAGATGTGTCCGATACCGTTGAATGTCAACGTACCACGTTCGCGGATCACGCCATGTTGCAAGATATGTCCGATTGTATGCGGGGCTTTATTTGTCACCCGGGTATCGATTCCTTGGGTTTGTTTTCCTGAACTGATTGCCACGATCTTGACTTCCGCATGTCCGCCTTCACCGACAAGATCTGAATCAAAATCAGCGACGATATTCCCATCGTTCATCACTCCGATTGCCCAGTCCACAAAAGCATCCCGTAAGATATGTCCACGACGGTTCATATATGCTGTGACATTTTCGCCTAATTGATCGACTGCTGCATATTTGACTTTAGCACCGGCTTTGGCGATGACTTCAACAATGATATTCCCAGAGACTTTTTGTAATTCTTCTCCAGTTGTTTGGAATCGTTCCAAGTAAGAGAATTCACTGTGTTCATCTGCGACGATCAAGACGTGTTTAAAGAAGTGTTGCGAAAATGCTCCTTCTTGGATAAACAGGGATTCGATCGGTTCTTTAATGACTACGTTTTTTGGTACATATAAGAACAAGCCACTATTCATGAATGCCGCATGAAGCGCAGTCAATTGGTCTTCGTCCATTTCAACCGCTTTCGTCATGTAATATTCTTGGACTAATTCAGGGTATTCTTGCATTGCAGTAAATAGATCTGTAAAGATTACTCCTTGTTCTGCAAGGTCTGCGGATAATTGCTCAAAGACAGTCAAGGTACCTTGTTGCACGACTAATGGATTGTCTTTCATCGCATCAAATGCCGCAACATTTCCAGATTCAGGTGTCTGATCAGTTAACTCATTGATTGAAAACAATGGCCAACGGTGGAATTTCACACGTTCGATATGGGGCAATGGTAGTTCATCTGCTTTTTTCAGCGCCTCTTGACGAAGCGTCGTCATCCATTCCGGTTCACCTTTACTGAATGAAAAATCTGTAACAGCGTCAAGATGATCGAGCCATTTAATGTCTTTCATAGATGTGCTCCTCCTTACGCTTCTTCTTCTTTGTAGTCGATTCCTAATTCTTTACTGATGCCAGCATATCCTTCGGCTTCTAGGCGTTTTGCTAGATCTGCACTGCCAGTCATCACGACACGACCTTCCATCATGATGTGGACGACGTCAGGTGTGATGTAGTTTAACAAGCGTTGGTAATGAGTGATGATCAAGGCACCAAAGCTGTCGCCACGCATTTCGTTCACGCCTTTTGCCACGACTTTCAGTGCATCGATATCTAAACCAGAATCGATTTCATCTAAAATCGCAAACGTTGGTTCTAACATCAAGAGTTGTAAGATCTCATTACGTTTTTTCTCTCCACCAGAAAAGCCTTCGTTCAAATAACGTTCAGCCATTTCTTCTGGCATGTTCAAAAGTGCCATCTTTTCATCTAACTTTTTCAAGAATGACATGACAGAAATCTTGTCATCTTCCGGACGTGTCGCATTGATCGCTGCACGCATAAATTCGGCATTTGTGATCCCTGGAATCTCACTTGGGTATTGCATGGCTAAAAACAGACCTAAACGTGCACGTTCATCTACTTCTAGCTCTAACACATTTTGCCCATCAAAAAGGATTTCTCCTTCAGTTACTTCGTAATTCGGATTTCCCATAATTGCAGCAGACAAGGTCGATTTACCTGTTCCGTTTGGTCCCATGATGGCATGGATTTCCCCTGTTTTCATTGTTAAATTCACGCCTTTAAGGATTTTCTTGTCCTCAATCGACACATGTAGGTTTTTTATTTCTAAGACAGACATGTAGTTCCCCTCCATATTCTGATTCGTTCTCACTTATTTTAGACTAATTGAGAATGAAGCGCAACGCCCCGACCAGTTAAAAATGTCATAATTTTGATTTATTGCAAATAAAACATCATTTTCAATTGATAATCTTTATAAACTAAATAAAATAGTTTTTGTTCGTTTTTTCTCAAAAAAAGTCTGGGAATCATTCCCAGACTTTACAGGTTTTATTTTGCATCCGCATCAACAGATTTCACGGAGCCTTCCCATTGTTCTTCGATCCATTGACGAACATCTTCTTGATGCAAGACTTCGATCAATTTTTTGATCTTGTCGCTGTCTTCGTCACCTTTACGTGTCGCAATGATGTTGACATATGGTGAGTTATCTTTTTCTAGTAATACCGCCTCTTCTAATGGATTCAATCCAGCGCCGTAAGCAAAGTTCGCGTTGATAGCTACTAGATCACCTTCATCATTTTGGTAGGTGGAAGCCAATAATGCTGGATCGATCGTATGATTGAATTTCAAGTTTTTAGGATTTTCATCGATATCATCAAATGTGGCTGTTTCTAAATCAACGCCGTCTTTGACTGTCACTAAACCAGCGGCTTTCAAGATCGTGATGATCCGTCCCCAGTCAGATTCTGAATTTGAAGTAATGATCGTTGCGCCATCTTCTAATTCAGAAATGTCTTTGATTTTTTTTGAATACAAGCCCATTGGTTCGATGTGGACAGCACCGGCATTGACAAAATCATAGCCTTTTTCGTCAATTTCTTTGTTCAAGTAAGGGATGTGTTGGAAATAGTTCGCATCAATGTCGCCTTCTGATAATGCTTGATTTGGCAAGACATAGTCGTCAAATTTGACGATTTCCAAATCAATGCCTTCGTCTTTCAAAAGCGGCTTCACATGTTCTAAGATTTCCGCATGTGGTGTTGGTGATGCGCCGATTTTCAAGGTTGTATCGTCTGATGCGTTTGATGAGTCACTACTGCTTCCGCCGTTTCCACATGCGGCTAATCCAACTGTCAGTAAAAGCGTTGCTGCAAATCCAAAAATTTTCTTTTTCATATCCTATATCCTCCTATTTCCTACTATCTTTTATCTGTTTTCTTCGTTAAGAAATCCCCGATTCCTTGAACAATAAATACGATGACTAAAATAATCAAGGTAGCGACAAAAGTCACTGTTAAATTACCACGTTGGTAGCCTTCTTGCCAAGCCAAGCCACCTAGACCACCGGCACCGATTGCTCCTGCCATGGCAGTAAAACCGATCATCGAGATCGTCGTTACAGTCAAACCTGAGATCAAGGCTGGGACACTTTCAGGGATCAAGACTTTCCAAATGATTTCCCAATAGCTCGCGCCCATCGCATCTGCGGCTTCTAAGACCCCAGGACTGACTTCGCGAAACGCGATTTCTACAAGTCGAGCGTAAAAAGGAGCAGCGGACAACACGAGAGCTGGAATCGCTGCTTGTGCGCCTAACATCGTTCCTACGATTGCTTTGGTAAAGGGAATGATCAAGACCATCAAGATCATGAATGGTGTCGATCGGAAAATATTACTAATGATCGAAACGATACCGTAAATGATCCGCGCGTACGGTTTGTTTTTGCGACCAATCGAGTAAAGGATCAAACCAAGGATCAAACCGATGATGGTTACTAAGACCATGGAGATCAACGTCATGTATAACGTGTCCATGATGGCTTGTTGCATTGTCTCCATGTTGATTTGGCTGAAATCAAGGTAGGTTTCTGTGAAGCTTTTATCCATGATGGATCACCTCCACTCCGACGCCTTGCTCTTTGATGAAGTTTTCTGCTTGGTCCAATTCGTTTTCCTCTCCGATCATCAAGGTAGTCAGCGAACCAAACGAGCCTTCTTTGGTTTGCTTGATTTTCCCATATACGACATTGATATCGACATTGTACCGACGAATGGCTTGAGAAATCACTGGTTCATTGGCATTCGTTTCGTTGAAGGTCAACGTCACTAAGCGACCATCTGGATTTTCTTTGATCAACTCTGCCAATAATTCAGTGGATTCAGCTTCTGGTTCGATGTCTTGTTGGACGAAGCGTTTTGTGACTTCTTGTTGCGGATGACGGAAAACGGTCAACGCATCGCCTTCTTCTACGACTTGCCCACGCTCCATCACTGCCACTTTGTTACAGATTTTACGAATAACGTTCATTTCATGAGTGATCAAAACAATCGTCAAGTTCAATTTTTTATTGATTGCTAATAATAAATCTAAGACCTCTTCTGTCGTTTGTGGGTCCAATGCACTTGTCGCTTCATCGCAAAGGAGGATTTCTGGCTCATTGGCTAACGCACGAGCAATCCCGACTCTTTGCTTTTGTCCACCGGATAATTGGGACGGATAAGCTTGTCCTCGTCCTTCCAAACCGACTAAACGGAGCAATTCTTCTGCTCTTTCTTTCCGTTGTTGTTTCGGTACACCGGCTAATTCCAAAGGGAACTGGATATTTTCTAGTACGGTACGTGACCACAATAGATTGAAATGTTGAAAAATCATACCGATTTTTTTACGAAAAACGCGTAATTCTTTATTTTTTAATTTAGTAATGTCTTGGTCGTTGACAATTACTTGACCATCTGTAGGTAATTCCAAGCCGTTCAACAAACGAACTAACGTACTCTTACCAGCACCGGAATAACCGACGATGCCGTAAATGTCGCCTTGTTCCACTTGTAGTGAAACGTCGTTGATAGCGTGGATCGTCCCATGTTTCCCGCCAAATGTTTTCTTGACATTCGTCAATTGGATCAATGACATATCGTTCACATCTTTCTTTACTTATTTTCTCTTAGACAACAAAAAAACTTTCGTCCTTTGCGTTTAGCAAAAGGACGAAAGTTTAGACTTCCGTGTGACCACCTTGATTCGCTGCTATTTCACAATAACAACCTCGTTCAGTACTTGACGCTAGTCGCATACTGCTGTGCTATAACGGGCACTCCCGTAGTCAGTTTGCTTGCGCTCACTCACTCTGCTCTAAGACCATCTTCCATCTCATTTCCGTTACCCTTTCACAGCAAACCGGGCTCTCTTGAAACATCTGTGACATGTACTCTTCTTATCAAAGCTTTCAATATGATTGTTTATGATTATAGCAGTTACAAGAATCGGTGTCAAACGTTTATTTGAACATCGTGTTTCTTAAAGCGCGTCGAATTCTGCTGCATCGACATCTTTAAAACTCAATAACCACGCAGTCATTTCATCTTCATCGTTCAAAACAGCGATATTCTCACTGATTTTTTCATTCACAGATGAGACTGTTCCAGATAATGGACTTGCAAATTCAGTGACTGCTTTTTCTGCTTCTACTTCAACTAGTGCATCGCCTGCTTGATACGCTTTACCGATTTTTGGTAAGTTGGCAAACGTGATCTCACCTAGATCTTCTTGCGCTTCTTTTGTCAAACCTACACAGTATTCTTTTCCATTAAATAAAATCCAAAGGTTATCTTTCTTCTTTAAGTGTTTCCCAGCCATTTTAATTAAATGCTCCTTCGTATATTTTTTCATTAAAACCGATTGTGACCAGTTGATTGTCTTTGACGATCAATGGACGTTTGATCAACATGCCGTCCGTAGATAACAGCTGACTTGCTTCTGTGAGGGATAATTCATCGATTTGGTCTTTTAGACCAAGTTCACGGTACTTCATCCCGCTTGTGTTAAAGACACGTCGAAGCGGCACATCGGAATGCTTCAACCATGATTCGATCGTTTCTGACGTAGGCGTATCTTTGACCATGTCGACCGCTTGATACGTTACTTGATGATTGTCGAGCCAAGCCTTGGCTTTTCGACAAGTAGAACACTTTGGGTACTCATAAAAAGTAAACAACTTGCGTTACCTCCTAGAATTTTTTACCGGTGCTTCGTTTTGATAACGCATAGATAAGATCAATCCGATCCCAATCATATTCCCTAAGATCGATGAACCTCCTTGACTGATAAACGGCAATGGAATACCCGTTAATGGAAGTAAACCGATATTTGCGCCAATATTTTCAAAGACATGGAATAAGAGCATCATGATCAATCCACTTGCGATATAGGCATAAAACTCATTGTTCGTATCGAAGCAGACACGTATCATACGATAAATCAATACAAAATACAAGAAAATGACAAATGCGCCACCAATAAATCCAAAATTCTCGCCGATGACAGTGAATATCATATCTGATTCTCGGACTGGCACGTAAATGTTGCTGACGTTAAAGCCTTTTCCGAACATCCCACCTGTTCCGATTGCTAAAATCCCTTGGGCAGGTTGGAAACTAAAGCCCGACGTATCATGAAATGGATCCAGCCAAGAATCGATTCGGGCAAATTGGTAAGATTTGAATCCAACAGTATATAGGAATTCTCTTCCTGATTCTGTGGTCACAAGGAAAATCGTTCCTGCCCCCACAATAAATGCTAAAGCAAAGATCGGGCCAATGATTTTCCAAGAAATCCCTGACATCAAAAAGACGCCACCAAAGATCGCCAGAAAGACGAGCATCGTCCCAAAGTCTTTTTGCGCCATAACTAACGCAATCACAGGAATCGAAATGATCAACATCTTTGCAATCAGCCAAAAATCAGATTTGATTGTGCGAACTTTGACTTGCGTATTGTGCTTCGTTACGATCAACGCCAGCATCAAAATATAAGCGATCTTCATCAGCTCGGCTGGTTGAAATGTGACACTTCCAAAACGGAACCAGTTTTTTGAACCGGTACTTGCCGCCAGATTTTGGTCGTAAAATCGTAAGAGCAACCCCATGACAAGCAATCCTAGTCCATAGAGATACGGTGTCAATTTCCAGATCCATTTTGAATTGATCCGCATGACAATTGCAATCGCTACTGCTCCCACAAGGTACCAAATGATCTGCATCCCGACACCTCTTGTCACAGAAGGACCGTTTGGATCATGTGTCAATGCAACGTATAAGGATAAAATCCCAATCAAACATAATAAAAATACTGGTAGAATGACTCCGTAATCAATGCGGTTATCATTCGAAGTTTTTATTTTTTTTTCCATTTTTCATCCCTTTTCCTAAAAACCATACTGCCCTATATTATAGCTGTCTCCTTCTATAAATGAAAGCCAAAGCAAATGAGATTTGCGAAAAATTAATCTTATTCATTTCTCTTTATCCTTTCTTAAGATAAAAACGAAAAAAACGCTTATTCAAGGGAGAAGTTCCATTGATTCCGTCTGATATTTTTCAATTTTTCTTTTCCTTTTTGTAGAAATCCAAGATCTCGTTTCCTACTTCTAATAACCGTTCAGAGGTCAAATGGGTCCGTTGGATCAAATAGAACTGACGAGATTCAGCTAAAGGTTCAACGTGTATCCCTTTTGGTACTGCTCGTTTGGATAATATGGATCGTCCGATTCCTTCTATCAACATCGCCACAATGACTTCATTACTTTTTACAAGCATTTTCTTCCCTTGGATATTCTTTTCTTCAAAATAACGTTGCGTGTAATGGAACACACCTGAAGAAGATTCCCTGACTAGCCATAGCTCACTCTTAGGATCACCTGCAACAACCAACGCATCTTCAAGTAAAGAAAAGCGTTGTACGCCGGTTGTTTCTAAAGGTTTTTCGATAAAACCAAAATCAGCTTCATGTTTTGCCACTTGCTCCAAACTCTCATGGGAATTCGCAAAAGCAATCGAAAACTTGATTTTAGGAAAACGCACGATCAACTCTTTCATCAATTGAGGCAATAAATACACAGCAAATGTATGGGAAGCGACGATCCGGCACACTTCTTCTTCATTTTTTTCATCCGCTAATTGTTGTTGTGTTGTTTCCCATTCTTCCAATAAAACCAATGTTCGTTCATAAAGCAAATCCGCTTGTTTTGTCGGTTTCATCTCTTGTCGTCCATTACGCTGGAAAAGTTCCACCCCAAGATCCCGCTCCAATTGTTTGATTTGATTGGACACCGCAGGTTGAGACAAATAGAGTAATTCAGCGGTTCGCGAAAAATTTCTTGTTTCATAAACGACACGAAAGGTTGTTAATAATTTAAACATCTAACCACTTCCATTATCTTTTTTTATAGTAACTATAATAACTATTTGATTTAAATATATCAAAAAGACTCTATAATGAAAAGTGTAAGGAACAGGTTGTGGACCTTCAGTTACACACACCTCACAGCCTTCCAGACAGCTTACTGCAACGATAAGGAGAAGCATCCATGCGATTTGTTTTTTCCCATTGAAAAACTTTACTATTCTTCGTAACAAGCAGTTTTCATCGTTGGCTACTTATCGTTGCAACGAGTCTGTCCTTTATTATCAATGAAAAAGGAGAGTAATGTATGAAGCATTTCTTGAAGATTGTTCCGATCCCGATTTGTGGGTTGATCCTTGGGTTGACTTCTTTAGGGAATCTTTTAAAAGACTATCATTTGACACATGTAGGGAATTTTGTAGGCGCGATCGGTATGCTTTTGATGCTGTTGATCATCGGCAAACTGATCCTTTTATTTGAACACACGAAGCAACATCTATATGATCCAATCGTCGCTTCCGTCTCGCCGACCTTTACGATGTCTTTGATGGTCATCTGTACGTATTTTGTTTCTTTCAAATCAATTACGCCAATCGTCAAATTGATTTGGTTAGCCGCAGTGATCTTCCAAATCATCTTGGTTCTGTACTTTAATTACCATCATGTAGTTAAAGCAGACTTGTCAATAGAAGCAATTTTTCCAAGCTGGTTTATCGTGTATGTTGGTTTTGGTGTCATCACAGTAACTGCTGGAAACTTTTCTCCGATCCTTGGAAAGATCTTCTTCTGGCTTTCGTTAGCTTGTTATGTCGTACTACTACCAATCATCATCCATCGAATTTTCTTTGTCAAAAATATGGCGCAACCAACCTTACCATTGATTGCGATTCTTGCAGCACCTGGTTCTTTATGCCTGACAGGGTACTTAAAAAACTTTGAAGACCCAAATTTGGCCTTAGTCATGACGTTGTTCCTTGTTTCGCAAGTACTTTACTTTGTCGTTTTAGCCATGTTACCACGTCTGTTATTGCTTGATTTTTATCCAAGCTTTGCAGCCTTTACTTTCCCATTGGTGATCTCTGCTACAGCAATCTCTACTGCCACTGCTTATTTCCATCAATTAGGGTTTGCTACAGGGATCTTAGATGGATTGAAAGTTATCGAGTGTTTGATTGCCTGTGGCATGATTGCTTACGTCTTAGGACACTATGCCATCTACTTGATTAAAGAACACAGTCAACATAAACATCACCTTTCAAAGGGATTGATAGAATAGACTTCACCTTCTGTCTTTTTCATTTAGTAAAAAGGCAGAAGTTTTTTTGTATTCACGAAGAAACAAATAAATGATACTATATTTTAGAAAAACTTTTTCTTAAATGAAAGGAAAGAATCAGATGAATGCTTTATTCACTTATATAAAAACGCTGAAAAAATTTGGTGGCCGAAAAATTTTACCCGGACTACTACTCGCCTTTTCCGTCGCAGTCATTAGTCGGTTACTGGGACCCTTTGTCCCACAACTCGGTGCAGGAACGATTGCGATTTTACTTGGCATCGTCTTAGGAAACACATTGTTTAAGCAACCTGAGCTGGCGGTGGGTACCAAATTTGCCGAAAGTAAACTATTAGAATGTTCCGTTTTCTTGCTTGGTGCAACTGTGACGATCCAAACGATTGCACAGATTGGTATCAAAGGTGTAACTTTCGTGTTACTTCAAATGACTGTCACGATCCTTGGTGCCTATTTTATCGGGAAAAAACTATTGTTCAGCGATACATTTTCCTTGATGATGGCAGGTGGCAACGCCATTTGCGGTTCTTCAGCCATTGCTTCGATTGCTCCAGTGATCCATGCAGATGAAGAAGAAAAGGGCCAAGTCATTACCTTGGTCAATCTTTTAGGAACAGTGATGATGTTGACACTTCCCTTTTTAGGTCTCCAACTGTTTGGTGATCAACTGATCGAAAAAAGTGCGCTGATAGGTGGTACTTTACAATCCGTTGGACAAGTTGTTGCTGGAGCAAGTCTATTAGATGCTTCTGTCGTGCAATTTGCGATGCTGTTTAAAATCATGCGGATCATGATGCTTGTGGTCGTGGTCTTCCTCTTTGAAAAATTTATGACAAAAAAACAGCCGGCCGTCTCGTCTACGTATACGCCAAAAAACCACAAACGAAAAATGCCACTTCCTTGGTACGTTTTAGGCTTCTTGATCGTGTGTTTAATCAACAGCTTCTTCACCATTCCCCATGTGATTGATCAAAGCGCTAGTTTTATTAGTGGTTGGTTTGAGGTCACTGCATTAGCTGCAATTGGCTTACGTTTGGATTTTGCAAAGTTCATGAAAGAAGGAAAGCGATTCTTGACGTATGGATTGACTGTGGGACTTTTACAAACGATCATGGCTTTATTCTTTATTTGGTTGATCAAACTATAAGTAAAAATAAGCACCAACAGCTCGGAAAGAATTTCTATTTCGAGGTGTTGGTGCTTATTTATGCTGTTATCTGGTAGTACAGCCTAATGAGCTAAAATATTTTCAAGCACTAATAGTTGCCGTTTGATCACTAACCCATTTTCAGCTTTCCCCATATACCCAGTCAATTGTCCATTTTGTCCAATCACTCGGTGACAAGGAATAACGATTGGTAGAGGATTCAAACGATTGGCTTGACCAATCGCACGAGCTGCCTTTGGTTGCCCGATTGCCTGTGCCACTTGTTTATATGTGCGACTTTGTCCATAAGGGATTCTTGTGAGCACTCGCCAAACCTTTTGTTGAAAGGCTGTTCCTCTTTGGAAAGATAAAGGTACATCGAAAACGTGTCTTTCACCTGAAAAATACTCTTCCAGCTGTTGTTTTGCCAAGGATAAAATCTGAGCATTGGCTTCTTCATTTTCAAAAATCCGTTCAAAAGAGACAGCTGTTAATCCTTTTTGATCGGCATCAAGCCACAAAGGACCGATTGGTGTTTCAATTTTCATTTTTGTCCGCCTTCCTCCTCACTTATTTTATTTATCATCTATGATTCAAGAAAAAAAAGCAACCTAAAAGTTTATTTAATGCCATAGAGATGGTACACTGAATAAGGCGCTTATAACATCTTTTATTTTTGTTATTTAAGCATACTTTTATATATATAGGTTATATGAAAAAAACATGCTTGAAAGGAACGAAAACATGAAAATATCAATTGTCATCCCTTGTTTTAATGAAGAAAAAACTGTCCCACTTTTTTTTGATGAAGTCGAAAAATTTCGTGGCGATTACGAGTTCGAGTATCTTTTTATCGATGATGGGTCCAGTGATGGTACCTTGGCTGCCATCAAAAAATTAGCGAATGTACATGAATCCGTTCGTTTTGTCGCTTTTTCACGAAATTTCGGAAAAGAAGCCGCACTATATGCCGGCCTGCAAGCCTCTACAGGAGACCTTGTCACTGTCATGGACGTCGATTTACAAGATCCGCCTGAATTATTACCAGTGATGATTGATAAAGTCATCAACTCCGATATCGATTGTATCGGTACACGCCGTTCTACTCGTGAAGGTGAACCAGCTATCCGTAGTTTCTTTGCGAAGAAATTTTACCAATTGATCAATAAAATCAGTGATACTGAAATGGTTGACGGTGCAAGAGATTATCGCATGATGACTCGCCAAATGGTGGATGCGGTCTTAGAATTAGCGGAATACAATCGCTTTTCAAAAGGACTATTCAGTTGGGTAGGATTCAAAACAGAGTATCTCTCATTTGAAAATCGTGAACGCGTTGCCGGTGAAACGTCTTGGTCATTTTGGAAATTATTCAACTATTCAATCGATGGGATCGTCAATTTTTCTGACACGCCATTGAACATCGCCTCATTTGTTGGCGCATTATCATGTATCGGTTCAGGAATCGCCATCTTATTTATTATTTTACGTGCGTTATTATTTGGTGATCCAACATCCGGCTGGCCTTCACTCGTCTCAATCGTCCTATTCATCGGCGGAATCCAACTCCTTTGTCTTGGCATCATTGGGAAATATATCGGGAAAATCTTCCTGGAAACGAAAAAACGCCCAGTCTATATCGTACGGGAAACTGAAAAACAAAAAGCCCACCAAATTGGTGAACAAACAGACAAATAATCAATGAATAAAGCTATCCTTTAAAATTAGAGGGTAGCTTTTTCTTTATGATAGCCAGTTAAAATAACTCTCATTATAAAAAGTTGTTTTAACTGATTGCGTTTTATCTATCCATTCATTGCGTATACTTATAGATGATAATGTTTCTATCTGTTAATTATAGCTGATAGCATTTTTTATGTTAGATTTTTGACTAATCCGTAAGAATGGAGTTATTACATGGATAATTTTTTAGTAATAGTTGCTTACTTTTTTCTCTCTCTTCTCTATATATTTTTATTCTCATTGGCTTTTTTTGTTTTGAAAATGGAAAAATATCGTAAACAAATCTTCGAGAATAAATACTTATTACCAGATATTGAATACACAAAAGAGTATTATTTGATTACGAAAAGAAGTAATCTATTTGTTTTTACTGGCTTAACTTCTTGTATCATAGCTGGCATATTTTTGATAAATAACAAATATTACTTAACTTTAGGCGGCGCCTTATTTGCTGTACTCTGCTTACACTTATCTCTAGACAAATGGCGATACTTTAAAAGAACAATCTCTCAAGGTTACCTAGTAACCTACAGAAAAAACTATATTCTATCTATTTTTTTACAGAACCAGAAGAGCAACAAAAGATTCTTTCTAGGCAAAGAGTCATGCTTGTACTCGCATACCTAGGAGCTTTTTCAGCAATTATAATTGTAAATTGTATTCTTTGTTCTAAAATTTTTGATTTGTAAGAATGATTAAGTAAATTTCCCCTGTAAGGCACTATGCAGAAAGTTATTCAAGAAGCTTTACATATTTATAAAAGAGGAGAAACAGCATGCATAATTTCTTGGTTATGACCAGTTATTTTTTTCTATTACTTATGTTAATTACATTAGTATTCTTAAGCTACATAAACACTAAGATAGAAGTGTTCAAAAAGACAGTAATTAAACGTAATATTCTGAGTTTCAGTACAGCTGAAGCAAATGAATATATTCCGATTCTTAGAAAAAGTAATCGTTTTATACTTTTCTCATTAATTTCTTGTATTTTGTCAATTTTTTTTATAACCGAGAATAACATACCTTTCTCCATACTATTTATTATCCTAGGTATAATTTTTTGTCTTGTAGCTTTACAAAAATGGCGATATTTAAAAAAAACAATTTTAGCAGGATATTTAATCATTACTAAAAAAAAGAATCATTTTACTTATTTTTTCACTAATTTAGAAGAGAAACAAAAAATCCTGTCCTGGCAAAGCAAAATGATCTACTCAGTTTACTTGATATTTATTTTTGGTTCCTTGTCACTGTTTATTGGTTTAATGACTACAGTTTAACAAGATAAACCAAAGTGCTTTTCAACTTTGATTTATCTTGTTTCCTGATTGTTATGCTCCAATAAAATGAGAATATATCCCCATTAAAGTGATACCAATTACTGCTAGTGCAGCAACAACGGTTGAAATAAAACCAGTAATACCAACAATAATTGCTCCTATAGCACCTATGATAGCTGAACCGTACGCATAAAGCAGTACAACGGCTGTGGTTGATACCAATACCCCAACAATTAGCTTAGTATCCCACTCAAACGTCCCATTCTTCAACTGTTCTACGACGTCCTGATAAACTGGATCTGGCAAGGGGGAATCAACAAGCGGACGTAAGTAAATCTCAATCTCTAATTGAAATTTGGATGTAATTTCATGGTCTCCGTGCTTCAACTCTTTCTCAAAGGTCATCAAGATACGTGTACCTATTAACCCTTCTTTCGTTGCTAATCCAACTGCAATCGCTCCATTATCTACTTTTGGTCCAAGTTCGTTGATGACATCTTCAAAACTTTTTGTGTCTCCTTTAAGATACTCACTGTATTCCACGATCGAATCAGTGATTTCATTGTAATAAGGAGACATATCCACTTTTTTATCCTTCACTAATACAGAAATCCCATATTCTTCTCCTGAAATAGACCACTCCATATGAGGTTTCAAATAGACCACGTAATTTGGTGCTGGCTCTATACGTACTTCTTGTTCAAATTCAAATGCTGTTTCTGCTACACCGAAATTTTTATACAGCTTCAATAACTCTCTTTTCGCAATTGCTTCTGGAGATACAGAAAAAGATGAAATACCTCGATCTCTACCTGACACAGCAACTTTATCGATACCTACTCCCGCTGTGGTCAGTTCAATAAACTGATCAAATGCCCATTGTTTAGGCATAGGAAATCCTAAATTACCACTAAAGCCTGAGGACATATTAGATACAAAAGCTTGAGTTGTATAACTCGCATCAATGATTTTCTGGCAAACATTTCTAGTACCATAAACGCCAACATTATATGTCTGGTCTGATGAAAGAATTGACCATACTCCCGCAAAATAAGGTAAGACGGTTCCGGGGATATTTCCGTCTTGAATATCCACATCACATGCAAAATAAATGGTTGTTCCTAAGGGAAAACCTAAGTTATATGCTGCTTCAATCGCCAGTTTTCCATCTTTTAGGCCTTGATCTTGCGTGAAATAAGATTCATACCAACCGCCATCTTGGTAGATAGGAAAAATGGCTAAGCCAACTTGTGTAATTGCTTCTATCTCTTCAAAGGATAAACTTTTATCACGTTCGTCGGCTCCTGTTCCAACCGTACCTGTCAAGTAGCGTCCAACAATCGAAAAACCTTGTGATTTCAAACCTTCCGCTGTTTCTTTAGTCAAAATTGTCGAGGTGTCAAAGGCCTCTGCTGAACGATTCGTGTTCCCGTTTGATGTTAGTAAACCTTTCATCACGGTTAAATCCGACGTTTGATTATACGGTGGCAATACCATAAACTGTCGGAAAGCAAGAATTTGCTCCGCAATATATGACGTAAAGTTTCCTGAAAAATCACCTTGTTTGTTATAACCGTTCACATAAAGACCGTATTGCAAAATTCGAACAAATGGACCGATGTCTCCTTGATTTAGTACTGGGGTACCCGCTTCAGTCCCAGGACCATAATTACCATTTGCTGTATTTGTATCCATACCAATTTCTGCTTGAAGACCATAAATCAATGCTGTATTGGTTTGACGCTGATAAACGCCATCACAAGGCAAAATCCCCGTATATTGCCAGTACTCTCGATTCAATCCTTGTTGCATCGAGCGAATCGTCGCATCTCCACTTGGTACTAAAACAAAAGCGCTCATATCAAACAAGGCTTTAGCCCATGTGGAATCTAATGTACTATTGACTGATTCAAATCCTGCGGCAATTTTTAACTGCTTTATTGCATTGTCATTGTCCGTTGTGTAAATGGTATTAAACTTTCCAGTTCCCATTCCTTTACAACGAAATGCACCATCAATCAACTTTACAAAATTACTTTCATATGTGTTGATTAGATTGGGGGTCACTTCTTTATCCCATAAAGCAGAAGTGGTAGCACCGAAGTTATCAACTAATGTCGTAATTCCTAGTTCATGTTGTACCGCTCGAATCAATCCATAAATCGTATTCCATCCAGTATAACCATCTTCCGGTACTGAACCAAAGCCTGCTACATTTCCATATGTCTCATTCAACCATTGCTGTACCTCTAACACCCAAGGATCACGTGTTTGTTTTGCTTTCTTATCCATTCTTTTCACTCCTCAACATTATTTTGATTCGAATCACTTAGATATGTTGAGATTTTTTAGAATTTGTGACAGTATTCAGGAAATATTTTTCTTGAAGCAAATATTTTTTTAAGCGTTTCTTCATTCTCTCCACTCTTTTACGCACTGACGGATGGTAGTCCTTTTCTGAAAACATGATTTTCGCTGCTTCAGAACAAGTAAGCCCTTCAACTAGCAATGAAAAGAAGAACCCATCAAGTGGTTCTTGCTTTTGATAATTACAAACCATCTCTTTTAAATCGATAGTTGAATCAAATTCCACCGATGACTGACTCTCTATAAATCCAGGATCTAAAGATTGCCAACGCCCAGCATCATAAGTAATCCCATTTTTGTCATTCTTATTGTTTGAACTTTTTTTGTAAAGACGCCATACATCTTTCTCAGCAATTGCTAAGCGATAGAGAAACAAATTTTTAAACTTCAACTCTTTCTTCTTTCTTTCCAGTCGATAATCTTCAATCGCTTTCCATGTAGCTAACAGATAGGTACTATAAAAATCTTCAAAAGGTATGTATACGCCCAATTTCTCTGCTGAAATTTGGGCATTTTTAGCACTTTTTTTTAAATATGGAAAAAAATCTCTGAGTATTGCTTCCAGTAACTCTCCATTTTGTTCTATTACATACAAATCCACTCTTTCTGTTATGCTTATCCAAAAACTCATCATTAGCCACTCCATTCATTCTTTTGAAAGGATATGTCGATAAGTTGAATAAATCTGTGACATAGAATCTATTCTTTATTTTTCTATTTTTTGGATATTAGCTGCCTTTTTTTAATTTCTGTTCAATCGATTCGATGATCTGACGAAAATATTTTGTTAGATTTGTTTCTGCCATATTCTCTAAAATACTTCCGATTTCCGTCAGTACTAAAAATGTTGTAAATACTTGAACTAACGTGAATTCAAGTTGAACATTATTTTTTGCTAAAACGATATCGACAACGCCAGTCAAAATCAATAAAACAAAATGACTAAGCTTCTTCCATAGGCCTTGCCAGCTCAGATTAGAATACCAAGTTCTTTGTACTTTCGCTTTTAGCCAACCAGTGAATAAATCTAATAAAATCAACAAAAAGAAGATATGGATCAATTCTTCTTCTGTTTCAAATAAATGTATAAAAATCCCCATTTTACTAAACATTATCTCCCTCTTAACTGATCACTTCGCAACATTTTTCGTAATAGGATTTACGTGAAGCCAATCCATTGTATCCACCATTTACTTTAAATGTCACTTGTTCAACAGTAGGTGATAATAAACAGAAATTATTCATCCCATTGGCCTCCCACCAATAGCCAGCACTTGACCAAGGATATCTTTCAGCCACATAAGTTACTCCTTGATTGACAACTTCTGGATCTGCGATTGATAAAGAAAACTGTGTATAATTATAACGACCAGTTAGTTGATAAACCCTGCCCCTTTGAATTTTCTACCATCCCCACTAAAAACATTTCCAAGGTCACTACGCCCTTCATAAGCTTCTCCAGAAGCAAGTTCTATGCGCCATTTCCCACAACCTGACTCGTGATTACACTGGCTAATAAAATGCTGTAAAGGATTAAGTTCAGTGATACGATACACGTTGATGCACTGATTTAAATCGTTGATTATCTGCTCTGAAAAATTACTCCATCCAATTGCTTCAAGTTGGCTCCTAGTAATCTTTCGCGTAAGTGTATCATTCAACTCTTTCATGATCATCAGCTCTTGCCCAACTAAAATAAAGTCAGGATTTTTGATTCCATTCCATTGTTGTAATTGACTAACTGATACCCCAAATTTTTCACCAATCCTACTTAACGAATCTCCAGATTTTACAACATACTTCATTTTGATTCTCCTCTCAAAATTTTTGCGTATTTAAATACGTTTAATATGTCGGTAAAATGAAGAAAATTGTGACAAAAAAGCATCGGCAGAATACCGATGCTTTAAATCGCTTATTTATTTAATGACTTATAAATAGATTGAGCACAAAAAATACTGGTTTATGGAATTATTTTTTTCATAGGATACATAATGACTTGATGTTCTTTCACTTCCTCGCTGAATAAAAACAATCTATCTGCTTCGATTCTGTACTTATGATCTTTGATCACATTTGCATAGTTCACACTTGCTGGATCTGGTTCTAAATAGAAGTTATCTTGATTAACTGAATATATTCCAGCATACTCTATCAGCCCAGACAGATTGATTCGCTGTACTTCACCTGATTCATTGAAGATCAAAATACCCCCTCCCTCCAGTTTCCAGGAATACTTAATCAAGAGATCGTGTAACTGGTCGTGGGAAATATCGCTTTTTATTTTTAATTTCTGATATGCTTCATCGAGTTTTCCCGGACCAGGAAAGGCTGTTTTATATTCCTCGAATGTTAAATCGTCTGAATCAGCTATTTCCTGTGATTGAGTGCTTTCTTTTGTTTCCGGAACGCTGTCACTCATTTCAAATTGTCTTGTATTTGTTTCGCTACTACAGCCAGCCATTAGTAATAGAAATAGCAGGATGGATATTATTCGTTTCTTCATTCTATTTGATCACTCTCTCTTCATTTCAAAAAATAGAAAGAGGCTTCTTCCCAAACAGTCTATTTTTAGTTTAGCAAATCATTCTTATCAGCAACACTCAGCCATAACCTTCTATACCATTGCCACTTTGTATCAGAAATGTTGAAGTATCTATAGTAATATCCTCCATCCCATACACCAGTTCCATAATCTTGCACATAATCACCTAGAAAATAAAACTGATTATAAGACATTATTGCATGGATACCCGCAATGCCATTGTCCTCTATTGTAAATAAAGGTGCTAATTCGTTGCATCTTATCCCACTAGCTGACGAAGTACTACCTGAACTAGGATTATAAATTTGAACTGAGAACCCTGTTGCATTAATACTATATAGTTTAGCCTTTGGTAACAACTCTTCTGTACTTAAATTATCTGTTGAATTTTTATCTTCTCCTTCGATGATATATGTGCCAGGTTTTGGTTTTTGTGTCGTCAACTTGTCTTTTGAAAAAGGTAGATTATCTACATCAATCCCCTGTTCTTCAAGTTGTTGTATTGCTTTTTGGTTATCTTCTTTCGAAATAACAATACTTTCAGGATCAATTGCTCGAATTGCTGCATCTGCAACCTCAGTATGCATTCCACTAACTATCAAACCAAACAGCATTGTAAACCCCATCAATACTTCCTTCATTTTTTATTCTCTCCTTGATCTTCAATTATAATTCATTACCAAGTGTGTTTATATTTTCGATTTTAGAAGATATCTTCACCAATATAATAAATTATTCGAATAAACTATGACTTGTTAATTATATATATTTATATAAATATAAATATATATAATTAGTTATTTAACATTCAAAGATTTTCTGCTCATTTTTGTTAACTTATTCTACTTTTATGTAAATGAATTAGAAAGTATTAATATAAAATTAAAAATGATTATTACGTTATTTAAGTAGAATACTCCTTCTAATATTATCTATTTTAAACTTTATGCTCTATTCTATTAAAAAAGCTTTTAGCGTATTTAGAATCTCACAGATTTCAATTTATTATTATTTAATTTAAGAATAGATAGTATAAAAACATACACATTATTCTTAATATAAAATTAATAAATTTCTATAGTTATTAAATAAATCATCCACTTAAATCTCCTAATTTTATGTTTTTTTATCTTTTTTGCTATATATAATATATTTATTTTTTTCACACAATATAAAATTTTATTTTCCGAGCTAAATTATACAAAAAAACAGGTTGATGAAGAGTAAATTATTCATTAAATATTATGCAAATATAATGATTAATAAAAAATATATGTTTTTTTATTTCTTAGATTTATACTTCAAGAGAACAAATAAATAAGTAAAGGAGTCACTCATGAAAAAAATCTTTTCTTTATTTTGTTTTTTGTCAGTACTATTTTTTCTGGGTACAAGGTTTTTGATGGTGAGCAATTAGTGGACAACGATGCAGCTGCAGGGCAACCGGGTTTGAGTCATATTATGTCAGGGAATTGGACGTGGATCTCATCAGGTTATTTTGGAGACGCAAGGATTAGTTACGACAAAAGTGGTGCATTTTATGCGTATGGCTTTAACCCTACAAATAGAACAAATGTTGGGAATTTTTACGCATATTTAGCTAATCCAGCATTCGAGTCAACAGCTGCTTATAATGTTGCTTCACCGCCAGGGATAGGTGAAGGAAATACTATTGAACAATACTACGCTGCTGTAGGATGGAATTGGATTGGTGATTTGGGTGCCACTAATTGGAACCTAGCTGCAAATGTTGGGAAACCTAATAATGTGAATATTCAGGGTGGTCTGGATGCAGATGCATTCAAAATCACATGGTAAAAGGAGATAACTATGGAAAAACAAATAAGAGGAGTTATTATTGGTTTAACGTTGACAACAATCTTGGCAAGCTCTACTTATGCTGTCTTAGCTAATCAACAAACAGATGTACAAGTTAAGTCTGAGAGTAGAGTAATCACGACTTCTCCAGAAGAAGAAAAACAAACAACAATTGAAATACCAACTGTACAAATAGAAGATGAAATCACAACAAAACAAGAAGCAGTCTATCGAATGATCAATGCTATTGATTATTATCACAGTATCGAGATTCATTTTTTAGCAACTAAAAAAGCAGGAGAATTAATCGAATCAATTCATCTATCAGCTGTTAATCTGCCTGACAATCATCTCACGAAAATCGATACTACTTATTCAACAAATAATCGAAGTTTTCTTTTTTACGACAACGGCAATATTGAAACGGAAAATTTTGATTCAAACGATAAAAGCTTAGGCATATACTTCCTTTGTTAGATTAGAAGGAGCATCTAGTAATCATTCTATGACATTAGCCGATAGTATAAAAATTGGTGAGGATGGAGAAAAATTGTACAAGGCAAGACCAGATGCAAATTATTATAGCAATGCAAAAATAGTTGCATTACCTTCCGATTTAGCAATTAACTTATTAGAGGATGAAGCTATTTATGAACTTACAGATACTGGAAAAATAGCTGGACGAAATACAGTAGTTTTAGAAGGTAGCTTATCAGACGCCAATCAAGTCAGATATCAGGCTAATCACTTTAAACTAAATATTGATGACAAAACTGGCGTATTACTAGGGATGATTTTTACGAACAATGGGATTGAAAAAGACTATTTAAACGTTTCTTCCGTTACGTTCGATCAACTTCCTGAAGACTTTAAGTCTAATTAACAATAAATAGGTGATTCCTATCTATATCAAATCATTTGATAAGAAAGGTTCTTGAAATAATAAGCGCCAAAGGACAAGATACAAGAAGTAGTTGTCCTTTGGCGCTTGTTTTAAATAAAATGATAGGTGATCTATTTATAAATACTTTCTCTCTCTTACCCCAAACTCTCCGTCAATCGCCGCAATCCTTCTTCCAATTTCTTACGTGGGCATCCCACGTTCAATCGCAAAAAATTGTGACTAGCTTTCCCATATACTTCGCCTGACATGATCGCAACCTTGCCTCGTTCGATCATTCGTTGCTGAAGTTCTTCCATAGTGAATGGGAGTCGGGCACAATCGAGCCACATCAAGTAGGTGGCTTCGCTTTTGGTCACGAGGATTTCTGGATGATGTTGGTTGAGGTACGCAGTGACAAAAGCAATATTATCATCAATGTACCGATTGAGTTCACTGACCCAGTTGCTTTCTTTTTCATACGCTGAAATCGTCGCAACTAATCCAAAAATACTCGTTGAGCTGAGTCCATCAGCTTCTTTCATCTGATGCAAAAATCGTTGACGTAAAGATGGATCTGGGATCAATCCGTAAGAAAAAATCAACCCAGGAAAATTAAAGGTTTTACTTCCAGAGGTGACGACTGCGACATTTTTTTGAATCAATTCTGTCAGTGGTTGATGGTGTTGTCCCTTTCTGAGAATATCCATGTGGATCTCATCCGAAATAATGAACACCTCGTTTTTTTGGGCAAGCTCGATGATGTTCACTAATTCTTTTTTGGTCCACACTCTACCTGTTGGATTGTGGGGACTACACAATAACAAAATTTTATTCTCCGGTTGCTCAAATTGGCGCCTCAAGTCCTCAAAATCCAATTTATAGGCACCTTCTTGATAAATCAATTCATTGCTTACCAGTTTGCGGCCATTCCCAGAAATCAGTTTATAAAAGGCATCATAAGCAGGCGTTTGGATAATCACACCTTCTCCCGATTCGCTTAATAAACAAATCAGTTGCTTGATGCTATAGATGACGGAAGGACTGTAAACCAACCAGTCCTCGTCGATCTGGTGTCCAAAACGTTCTTTGTACCAGTGAGTGACTGCTGATTTGAAATCTGTGTGATTCCAACGAGTATAGCCAAAAATGGGATGTCTTAACCTTTCTTGGAGCGCAGCTTCGACGCCTGTTGGTACTTTAAAATCTGTATCAGAAATCGTAAATGGCAAGAGATCATTTTTACCGAAGCGGTCTTCAATATAATCCCATTGCGTACAATACGTCCCTTTACGATCGATTTGTTCATTGAAAGACATCTTCTACACTCTCCCGATTTCAGAACGACAAGATGTCGTCCAGTTGATTTCTAACAGTCGTCACTTTTGTTCCTATAATGACTTGTACATTCGTATCATCCAAATGAACCACGCCTAATGCACCTAACTTTTTCAGTCGGTCATCATCAACGATCGATCCGTCATTCACCACTAACCTTAGACGGGTGATGCAATTATCTAAAGCAGTGATATTTTCAGCACCACCTAAAGCAACCAAGATTCCTCGTGCATCAACTGTGCCTTTTCCTTTATATGTTACTTCTTCGTCTGTATATTCTGTCTCAGCAGTCATTTCTTCACGTCCAGGGGTCTTTAAGTTTTTGCGTAAAATCACCGTTTTAAATGTAAAGTAATAGATACCAAACCAACAAGCCCCCACAAGTAAAACCAACCACCATTTAGTATAAGTCCCTTGCATGACCCCGAAAATAATAAAATCTAAGATACCGCCATCGGTGTTCCCGATTGTTACGCCCAACAAACTCATGACCATAAATCCGGCACCAGTCATCAACACATGGAATCCCCATAAGAGAGGACTGACAAATAAGAAGAGAAATTCGATTGGTTCTGTGATCCCTGTTACAAAAGTCGCAATCACACCTGAAATCAATAATCCTTTGATTTTTGCACGATTCTCTGGCTTTGCGGTTTGATACATCGCTAAAGCCGCTGCGGGAAGGCCAAACATGAATGTCGGCATTTTTCCTTGTGAAAGAAAAGCAGTGGCGCTCGGTGAAATCGCCAATCCTTGTTGCAATTCATTATAAAAAATATTTAGTGCGCCAAAGACTTCTTGCCCATTGATGACCTGACTTCCTCCAGCTTCCGTAAACCGGATCATCGATACTAAAATATGATGTAAGCCAAATGGCAATAAGAGTCGTTCTCCAGAACCGAATAAGAACGGGCCAAATGCCCCAGAGCGTTGGATCAAATTTCCGATCCCAGTGATCAACATGGCAAAAAGTGGCCAAACCATCGGAATCAACACGCCAACAATTGCTAAAGTTACTGAAGTAATGATGGGTACAAAACGTGTCCCTGAAAAGAAGGCAAAACTATCTGGTAATTGGAATTGATAAAATCGCGTATGGAGCTGATAAACGATTAGCCCGACAATGATCCCTCCCAGAACACCCATAGATAATGTTTGGATACCAAAAACCATTTCTTGACCAGCTTCACGTAATTGTTCACTTGCTGCCAATTGATTCGTTTCTTGCAAATAAAAATTGATCGATAATTGCATCACTACATATCCAACAAACCCAGAAAAAGCAGCCACGCCTTTTTCTTTACGTGCTAAGCCTAAAGGAATCGCCATGGCAAACATCACAGGTAAATAGCTAAAAGCAAAGCCACCAATCGTCGACATAAAGCGAAACATCACCTGTAACCAAGCAGCACCTAAAAATGGAAAAGCAGTAATTGCTGATTCAGCGGAGAACGCACTCCCAATCCCTAAGAACAATCCCATGAAAGCTAACAGTGCGACTGGTAACATGAACGTTTTGCCTAACCCTTGAAAAATCTCCATCCAACTTGCTTTCTTCCCTTTTTGCATCCCTTTTCCCCCTTACTCTATTTCTTACCCTTAAAATGTAAGCGATAACAAAGACGGTTGCAATACTTCTTGTCCATGTAGAATGGGCATTCATAAATTAGAATCTCCATTCTGAGAAATGACTTGTTTCGCATAATGGATCATCAAAATATCTAACAAGATATCCATTGAAACTCTTGGACTCAAATCAATATTCTGATGATAGATCGTCAACATTTCTGCAATAAATGCGACCGTCGACAATTCTTCTAAAGAACTTGTCGGTTGACCAATAAAAGACAGCAGAGGAACATTTCGCTCCTTTAGTCGTTTAGCATAATCGAGCATTCCTAATGTTTCCCCACTATGACTAATAAAAATAGCAAGATCTCCTTCTCCTAGTTGTTTACTCACTGCTAGCAATTCGTCCCAATCGGTTGAATGCCCCACATTTTTACCAAGAAAATGCAATTTTCGATTCAGGGAAACAGCGACCGGAATACTTTGCCCTACAGCAAACAGTTCAATACGTTGTGCTTCTTTAATCATATTGACTGCGCGATCGATTTGTTTCGGCTCGATTTTTTCTAACGTCTCTGTAAACTGACGAAGGATTTCATTGATCAATGGTTTGAATTCATCCGACACATCAGTAGAACCACTCGTTTCTTCTAATGACCGGTAACTTTTAAGGGCAAACTTAAATTCTTGAAATCCTTTAAAGCCAAGCTTTTTTGCCATTCGAGTAATAGTCGATTGGCTGGTAAATGTTTCACTCGCTAATTCTTCGGCTGTCATGGAGGAAACTTTTCTTGATTGATGCAAACAATAATCTAAGATATTTTTTTCCACTTGATTTAATTCAGAAAATTTATATTGGATTCTCTTATAAAACTGATTCATCTCTTTCTCCTATTCTGGCAGTTTTTCGCCAATGAACGATATGGTCTGTTTTCTTATCTATTCTACCGGAGAATACGATGGAAAACGAGTCTACGGATAAATTCAGAAATGCAAAAAAATCCACAAAAATCGGTAATATGATTTTCGTGGATTCTGTGTTGTTCTTTGAAACAATCCATTGATATGACTATTTATTTTAATAATTTTGCAGCTGCTTCATCTAAAATCACTGTGATATTGGGATGAGTCATTAAAATGGATGCAGGAATTTCCTCCGTTACCGGTCCTTTAATGACTTGTTTGATGATCTCTGCTTTATGTTCGCCATTAACGATCAATACTAGCTGTTTCGCTGCCATGACCGTCTTTGGTCCAAATGTCACGAAGTAATCCCCAGGTTCTTCTCCCAGATGTTCTTGCAACGATTCGTACATCTGATCTCCAGGAATGACTGGAATACTATAGGTTTCCTTGCTAAAATCGGTGTACCCTGGCATATTCCCACAGAAATGACCATCCTCACCAAGTCCCATCAAAACTAAATCCAAGCCACCTGCTTGAGCAATTTTTTTGTCAACCTCATGATAATTCTCAATAGTCAGTTCGTGAATATTCTCAGCAGCAACTCCGATCGGATCATAAAGAGCTTTTTTTAGTCCTGACATAGTCAAACCATACTGCTTATCCTTCAGCGCCACTTCATCAAAATTATAATAATGGATCATCGATGTATCCATCTGTAATTTACTAAGCTTATCAACCAAAATCTCGTAGGCCATCTTAGGTGAATTTCCGGTTGTCAAAGATAAATTCACTCTTCTATGCTTCAACATCTTCTCTAAAACGATCCCTGCTGTTACTTCACTAAGTGTTTCATAATCTGTTGCAATCACTAAATCCATTGCTGTCCACTTCCTTTCACTCATTTAGTTAAAGTGTAACAGTGTCAGAATTTTTTTGATAGCGTTTTCTTAAAAATGAACTAAAATATATAACATTAATATAAAAAACAAACGTTTTTTCAAGGTAATTTTTACTTATTTTAGATACATATAAAAAAACAAATATTTTTTTACATATTTAAAAATATTTGATATTATTATAATGGTTTTTTATCACATTAGCTTCATGAAAAAGTGGGAATTTCTATCACTTAAACATATTTTTAAAAATCATGATTTTAATAATCTTACATTTAAACTTTCGACGTCGATGCTGAGATATTACGTTACCCAAATTACATATCTTCCAAGGGAAATCATGAAATATTAGCAATATGAAAAATGTGTTGAGTAAAATATTGTAACATTACGGAACTTTTAAATCTTATATATGTTATGACAGAAATCATTATTACCTACGTAACCTTTTTACTTATCAAAAATACCTGGCAAGAATTATCCTGACAGATATTTTTGATATTAAGAACTGCTTTTAATATATTCAGTAAACTGGAGGTTAGTATACCCGCAGTAAAATCATCATATTTTTAAAAATAATAATTCTTAAATTTGTTGTGAAAGAGAAATCATCTCAATTAACCCTTGAGCAGCTTCACTACCTTTATTTCCTGCTTTCGTACCTGCTCTTTCAATTGCTTGCTCAATAGTTTCTGTGGTTAATACACCGAACATCACTGGAATATTGGACTCTAGGTTAATATGTGCGACTCCTTTGGCTACCTCATTGGAAACCAATTCGTAATGAGTAGTTGCACCTCTGATAACTGTCCCCAACGTAATCAATCCATCATAACTATCCTTTTCGCTGAGTTTTTTGGTAATAAAGGGAATTTCAAAAGCTCCCGGTACCCAATAAATATCAATTTGCTCTTCTTTAACACCATGTCTTTTTAAATTGTCCAACGCTCCTTGTAACAATTTTTGATTGATAAATTCATTAAATCGCGCGACTACTATCCCTATTCGAAGATCCTTTGTAGAATAATTCCCCTCATAAATCGTCATGTCTACACTCCTTTATTTTTATAATGATAAATAATGATTGAACTTATCTTTTTTTGTTTTTAAATAGGCTTGGTTTTCCTTTTGTGGGAAGGTTTCAATTGGTACTCTTTCTACAATCGTAATTCCAGCTTTTTGTAACTCTGTTACTTTATCGGGATTGTTTGTAAGTAACCGAATAGTAGTTGTACCAATTGATTTTAAAATGTCTGTTGCAAAGTGATAATCCCGTTCATCCGGAGCAAAGCCCAATTCAATATTTGCTTCATAAGTATCAAATCCTTGTTCTTGCAATTGATAAGCTTTTAACTTATTTCTCAATCCAATGCCACGACCTTCTTGACGAAGATAAAGAATAGCTCCAGTCCCCTCTTCTGCAATCATTCTCATTGCTTCATGTAACTGTTCACCACAATCGCAACGATGAGAACCAAAGACATCACCAGTTAAACATTCTGAATGAACACGGACTAATGTAGGAGACTGACTATTTTGAATATCTCCTTTTGTTAGCAATAAATGCTCCAGCTTTTCTCCCTCTTCATAAATAGTCAATTTGAAATCACCATAATCTGTCGGTAAATTTACTGTTATATGGCTGCTTTCTTCTAAAAAATTTACCAACTCATCAATAGTGATCAAGGGTAATTGCCATTCTTTAGATAAACGTGTCAGATCTTTCATCCTTGCCATCGTCCCGTCCTCTTTCAGGATCTCACAAATATAAGCGGCTTCTATACTATTAGCTAATTTGGCCAAATCAATTGCAGCTTCGGTGTGTCCTCGACGTATAAGCGTTCCACCATCTACACTAATTAAAGGAAAAATATGTCCTGGTCTAAGAAAATCACTTGATTTCGAACGAGGATCAGCCAATGCTTTAATGGAAGTAGCTCGATCAAATGCTGAAATACCAGTCTTCGTGTGTTTATGATCCACACTAATCGTAAAAGCTGTACCAAACGCATCAGTATTATGAGTTGTCATTTCTTCTAAAGATAAGTGTTGCGCAATCTTCTTAGATATTGGCGCACATATTAATCCTCGACCAAATTTGATCATGAAATTAACTGCCTCAGGTGTCACGTATTCGGCTAAACCAACTAAATCTCCTTCTGCTTCTCTATCTTCATCATCAGCTACAATGATTAGACCGCCCTTTTTCAAAGTCTTGATTGCTTCAGTAATATTACTCATAGTAAGTCCTTCTCCTTGTACCTCTCAAATTTTTTTCTCTGTGCCTTTACATATTTTCCAATGATATCCGTTTCTATATTCACAAGATGTCCTACACCTAAATTCCCCAGATTTGTCAAAGATTTGGAATGTGGAATCAGACTAACTGAAAAGCTTGCTGCTGTAGTATCCGTAACTGTTAAACTTACTCCATTAATTGCAATTGATCCTTGTGGAATGATTTCACCTTCATATTTGGTTGGGTAAGCAAATGTCAAAACTAATGTGTTTTGATTCTCTATTTTTTTGATCAATCTTGTAACAGTATCAATATGTCCCGAAACAAAATGGCCTTCAAAGCGTTGCTTCATGGAAACTGCTCGTTCTAAATTTACCCTATCTCCAACTTTTAAGGTGGAGAAAGTGGTCCGTTTAAAGGTTTCAGGCATTATTTCAGCTCTAAAAGAAGTACTTGAAGTCTCAATAGCAGTTAAACATACCCCATTGACTGCCATACTATCTCCAATTTTATAATCACGTAGGACACTATTGGAAGTTTGAAAAGTGAGTTGGATCATTTGTTGATTTCGTCGAATTTCTTTGACTGTTCCTTGTTCAATGATCAATCCTGTGAACATTGCTTTCGTTTCCCCCTAACTCGAATGTCTTCTCCAAGCTGTTCAATTTCTAAAAATTCTAATTGTTGATCTTTAGAAACTAAACGTTCACTATGAAAAGACATCGGACTTTTTCCACCAAAAAGTTTGGGTGCAATATAACTGATGACTTCATCCCAGAGACTTTCTGCTAAAAAAACATCATGGATTTTCGCTCCACCTTCTATATACAACGACTGAATACCTTTCTTTCTCATGGTCTCAATAAAGAATGCAAAAGAAAACCTAGGTGTATAAAAAATAGTTACATGGGGAAATAGTTCCTCTAGCTTAGGATTTTCCGTAAATATCCAGACCGGACTTGTGGTCGTTTGAAAAAGATCGAGTTTAGGGCTTTTAAGGATCCGTCCTCTACGATCCAAAACAATGCGTACTGGTGGGAAGATAGTTTCGACATCAGGTAACAAACGAGGATCATCAATTAGAACGGTTTCGCTCCCTACCACGATTCCTTGATATTCTCCTCGCTCTTTGCGAACTCTTGAGATTGCCTCTGAGCCTGTTATTGAGTACCTAGAATCTTTCTGTATAGAGATTTTCCCATCTAGTGTAACGGCTTGTTTTAATGTGATGTAGGGACGATCCATTTCAAAAAAGTGGTTATAAAAAGGATTCAATGCTCTACATTTCTCTTCTTCTACGCCTACAATCACTTTGATTCCATGCTTTTGTAAAAATTTTCTGCCTTTTCCTGCTACTAAAGGATTGGGATCAAGTTGGCCTATGACTACCGTTGTGATACCAGACTGGACAATGGCTTGCGTACAAGGTGGCTGTTTTCCTTGGTGGTTACAAGGTTCTAAAGTAACATATAAAGTTGAATCAAACAGTTCTTCGGGGGAACCACAATTTTGAATAGCATTTACTTCAGCGTGAGCCTCGCCATAATGTAAATGCGCACCTAATGAGAGTAGCTTTCCTTCTTTAACAATCGCAGCTCCAACTAATGGATTGGTAAAGGTCTTTCCCTTTCCTTTTCTTGCCTCTTCAATCGCAGCTAACATGAAAGACTGGTGCATATCAATTCCCCCTTTCAACAAAAAATGCCCTGCGAATTTAATCACAGGGCATAACTAAATAAACCTAAAGATAATCGATTTTAATACAAATAAAACCGATCTTCAGTCGATTTTTCTTCTCCCATCCAGACTTTAACTGTCGGTGCCAGATTTTCACTAGCTCAACCACAAAAATGTGGTTCACGGACTTCGAGTAAACTCGTCACCGTCGGTCGGGAATTACACCCTGCCCCGAAGAAATATTCAATTCGTTTAGAGTATATTCTTAAAGCTTACATGTGTCAACCTTAAAAAAAACACATAAAAATAAAATGTAGGTTAAACATAACCACTTAATTAGTGTGAATCGCATGAATAGAATACGATTATATGCTTATGAAATGGTAACTAATAGAATATTAAAAAATTTTTGGCCTATGATTAAAGATCGTTTTAAATAATTCGAAAAAAGCAAGTAAAATGTTTTATTTTCGTGTCTCATTAATCAAAGTGAACAATTGGAATAAATTTATTGTAAGTAGGCATTTTTAGTCATTCTCTTTTCACCAAAATCAAAAAGCAGTCATATCAAAGGCGTAAAAACCTTGATATGACTGCTTTTATCGTATGCCAGCTGCAGGGATCGAACCTGTGACCTACGCGTTACGAGTGCGTTGCTCTACCAACTGAGCTAAGCTGGCGTTTCCAAGAGAAATTATAGTCTTTATGTTAAGAAATGTAAAGAGGTAATATGGAAGATTTTTCTACTTTCATGATTTTTTTCAAAAAATGTGCTATAATTATAGATGAAAGGCAGGTTTTATGAAAATGGCAACTTTTGGAAAATTTGAAACAAAGGTCGAACCGTCAGAATTTGGAGAAAAATTTACCACTGATACACATGTTACCTTTATGATTCACGGAAAAACGCAAACCGGAACAATTTCCAAGCAATTGAAAAACTCTGCTGTTGTTGCAATTGATGAAACTAATGAGAATGCCGATTTGATGACCCAAAGTAAAGGCGTTGTCATTGTCAATTACAAAGATATGAGTAAGCTTTAGTTTTTTACCATCCATCAATTGGGTGGTTTTTTATTTTGGTTGAATCGATTGTACAAAAAAATCTGGGCTCTTGTACGACCCAGATCTTTTTGTATTTGATTTTCTTATTTTGTGCCAAACAAACGGTCGCCAGCATCACCTAGACCAGGAACGATATAGCCTTTGTCATTTAATTTTTCATCTAATGATGCAGTATAGATATCAATATCTGGATGTGCTTCTTGTAAGGCTTTCACACCTTCTGGAGCTGCAACAAGGCAAACA
This sequence comes from Enterococcus spodopteracolus, assembly GCF_030441955.1. Taxonomy (NCBI): domain Bacteria; kingdom Bacillati; phylum Bacillota; class Bacilli; order Lactobacillales; family Enterococcaceae; genus Enterococcus; species Enterococcus spodopteracolus. The sequence continues at coordinate 231,607 of NZ_JARJHD010000001.1, read as the reverse complement.
AATTTAATGTTTGAAGCGCCACGTGCTTTCAGAGCATCGATCGCCATGATCGCTGAGCCACCTGTCGCTAACATTGGATCAACGACGAATAATTGACGTGCGTCGATATCTTCCGGTAATTTAACGAAATACTCGTGCGGTGCCAACGTTTCTTCATCTCTGTATAATCCGATGTGGCCGACTTTAGCTGCTGGGATCAATTCTAAGATTCCGTCAACCATTCCAATACCTGCGCGCAAGATTGGGATAATGGCTACTTTTTTACCAGACAATGTTTTTTGTGTTGTTTCTGTGATCGGTGTTTCGATGACAATGTCTTCAAGTGGCATATCACGTGATACTTCATATGCCATCAGCATAGCGATTTCATCAACAACCTCACGGAAAACTTTTGTACCACAATTTTTGTCGCGAATAATCGTTAATTTGTGTTGGATCAATGGATGGTCGATTACTTGAAATTTGCCCATTTTTTTGTCTCCTTTTTCTCTCGTTTCTTTTTAATTGTAAAACAAAATCACTGACTTGACTAGTCTAACCCGTCATTTTCCTAAAGAAAACCAAAGAAATAAAAAAACAAAGCGATGTTCTTTTTAAAATCAGCAAAAAATAACAAAAACGCCTGGAAATCAGACGTTTTTTGTTATTTTTCTAATTTATTAATGGAAAAAGATGACAAAAAACAACTAGTTTTTTAGCCATTCTGTCGAAAGACTCATCGCTGCTCGTGTCGCATTGGTTTGGTCCATCGTATTTACCATGACAAAATCATGGATGATCCCTTGGAAACGTACTTGCGTAACTTCCACGCCAGCTTCACGAAGTTCTCTAGCATATGCTTCTCCTTCATCTCTTAACACATCTGCTTCACCTGTCAAGATCATTGCAGGCGGTAAACCTGTTAATTCTTCTTTACTTGCACGTAGAGGTGAGGCAGTGATTTCTGCTCGTTTCTTTTCATCTGTCGTATACTGATCCCAGAACCATTGCATCCCTTCTTTTGTTAAGAAGTAATTCTCTGCAAATTGGTTATAAGAATCTGTATCGAAATTTGCATTAGTTACAGGATAATATAGTAATTGTTTTTTGATTGGTAATCCTTGACGTTGCTTTGTAAGGATCGTCATCACCGTTGCCATGTTCCCACCTACGGAATCCCCAGCGACTGTCAAGTTCTCAAGATCCAAGCCTTTCGACTCAGAAAGCTCCGCAAGTTTTTGCAAAATCGCGTAGTTTTGTTCAATTGCAGTAGGATATTTTGCTTCTGGCGAACGACTATACTCAGGAAAAATCACGATCGAATTTGTACGAACAGCCAATTCTCGAATCAATTTGTCATGTGTCTTGGCACTTCCAAATACCCAACCAGCACCATGTATATAAAATATGACAGGTAATTTTTCTACATTTCCTTCAGGACGGATAAAACGCACATTGATTTGTCCCCAATCATTGGTGTCCATTTTCAAATCCTCGATATCCACAGGTAATTTTTCCACAGAAGAACTTTGAACTTCTTCTAGAAGATCACGCCCTTCTTCCGGAGGTAATTCATAGATACGCGGGTGCGGTGCATTAGCATCACTAAACTCAATTGCTTCTTTTTCTAATGAAATTCGATCAGTCATACGGATTCCTCCCTAAGTTGAATGCAACAAATAAAATTACACCTCATATACTAGAGAGCAACCAGACAAAAGTCAAAAAATCAGATTGAAAGAGGTTGTGAAAGAAGCGATCAACACTAAGGCATAAGGCAGAAAAATTAAAAATGGCTGTTTCATTTTTGATTTTTTTGCCTTATGACCGAAGTGTTGCTTCTTGAACACCGTTTATCTAGGTTGTGAAAGAAGCTCAACACTATCTGTATAGATTTCCAGAGAGCCATCTAACACTTCAACAATCAGAGAAAAGGTGAGACAACCAAATAGCTACATCCCTGATTGTCTCACCTTTTTCGATTCTCTTACCTTTTTATTGATGACTCTTAGTTATAAACTGTTTATTTTTTATATAATGGAAATTGCTCTGTTAATTCACGGACGCCTGCACGCACTTCTTCTAATTGTGCTTCATCATCTTTTGCCTGTAAAGCTTTGACGATCAATTCAGCTACTTTTGCCGCATCTTCTTCGCGGAAGCCACGGGTCGTAATTGCTGGTGTCCCGATACGGATACCGCTTGTTTTGAAGGGGCTTAGTGTTTCAAAGGGAATCGAGTTTTTATTGACGGTGATATGAACACTGTCCAAAATCGCTTCAGCTTCTTTTCCGTTCAATTCTAAGTCACGTACATCGATCAAAATCAAATGATTATCTGTGGCACCTGAAATCACTCGGGTACCAATCGATTGATTGAATACTTTTGCCATGGCTTTTGCATTGGCAATGACATGTTCGCTATATTCCTTAAATTCAGGAGTCAATGCTTCTTTAAATGCAGCAGCTTTTCCGGCAATCACATGCTCCAAAGGGCCACCTTGGATGCCTGGGAAAACTGCGCTATTGATTTTTTTAGCCAATTCTTCATTGTTTGTTAAGATCATCCCACCACGAGGCCCTCGTAATGTTTTGTGAGTCGTCGTTGTTGTGATATCGGCATAAGGGATTGGGCTTGGATGAACCCCCGCTGCAACTAAACCAGCAATGTGTGCCATATCGACCATCAATTTTGCCCCAACTTCGTCCGCGATTTCTCTGAATTTTGCAAAATCGATCGTTCGACCATAAGCACTTGCTCCTGCTACGATCAATTTTGGTTGATGTTTTCTCGCTAAGATGCGTACGACATTATAATCAATGACTTCTGTTGTCGGATCTACACCATAAGCAACAAAGTGATACGTTTTTCCACTAAAATTGACTGGAGAGCCATGTGTCAAATGTCCGCCAGCAGAAAGATCCATTCCTAAGATCGTATCGCCCGGTTCAACTAACGCAAGATATGCAGCTGTATTGGCTTGTGATCCAGAGTGTGGTTGAACATTGACAAAATTGGCACCAAATAATTCTTTGGCACGATCGATCGCCAGATTTTCAACGATATCCACAAATTCACACCCACCATAATAGCGATGTCCTGGATACCCTTCAGCGTACTTATTCGTTAAAATACTTCCTTGTGCTGCCATCACAGCTTCAGAGACAAAGTTTTCAGAAGCGATCAGCTCCAGATTGTTTTCTTGTCTTTCCTCTTCTTTTGCGATTGCTGCCCATAAATCAGGGTCAAACGTTTTGTAGTCTACCACAAACAACAACTCCTTATTTATTTATGTGTCAACTTCTCTAAATTTCAAATGATTGTTCAGTTTATTTGTCTTTTTTTGATGTTGACCAAACATTACTAGCTAAGAATACGAACATTATTTCTTAAATAGCTATTTTAGTTTGTTTCCTAGATTGTATCACAGAATGATTTTGCAGCAATCACTTCTGGATCATTTTTTATAATAATTTTGTCCTGCGGCTTTTTTCAACCGATTCATATAAGCAATACCTAGACCTTCTTCAGGTGCAACTTGTACTAGAATCAGATCAAGAGCTAATCGATCATCATCTAAGCCACGTAACCCCGCAAACAACCCTTTCGTTGCTGCCTCTACTGAATCATCGTAATACATATACACAGCTGCGACATCCTTGCGTACCTGATCAGCTATTGTTGGTCCAGCTAAAACACCGGTACGTAGTTTTTGCTCTTTTGTCCAGATAATCGCCTCTGGCCAATCCGTTTTTTCAACCATCAGTACTCGAGTATCAGGTGAGTAATGTTTGTATTTCATCCCCGGAGATTTCGGTGTTTCAGATTCTTTGACCAAATGGCGGTCTGTCGCCACTGGACTTTTAATGATAGCTTCTAGTTGCTCTTTCGTGATTGCTCCTGGTCGTAAGATCATCGGCGGTGCAGATGGGTCGCTCAAATCCAGTACCGTTGATTCTACACCGATCCTCGTCGCCCCATCATCAATGATCCCTGTGATTTTCCCATTTAGATCATGAAAGACATGGTCTGCTGTTGTTGGACTCGGTTTACCTGAAGTGTTGGCACTTGGCCCTACAAGTGGTACACCTGCTAATTGGATTAATTCTAATGTTTTCTTGTTATCTGGCATGCGAAAAGCAGCTGTGGATAAACCACCAGTGACAATCCCCGGTAAACTGCCTTTTTTGATGTGAAAAATCAAAGTCAGTGGTCCTGGCCAAAAGTTTTTCACAATTTGTTCTGTTAGGGGGTGAAAGTTGTCCACATACTCTTTTACTTGTTCGAAGGAGGCGACATGGACGATCAATGGGTTGTCTTGTGGTCGACCTTTCACTGTAAAGACTTGTTTGACAGCCTCCGGTAAAAGGGCATTAGCTCCTAATCCATAGACAGTTTCCGTTGGAAAAGACACTAGATTCCCTACTGCTAATTCCTTCGCAGCTTCATTTAATTGTGTTTCATCATATTTCATTGTTTCCACAGTCTATCCACATCCTCTTTTTTTAAAATCCTTGTTTTATTCCGTTTTCCCAGACAGTTATACACAAATTGTTGATAACTAGTTTGTCAATAGTGGATAAGTATGTTGATAACTAAAATATTCGTTTTCATCCTTATCAAATCAGTGTTTTTTTATTATAAAAAAACAGAAAAAAATTTTTTCATCCACAAACTAATTGGTAACAAAAATCATCCGATCATTGCCTGCCATATCTTTTTTGATCCGTACTTTTTTTGTGGGAAAGGCTTGCTCCATGATTGCTTTGACAGCTGCTCCTTGTTGGAAACCAATCTCTAAAAAAAGTTGTCCATCGCTAGCTAATATTTGTGAAGCTTCCTTTGCGATTTTCTGATAGATCGCTAAACCATCTTCTTCAGCAAACAATGCCATCTTCGGTTCGTAGGTTCGTACACTCTGATCCATCACCGACCATTCTGCTCGACTGATATAAGGGGGATTAGAAATAATGACATCAAAGGTTTGATCCATGACAGGTTCCAACGTATCACCATGATAAAAATTGATCGTCGTTTGTTCATGTTCTGCATTTTCCTTGGCGACAGCTAGTGCTTCTAAAGATAAATCAATTGCTGAGACCCGCCAATTTTTTCTAGTAGCTTTCAAACTGATGGCGATTGCCCCAGTTCCTGTACCGATATCCACGACATTTAAGGTTTCTTTGCTTGTTTTTGCCAAACATAGTGCGACTAATTCTTCGGTTTCTGGACGAGGAATCAAGGTTGCTTTCGTGACTTTCAAACGGTGATCAAAAAATTCAGCAAAACCTAATAAATAGTGGGGTGGATAATGTTGCACTAGTCGTTGCATATCTGCATCGATCATGGCTTGATCCTCGGCTGTGATTGGTTCATTCATTCGCATGAGCCAATCCAGTTTCGTCCACTGCTTGCGTTCAAGAAAGACAAATTGGATATTATATCCTTCTACTCCTTGTTCTTCTAAAAAAGAAGAAGCCCGTGTGAGGACTTCTCGATAGGTTTTATCCATTTTGCATCTCTTCCAACTTAGATGTTTGGTCGTACACGATCAATGCGTCGACAATCTCATCTAGTTTTCCTGCTAGAATCTGATCCAGTTTTTGGATCGTCAAGCCAATACGGTGATCCGTCACGCGATTTTGAGGGAAGTTATAAGTACGGATACGCTCTGAACGATCCCCAGTCCCTACCGCAGATTTACGATTCGCATCATATTCGCTTTGTGCTTCTTGTTGGATCTTGTCGTAGACGCGCGCACGTAAGACTTTCATCGCTTTCTCACGGTTTTTCAATTGTGAACGTTCATCTTGCATCGCCACTACGATTCCAGTTGGCAAGTGAGTCAAACGTACCGCAGATGCTGTCTTATTAACATGCTGTCCACCGGCTCCAGAAGCGTGGTAAATATCGACGCGGATATCCTTGTCAGCCAAATCGATCTCTACTTCTTCTGCTTCAGGCATGACAACGACGGTTGCCGTTGATGTATGGATACGTCCTTGAGATTCTGTTGAAGGGACACGTTGGACCCGATGTGCGCCACTTTCATATTTTAATTTCGAGTAGACATTTTCACCTGAGATCATCATGATGACTTCTTTATAGCCACCGATCCCTGTCACACTTGCTTCCAAGACTTCTGTTTTCCAGCCTTGGCTCTCTGCGTATCGTTGATACATCGAGAAAAGATCCCCTGCAAATAGTGCGGCTTCGTCGCCACCAGCGGCTCCGCGAATCTCCATGATAATGTTTTTGTCATCGTTTGGATCTTTTGGAAGTAACAAAATCTTGATTTTTTCTTCTAGTTCTTCTTTTTCTTGTTTCAAATCAGCTAATTCTTCTTTAGCCATCTCTGCCATTTCGTCGTCTAACTTTTCGCCGAGTAATTCTTCTGTATCTTTGATCCCTTGAACAACTTCCTTGTAGCGACGATAAACTTCGACCGTTTCACGTGTATTTGCTTCTTCTTTTGAAAGTTGCATGAAACGTTTCGTATCTGAAATCACTTCTGGGTCACTCAGTAGTTCCCCAAGCTCTTCGTAACGGTCTTCGATTGATTGTAATTGGTCGTACATGCTTAATCTCCTTCTGTGATCATCAATGGATGAAAATAGTGTTTTCGACATACGGGATAATAGGCTTCATTGCCACCAATCTGGACTTGATCTCCTTCGTACACCGGTGTTCCGTCTATATAATGTAAATTCATCATTGCTTTTTTATGGCAGAACCAACAGATCGTTTTCATTTCTTCGATTTTGTCTGCATAAAGCAATAAATATTTCGATCCTTCAAATAATTCATTTCTAAAATCATTTTTTAATCCGAACGCCATCACCGGAATATTGAGTTCATCAACGATTCTCGTGAATGCTAAGACATGTTCTTTTGTTAAGAACTGCGCTTCATCGATCAATACACAGAATGGTGGGTGTTCCATCTGCTGGATGACTTCAAATACATCGGTCGTTTCAAAAATGGGAATTGCTTCACGTTTCAGCCCGATTCTGCTTGAAACTACGCCAACGCCATCTCTTGTATCGATTCCGCTGGTCATCAAAACAACCGGTTTGTTTTGTTCTTCATAATTATGTGCGACTTTTAGGATCTCGATTGTCTTGCCGCTGTTCATTGCGCCGTACTTAAAAAATAGTTGTGCCATGTCCTCATTCACCTTCCAGTTTGTTCCTATGGTATTATACTTGATTTTCAATCATTTTTACAGTGAGAATTTTCGAAGCGAGATTTCCCTAGTGTAAATATTGGTATTTTCGTTATAAATTAATAAACTACCCGCACTTCTTTTGGTATAATCGAATGAAAAATAAAGGAGAGCGCTTATGTCCGAAATATTCCACCAAATGGCGAACTATTATGATACCCCCGAACGAATCCAATTAGCTGCCACGATTCGTTCAGCTGTTGAAAAAGAATTTTCTGCACAGACTCATGACCAGAAATTGATCGATTACGGTGGGGGAACTGGTCTTGTCACATTACCCTTTGCCTCACGTTTTAAAGAAGTGATCCTCATAGATTCAGCCGCAGGAATGCTAGCGATGGCTGATAAAAAAATCAAAGAAGCAAAACAAGCAAATGTACGAACGGTAGAAATGGATGCAACAAGGAATTTGCCGGCAGAGAAAGCCGACATCATCTTATTGTCTTTAGTCTTATTGCATATTCCAGAAACGAGAGTCATTTTAAAACAACTTTCGCAACTCCTTCATCCAAGTGGAAAACTCTATATCGTTGACTTCGATAAGAACGAAAACATCCAGCATCCAAAAGTCCATAATGGTTTTGACCACGAGGAGCTAAGAGAACAATTGGAATTTGCTGGATTTAAACCACTTTCAATTGAAACATTCCATCACGGAAAAAACTTGTTTATGAAACAAGATGCTTCTTTGTTTTTAGCCATAGCATGCAAAGAATAAGCATTTTCTATTTTCTATAAAAAAACTTTCATAAATACGCAAAACCCGAAAATAAAAAAATTATTCTCGGGTTTTTGATTATTTTAATTGAGTTCGTATTTGTTTAGTTCTTCCAATGATCAACTAGTTTGAACTATCTGTCGAAGTGTTTGTTGAAGAGTCGGTTGAAGCATCGGTCGAACTTTCACTTGTCGACGGTTCCGTCATCAAGCCACTTAATACGTTTTTGAAATCTTCATCTTTGATTTTTACATTTGCTTTTTTCAACTCATTACGCACAGCTTCTTGTATGAATGTTGGATCTGCTATTTTTGTCTCTGTTGCTATTTTTTCTAGTTCTTTTTTATATTTTGACATATCATTGCCTTTTTCTTGTTGTTTGACCATTTTCACAAGATAATATTCCGTGGCGTTCGTAGAGGAATTAGTCGCTGTGATGACGTCAGAAACTTCCTCATTTTTAAGTTTGAAGGCTGCTTGTTTGACTTCTGTTGGCACACTTGTTGATTGCGAGTCAAAGGTGATTTCTCCGCCCTTTTCTTTTGTCGCTTCATCTGTCGATTTTTCTTTGGCGATTTTAGCAAAGTCGCCTCCTTCATCGAGTGACTTTTTGATTTCCTTGGCTTCATCTTCGCTGCTTACTTTGATCAATTGTGCCTCTACTTCTGGATGGAAGTTTTCCCATGCTGTTTTAAGATCCTCGTCCGTCAATTCGACATTCGCTCGTAACCCTGCCTTATAAGCTAATCTTTTTTTGATTTCTTCTTTGTAGGATTTAGTCGTATAGCCCGCTAATTTCAATTGCGAATCGAAAGAATCACCGAGTGCTTCTTTGCTATCATTGTATTCTTTTTCCACATCTTCATCAGAAACTTTATCTCCATAGTTTTCTTCAAATATTTGGAAAATAATCAAATTTTGGACGGCTGATTCGGCACCATTTATTTTTTTCAGCTGGTCGACTAGTTCCTGCTCGGAAATCGTTCCACCTTTATAAGTCACTGCGGCTTGGTCTGATGGATTTGTGGTACATGCAGAAAATAAAACCAGTCCTGATGATACAGCTAATATTGAGATAAATTTTTTCATGCTGTCACTCCTATATATTTTAATAGTTATTTATACCTATGTGTCTTTCACTTTAACCTTACTTTATGAACAAACTTTGAAAATAACGTGATTTTATAAAAAAAATTAAATTGATCACCTGTTGATGTAGTTTATATAACAAAAAAACCTCGAACATTCCAAATGAATGTTGAGGTTTTTTCAGGGTATATCTTTACTTTTTAGAGTTATATCGTTATCACATTACGTATCATCGATTAAATGATATTGATCTTATTCAACGGCCAATAGCGGAAAACGACTTTTCCTTGGATCAAGTCTTCATCGACTAAACCAAACATGCGGCTGTCTTTTGAGATCAAACGATTGTCGCCCAGTACCAAGTATTGTCCTTCAGGAACAGTGAATTCAAAATCACTGGTGAACGTTTCAGCATTTTCAGCTTGCGATTGGAAGGCTGAGTTATAAGAATATTCCTCTTGTAGTTTGTCTTCTGAAAATTCTTTTTTATACTCATCTAAGTAAGGTTCATCTTGCTTTTCCCCATTGATGTATAGTTGATCATCTTCCATTTTCACAGTATCACCGGGCATCCCAATGATTCGTTTGACGATCATCCGTTCTTCATCCCCAGGTTCTTTTGTTGTAATGATATCCCAGCGGTCAAAATCTGAGATTTTAGATGAGATCAAACGTTGTCCATCATGTAACGAAGGGTCCATGGAATGACCACTCACGGTGACTGGTGTAAATACATAGACTCTTGCCAAAATGATGGCGGCTAAAACAACGATCAAGATTCCCCAATTTTTCAAAAAGTTTTTCACTTTATACCTCCTATTAACCAAACATTTTTATGTTATTTTTTATTTATTTGTTAGCTATTCTTTATTTTACATTTTTTATCGATTAAAAGAAAGAATAAGTGTCGGATCGTGTTGGGAATAATCCTTTTTTTTAGAAATGTTTTTTTGAACTTCATGTATCTTTAATATTAGAGCTAAATAAATCCTTGATGGAAAAGATTTATCCTACACTTTTGATTTTTTTCTTCGTTGGCTTCGACTGTATGTCACTTCACCTTCTTGTTCTTTTGGTTGATTTTTCTTGATGATCAACTTCAAACGATAGGGTTCATGGTATCTAAGACCATCTTTGACAAAATCACCGCCTGCAAGGAATAAGCCTACGGGTTCAATATGATCTTCTGGCGAGTCGACCTTGATCGTCCCTACTTTTTCCATGCTGGAATAATTACGACCGATACTTAATTGATAAGTTTTGTCGGAGATTTTTTTCACATAATAATACGGATAAAGTGTATTTCGATCAATCAAGAACCCGTCCATTCGACCAAGTTCATTGACCTTGATTTCCCCTTTTTCAATCAAATAACGCATATTCTCTGCTAGTTTCAATTGGTAGTCTTCATCGAATAGAACATTGGCTTTTTCTGTATTGACTTTGTCGATATTTCCGTTGTTCCCGCGAACCGTTTCTCCTTCAATATTGAATGCTTCATCAGGTAAATATTTTACGATCATTTGCGTCACATCGGCTTTTGAATTTTTATCAAAAAAGTAATAAAACACATTTAGAATAGTGAAATATAAAAGAACTAAAAAGCCTAATCCGTATAAAAAAAACTGCAAATACTTTTGATTTTGCCATAATCCATAAACAATCCGTAAAAGGTAAACGGTCGGAATCACACTTAATATAGTATAGCCTCGGTTCAAATATTTAGGACTGATATCTAAATATCCTAAAAACTTGTGTATCCCATTGATGATATCTAATATAACTGTCATTCTTCATCACCTGCCTGTTGATTATACATCTGTGTTTCAGCGGATTGCTCTGTAGGTGCATTTTTTTCATTTAGATTGCCTTCACTTGGCGTAGAAGTACTTGGCGTTGTATTAGGCGTCGTACTGCTTGGTGTAGTGGCACTTGGCGTCGTACTTGAACCGCTGTTGTCCCCTTGATTTTGACTAGTCGAATCGGTCGTATATCCTGTATTTCCTTCATCCACGGAACTTTCTGGTATTGAGTTTTGGTTGTATGTAGAATTGGTTGTGTCTTGTTCTACAGTCGTCGGTGTTGTTTCTACCGTGTCATTCGTTTGCCCTGTTCCTTCATTGGTAGAAGTCGTCGTCGTCTCTGTAGAACGACTTGGTGCACGATAGCTAGAACTATTAACAATGCCTGTTGTGGTAGCAACAATCGTCGAAATCGTCAATACAGCGATTGGCTTTAATATAGGTGCTACTTTCCGCATATTCTCTCATCCTTTTCCTTGTTGCCGCTTGAAGTCTTGATCAGTTTGGCAAAAGTTGATTTTTCTCACACGTATTCTTTAGTTTTACCATAAATTTCTTATTTTTTTCTTATTTTTTCATGAAACTTTTGTGTAGATTTACTCGAATGTTGTTTTAGTCGTAATCAGACAGTCTATGACTGGTTGATACACTTCATTTTATCATGGATCTCCCTCCAAGTTCTCTCGCAAAGTCATCTTTATTATAAGACACTTTTCCAATAACTAAAATCCTAGTAAATTTTAGTTTTATTATTTCTTTGTGTATTTATTTTATTGTCGGTATACTGGAAGAAACATCTAACAAGGAGGATCGAATTTGTGCAATTGAATCTTTTTTTTCGGAAATGGCGAAGGCGTAGTACAAGATATGCTTCTAGTCACTTTTCTTCTATTCAAATTATTGTATTTTATTATATTTTAATGACTATTATTTCTTTGGGCTTGTTTTACATCCCATTTTTCCGAAATCCGGGTAGTCATGCTTCATTTATTGACATGCTTTTTATGGCTATCAGTACGATCAGTGTCACTGGCCTTTCGACATTTGACATCCACGCGATTTTTAATAACAATGGTATTATTTTACTCGAAGGGTTGTTTCAAGTGGGTGGTTTAGGGATCATGATGATCTCCACGGCATTTATTATCTTTTCTAAACGACGGATCACATTACGTCAGAGACAATTAATCATGACAGATATGAATCAACCACGTTTATCTGGTATCGTTCGTTTGATTCGGATCACTTTTGTCATATTGCTCTGGTTCCAATTGCTATTCGGTGCCTTGTTCTCCGTTTATTTCTATATTCGCGGCTATTTCGATCATTGGCACGAAGCCGTTTTCCATGGATTTTATCAAGCTATTTCCGCGGTCACAAATTCGGGATTTGATATTACTGGTGAGTCGATCAAGCCATTTGAACATGACTATCCTTTTTTATTTATGATCATGTTCCTGATTTTTATTGGCGGGATCGGTTTTCCAGTATTGATGGAGTTTCGAGAATGGCGCTTGTATCGAAAAACGAAAGCCAAGATTCCTTTTCGGTTCTCTTTGTTTACAAAACTCGCCGTCCTCGCTTTTATCATTTTATTTGTAAGCGGGACTATCTTGATTTTTTTACTTGAAAAAAATCACTTGTTTAAAGATCTCCATCCTAGTGTCCAGTGGATCAATTCAATGTTTTATTCCATGACAACTCGTAATGCGGGTTTACAGATCCATGATCTGGGGGATTTTCAAATCACGACCTTGATCGTCTTTTCCCTATTGATGTTCATTGGTTGTAGTCCGAGTTCTGTCGGCGGGGGTATCCGAACCACGACTGTGGCGATCATTGGTCTTTATCTTTATTCGTTTTTGAAAAGTGAAGATAACATTAATATTTTTGGTCGTCGAATCGATGAAGATGATGTCCGAAAATCAGTGGTCGTTTTTATGCTCTCCTTAGGGATGTGCTTCTTCTGTATTCTTTTTTTATCTGCCACGGAGAAACAACCATTGATCTCGATCATCGTGGAAGTGACTTCTGCTTTTGGTACAACGGGGTTATCGCTAGGCATCACTGGTGATCTGTCCACCGTCGGGAAAATCACGATTGGCGCTTTGATGTTTATTGGACGTATCGGGATGTTGTACACATTAATGTTATTTGTGCCAAAAGAAACACGAGATTTAGGTTATGAATATCCTACAGAAAAAATCATTATCGGATAAGCAAGTTTATCGTTACCATAAAAAACCGATATGTAAGAAGCAAGGAAGCGATCGTTTTTCGTTTTCTTGCTTCTTTCGTTTTTGTTTTGCGAACAGTATAAACTTTTGTAAAATAAGACAAAGCAATTTAACCTTTTTTTCAACATATGGTATGATTAGTTGAATTTATTTGTAATTATGACGTTTTGGAGGTTACATAATGGGAATACGCAGTCAATTTGCGATTGCAGTTGGTAAAACCGCACAATGGGGACTAAAAACCTTTTTTAAAGGAGGATCAAGTTTACCTGGTAAACTTGCTTTATCGATCGATCCTCATATTTTAGATACATTAGCAAAAGACTATCAAGTCGTCGTCGTAACTGGAACAAATGGAAAAACATTGACGACCGCTTTGACCGTCAATATCTTACGACAACAATTTGATGAAGTCTTGACGAATCCTACGGGCGCAAACATGGTCCAAGGAATCGTTTCGACTTTTTTACAAGCAAAAGCCGGAAAAGGCCAAAAGAAATTTGCGGTATTAGAAATCGATGAAGCCAGTCTAAGCAGAGTGACTGAATACATCAAACCTGAACTATTTTTATTTACAAACATTTTCCGTGATCAAATGGACCGTTACGGTGAAATCTATACCACTTATAAAATGATCGTTGATGGTGCCGCAAAATCGCCAGATGCTACGATCATCAGTAATGGCGATTCACCGATCTTCAATTCAGTTGAGACGGTCAACCCTAGAAGATATTATGGATTTGATCACGAAGAAGACCATGAACAGATGGCCCACTACAATACAGATGGCGTGTTGTGTCCGAAATGTCATCACATCTTGCACTACAAAATGATCACTTATGCAAACTTAGGTAAATACTATTGTCCAAATTGTGAATTTAAACGTCCAGAACTAGATTATCGTTTGACAGAAATGAAACGAATGGACAACAAATCAGCTGATTTCGTCATTGATGGTCATGAATATGGCATCGAAGTTGGTGGCATGTACAATGTCTATAATGCGTTAGCAGCTACTGCGGTGGCTGAATATTATGGTGTTGTTCCTGAAAAAATCAGACAAGGCTTAGGGTATGACGAAAAAGTATTTGGTCGTCAAGAAGTCATCGAAATCGATGGCAAGTCCTGTACATTAGTTCTAGTCAAAAATCCTGTAGGGATCAACCAAGTCATCGACATGATGGGACATGCACCGTATCCATTTTCACTAGTTGCCCTCTTGAATGCGAACTACGCAGATGGAATCGATGTGAGTTGGATCTGGGACGGAGAATTTGAACGCTTTGCAGATATGGAGATCCCTGCTGTGATTGCTGGTGGCGATCGCCACACAGATATGGCACTACGTTTGAAAGTAGCGGGTATCGCTGAAGACAAATTGACACAAGCAAAAGAATTGACTGATGTCATTGAGAAAATCAAACAACTACCGACGGATCATGTCTATATTTTAGCGACCTATACAGCTGTCTTACAATTACGAAAAGAATTAGCGAGTCAAGGCTTTATCAAAGGAGGCATGAATCGTGGCTAACTACGAATTACGCATTGCCCATCTCTATGGGAATCTGATGAATACTTATGGTGACAATGGCAATCTCTTGATGCTCCAATATATCGCCAAAAAAATGGGGGTCACTTCTCATACTGAGATCGTCAGCATCCATGAGCCCTTTGAGGCAGATAAATACGACTTAGTTTTCTTTGGAGGTGGTCAAGATTTTGAACAAATGATCATTTCAAAAGATATTCAAGAAAAGAAAGAATCATTGACTGATTACATTGAAAATGATGGTGTCGTACTTGCGATTTGTGGCGGTTACCAACTACTTGGTCATTATTATATGGGCGCAAACGGTGAAAAAATCCAAGGAATCGGTGCGTTGGATCATTACACTTTAAGCCAAGAGAATAATCGTTTCATTGGTGACATCGTGATCCACAACGAAGAGTTCAACGAAACCTATTATGGATTTGAAAATCATAATGGTCGAACATTTCTTGGCGAAGGCGAACGCCCGTTGGGAAAAATCGTCAAAGGTCAAGGAAACAATGGGGAAGATCAATCAGAAGGTGTCATTTATCGCAACGTTTACGGCTCCTATTTCCATGGCCCGATCTTAGCACGTAACGAACATTTAGCGGAGCGTCTCGTTCGCTTAGCATTAGAGCAACGTTATGGAAAAGAACTTGATCTACCAACAGTTGCCGCAGCTCCAATCAAGTAAACAGCGAAAAACCTCTAAAAATATCTAAGATATTTTTAGAGGTTTTTTTACAATCCACTTGTTTATTCCATTGATCGTATCAAGAATCAAGCCACTTGTTTCGCATAACGCATCACATTTTGCTTGATGTTACTGATCGTTGTCGGATCATGGATACCTGTGACTTCTTGGATCAACTGTTCCATATTTTCTCGCACTTTCATCTCTTGCAGTTCACGACTTTGCTCATCTTCAGGATCATAGTAGTTGAAAATGATCCCCATCGTAGCTGTCAAATGTGGACAAGTCAAATTGTATTCTTGTAATTCCCGAACCGGACGAGTAAAGCGTTCTTGATAGCCTAACTTACGTAAAGGCGTTCGAGCGACCCGAGTAATGGCATCTGAGATATATTTATTTTGGAAACGTTGGATGATTTTCTCAATATAGGCTTCATGTTGTTTATTATCAAAGCCCCATTTTGCTTCCAGTAAACTTCCTGTTTCTTGTAGTACTGATTTTAGTTGGGCAACGACTAACGAATCTTGCATTGCCTCATCGATCGTTGCATATCCTAATAATGCACCGGTGTAAGCTACAGTCGCATGTCCTGTATTCACACTAAATAGTTTTCGTTCAATATATGGTTCCAAATCTTTGACGTATAGTACGCCATTTAACGAAATCTTTTTATTTTTTCGTTGCGTATCATCAATGACCCATTCTTTAAAAGGTTCCACTTGCACAAACAAAGGATCTTCATGTTGTTGCATCGGCACGATGCGATCCACTGCTGCATTCGGAAATCCGATTGATTGATCTACAAAGCGAGTATCTGACAGATATTTATAGACTTCCATTTTTAGATGCTCAGAACCACCAATCATATTTTCACAAGCGATGATGTCTAGCGGTTGCTGATTGCCCTCTTGTTCTCTTTGCTCGATCCCTTTTGCAATCAGTTCAGCAATGAATGGTAAGATATTGGGACCGATCGCTGTGGTTACAAGATCTGCTTGTGCTATTTCTTTGATCACTTGTTCAGGCTGTTTTTGGTTGTTCAATCCGCGAACGCGTTCAACGATAAGTTGTTTTTTCGATTCGTCAGCTAGTTCGATCGTATAACGTCTTTTTTCATTTAATGAATCGATGATCTGTTCGTTGACATCAACAAAAGTGATGTCAAACCCATTCTCAGCTAAAACTTCTCCAATAAATCCTCTGCCGATATTTCCTGCACCAAAGTGTACTGCTCTCATTCGTCTTCTCTCCTTAGGCAATTGCTAGATTGTGTGTGACTTCTTCTTTACTCAGTGCATCTGCTAACTGGACAACATTGTCCATGTCGCTACAATAAAGAGCGATTTGTTGCACTAATTGCAAATGTTCTTCTCCTACACCAGCGATACCAAACAAGACTGTCGCAATCTTCTCTTCTTGTTCAGTACCGAAATTGACGCCATCTGGCACTTGGATCACACAGATTCCTGATTTTTTTACGAATGCTTTGGCTTCATCTGTTCCATGAGGGATCGCGATAAAATTCCCCATATAAACGGATAACATCGCATCACGTTCTACCATTGCGTCAATGTAGGGTTCTTCGACACAACCGGCTTCCACTAATTTTCTTCCACAGTATCGGATGGCCTCTTCCTTTGTTGCAAAAGCCTTATTCAACTCGATCATATCAAATGCTAATTCAGACATCTTACTTCCTCCTTATGCTACTTTTTTCAAATAGTGAGCAATCGTTTCAAATTTTTGTGGACTGACCATCGTCGCCACTGAAAAATGAAGTGAATGTGGTGCCACTGAACGTGCTTCCTCAGACAAGGATTCTCTTGAAACGATCAATGTATTCGGTTGCTCCGTCAACTCATCAATATTGATTTTTTTCAGAGGGATCTCCAATTGGTTTTTCTTCAAAATATCTTTCAATAAGGACAATCCCATTGTCGCTGATCCTGCACGGTCATCATGAACAAGTAAAATCTCTTTGATATCTTTTAATTCAGATAATTCCAAATCATCTGTTGGAGTAGTAGAGACTGGTTGGCTTGACGGTGTTTCTTCCTTACTTCCTAATGCTTGGATGATTTCATCATACTTTGGTGAATTTAAAAAGTTTTCTACTGCAACAAAATGAGCATGTGGTGCTTTTTGTTTTGCTCGTTCCTGCAACTCAACTTGAGTCACGATCAATACGTCTGCTTCATCAGATAATTGACTAATGGCTTGATTCGTCACGAGTTGAGGTAAGTGATGCTCTTGGACTTTTTTTCTTAACAAGGAGGCACCCATCGCACTTGACCCCATCCCAGCATCACAGGCAAAAATGATTTTTTTGATCGCTGATAAAGCTGGTTGTCCTTGACTAGTTGTTCCAGTCCCTTTCGCTTGTTGTTTCGCTTGACGAGTCGCTTCCACTGATTTTTCAAAATCTTCACTTATTTCTTTCGCATCAGCTTTTAGAATGACCGCAGAGATCCCGAAAGAAACGGCTGTTGCAGCGACGATCCCTAAAATAACTGGTAAGTAAGCACTCAATGGTGCCATTGCTAAAATGGCAATGATCGAACCCGGTGAAGCTGGCGCACGTAAGCCTGCATCCATCAATTGGAAAACGAAACTACCCGTCATTCCACCAAAAATCACTGATAAGAATAATAACGGTTTCATCATTACGTATGGGAAATAGATTTCATGGATTCCACCTAAGAAATGGATGATCATTGCACCCGGTGCAGATGATTTTGCTGCACCTTTGCCAAATAATGTGAAAGCTAACAATACACCTAGACCTGGTCCAGGATTGGCTTCCAACAAGAATAGGATCGATTGACCGGCTGTAGCCACTTGTTCTGTTCCTAAAGGAGTCAAAATGCCATGGTTGATCGCATTATTCAAAAACAAGATTTTCGCTGGTTCGATAAAAATACTCGTCAATGGAATCAAATTCGCATTTAAAATTGCTTCGACGCCTGTTGCCATCGCTTGCGTCAGTGTATCCACCACTGGACCAATTGCAGAAAAGCCGATCAATGCTAACGCAAAACCGATCAATCCTGCAGAAAAATTGTTGACCAACATCTCAAACCCTGATTTGATATGTTTTTGAAACACTTGGTCGAATTTCTTGATGGCAAAGCCACCTAATGGACCCATGATCATGGCACCTAGCATCATCGGAATATCTGTCCCAACGATCACACCCATCGTCGCAATTGCGCCGACGACTGAACCACGATCACCACCGATAACTTTCCCTCCGGTGTAGCCGATCAATAAAGGAATTAAATACGTCAACATTGGGCCGACCATCGTAGCAAACGCTTCGTTTGGTAAATAGCCATCTGGAATAAATAATGCAGTCAAAACACCCCAAGCAATCAACGCACCGATATTCGGCATCACCATACTAGATAAGGTACTTCCTAACTTTTGTACTTTTGCTTTGAATGAAATTTTATTTTTTGGTATCGTCTCTTCCACTTCAATCGCTCCTTTATCTCTTTCTTTAATCAAATTGTATCCGCTTACCATTTAGATAAATAGTCGGATTTTGTCACAATCATTTGTGCCAAAACATGGAGTGATCCAAATGAGTGATTTGATGAAAGACTTCTGGTACCGATTAGAGACGCTGAAACAATTATTTTCTTCATTTAAGGGAGCAGTTTATCTGTAGATACCTACGAAAAAGCACATCATCGTGATCTTTTAGACTCTTTTTTGCAAAGTAATTTTTTTATTCCGTTGTTTTTCCTAAACGAGCCAGTCGCTCTTCCCAAAGCGCTAGATCTTCAGACGTGTTGGATGATGCCTCATAGAATGTAATGAAATCTAAAATAATCGTTCCTTGCTCTATGTAAGCCGCCATCACCACTTTTAATTCTTCCGTTTGGATCTGTTCAAATGCGTCTTTCGCTTTTTCCATTTCTTTTACTTTCAACCAATCAAGGCTTTTTTCAAAATAAAACTGATCCAGTGCTAACGTGACCTCCGGATGTTTTAAGTGGCGATTCAAGACAACGGCTTCTTGTACTTGTTCTAGCTTCAAATAAGCAATCGCTAACTTGACTTGGCGCTTTTCCGTCAATTGTTCCACATGGGTCACAATTACTGTTTCCCAATCGTTTTGATAAAAAGACAAATCAAAGGTGGCATTTCCTGTTGGCTTTTGCTCATTCAACTTCTCTACCCAAGAAAATTCCTGCTCTTCTACTAAGTGATCGATCAATTGGTGATACCGAGCGGGATATTTTTCAGCTGCTTCTTCATATGCACCTAGGTCTACTAATGACTGCCATGAACTTTTCTGATTTTCTTTGGTTATCGCTTGCTCGTTATTCGTTCTTTGTTCGATCCACATGTTGCCTTGAACCACAGCAAAAACGATTACTCCACTAAGAAGTAATCGCTTGATGATTTTTTTCCAATCGATTTGTAACAACTGATTTTTTTTCAGCGTATTGCTTGAATGAGGGAACTGACTCTTCTTTTTTGTATTGGCTATTTCTTGCTCCCAGTGTTGACTTAAGATCTCTTCAATCTCCTCTGTCAAAGGAAATTGAAGCACTTTTTCTATCATCATTTCTCCCTTACGATCATAAATACGTATGCGACATTGTCCTTGCGTGTTTGACAACAAGACTCGTCGATTTTCAGTTTCTAAATCTTCCAAAGCCTGAAACAAATCCAACTGAGTCTCTTTTACTTGTAAGTGATGGATCTGATCAATGATTACAGTTTCTTTCGCCATACGTTGTCACTCCCCTCATTCATTTTTGTTGCGTCCATCTGTAAGGTCTTCCTTACTCAATCATTGTATGTCCATAAAAGAAGACAGTTGTTCGAGATCATCCAAGACATAGCGATGATTTTTAGTGTCATAGAAATAAGTCAGTTTGACACCTTCACGATGGCGAATATCCTTTTTTACAACTCCGCCTTCTTCATTCAATAAAGACGTCGTAAAATCAACCAAACAGAGGACTTCAATCATTCTCTTGTTCGTTTGTTTAAAATAATGCTCGCTTTTGAGCCAACGACTAAAGCCAAAACGCTGCGGACTATACGTTTTTTTACCTTGTTCTGTTTTTACTTTTTCTTTCATCTTGTTAGAAAGAGAATCAACATATGCGGGATAATTGTCGCCGACTGTTTCGAACGTATAATAAGCTTGTAAAAACGCTCTGACCTGTGCTTCCGAAATTTGGCTGGCTTTCTTTTCAGAGGCTTGTCTTTTTTCTTGTGAACGAGAGCTGATAGACCTGCCAACACTAAAAATCATGCTACTAAACAGAAAGAAAGCTAGAATAAGACAAAGGATGCGGGATTTTGCATTCATTTGCTTTCTCCCAACAATCGATAGAAATAGACAGGCGCCAGCTGGCAATCACCTGCATAGCCTTCAAATGGAGTGATGACGATATCGCCTTCTTGACCATACCCTCGTGCAGTAGCAGGTGTGCAATGAAGAATCGTTTTTCCACCATCATCTAAAAATAGCCCTGTATGGCCATAACTACCTAAAGAGTGTCCTTTCTTCCCCCATACAAACAAGTCACCGGCTCTGACATCTTCTCGACTGATCGGCATCAGGAAAGTCCCTTCCAAAGAATACAATGTCTCAGTGCTACCTAGTGGCACAGGCAAGCCAACACTTCTCATCGCCCACAGAACAAAAGAAGAGCAATCATGATAAGGAAAGGTGCCTCGTTCAAAGCCTTGTGAGTACTGAACGTTTTGACGATACAATGTTCTGGCTTGTGCCAACACCTCTTGACCCACTGTGTGATTCGATTGCCAGAGTAAGCTCATCTCTTTACTGCCACCTAGTTGTACAAATAATTCTTTGACCGCCAGTACCCAGTATTTGTTCAATCCCAGGGGATCATTACTTGCACCTACAGGACAATACACACTTCCAAGTTGCTCGACTGTCAGCAGTCTTTGGTTCACGATCAATTGGTTTAGTGTTCGAGCGGTGGCAGTAATCCCTTCTTCAAGTGTGGCGTAGGAAAGCAACTCATTTTCTCGCATCAAGCCACCTGGATTGTTCTTTTCTCGAATCCCTTTGCTCGTCCCCCAAGCAGTTTCGTGGATCATGATGGCTGCTAGAACAATGGGGGAGATAGTATTCTTTTTAGCTTCTTGGATAATCGTTTCTGCATGATCGCTAAATGCGTGACAATGCAGTAAAATCACTTCTCGAAATTTCTGTTCATTGAATGTAACGTCCGTTTCAATGGGATCAAGCTGTGTCTCATTGTTGTCGACTACATTGGGGAGATAAAAAGCTGGATTGACGATTTCACCTTTTTTCTGGTAAGACAGATGCAGTTCCTCTTGTTTTACTCGCCCAATCTCTGTACCCACCGATACCATCTGTCCTTCAGTAGCTGTTAAATCTACATCATGATAAATAATGGTTTGATCGTCCATTGTGATGGTTACGTTCTCTCGGTCTCTTGTAATTTCTCCAGCGATCACAGCGACTATGCTTTCTTTCGGTTCTGTCTGGATGAGCAGTCCTTCAAGTAAGCTTTTTTCTTGATTTGTTACGTAATAACCAAAGCGTTGTTTTATGCGTAAAGAGTCTGTTTCTTTCAATGGATTGCTTAATTCAGTCAAACTTGCATAAAGACCAATTTCTGCTAACAGCTGTCTGCGTTCTTTCCACTCCGGCGTCCAAGTGATCACTTGCGACAATGGCTGTGATGTTAATTTGATTTGTTTCCCGTCACTGTCTAATTGCCACATTTGTTCATGCAATCTTTGGATCGTTTCTTTGAGAACATCTGGATTTCTTAATTGGTCATCGCCATAAGCCATATCTAAATAAATCAGCACCTCTTCAATGTCAGTCCTGATCATGACTTCATTTGCAGCCACTACTCGTTCATTTACTAGAATCGAACTCTTTGTTGAGTTTAATTCTAGTGTTAATTCCGCATCCAACTCGGTCAAATATTTCCAGGCCTTCGTCAATTCAAGCTCATTGATTTTGATCGCGGCAGACGAAACGAAGCCGATCATACTGAAAAAGAGAAAAAATATGAGAATGCTAACACCAACAAGTAGGTAAAGGCTGACTCTGCTACTGATCGAAGTTTTATTTCCAAGTAAAGAAAAATCAACTATTTTTATCTGATATTCAAGCATGAATCTGCGAGGATCTTTGGTTTTTCTACGCAGAAAATGTCTGTTACTCCTTCGTTTATTTTGTGATTTCACGGTCTCTTCAATGCCTACATCGTTTTTTTTCATGGCGATACATCCTGTCGTAATCTGTGGCGTTCGACAGGATCAGTGGTGATCAACTCATAAAGTTTTGTTGTTGGATCAACAGTGTTGGAAAAAGGGACAATGGCGTTGCCTGCCCGTATCAATCCTGCTCCTTTGATTGGATTAAGTAATTGTCTTTGTTGCTGATACGAAAGATTGAACAAAGAAGACAGCTCATCTAAATCACTTTTTGCTTGTTTCAACATAATGATAAATTCCGTATTACTTAACATTCGGCGTGCTTTATCTGATAATAATAAGGTTTCGACATTTTGGGTAATACCAGTGGCAATCGCGCCCCATTTACGGATTCGGCTCCATAGTTCAAAAAAATAATTTTCACAGTAAGGATCATTTAACAGGAGTTGCATTTCATCAATATAGATCCAAGTAGTGATGCCTCTGTCTCGATTGCGAACGACCCGATTCCACACTTGTTCCAAAACAACCATCATCCCAAAAGTTTTCAATTGGTTCCCTAGTTGTTTCGTATTGTATATCACAAAACGCTTATTTAAAGAAACATTAGTTGGTTTAGAAAACATCGAAAGTGAGCCATCGATGTATAACTCTAAGTCTAACGCCAATGTCTGCGCCTCTTTTTCCGGTTGCTCTTTTAAAAGCGGAAACCAATCTTCCGCCAATGTTGGCGCTGATTTTTCTGAATTTTTTTGAAAATTGAAATACGTCAATCGCGTGACACGATCGATGATCGATCGTTGTGCTGAATTTAAACCAGTTGGACCACCGATCAAGGCTTCACAAGCAGTCAACAAAAAGTCAGATTTCAATTTTACTGGATCTGCCTCTCCTTTTAAGTCTTCTGAAATATCTAGTAAGTTAATGAAGGTATTTGTATTAGGAGCGATATTGATGATTTGAGCTTCAAAATCATTGCCAATGAACGTATCCTCGTCTTCCGGATCAATCGAAATGACTTCATCTTCGGGATTTTTAAGTAACGTCGTGATTTCTTCATATTTTTTGGCTACACCTTTGCCTGAACCAGAGCTACCTAAAATCATGCCACTCGGCGTGTTTAGTTGCTTACGATCGATCCTTACACTATTTTTGGTCATTTCATTTTTTCCATAATATTTGCCATCTATATGATTAAGATCTTGCGCTGAAAATGGAATAAAAATCGCTGTACTTTCTGTCGTCAACGTCCGTTGTTGTTCGATCCAATTTTTGCCTAAAGGTAAGACCGAATTGAATCCTTCATCTTGTAGATAGTCTAATGCATTGAAATGACAACGATTTTTACGTCCAACATGTTGGACTTGTTCCGCAATATCAGCAAGTTTTTCTTTGGTCTGAGATCGGAAATAAACGAGGAAGGTAACAAAATATAATTTTTGACCGGTTTTGACTAGATCGTCTAATAAAGCTTCGGCTTCCTTGATACTATTGGTCAATTCATACGGAATACTTGAATAAGGATCATAGCCTTTTTGTGTTGCTTTTCTTTCAGCAGTCGTTTTGTCCCCTTCCATATAAGCTTTTTTAATTTGAACCAACTGATTTGCTTTTTCAGAATCCACTGGTTCAATGTGGATCGATAAACACAACTCTTCGCCAATATCCATTAATTCTAAGATCAATTTATCTGAAAGTTTGGTGGGGTAATCTTTCAGATATAGGACTTGGGCATACTCTGAGCCAATTTCGATATAGTCTTTTGCTTTAAAGCTGAAACTTGCAGGAGTAACAACTGCTTTTGTCGACAAACGGCTATAAACTAAATCTGTATAATTGAACTGGAACCATTCATTAGGTTTGATCAACTCATGGAGCAGTTGCAACCGTTCTTTGCCAGAAAGTGTTTGACTACTTGATTCGATTTCCGAAAGACTATGACTAAGTTGTTGTTCGATACGCATTAAGGAATGCTTGGCTTGGTCATAATCAGTGGCATATGTGCTGAAGGTCAATAGA
Source organism: Enterococcus spodopteracolus (assembly GCF_030441955.1). NCBI lineage: Bacteria > Bacillati > Bacillota > Bacilli > Lactobacillales > Enterococcaceae > Enterococcus > Enterococcus spodopteracolus. The sequence goes on along the minus strand of NZ_JARJHD010000001.1, from coordinate 207,119 downwards.
TTTTGTTTGCTAAAATTCGTTCCTCCTTCTGTCATGGTTCGCCGAAGCATTTCATTCAATTCTTGACGGTAAATGTCCTGTCTCTCCCCTATTTCTTTATAGAACAATTGCTTTTCAAGTTCTTTTTGTTCCATTCGCTTTTTTTTCAAGGTAATCGTTAGATGCGTTCGCTCATCACAACTATCTAGTAAGGTACAATATCCTTGAAAAATAGCTTGTTGGTCTTCCACAGGTGCAATTTGGTAATTGACATCTGAAAACTGGATACTTTTTGAATAATATCCCGAAGCAAGTTCACAAATTCCACTTTCATACATTTTTTCATAACGAATCTTCCTTTGTGCCTGTTTGGCTGGTGCTGATTTTCGTTCTTTTTCCCCTCTTTTTTTCTTTTGCTTGTGTAATAGTTTGGTTAAGGAAGACTTTTTAATTCCCTTGTTCACTTCGATATTTCTCTGTTTTACTGATTTTCCTCGTTGAAATCCCCTCATGATCTTCCTCCAAACGAGCATTCTGATATGGATAGTGCTTTGTTGCGATAAGATGACGCCAACGGATAAGGAGATATTTTTCTAAAGGTAACTGATTTTTTTTGATCCACCCCACCGATAAAATTGGACTAGTAAAAAACATCAATACAATTCCTAGATCATCAATTGAATATCCCCAAATAAAATGATTAAGTAGACCGATCGGTAAAATCACGATTAAAGCCAATGTGATAACGATAACCTGTCTTAAAGAGAAGCCAAAAAAGATCTTCTCTTGATACTCTTTGATTTCTTTTCTGATCACGACTTCAATCGCCATTTTTCACACTCCTTTTCCCACTCAAGAAGCAACGATGATTGCTTTCGACCATTTCATGGTGTAAAACAAACACATGGATAGCGCCAAGCAATTACCGACGATCGCGCTGATCACTGCAATCATCCCCTGAGTCTCATCAAATGAAAAAATAGTACTCACTAGTAGTGGATAGATATTCAACACGATAAAGAGCAATACACCTTGTAAAGATGCCGCACCAAATAGTTTTAAAAAATTCTTTCCGACATGCCCAATTTCTGTGTTCACTAAAGCGACAATCGGTAAAGGTGAGATACTCAAATAAAGATACATTTCCAAAAAGCGTAAAAAGATCAGCACTTGAGCAAGGACGCTAACAATGATCGATAGAATCAAGGGAACGAGTAAAATCATCAACAACACCATTTTTTCAAAAAAACCTAGCTGATCGATCTGCTCCGTCACGTTGAAGATATCCATTGTCTGATCCGTCACACCTCGAATCTCCAATTGATTGATTCCTTGACTAACAAAAATACCTACATCCATAATGGCATTGAGGAAAACCATCAAGTGGCGTAAAAGCAGTACGGTCAATCCGATTTTGATAAACAATGGCAAGAAAAGATCCAGTCCACCAAACTCTGACTGCTTGCCGTATAGTCGATGTGCGAGTTGTTGAAATTCGATCAACAATAGAAAACCTAATAGTGAATAAGCAATAGGTTTGACGACACTTTCCATGATCGTCACACTGTAACGATAGATTTCCGGCAGATAATGTTCGAGGTTTTGTAAAAGACTATTTTTATGATTCGTCGATAAACTTAATTGTTCTGCAATCGTTTGTAGTAAAAATTCGATCGCACCGTCCATTCTTTTTCGCTCCTCACATTGAAATATTCGTGATCCACGCACCAGCAGCTAAAATCACTGCACCCCCAACGATTTGAAAAATGGCATGTTGCATCCCTGGCCCATTATGCTCTTTGATTGCAACGCCTAATTGGATAATGCCCCAAACGGTCAGTAAGCTTCCTGCGGTGATGATCCCATTGGAAAATAAAGACATTGCTTGATTGAAATAATCCATTTGCTTCTGCTACTCAAAATATAGACAAATATATCTATATCGAGATTTCTTTACTACTCACGTAGTTAGAAATTACTGTTTCATCGAATGCCGCCTCGTCACTTACACACTACTACGGTTTGTCTCATTCTCCACAGTCGTTAATTCCCGACTAAGCCATCGGTACATATGCAAAGTTCCGACCTTATGCAATCACTTTGTATTCCTTCACATCTTTCAAATTCATGCTCGCATTATACTCTCTATCTGCTACATATCCACAGTTCTCACAGCGATAGGTACGCTCAGATAGCTTTAAAGCTACTTTCTTATGCCCACATTCATGACATCGTTTCGAGCTAGGATAGAATCGATCGACTAGTCTTAACTCAATATGATAGACTTTACATTTATCTGCTAATTTTTTACGAAAAGCATAGAAAGATTGCTCTCTCACAGCTTTTGAAAGATGCCGGTTTTTCATCATCCCCTTGACATTCAAATCTTCGATTGTGATATAAGCTGGTTTGGTTTTTACTAACTCTGACACAATTTTATTCGCTCTGTCCCTCCGGATATCTGTCAACCGTTTATGAAGTTTTTGTACTTTCAAGACTTGTTTTCCAATATTTTTGCGAGTAGCTTCTCCTCTCTCCCCTTGATTTTCGTTGACACCCTTTTTTTCGCTTTCGTATTTCCTCGACAGCTTGCATTGTTGTCGTTTTAATTGTTTTTCGATTTTACGAATTTTTCCTGATTTATTGATATTTTTATAGGTTTTCCCCGTGGAAAGAATCGCAAAATCTTTTAATCCTAAGTCGATACCCACGCCTTCGGTAGGAGTATCGTTCAGTACTTGAGCGGTACAGTCCTGTTCCACGATGACCGACAGGTAGTAGCGGTTTGCTTGTTGGCTGATGGTGCCACTCTTTATGCTATGTTTGTCATCGTGTTTAGGAATATAGACTTTTTCTTTCAGTTTTACCCAATTCAAAGAGGGAACTTTTATCCGATGACGCTCACAACGGATGATTGTCTTTTTATCGTTCTTTACGAAATACATCGATACATCTTGGTGCTTCTTCTTTTTAAATTTAGGAAAATTAGCTTTTCCTTGAAAAAACTTTCTAAAGGCTTTTTCTGTCTCCATAATCGCGTGTTTCGTTGACTTCGCATAAACAGCTTTGATCCACAGCTTGTCTGGATGGTTCGGAATGTAGTCGTTATTCAACCACTTTGAAAAATCCATACCTGAGATAAATTTCCCACCTGATTTATAGACTTCTTGGTTGTGGTAAATATAAAAGTTCTTTACAAAACAAGCAACACCAATGGTTCGATTAATGATTTCTTTTTGTTCTTCTGTTGGAAGAATTTCTGTTTTGTACGCCACTAACATCTTTATCACCTTCAATCTCATCTTTATACTTACGTAGTTCCATAAATACGGAAACTAAAAACGTGAATGATTGAAATTAAATCTTCAACTAATTCCTGTTGTGGCTATAATCTGGGTTATACCATACAATAATCGTCATACGAAACTTTGCCCATGTTTTTACAAACCAATCATACCTACCCCGTACAAATCTATCTTTGGATGTGATATAAATGGTGTCTATGTTTCCCACCATTACTTCGTCTAACAACATACTCCATTTTTTGCGCTTGTAATTAAGACCACTCACTGCCAATATGCTCAAATACATCATCTAAATTTATGCCTTTCCCATTTACATAATTTCTCAAAAACTACACTTGATTGTTCAAGTCATCTTTTTGTCCGACACTAGACACTTGAGCGTAAGCAATGTTCTTTTTGCCACTTGTTTTATCGCCTTTGATGTAAGTTAAATACTGGTCTTCTGTATACTATCTTCGATTTTTTGGTGTCCGATGTGCTTTTAACATATCATCGTTAGCCCAACATTGTAGCGTTTGCACAGAAACCCCTAATCTTTCTGCCATAAGCTTTGGTGCTCCATCGTTATTTCTCCCCTCATAAAAACCACAGCGCATAAAACTACTTTTGCGTATATTTGTGTAAAAAATCACTGCTGTTTAGTTTCGTTTCTCCTTATTCGCTCAATTTCTCTGATATTTCTGGATTATTTTCTTGAATAATGACATGAAAAGATACTGTCGTTTCTGTAAATGTATCTTTGACCGTCAAATAAACAGGGTAGGTTCCAGATATATCCCAAGCGATTTCTTCTACGATCTCAACATCTTCTATTCCTATACTCTCTTCACGATCCGACACGGAGATTCCTGCTAATAAATCTGGCTTTTCTTCGCCTACAATGATTTTCTTATCCTCTATTCCAGAAAATACAGGTGGTTCATTGATTATTTGGATGCTCCCAAAGGTTTTGGTGAGCTCCCCATGTGTATCTTGGACTTGAAGAGGAAAACGATAGGTATTTAATCGGGAAGTGTCGATTTTCTCCCAAAAAGGCAGATCGATTGCCACATGTAATTGCTCAACCGGATCTTCACGATCTGCAAGAACTAGTTTTGCTAAATAGCTTTCTTTATTCAGTTCACTAAATACAGGAAGAGTCATATGCGTATTTGTAATCGTCGGCGCTTCATTTGTTAAGTGAACACGGATCGTACGCTCTGCCGCTCGTTTGCCATACCGATCAACGACATTCCCAATTCTTACGAAGTAGTTTCCTGGTACATATGGGACAAGATCGGATGCCAAGATATTGTCTGAGGTAAGGTTGATCGCACCATCTTCTTGATCATTTGCGGAGAAATAATCAAATAAAGAGAATGATTGATCAACAGGTAAAACGAGCTGATTCGGCCCACTGATTATCGGTGCTTCATTGGTGATCGTAATATTACTTATCAGCTTGGTATTTGCTCCAAATTGATCAGTCACAGAATAAATCACTTCATAACTGCCTTCTTGTTCTGTTTGGAGTGTGGTTTGTACTTGCACCTCTGACGTCAATTCACCATCTTCTTCATCATGAGCGGAAATGCCAGCTAATAAGTCAATACTTGAACCAATCGTGATGTGGGGACTTTGTCTTACTTGCTGAATGATCGGAGAGTGATTAAACAGAAAGGTGACTGTCGCAACACTCACTTTCCCTTTTGAATCAATTGCTGTGATCTGCATCACTTGGTAGCCAGATTCATTAGGATTGACGGGCGTATAGTGGATCACTGGAACGGGATCACTTCCTTGAACAACAGTAAAATAGGCAAAGGGATCAATCACTGTTCCTCTTGGTAAGATCTGCAATGGAGCATTTGCATGCACGTAGGGACTTTGCCAATGATCATCGCTCTTTGGAATTGCTACAACCTCCGATAGTATAACTTTTTGTTCGTCTTCTGCGTGGCGATGTGTGAGATTGCTTCTTGATACTGGATTTTCCAGACTTTGAGGTACTGTTGTTGCTTCGAGATAAGCGATCCTCAGCTGATTGGTTTCATCCTTGATCGTTGCTTCAGCGGGGAGAGCTAATGGTTTTCGAAATTGAGAAGCAAACTTAAACAACTGAGAAGCGTTCTCTTCTTTTTTCAGATGACTCTCTTCTGTTGTCTCCACTCTGACCTGTTTCATCCTGCTTGAAGCAGGGCCAGCTGTTGGTGGCACTTCTGTTTGTTGTGTTTTACAGCCACTGACGAACAAAACAACTGAACAACTGAATATGAACAAGCCAAATCTCATGTATTTTTTCCTTTTAGTCATTTAAACCACCCTTTTTTTGTTGATAGATCAAAACACCACCCACTCCTAGAAACAAGCTACCTATCCCTACTAGATAAACAGAAGTACGACTATTCGTTTTAGGTAAATTACGAGTATTTTCCTGCTTTTTCGCTTCTTCTTTTTCCCCGTTTTTTGGTATATTGAAATGAACAGTCTGCTCTTGATTCGTCAGATCATCTTCACGTGCAACCTCATTTTCTTGTTCAGATTCGTAGTACAAAATATGAGTGGCAATCAACTGATCATTGGCTTTTAGCGTATTGGCTTTTAGTTCAAGAAAAACTTCAAACTGATCTTCTTTACTCTTTGCTGTGTAGGGTGAAATTGCTTCGTTGATGAGTTCTCCGGTCTCACCTTTTCGGTACTGGGTCACTACGGTATACGTATGACCGATTTCAATGGCTGCTCCTTTGATCCAGACTACGTCTTTCAATTGGTTGTCTTTGGTTGGGTCAAGCTCCTTGCTTCCATCGAGGGATGTGAACAAACTCGTCAATGCTAATTTTTCGCGTTCGTTATAGGCTTCTAATACGATCAATTCTCCGTCTTTTTCAACAGTTACTGAAAAATCTAAAGGTTCTTCTAATGGTAAATACCCTTCTAATGATTTTCCTTCAATAAATTGATAGGTCCCATAGGGCAAATCGCTTACTTCGATTCTTCCCTCATCATCCGTGAGATATTCTTCAATAAATTGAAGGATATCCTCGCCATTGTCTGCTCTTTCTACCTGATATAGGCCAAATGGTACTTGCGCCAAAGGTTGTTCATTCAACCGATCTCGTTTGATCAACTCAATGGATTGTCTTGCTAAACGGTTAGGGACTTCTAAGCGAATCAATGCACTATGATTTTCCGCTGTTACACCGAAAATCAATGGTTCTTCTAACGGGAGATAGCCTTCTGGCGCTTTGACCTCATGAAGCTCATAGCGATCCACGCCCCAAGGTAAGCTCCCAGTTGTCACTAACTCCCCTTTTTGATTCGTTTCAAAAATCTCAGTTTTTTCTGTATCATTCGGACGCGTCATTACTACAAATGCCCCTTGTCCATCATTCGCCCAAGTATCAAAAATCTTAAATTGTGCGCCAGCATAGGGAATTTGTTGTCCTGTTTCTTGATCGATCTTGATGAGATGTACGCGTGATTCGATGATTTCATCTTCTAATAAAAAGAAATGTGTATAACCTTCTTCACTGATCGTCACTTCAAATGGTTCAATGAGTAAATAGCCATCCGTTCCTTTTGTTTCAGTGATCGTATACGTATCATAGGGTAAATCTATAAATTTAAAGTAGCCGTTTTTTTCAGTGACTTGGACATATTCTTTTCCTGTGGTATGAGCAGTGGCTGTTAGTTCGATTCCTTCGAGTGGTGGTTTATGATTCGTTTGATTGGTTGTTAATGCGTGTAAAATTTCGAAGATAGAAGTGGGGATAAGAGGTTTTGAACCAAATTTATATCCTTCAACATGACCCTTGATGACGCGATCAGTGACTGTTTTGCTATGAACAGCCACCGTTTCATTTTGCCCTGCGTAAGTCAAATGTATAGGATAGATTGTCGGATCTAAGTGATAACCTTTCGGTGGAATGGTCTCTTGTAAATAATAGGTTCCTAGTTTTAACCCTTTTAGCTCAGCTGATGCACTTCCATTAACCTCTTCCATCGTCAATTCCGCAACTGTTTCTCCGTCTTTGTCCGTTAATTGATACACAGCTCCGATCAATTGGGCACCTCCTTGAGGCTGATTGCCTGTTTCTGCATCTTCTTTGATGACCTTCAAATTAGCTGTCTGTTCTTGATTAGCTAACGTGATACTCGTCAATTCATTCACTTTGACAGTGACAATCTGGGGCGTTGGATTTAAAACGTAGCCTTCTGGCGCTTTGATTTCTTGAATCGTAACGACCGTATCAACGAGTAGATCATGCCAAATAGCAACACCATCAGAATCTGTCGTCAATTCTTTCATCTGTCCATCCGCAGTCGTGAAACGAAAAACGGCGCCTACTAATGGTTGTTTTGTTTGTTGATCGACTTTGCGGATACCAGCATGTCCATATTTTTGCACGCGTAACTGAAAGGAGGTTCTTGTCAGCTGTGGCACTCTACCGACTACCATATTTTGTGTATAAGGATGTTGGTACACGATGATTGCTCCTTGATAACTACTGGGGATATGATAATCAAATGCGATCTCACTTGTCGCCGGTGCCTCTTTCGATGCAGTGACTGTTACTTGATTTCCTTGCTTTTCAATGGTTACTCCATTGATTTGTTGAACAGGCGATGAGCTATAATTTGAAAATGCTCCTGTTGTGTCGGTCAACGTTTGCCTTTCGCCAGCTTTTATATCCAATATTTGTCCATCAAAACTCGGTTGGGTATAAAACCGTTCCACTTGTTCCATCACTGTTCGTTTGAACGTTTGGTAATCGTTCATTGTCAAAATACCAGAAATACTGGTGGGGGTGATTCCTTGTTGCTCCCAAGCAAGGAGTTGAGTCATTAATTCTTTTTCCATCGTATAGTTTGTCGCAATCACCCCATAGTATTTGATCAAAGAAATTTTCTTCAATAATTCTGTGTTTTGAATACTTGAAGTATACCCGCTATTTTCTCCGATATTCAGCGCTACTCCTTGTTCCAGACAAAGCGCAATCTCTCCCTTCACTCGCTTGCCGTACCAACCAATTTCTCTGCCACCATTAGATAGATGGATATCGATATGAGGGATATGGATCGCTGGATCAACAACGACACTTTCATTTGCAAATGGATCAGCCAATCTTGGAGAATATTCATGGATCACCGCTTCAATATAATTCGTCGAGCCAATAGTAATCAATTTCCCATTGGTCCTTTGGACTAATTGATAGTTTTTTTTGAAACTTGTCCAGCTATTATCCTGTGGGATTGATTGTTCAGCTGTACGTATAGTTTGATTGGAATCAGATGCAGTGATTTGTTGATACATGGGTAGGTCAGGCAATGTTTCTGCCGAGACTGGTCTCACTTTCATTTGAAAAAAAATAGTGATTATAATAATGATTGGTAGAATCAAAAATAGTGATTCAGAGGATTTCTTCATTCTTTGACTCCTTTCATTAGTGGAATAAATCAACTGGGAACATGTGCCCTTCTCGTCGCACCTCCTTCACTATATAATTACGATTTTGTCGAAATTCTCCCCAAAAAAAATAGAAAAAAACGACCAATCAATTGATTGGTCGTTGCGTATTTTACGTCAAAACTCCTCAGCTTGTTTTAAGATTTGTTGGATTTCCTCTACTGTTTGGGCATCGCTCAATGCCATCACTTGATCGACATCGGAACAAAAAAAGGCAAGTTCTTGTAAACTTGTTAATTGTTGGTTTTCTCGCATGATCACTGCAAATAAAATCGTTGCGATTTTCTTTTCATCATCGATACCAAAGTCAACACCATCAGGTACTTGGAACAAAAAAATACCTTCTTCAACGATCTGTTCATCTTTTGCTTTTCCATGAGGAAGTGCCACAAAGTTGCCGATATAGACACTTGCTGCTTCTTGACGAGCAACCATCGCATCGATATATTCCTTTTGGATGACTCCTTTTTCAAGCAGTTGTTCACCAATCTGCTGAATGGCTTCTTCCCAGCTACCAAACTGTTGGTTCAACCAAATATGTTCAGATGACATCTCAAGCATCAATAGAGCCCCCTTATTTTTTTATTTCATCGATCAAAATTTTAGATAACAACTGATAGATGATTGCCTCATTTCCTGATCGAAAAATCTCAGTATTCAAATCATTCATGATCAATGCACCACTTATTTTCCCAAGTAATTTTCCAGTAGCTTCGTCAATTGGAGACGGGGCTAGCATTACTAGCATTCTTGATAAATTGACTTTCGTCTTGTCCATTCCTTCGATCTCCAATACTTGCTTCAATTGAAAAAGACAGAAGAAAGGTTCCGTGATCTCAGAACTAGACGTATGGAAAAGCCCCATGTTGGTATGAGGTAATCCGATCGGTGCTTGGTGATATCTTTTCATTAAACGCTGATAGACTTTTTCTGTATCTTGGACCAACCCTGTAGGTAAATAGTCGAAAATATCCTTCAACGTAGCTTCTACTGTTTCTGGATTGTCTAATTCTTGAATGAAGAAGTGCTGAAGTAATCGATTGATTTTACTCATCATCAACACCGTTTCTTCATAAGTATCTTCGATAACAGAAGGTTGATCAGCTAACCGGATATGTTCCGTTCGATGTGCTGTCAAACGAGCAAATTCTGCTTTTAATTGTTTGATTTCTTCCTCAAGAAGTAATGGTGAAACTAATAGATATTTCCCCTCATAGCCACTTAAGATCGAAGTGGAAATGACAAGATCATACTCTTCTTCTAAATTGATTTTCTTTAGATCAGCAATTCGATAAAAATGGATATGTTGAACAAATGGGAAGTACCTCTTTAGTTTTAACTCAAGCATACTTGTCGAAGCTAACCCACTAGGGGAAAAACCAGCGATTTTGATCGTGCTGTCCTTTGGTGTTTTTTCTAACGAGTTCGCAAAGTGGAGAATCATATAAGCAATTTCTTCTTCGGATAGTTTCTTTTCTTGAAAAATTTGCTCGATTCCATGACGGATGGCTTGAGCAATCTCTTGATACTGAACCATGATTTTTTCTAAGATTGGATTAGTCAATTGTTCTTCTTGAAGTACCGCTCGAGAAAATACTCCTGATAAATGGGTCAACAACATCTTGTATAGTGTTTCATCTTGATAGAATGGATTATTGGTCACTTCACTTACCACTTGGATCAAGTGTTTCACAAGATAAGCGAGTTGCGTATCAAATGTTTCTTCAAAAAAATCCTGATCAAAGGAATTCGAGAAATCATTTAATAGACTAGCAAAAAAGACGATTTCATTGACTGGATAAAGTTGTTGCGTTTCCTTAGCGATTTTAGAAAATAAAGCTTTGGCGATACGTAATAACTCTTTATTCACTAGTCCAGTGTAAGTTTCATTCGTCAGCACGTGATTTTTTTTGACACGATCGATCGTGATGCTCAGTATCAGGACTAAATGTTCCAATTTTCGGTCACTTAATTCTTTCTTTTGCTGGACCAATTCTTCTCGTACAACTTGACGTGCAAGTAATAAACTGTCTGTTGTGATAAATTGAAAAAAAGAATTCGTTGTCGTATCAAATTCCAGCAAGTGAAAGATTTCATACGCATTGATCTCCAACTCTAAGATATTTGCGATCAGCAATCTTCGGTATTTTTCCGGTCCAGTGATTTCATAACCACGGTTACGAGTGATAGATAATGGTAGCTGTTTCATACTGGTTTCAAGTTGCTTGATATCAGCATAAAAAGTTGTGTTACTAATCAAATACTTTTCTAAAAAATAACTTAAAGACAATGGTTCTTTCGTGAGTAATAGTTCTAATAAAATCGCATGTTGCCTTTCGGTTGTCGATAGTTCCATCTCTTTTTCGTTCAGTAGCTGGCGCAGTTGTGTCATTGTTTCAGGTGTTGCTTCAATCGTAAATGATCCACGGGCAATTTTTTTCAGCGAAGCATTTACTTCCTTGAGCGATTGCTCTAATTGCTCCAACTCACGGTATACAGTCCGTTTGCTGACACGTAAAACATTGACCATTTTTTGTATAGAAACAGGTGTTGGACTATTGATGAGCTCTGTCAATAATTCTTTTTCCCTTGGTGACAAATACATCTTAGTCCACTTCCTTTACTAATGATAGATAGGCTTTGGTACTGACAAAATGATCAATGATCAACAAATGCTCCACTTGTTGTTCCAATTGATACGCCTTTGCCATACTTTCATTCGCAAGATATACCACTTCTTTTTCGGGTACTAGGTCTTCAACGGCTGTTTTTTCTACAGATAGATCGACCTGATATTCCTTGGCTAGCTTCATTAAAATCGTCATCCCCATCGTTTGTGAGCCTCGTCGATTTCCTTGGTATAAAAACACAACGCTGATTCTAGGTTGTTCAACTTCTTGTTGCTTTTTGATCTGAGGTTCAATATTTATTTCATGAAGTTGCTGCTTGATCAATGGTAGATACGACTCAACTTCTAAAAAATGTTCGACAGCAATGATCTGACTCTCTTTGGCTTTTTCTTGTGCTAAAGATTGAAAGGCACTTTGTACGATCACCAATTGTTTCTGATGATTCTTCAGACTATAAATAGAGGTATAGCTTATAGGTATAACTATCCCTTGCGCATGCAGTTTTTTCTTCAAAATGGCTGCGCCCATTGCACTAGAACCCATCCCGGCATCGCAAGCAAAGATGATTTGGTTGACCGCTTCATGATTCATCAGTTGGCTCCTTTCTGGGAGGATCGATTCCACAGGTTTCGTTCTTTTCAATAACAGTATGGCACAAATAAACGTAGCAAGCGCACTGAGAATAATACCTAAAATGACACCTGCTAATTGTGAAGGTGGTGTATTTCCTAAAATAATTACCAATGAACCTGGGGAAACCGGAGCATTCAACCCACTAGCAAACAGTTGGAACACAAATGTTCCTGTTGCTCCTCCTATCATAACGGCAAAAAAAAGCGCGGGTTGCATCAAGACAAAAGGAAAATAAATCTCATGGATTCCTCCGACTGCTTGGATCATCAATGCTCCACCTGCTTTGACACTTTTTTCTCGATCGGCAGCAAACAAGAACGCACTTAAAATCCCTATTCCTGGCCCAGGATTGGCTTCCATTAAAAATAAGATCGAATGCCCTGTGTGTTGGGCCATCTCCATTCCTAAAGGGGTCAAAATACCGTGATTGATGACATTATTCAAAAATAAGACCTTTAACGGTTCCAACACTAAACTGACCACTGGCAACAAATGTTGTTCAATGAGCCAATAAACAAAGCGTCCAACATAAGACAAACTACTTTCAACAATTGGTTGGATGACCAGTATGCCTAACAGACAGACCACCCCACCGATTAGACCGATCAACAAGTTATTCAGCAACATCTCATAGCCAGGTTTGATTTTCGGCGCCAACCAAAGATCCACCCAATGAAAAATACCTCCTGTGATCAAACCGATGATCATCGCTCCGAATAGTTGTGGAAGATCAGAAACTATTATAATACCGATGACAGCAATCCCACCTGCTACAGCTGCTTTTTGATCAAAAAGCTTTGCTCCAGAGTAACTGATTAAAATAGGCAATAACAGATAAATCAGCCAGTCACTGACATATGCAAGCGTTTGATGCAAATCACCTGATACGATATTTGATACAATCGATAAAAAACCCCAAGCAATAAAAATACTTAGATTTGGCATGATCATTTGTTTGAAATAATGTAGTAATTGACAAAACCAGGTTAATTTCGCCACTGCATTAGCAGGAAGCGCATTCAAATTCTCCCCCACGTTGATCACCTGCCCTTTCTACTTCAGCAGACTGCGCTTATGCTTTTTTTAGATAGCTCTATTCTAACAGTTTCCGTTATCTATTTTCCACAAAAAAAATTGGAAAGTAACCGCAGTTACTTCCCAATTCTTTAAAATAACACTTCTAACAAAACATCTTATATCAAAACAGTCATCGTTGCGGCTGCTAAGATAAGGATCAAGCCAATGATCGTGACAGTCATTTCTTTTTTCGTTTTCTTTTGTCCTAAGAACCAGATACCAGTCAAGGTTGCTAGAACAACAGAAGTTTGCGATAAGATGAAGCCTGTTGCCAAACCATTCATATTTGGTTGTGCAGAAATCAAATAGGTCAATGCAGCAAAGGCAAAAAAGAAGCCAGAAAAAATTTGTTTATAAGAAACAACTTCTGTAAATGCTGATTTTTCATGCCCTCTCATACTTAATACAGCGGTGTAGATGATCGCCACTAAGACCATCCCCATTGCTTGTGGCAAGAAAGCGTGCATTCCGTCGATGGTTGTTGCTTGAGGTGCTGCTGAATATGCCCAATACCCAATCTCTCCAACTGCTAATAATAAAACCGCTTTTTTCAGTAAACTGCTATTTTCTTCGGTTTTTTTCTCAGTCCAAACAGTCATCCATGCGCCTAAAATAATCAAGATCAATGCTAATCCACCAAGAATCTTCGCTGTCGTTCCTGGCCAATTGCCTAGCGCAAAAACACCCCATAATGAAGCCCCAAGTAATTGAAAAGCTGTGGTGATAGGCATTGCACGTGATGAGCCAATCAGTGTAAAAGATTGAAAAGTAATGATTTGAGCAGTCGCCCAGCCCACACCGGAAAGAATAGAAAAGACAAGATCCATTCCAGATGGTAGTGCTATGCCATTGATCAGGGCAAAAATAAGTGCGAATATCAAAGTTCCTATTGTTGATCCTAAAATCTGGTTAACAGGACGTCCACCGATCTTCGAAGCAATCGTTGGATAAAGTCCCCAACCTAGTAATGGTCCTAATCCGATCAATAATGCTGTTGCATTCATTTATTACATCTCCTTTTTTAGAATACGACGCCACTTTCTAACAAGACATTCGCATAAGGTGTCATCTCACCTGTGCGAATAAATGCGTGACAATTGTTTAACTCAGTTTTCATTTCACTATGCGGAATAAACGTGATCGGTGTCTCCGGCATTTCTTTTTGGATTTCTAAAAGAATGTCAGGATTCTCATTTTTGATTTCCTCTGCTAGATAAATACGTTGTACCTCTAATTCTGACAACACATTGCGTAAGACTTCCATAAAGCTAGGAACTCCTTGCGTGACTGCTAAATCGATTTTTTCAGTGGTCATAGGTACAGGCATTCCTGCATCTCCAATACTCAATTTATCAAAATGTCCCATTTGTGCAATCACTCGTGAGATATCAGAATTAATTACTTTCGTTTTTTTCATTATTTGTTCATCCTTTCCTCAATCAGATTAATTCATGTTTATACGGAATAGAAGGCTGTGCACCAAAACGTTGAACAGTCACAGAAGAGGCTTTATTGCCATAACGGATCGCTTCTTCTAGGTTGCTGAAGTCTTTGGCTAATACACTGCTCATCGCGCCAATAAAGGTATCCCCAGCAGCCGTTGTATCCACTGCATGCACTTTAAAAGCTGGTACGATCCCATTAGCTCCGTCAGCAATATCATAGTAAGCGCCTTTATTTCCGATCGTGATGATCACCGCTTCAATACCTAATCCATGAAAGACTTGTGCCGCCTCTTTTAGACTTTTTTCATCGGTAATAGTAATACCAGTTAAGATCTCCGTTTCTGTTTCATTTGGAATGATCATATCCGTTACTGCTAATAACTCATCAGGAACATTTTCTAGCGCCGGTGCCGGATTCAAGATCGTTTTCACGCCAGCTTCTCGAGCGATTTGAAATGCTTCGATCGTTGGTTCTATAGCGCTTTCAAACTGAGCAATAATAAAATCACTTTTTTGGATGATTGCTTTATTTTCTTGTACTTGTGCTACGGTAAACGCATTGTTCGCACCAGCATGGATCATGATACTATTTTCACCTTGGTCATCAACAATGATATACGCTTGTCCAGTCGCTTGATTTTCTAATGTCGCTACACCAGATAAATCGATTTCTTCTTGTTCAAGTAATTCTGTCATCGTTTTTCCTGCTTCATCTTTACCCACTCCACCAATAAAGTAAGTTTTTGCCTCCGAACGTCTAGCAGCAACCGCTTGGTTGGCTCCCTTCCCTCCACCAGCTGAAAAAGTTTCTTTTGTATGGATCGTTTCTCCAGGTTTTGGCATATAAGTCACACGGATGGTTCGATCTAAATTGATGCTTCCGATAACTGTAACAGTATTCATCTTTTCCCTCTCCTTTAACAAGAAAATCATTTTAACGTTCTATTAAAACGTTTTAACTCTACGATAAGAATATAACATATTTTGTAAGTGATTTCAACAAGCAACTTTTAAACTATAAAACTAACTGTAATTTGTACCTTCTTTATTCTTACATCACTAGAACAGTGATAGCTCATCACTGTTCTAAAAAAAGCGCCAACCAAAAATAGCAAGTCCATTTTCGGTTGGTACGCTTTATTGTTGTCGCTGAACCTAGCAACGACAGTTTTATCTTATTATTTTTTTCCTGGCTCAGAAGCGATGATCGAAAGTTCTCCTTGAACTTTCCACTCCGTGATATCGCTTGGTAAGATCGCACTTGTTCCTTTTTCTAATGGGTAGGTTTGGTTGCCTGTCACCAATTCTCCCGCACCATCAATAACTGTCATCAATGTATACGGTGCTTGTTTTTTAAAGGAGGTGATTCCTTTGATGTCCCACTCGTAGACGTTGAAAAATTCTGTTTCTACGTAAGTGACGATCGAAGAGTTCCCCTGACGGATCTCTTTGATCTGTAACTCAGGAGCTTTTGCTGGTACTGTTGTTACGTCGACCGATTGTTGGATGTGTAATTCCCGAGTATTTCCTTGATCGTCTTTGCGATCATAATCATAAACACGATAAGTTGTGTCTGAACTTTGTTGTGTTTCTAAAATCATGATCCCTTTACCGATTGCATGGATCGTTCCACTTGGTACGTAGAAAAAATCACCTTTTTTGACAGGAACTTTTTTCAATAAGTCATCCCAGCGACTATCTTGGATCATTTCGGCTAATTCTTCACGTGTTTTTGCATGATGACCATAGATGATCTCTGCACCTGGTTCGGCATCAATGATGTACCAGCACTCTGTTTTTCCTAGCTCTCCTTCATGTGCCATACCATAAGCATCATCCGGATGAACTTGAACAGATAGATCATCTTCTGCATCTAAGATTTTGATCAATAGCGGAAAAACTGGTTCTGTTGGATGACCGAATAATTCTTTATGTTCTTTCCATAGATCATCTAGTTTCCAGCCTTTGAATGGGCCATTTTCAACGACACTCACGCCATGAGGATGGGCACTGATCGCCCAATCTTCCCCAATTTTATCATTTGGGATATCAAAGCCAAAAACAGTACGTAAGCGACTGCCTCCCCAGATTTTTTCTTGAAAAACAGGTTTTAAAAATAATGGTTCTTGCATACGTCAAACTCCTCTCAATTTTCAATTGCTATTATAGCATTATTTTCAGTGTAACGCTTTCTCTTGTAAATAAATTTCAATGATTTCATCCCGACATTTTAGATATTCTTCACGATGATCGTTTGGATGCAGGCGATTAGATAGAAAGATGAATGCTTCTTGATCGATTGGGTCGATCAATAGAAATGTCCCTGTATAGCCTGTATGGAATAGTAATGGGTGGCCATCCTTTTTATCTTGTTTTAAAGCCCAGCCGAGTGAGCGACCACCTTTACCAGTTGGCGTATGATCAGCCAATAAGGAACGGATGGTTGTCTCTTCCAAAAAATGACCAGAATCTAGCTTTCCGTATTGAAGATACATCCGGACAAACTTCTCACAATCCGCAAGATCAATAAATAGACCCGCATTACCTGCATGTTCTGCTAACACTCGTGCTTTTGGATCATGTGTCAAGCCATGGATCACCTCACCAGAAGGAAGCTGTTCAGTAGGAACGATCCGTTCTGAAGGACGTGGTAAGAATAAGCTATTTATCATTCCTAACGGTGCTAGTACTTGTTCTTCAAAAAGCTCGACCACCTCCTCCTGGAAAATCTCCTCTAGCATCAATCCTAAAAGAATTGTGCCTGTATCTGTATAGTGAACTTCGATGCCTAATTGATTGCCTGGTTGAAGTTTCAAATAAGCTGCAATCAATTCTGTTTGTGATAGACGATCTCGATCAGGAATAAATGTCTGGATGTCTGAGGTATGTGTCAATAAATGGCGAATCGTGATCGTTTGATTCTCAAAAGTCGGCAAGTACGTATGCAAAGGTTCATCTAATTCAACTTTCCCGTCTTCGATCAATCGCAAGACAAGACTTGTCGTTGCAATCACTTTTGTTAGGGAGGCTGCATCAAAGAGCAAATATTCAGTCATTGGTCTGACTGTAGGAATGATCTGCGCATCACCTGCAATCACTTTTCCAATCTGATCCCCTTTAATAAAAGCAGCGACGACCCCTGGATAATATCCCTCGTTCATTTTTTTTAGTATATATTCTTTCGTTTTAGCGTACATAGTTTCTCCTTATTTATCTCTGGATATGCTTGTTTGCTCCCCAAGCATAATTCTTTCTTCCATAAGAATCAATTGTTTTTCTCATTTATCCCAGTATTTAGTGGCTGACATAAAAAAGCAGGAAACTTTCAGCATCAGCTGAATTTTTCCTGCTTTTTCCAACGGTCGAGCAATCGACTGATCCTAACCACTGTTCATTGGATAACATTAGTTGCTTTTGTTTCGTCCACGAACCACCATTCGATGCCAATTGCATCATACAAAGTCAAAACTTTTTGTTTTTTGTCAATGTAAAAATCGATCGTTTCTGTGTTCAAATGTGCAATCAGACGTTGCATACTCTCTGGATCAACAACAAATTTCAAAAAGTCTAAGCCTAAGATTTCATCAGTCGGTAAGGCAATCACTGGACTCTCAGCTTGAGTCAATCCTACATGAAAATCACCTTTATTCAAGATAAATTCTTTCTCTTCCTCTTTATGCACAGTCAGACCTAAAAGCTCTGATAAAAATTCTCGTTCCTTTTCCATATCTAGTACATTTAGGTGGACTTTTTGGAAATAAGTACCAGCAGATAATTTCTTAAAGCGTTCATTTGATTGTCTTAATAGTGCTTCTTGGTCTAATTGTTCCACCGCTTGTTCTTGTGAAGTATGAGTTTCTTCATGATAGATCTCTAACATATTGCCTTCAGGATCTTTCAATAAAATACCGATTCTGCCATCACTTTCCAGTGCTTCTTCGATCGTTTGATTCGTTTGGCGAATGCGATACAGCACATCTGCCATCTCTTCTAATGTTGGAATGATCAAAGAAAAGCGGTTGAGCTTTTTGATTTCCCCAAAGTGATCATTTGCTCGTGGACTTTCCTCTAATAATAACATCTCGCTGTCATTCTCTACTGTACCGAAAATCGCTAATTCATTTTCTTCTCTCTTTAAATCGAAACCAATCGTGTCTCTATAAAACTCGATCATTTTATCACGGTCTTTTACACGTATCGCAATACTTTTCAAATAAGTAGTAGACCCCAAATCAAAAACTTTCATAATTTCTTGCTCCCCTCTACGTTAAGCTTTATTTTAACGATGCTTCTCTTTTCTTTCAAGCAATATCTTATTTTTTGTTGAATTAATTCTCAGATTGTCTTATTTTTTAGCTAATTATCAGAATGGGAAGGGAAAATCATTCTATATGTAAGAAAAGCGGCGAATCTTTGATAAAACTTTTTTACCTTTTTAAACGCCGCTTTCCCATAATCCTATAAAGATTATTATAACTTATTTTATCTTATTATGAAGCTTCTTCTGTAAACTGACTATTATACAGATCAGCATAGAACCCATCTTTTTCCATGAGCGTATCATGGTTTCCTGTTTCAACGATCGATCCTTGGTTCATCACGATAATATTATCCGCATCACGAATCGTTGATAATCGATGCGCAACTACAAAACTTGTACGATTTTTCAATAAACGGTTCATCGCTTTTTGAATCAAAATCTCCGTACGAGTATCGACACTCGAGGTTGCTTCATCCAAGATCAAGACATCTGGATTTGCTAAGAATGCTCGGGCAATCGTAATCAATTGACGTTGACCTTGTGAGATGTTACTTGCATCTTCATTTAAGATCGTATCATAACCGTCAGGTAATTTGCGGACAAATTCATCGACATGGGCAGCTTTTGCAGCTTCGATCACTTGTTCATCCGTCGCATCATCATTTCCATACTTGATATTGTCATAGATCGTTCCAGTAAATAACCATGTATCTTGTAGTACCATTGAGAATTGCGCACGTAATACATCACGAGAAACATCTCTCGTATCGACACCGTCATACCGAATGCTTCCGCCTGAAACATCATAAAAACGTTCCAATAGATTGATCAAAGTCGTTTTACCAGCCCCAGTCGGACCAACAATAGCGACCATTTCACCTGGCTTCACATCCAAATTGAAATCTTTCATCAATAAATGATCTGGGGTATAACCAAACTGCACATTTTCAAAACGAACTTTGTACGGTGTATTTTCTTCGACTGGTAAACCAGATTTTTCATTTGTCATCTCTTCTTCATCTAAGACTTCAAACACACGTTCAGCCGAAGCTACTGTTGATTGGATCGTATTCATCAAGCTTGCCAATTGTGTGATCGGTTGAGAAAATTGTGTCGTATATTGCAAGAATGCTTGCACATCCCCTAAGGCCATATTCCCATTGGCTACTTTGATCCCACCAAGAACAGCCACAAAAACGTACCCTAGATTTTTAACAAAATTCATCAGTGGCATGATGATTGCTGAAATGAATTGCGCTTTCCAACCAGCAGAATACAAGTTTTGGTTTTCAATTTCAAATACAGCTTGGTCTTTTGCTGTATGGTTGAACGTTTGGACGATCGTATGTCCAGCATAGGTTTCTTCGACTTGGTTGTTCAATAATCCTAAACTCTTTTGTTGATCCGCAAAGAAAACTTGTGATTTCGGTGCAATAACCATGACAATGATCAAGCTTAATGGAATCATCAATAAAGCGACTAATGTCAGTTGCCAACTGATGGATAGCATCATAACGATGACCCCGATCAGTGTGACCGCACTTGTGACAAATTGAGTCAAGTTTTGTTGTAACGTGCTGGCGATATTATCCATGTCGTTGATTGCTCGAGACATGATATCCCCATTCGTATGTGTATCGTAATAAGAGATCGGCACACGATTCATTTTTGTCTCTAAATCATGTCTTAACTCATATACCGTACGTTGCGACACGCGAGTCATAATGAACTGTTGCAAGAAGTTGAACACGGCAGAAATCAAGTACATGACAATCACTGTCGCAATGATTTGACCAATTTTGTCAAAATCGATTGGGAATTTCGTGACTTGTTGCCCTTCTTGCATTTGTCTTGCGCCAAGCATCACACCGTTAAAAATTTCTGTGGTTGCTTTCCCTAATACTTTTGGTGTCTGGATTTGGAAGACGACCGCTGCAATCGCTAAGACAAATACAGCTATGATCGCTACTAAACGCTTAGACATATAGCCGAATAACCGGCGAACAGTGCCCCAAAAGTTTTTTGGTTTTTCTCCTTTCGCACCAATGTTACGTCCTGGTCCACCACCCATTGGCCCTTGAGGAGGTCGATTGTTTCCTTTACTCATGCTAAATCCTCCTCTCTCAATTGTGAGTTGACGATTTCTTTGTATGTTTCATTTGTTGCTAGTAATTCTTTATGCGTTCCTTTTCCAACAAGTTTTCCTTCATCTAATACTAAAATCGTATCTGCATCCATGACGGTACTTACTCGTTGCGCCACTAAAACGGTGATACTTTCTGTCATATTTTCTTTTAGTGCTTGACGGAGTTTCGCATCTGTTTTGAAGTCGAGTGCTGAGAATGAATCATCAAAGACATAGATATCTGCTTCTTTTACTAAGGCACGCGCAATGGCTAATCGCTGTCTTTGTCCACCAGAGAAATTTCCGCCACCTTGTTCGACATGACTATCTAAACCATCTTCCATTTCAGAGACAAAGTCTTTTGCTTGGGCGATCTCTAATGCTTTCCAAATCATCTCATCTGTTGCGTCTTCTTTCCCATATTGCATATTCTCACGAATCGTTCCAGAAAAAAGGACAGCTTTTTGGGGAACAAATCCCATCAATTCACGCAAGTTATATTGCGTCATATCAGTGATGCTCGTTCCGTTGATCGCGATCTCACCCGATTCAATATCATACAAACGTGGGATCAAGTTCACTAATGTCGTTTTTCCTGAACCTGTTCCTCCAATGATCGCTACGACATCCCCAGAGGACGCCTCAAAATCAATGTTTTCCAACGCTAGTTTTTCTGCGCCGTGGTAACGATAATCGACCTTTTTGAAGGATAAAGTTGCATCTTTTCCAGCTAAAGCAACTGTTTTTGGTTGTTCTGGATCAACGATACCCGCGTCTTCTTCTAGTACTTCATTGATCCGATCAGCCGAAGCTTGGGCACGAGGAACCATGATAAAGATTGCTGATAGCATCATGAAACTAATCAAAATTTGCATCGCATAAGTCATGAAAGCAATCAGATTGCCGACCTCTAATGTCATATCCGCTATGTAGTGCCCACCAAACCATGTGATCGCTACGTTCGTCCCACTCATGATCAACGTCATCAATGGCATCATCAATGCAACAATCGTGTTGACTTTGATTGCCGTATTTGTATAATCCTTATTCGCTAAATCAAAACGATTTTCTTCAAAACGTGTTTTGTCAAATGCCCTGATGACACGTACACCGGTTAATCCTTCACGAAAAACAAGGTTTAAGCGGTCCGTTTTCTTTTGCATGCTCTTGAATAGAGGAACAGCAAAATACATGATACCACCGATCAAAATGATCATGACAGGAATCACGACTAAGAAAATCCTAGTCAGTTGATGGTCCTTTTGATAAGCAAGGATACTTGCCCCAACAAGAGTGATCGGTGCATTGATCATCATCCGTAAAAACATTTGCATCACCAATTGGATCTGCGTCACATCATTCGTTGTACGAGTGATCAATGAAGCTGTTCCATACTTGTCGAATTTGTCTTTCGTCAAATTTTCGGCTTTTTGATAGACTTCTGTTCGTAATTGTTTTCCTAACTTTTGAGATTCTCGTGTAGCAAAAAACGTATTGGCAATGGCGGCTAAAATACTGATCAAAGAAAATCCGATCATGACAAATCCCGTCTGCCAAATATAGTCGATGTCACCTTTTGCTACGCCTTTGTCAATAATATTAGATGTTAACGTTGGCAAATAAAGATCTGCTAACACTTGAATAATCATAAAGACCGTTGCAGCAATCGCTGAGGTCAATGAAATTCGCTTGACAATTTTTAGCATTCTTTCCCCTTCTTTCTATTTATAAGCGCCATCTTTTATCCATGACAGTTTTAGATTGAATTCTGCAATGGCTTGTTCAACAGAATACTCCTCAGAGGTTGAAAATGATTTATAGGCATGCGCAATCGTTGTAAACAGTGTACTCATGACTAACTGAAACAATAATTCCATTTCATGGTCATCTTTTACTCTAAGATGGGAACGATCAATCAAACCAATCAACTCTTTGGACGCTTTTTTATGATTTTTATGTGGTGATGAACGATGTCCTTGTGGATGCGGCACGACTTTTCTTGAAGCACGGTAATCCATGTGCATAAAAAGATGTTTGTAAAACGCAGCATTTTCACCTTCTAGAATATCTCGAATCATTTTTCCAAAGTAAAGTTCAAAACCGATAAATAGGTCTCCATTCGATTCTTTGATTAGTTGAATCATATTTTTTGTACTATCACTACGAACGGTTTCAAAATAATAAAAATAAAGATCTTCTTTATCTTCAAAATATTGATAAAAACTACCTCTAGAGATCCCCGCAAGTTTCACGATTTGTGCAATCGAAGCTTCATTCAATGGTACTCTTGAAAATTCGACCCTGGCCGCTTCTAATAGCCTTTGCTGTTTTTCTTCTGGTAGATGAAAAAAAGTCTGTGTCGGCATCGTTTATTCCTCCCCACATAAAAATGACACGTTGTCATATGACACCTTGTCATTATAACACCATCTGAATGTTTTGCAAGTCATTTACATTCTTTTTCATAATTATTAAAAAAAGAATAAATCGAGTAAAAAGATTTGTTTCTTCTATTCTATACATCTAAAATAGGATCATTATATAAAAAGGATGAACGCCATGATCAAATCAATAACCGTCCACGAACTCTATTTCGTCTATCAAAAGAAGGATGTTGTGATTCTAGATGTCCGAAAAACGAATGAGTATATAAAAAAACATCTAAGTCATTCGATATCCATCCCTATTACCAGTTTGCCAGCCCAATTAAATAATCTCGATACAAAAAAACACTACTACATTGTCGGAGCATCTAACCATTCGGCACAAGAAATCACTAGTTACCTAATAGAAAACGGATTGCAAGCAACTTATGTGATCGATAACATGAAGTTATTTGAAAGTCGTGAATTAACTAGTCCTCTTTGATCGTACTGGAAAATAACTTACTTTTTATCAGTAAAAATACTTGATAGCCTTTTCTGTTTCAAGTAAACTGGTATTGTTAGCAGTAAAGTTAACAATTACGACTAAAGGAGAGAGATTATGGCATCAGTATTAGTAATCAAAGGACATCCACTAACTGCACAAGAATCACGTTCAGTTAACGCATTAACTAGTTTTTTAACTAGCTACAAAGAAAACCATCCAAACGACGAGGTAACTGTTTTAGACCTTTATCGTGATGATATCCCAGAAATTGATGAAGAATTGCTTTCTGGATGGGAAGCGCTTCGTGCAGGTGCAGATTTCTCTAGTCTATCTGAAAACCAACAACAAAAAATTGCTCGTTTCAACGAATTGACAGAGCAATTCCTAGCAGCAGATAAAATCGTTATTGCCAATGCTTTATGGAATTTGAACATTCCTACAAAATTAAAAGCTTGGTTTGATACAGTCAATGTTGCTGGTAAAACTTTCAAGTATACTGAAAATGGTCCTGTTGGCTTAGTTACTGGTAAAAAAGCACTACACATCCAATCAAATGGCGGAATCTACAATGGACAAGATTTTGCTTCTCAATATGTAAAAGCAATCTTGAACTTTGTCGGCATCGAACAAGTCGACCAATTATTTATCGAGGGAATCGACTATACACCTGATCGTGCGGAAGAATTGATGCAGGCTGCCTTAGATAAAGCAACGGCATTTGGTAAAGACTTCTAGTCACTATTAAGTAAGTCTTTCTCTTAAAACGTTGAGAAAATAAAAAGGATTTCATGAACATTCACAATAAATGTTCATGAAATCCTTTTTTATTTGTTGCAAAGTGGCTGATCTGTGACGCTAAAATTAATTAATAACCATATCTAATACTAGAGATAGCCATCAGTTCATGTAGCTTTTCGGATTGATGCTCGTTGAGAGAGGCACCATCTTTTTTCAATGCATTAGATATATCTAAGTTCATACGGCTTAAAATGAACGGCACTGATGCTCCATCATTTTGTAATTTTTCTAGATAAGCGTGTAAAACCTCTCTAAGCGATTCATTTCCACGGTCTAACGCTAAATCAGCTATCAATTCATTAATGATTGTTTCTGCTCTTTTGCGTCGATCGTTTCCACTAGAAAACCATCTTAGATGACTCATTTACTGTTGCTCCTTCTCTTAATTTCAAGGAATATTACTATAGTCTTACGCAAACTAAACTTTGGTTGAAATCAGATGTTATTAAAAGAAAGAGTTCAAAAAACATCTATTTGTTTTTTGAACTCTTTCTTGAACCAACTAAATAGGCAATGGAGAATCCGAAGAACATACCTAAAGTAATCCACCATTTAAATGGACGATTTAATAGATAGGATAAGCCCCAGTTTAAAAGTAGTGACAAAAGAAACGCACCAAAAATCATTTTCAACTCTTTCATACGTCTCCCATTTTTATCGAACTAAACAGCTTTGGCATGCTAGCGTGTTAGTTCAAGATAAGATAGAAATCATTTTACTCTCGGCTATATTTCCTTCTTTAATTTTCAACATTACGAACATAGTCATCAAAATACTGGATCAAATCACTTTTGATCTTTTGGTATTCTTCTTTACTATACTCTTTGTCTTCGATTTTTCCTTGAAAAAACGGAATCTCTAATTCTTCGCGTAAACGGTCTAACACTTCTTCTTTATTCATGTCACTACTCCTTAATCAAAGTAAACACAGACACACTCAGGTGCATAGATGTCTTTTTGGATCAATGTCAATTCTCCAGTTGTAGCATCACGTTTATACAAGGTAAGATTATCCGTATTCTGGTTGGCACATACTACGTAATCATTTTCTGGATCTAAGGCGAAATCTCTTGGGAAATCTCCTTCAGTTGAGATCGTTTGTACGTGTTCTAAATGTGAACCTTCTTCATTCACAGCGAATACAGCAATCGAATTATGTCCCCGATTTGATGCATAGACAAAACGTCCATCATTTGAAATACGGATGGCAGCACCACCATTTTCTTCGGTGAATCCTTCAGGTAATGTGCTGATTTTTTGCACTTCTTTGAATTCGCCTGTTGTTTCATCATAGGAAAGAACACGAACTGTACTGTCTAACTCACCAAACAAATAGGCGAATTGATTATTAGGGTGGAAAACTAAATGACGTGGGCCGGTTCCTGGCTCTACTTCTAATACAGCTTTTACAGCTAATTTACCCTTTTCATCGACATCATATGTGTACACACGATCAGTTCCTAAATCACAAACTGCTAATCGTTGGTCAGGTGTTAAATCTGTGTAATGAACATGAGCATGATCTTGGTTTTTGTGTGGACCAGTCGGTTCTTGATGAAAGACTGCGTCTGTCGCCTCTAAACTGCCGTCTTCAGTGATACGATAAACATTGACTTCTCCTTTATGATAATTTGCGCCATAAACCAGTTGGCGTTGCTCATCGACTGTCACGTAACACAAAGGTGCGCCGGCTTCTGTTACCGCATTCAAAAAATTGTATGAATGATCGTATGCACCAACTCCACCTAACCCATCGACACTTGTTACTGTGTAAAGATTACCTGCATCGCTTTTTGCCACATACGTTGGGCTATTTTCTTTTGTCACTAAAGTTAGATTCTCTAAAGTGCCTTTATCTGTATCTAATTCGATTTGATAAATCCCTTCACTTTTTCGTCTTGTATATGTTCCTAGAATGATTTTTTTTATCATTTTAATCCTCCTCAAATTAAGAATTCTAATTTATTCTATCATACATCCATTCATGTCGTTAATCAAAGAGAATATGTTATACTGTTTTTGTAACCATAGAATCATTGATTTTTTAGGAGTAAAGGAGAGAAATGAGATGACTCAAGCAACGATAACAGAAATTGGCACGTCAGCAATCAATTCAGAGGAACCTATGCTGATTTTATTCGATCAGTCGGCAACATCTGCGTTGCGCGACTATACGATTATTCAAGAGTTTAGTGCAAAAGAGAATTTTTCACTTAATCAAGGTGATCAAATTTCTTTTGATCATCAAGAATATACCATCGAACATGTTGGTCCTTTGGCCAATGAAAACTTAACAACGGTTGGTCATGTGACCCTGGTTTTTGAACAACCACCAGCAGGTGACAGAATCGTCAATGGAATCTATTTGTCCCCCTATCAACTACCAGAAATCACTGTTGGCACGACCATCGATTATAAGCAGGTGAACTAATGGAAGAGGATAAAAAGAGAAAAATCAAACCTGTTTCATGGTTTTGGCGTTGGTTTTTGAATAATCAAGTAGTCACGGCTTTATTAGTCGTTCTTTTGGTCTTACTGATCGTTTTCTTATTTACGAAAGTCTCTTATCTTTTTGAGCCCATTTGGCAGTTTCTAGCGATCGTTAGTTTACCGATCATTCTATCAGGTATCTTATATTACCTGATGAATCCTGTCGTCGATTATTTTGAAAAGAAAAATATCCCAAGGCTCTATAGTATCATCGGTTTATTTATACTTGTTGTCGCTTTGATCGTATGGGGAAGTGTAGTGATCATCCCGAAAATCCAAGAACAGACCGTCAGCTTTGTCAGCAATTTCCCACAATACGTCGAGACCATCGATGATAAATTAACCGAGATTTTTCGTGATCCACTATTCAGTCAATTCAGAGAGCAACTGGAAAATACAGGCGATCAGTTTATGAGTTCTGCTGGCGATATTTTACAGAATCTATCAAAAAGCACCGTTCAAAGCTTAGGGAGTTTTGTTGGCGCTGTAGCTACGATCGTTGTTGCCGTATTGACGATGCCGTTTATTTTATTTTATCTGTTGAAAGATGGAAAACAATTAGCACCTTATTTGGTTAAGTTCTTACCCAATCGCATGAGAGTGCCTACGTTAAAAGTCTTAGGTGAGATGAACAGCCAAGTCTCTTCTTATATTCGTGGACAGTTGACTGTGGCTTTCGCAGTTGCGGTGATGTTCATGATCGGATTTGCAATCATCGGGTTAGATTATGCTGTCACTTTAGGGATCATTGCCGGTTTCTTGAACTTGATCCCTTACTTAGGCTCATTTTTAGCGATGATCCCTGCGGTATTTTTAGCTATCGTTGCAGGACCGATCATGTTGGTCAAAGTATTGATCGTTTTCGCCTTAGAACAAACCATCGAAGGCCGTTTGATCTCGCCACTTGTACTTGGTAATCAGTTGTCGATCCATCCAGTGACGATTTTACTTGTCCTATTAACATCCGGAAAATTATTTGGTGTGGTCGGTGTGATTTTAGGGATACCTGTCTATGCCGCAGCGAAAGTATTGATTTCTCATATTTTTGAATGGTACACTACGATTTCTTCCCTTTATGAAGAAAAGCAACAAGAATAAATTAAAAGCCGAGATGATCGAGAATAGGAACCCTATTTTCAGTCGCCTCGGCTTTTTGATTATTTCATCAATAAGTTAGTCATTTTTTGGATCGCTGCGGAAATATCATCTGTCGCTTGGTCTTGTTTTGCTTCTGACGCATCAAATTGTTCAGCATCGATGCCTTTTTCTGGTTGGACGCTTTGAGTCATTTCTTCACAACCAGCTACGTAATTTTTGTAGGCTTTTTCAAAGTTCTTATGGATACCCATTACTTTGGCTGGTGGACGCAACGTACTGATTTTCTTTAGCATATTACGATATTTTTCAGTACCTTGGTCAAATAACTCAACCGTCTCAACAAGCTCGGCTTGCGTTAGTTCAGCTGTCTTCTTTTGATCGATTGCTTCTCTGATTTTTTCATATTTTGGGTGCATCGTTTCGCCGATTGCTTCTGTTTCTTTCACGATTTTATCGACTGTCTGCACGTAATAACCGAGATTCGGTAACATAGGTTTTCCTACTTTCTTCTTTTTCTTTCTCTATTTTACCTGTTTATTCTAGTAGAAAACAAGTCATTACATCAATAAAATGTTATTTTTATCGTTTATTTTTCATAAAATCCTGCATCCAAACTATATTGTTCTCCTGAAACCAGATCATATTGGATCAAGCGATACGCCTCGTATACTTCCTCTTGCGCCTGATTCAACTGAGCTTCTTTTCCCCATTGGCCATTTTGAAAATACAGTTCTCGTTCGAACGCGGGAATAGCCGACTCCATTTCAAGCAGTAATTGATAAAAACCAGTGGTTTTTTGATTCGTTTGTTCTAAAAGATTCGCTGCAAAATAAAAAGGGCTAGTGACAGCATCGTTGATTTCACGTTTCTCTAACTCACCTGCTGTATCGAACATGAGGAACTCTGTCTGATGTAAGGCTTGTTTCTCATTTTTATTTTTGATCTCGTCCGAATAGATCCCCGGTAAATGATCTCCCCAAAAAACGACTAGCGTTCTTCTTGGAGTATCTTTCAGCGCTTCAGTGAATGCTTTCAATGCTTGACTACTATAAGCAATATCTTGCAAATAATTATTGAGTGTGTCTGTTCCAGTATCATCTTCTGTTGTAGCTGAAAAATCTAATTGCGAATACTTGCCTGCATAAGGCATATGGGTCTGCATCGTGACCAAATGGACAAACTGAGGCGTTTGCTCATCCTTTAATAAGTCTAAAATTTCTTTATAGGCAGACTCATCTGAAATATATGGATTATTATCAATGGTATCAGTGTAAGTCATATTTCCCTCGCTGATAAACGAATCAAACCCTAGCGTCTGATAGACATCTTCACGTTTATACATCGATGTATTATAAGGATGGATCGCCGTTGTTCGGTAGTTTTGTGCATTGAGCGTGGAAACAAGCGATGGTAATTGATCCAGCTTGGGAACGAGCATCGTATATGGTGTGGTCATTTGACCATTGAATAGCGCCATGGATAGACCCGTTAAGGCTTCAAACTCAATATTTGCTGTTCCACCACCATAATTTTGCGAAAGCATTCGGCCACTATAGGTTTGATTTGCCACTTCACGATAGTCAGCTAAGGGATCACCGGTCACCGTGACACCATTTAGATGACTTGGATCAGAAAAGCTTTCACTCATCACATAAATGATATTTGGCTGCTCATCATGTGCCGTTTGATTTTTTTCGTCTGCGATTGCTTGATATTTTTCAGTGATTTCATTGATTTTTTCTTTTGAATAACCTTCTGGTCGTTCCATCGGTTCAACTTTTAGATTGTACAAAAAGCCACCAATGAATCCTGTATTATAATAATTCATTTTTTGACTATAAGGAATCCACAAAGCCGTTTGATTATAAGCTTTACGCAACAAATTATTGGGATTATTGAAGTTACTGAAATAACCCATCATTGCAACGGTCATGACTAAAGTCAAGACACGATAGATTTGGAATGTTCGATCTTTTTTGAAACTACGGACAATTGCCCAGACCACTCCACCAAAGGCAAGGATCGCTACTAGCATCAACCCAATAAAAATCGGTGTTCCAGTCATGTCTTTGAGTAAATTGAACTCTGTGATCATCTTTAAGTCATCTGGATAGATTGGTTCTTGACGATAGCTCATTTTCAAGTAATTCGCAAAACCTAATATACCGATACTTACGAGATAAAAAAGCAGACCAAATAAGTAAGAACCCGCGAAAGCGACCATAAATAAAAAGACAGTAAGTAATACGAAACAAGCAAGTAAAAATTTTTCTGTGTGCCATGAAAAAGCAAATTTCAAGGCTAAATCAACTGAAAGATTATTCTGGCACCATTGTAAATACAAATTACTTATAAGTATCACTAAAACTGTTACTATCCCCAGAGTAGTGATTCGTAGAATTTTTTGTTGTTTGGTTGAAAGCTTATCTAAATGTTTGTTCAAGAGAGCGCTCCTTCACTTTTTCTAAATTACTTTAACGCCTATTTTATTCTAGTCGCTTCATAAATGAAAGTAAAGTTCAAAAAACAAGTGGTCTGAACGACCAATTTTATAAAAAAATAAATAGAAAACAAAAGGAATGAAACTGTGTCTTAGTCTCTCCAGCTCACAAAGAATAAGCGGTAATAGCCACAATTTTAAACAACAAATTGTGGCTATTACCGCTTATTTCTTGAAGGGCTTTATGTCACTGTGATTGAAATGATGCTCAAATATTAGCCGAATACGCAACTGGTTCACCAAAAACTGGGAACCCTTTTGTGTCCCACGAAAATACTTGTGCGTTGGCATGACGATTGGGATTATTCAGTGGATCGATTCCTTCATTTTTTTCTGGTCGTGCATGGTAAACTAATACATCTTCTTTGCCATCTTCTGAGAGAGTAAAGGAGTTATGTCCCGGTCCAAACTGCTTATTTTTCTCCGAAGAGACAAAGACAGGTTCAGGGTTCTTATGCCAAGAATAACCGTCAAGTAGATCCGCTGACTCTTCAGCCCACAGCAAACCCATCGCATAATTTTCATCAGTGGCACTCCCTGAGTAAGTGATGAATATTTTCCCGTTACGAATCAGTACGGCTGGTCCTTCATTGACTGCAAATCCTTGCTTTTCCCAAGAAAATTCTGGGATGGCTAATAATAGTTGTTTCCCGGTCAGTGTCCAAGGATTTGCCATTTCTGATAAATAGAGATTGGAGTTTCCCGGAATACGCGGGTCTAATTGCGCCCAAACATAATACAACTTTCCTTGATGTGTAAAAGTCGTGCCGTCTAAACTAAATGTATCTGTAGCAGTGATGATTTGCCCTTTTTCTTCCCAATCAGTATTCATTGGGTCAATGGACGTGTTTTCAAGAACGAACATTCGGTGGTGATGATCCCGATCACGAATCTCTGCATGATCACTGGCTGCAAAATAGATATACCACTTTCCTTGGATATAATGGATTTCTGGGGCCCAGATCAATTGACTCATGGGTCCAGTTTTAGGTGCATGCCAAACCAGTAACGTTTCCGCATGCTTCAATCCATCGATCGTTCTCGCACGTCTTACTTCGATGGACTGATAACCAGGTAGAGAACCCGTAAAATAATAGTAGCCGTCCGTATGTTTGTAGATCCAAGGATCGGCTCGTTCAAGGACGATTGGATTAGCATAAGTTGTTTTTTTCATAAAGGTTCCTCACATTTTTTTAGTCTGATGACATTCCAAGAATATGCTTCAAGCACCATATGGATCGTGTTCTTTTCATTTACATTGATTACTTGTTCTATCGGCTGGATCGTATTCGGTGCGTCTTTCGTATTTTTATCAAGTAAATGATCACTTTTTACTACTAGTTGGACTGCTTTAGTCTCCAACTCAAAATCATGCGTTGTCGTAATAGAGACTTTCTCTTCTGTACGATTCACTAGAAACAGTACGATTTCTTGCTCGTTTTCGACAACTACGCTATCAATGATCGGCACTTCTTTTCCAGTATCACAGTCATAAGTGGGACAAAACGTTTGTTGGTCTAATACAGTGCCTTTCGCATATTTTGCCAGATGTTGCATCACATAATAGGTTGGATTTACCCATGCGATCCCATTTTTCTCTGTTAGGATAAGCGGGATGGTATTGACTAAAAGCGATTGACAAGCAATTTTGACACGATCTGCATGCCGTAAAATCGCAAGACCCAATGTGCCGAACAACAATGTATCTTCCATAGTGAACTGGCACCAATCGATTGGTGACCCCTCTTGGAATTTTTGATAGGTTTGTTCTGGTTGGCTATGAACATTCCATTCATCAAAAGCTAAGTACATCGTCTTGTCACTGCGTAGATAGCCTTTCACATAGTCACACGTCGCAATGATTTCTTCGATTTGTCGATCAAACCGTTCCGCTTTAGCTAAGTAAGTTTTGGTATCTGCTCGCTCATTTTTTGGAGGTTTAGTCAAATCTTCTTCGTCATATTTATCGATGTAATTATGCAAAGCAATATAATCTACGTTTTCATATGCTTCTTCTAAAGCGATTCGGTCCCATTCAGGATAAGACGCTAAGCGTGGCGTCGAACTACCGACTAAAATCGTTTCGATCGATTCATCGACTAATTTCATCGCTTTGGCAGATTCATTGGCTAAGCGGCCATACTCATAGGCACTTTTTGCGCCAATTTGCCAAGGACCGTCTAACTCATTTCCTAAGCACCAAAGTTTCACGTTAAAAGGTTGCTCTTGTCCGTTTTGTTTCCGTAACTCACTCCAAGAGGTTCCTTGAGGAAAGTTACAATACTCTACTAGATTACGCGCATCGTCGATTCCTTTTGTGCCTAGATTCACCGTCATGATTGGCTCTGCTTCGACCATGTCTAACCATTTGAAAAATTCATGTAGCCCGAATGTATTTGGTTCGATTCCTTGCCATGCAAGATCGATTTTTTTTGGACGCTCGGTGACTGGACCAATCGTATCTTGCCAGTCATATCCTGAAGTAAAATTCCCTCCAGGATAACGGATCACCCCTAAAGACAGTTCTTTTACATAAGAAAGTACGTCCTGTCGAAAGCCATTCCTATCCGCGGTCGGATGTCCTGGTTCAAATATTCCGTTATATACGACACTTCCCATATGTTCGACAAAAGAACCGAAGAGTCGTGGACTGATAGCTCCTTTAGAAAATCCTTGACGTACCTTTAATTCAACTTTTTTCATTGCCACACTCCTTTCCTATCTATGTTTCCCACTAAATGATTGATCAACCACCAAACCCCACCTGCTAATACAAAAATAATCGGCGGAAACATAAACACAAGCACAAGAAAAACTAATAATATGCCACAACATACAAGATTCTTCAAAAAGTTGGTCAACACCCACAACGTACTTTCTTGAAAAAGTTCCTTTCCGGAAAGAGCGTCATTTTGAGCAAGAGAACTACACCAAGAAAGTAAAAACATCGTAAAAACCAACATTGTTACATAACCACAAATCACTAACCAAATAGCAGATTCTTGCAAAATAAGATTCATCGCAAAATAACTGATGATGGTCACGCAACTCATCACTAATTGAAGGAAAAACTTACGCTTAAAGCCCTGCAAAAAGGAATAGCAAACATGCCCTGATTCGCCATTCTTCCATTTATTCAGCGCAGTAAAAACACCTGTTGTGGCTGGTACTACTGTGACTAAAGGCAAAGAAACGACGACCCATAAAATCCCTAATAAGATATGATCGGAAATCTGGATCAATTGACCATACCATTTTGTTTCGACTAATTTCATCTTCTCACTCTTTCATGCCAGACATTGCAGTTCCTTGTACAAAGTATTTTTGAGCAAAAATATAAATGATCAACAATGGCAACATCGAAATAACTGTTCCTGCCATCACCGGTCCATAAAATGAAATATTTTGTCCAGTGAATAAAGCTAATCCTGCAGGTAACGTCCGCATTTTCGAACTTGTTGTCAAAATCAGTGGATACAATAAATCATTCCAACTGTTCATCAACGTAAAGATTGCTAGTGATAGAAGTGTTGGTTTGCTCAAAGGCAACATGATCTTCAAGAAAATCTTGAACTCACCTAACCCGTCAATACGTGCGGCTTCTTCCAATGAATCTGGTAAAGTCACAAAAAACGACCGCATCATAAATATCCCAAAAGCAGTAGTCATCCGAGGAATGATCAATCCGGCATACGTATCTAACATACCTAAAAAGTTTGCTTGGATGAACAGTGGGATCATGAAGACTTGAAATGGGATCATCATCGTTAACAAAACAAAGTAAAACAATACTGATTTCCCTTTGAAGCGCATCCGAGCAAAAGCATATCCTGCAAGAGAATCAAAGAAAACAGAAGTGATCACTGTCCCACCTGCAAAGATTACTGTGTTTTTGATGTAATCTAACAACGGAATAGTCGTCCAAACCTTGATATAATTCTCAAAGGTATATTCATCTGCAAAAATTCTCGGGGGAAAAGAAATAATGTCTTTTTCATATTTGAACGAGGAAATGATCAACCATAGAAAAGGAAAAGCGATAATCAATAATACGAGTAACATTCCTACGACACGTAACCATTTCTTTCCATCAAACTTTTTCCGACGATTCGTTGAAACTGCTGTATAACTTTCCGAAAGCATATTATTACTCCCCCCTATTTCATTTGTTTTTCTTTTCTTGTCATATATAAATTAGTCGAAATTGCCAGCACAGCTACGATAACAAACAATACTGAAGATAATGCAGAAGCATAGCCTAACTCATATGGAGCGGTGAAGCCGCGACTATAAATGTATTGGACAGCTGTTTCCGTTTTGAATTGTGGTCCGCCGTTCGTTGCCACATATACTTGGTCAAATACTTGCATGGAACCAATCAGATTGGTCAAGATACAAAAACCAAGAGATGGGACGATCTGCGGTAACGTGATATTAAAGAATTGTTGACGATTGGTTGCTCCATCCATCTGCGCTGATTCGTAAAGAGAAGGGGAGATTCCTTGGATAGCAGTGATCAGGATCGTCATCGTGACACCGAAATTTTTCCAAACCGTCATCAGCGCAACTGTTGGCATTGCTAATGTTGGATCACGGAAAAATTGTGGAATCGGCAAACCTACTTGTGAGAAAAGGTAAGGGATAGCCCCAACGTTTGGGTCAAGCAACATTGAAAAGATGATTGCAATGGATGTTAAGGAACAAATAACAGGGATATAAAAAGTTGAGCGACAAAAGCGATTGAAACGAGTATTCTTTGACAAGATCACCGCAGCTAATAAACCAACGATAATCTGTGTTGGTGTTTCAAGTAAGGTAAAATACAACGTATGGAAAAGTGAGTTGACCGCACGTTCATCCCCAAAGATCCGTAAAAAGTTATCCATGCCTACGAACTCTCTTGAAGTAAAAAAGATGTTCAAATCAGTAAAACTGATCGCAAATGTACCAATTAGTGGCACCACTGTGAATAACAGTAGAATCAAAAAGGATGGCACTAAAAACAAATAAGCTGCTCGATCCGGTCGGTTCCAGTATCTGGTGAATGCTTTCATTTCGTCTATTTCCCCTCTTTCTTATTCGATGGATTCCTTGATGAACAGTTCAAGCGATGAAAAACCAGACCAAGAAAGGAAAGAAGTTTTTCTCGAAAAAGGAAAGCGAAAGCGATAAAGATGTTTTTAAATTTATGAGACCTTCGCCTTCTCTTCTACGAGATTACTTCTGTTTCCTTTGTTATTTTGATTTCATTGTGAACTGCTACTCGATTATTCCTTCAGTAGATCATTGATCTGATCATCTGCATCATTCATGAGTTGCTCTGGATCTTCACCAGCTAACAATTTTTCGATCAATGGATTGATGATGTCATTATTGATTGCTGCGATTTTCGTGAATCCTGGTAGATAAGGTTCAGCATATTCCATTTGTTTTGATAGTTCCGATACGATAGGATCATTCTTCACTTCTTCATCTTCTGCAACTGATGATAAATAGGCAGGAAAGCCATTTTCAATACTCCATTTTTTACCGATTTCACTTGTGTTCCAGTATTTTAGGAATTCATAGATTGCCTCTTTTTTGTCACTATCTGTACTTGCTGGGATTGCATAACCAACACCATCTAAAATCGCTGTTTTTTCACCGTTCGCACTTGCTTGCGGTAATGTCGTTACACCATAATCGATTTCGTTTGCTTTCAAGCCGTTATTCAACCACGGTCCGTTGATGATGATCGATAATTGTCCAGCGTTCATCAAGTTATCCATCTCTGCTCCTGAGATCGATTCTGGTCCTGCTTTATCGACATGGATCATTTTTTGGATGGCTGTTAGTGTTTCAAGATTTTCTGGTGAAGCGAACTCAGATTTTGTATAGTCATCGCTGACAAGTTTTCCTCCATTTG
Source organism: Enterococcus spodopteracolus (assembly GCF_030441955.1). Taxonomy (NCBI): domain Bacteria; kingdom Bacillati; phylum Bacillota; class Bacilli; order Lactobacillales; family Enterococcaceae; genus Enterococcus; species Enterococcus spodopteracolus. The sequence goes on along the minus strand of NZ_JARJHD010000001.1, from coordinate 170,556 downwards.
CCTTCATCCAGTTATAAAGTGGCGCAGTACCGTCTTTATTGAAGACAAAACCTGAGACATTTTTACTACTATCGGTCAGTTGCGGAGCCATCTCTGTTAATTCTGTCCAAGTAGTTGGTGGTGTTGTTTCAGCCAAGCCAGCTTGTTTGAATAATTCTTTGTTCCAATACATATACATCCCTTGTACTTGCATCGGAATAAAGTATTGCTGATCATCCACCATTCCTAGATCTACCGCAGTATCTTTGAAATCTCCTTTATCCACACCATCATATTCCCAGAAATCATCTACAGGCTGCACAGCCCCATTCTCCACATATTGAGCAAAATCAGCATAGTTCAGTGCAACAAAATCTGGCGCTTTTCTCGAAGAAATTGCCGTTGGTAATTTTTCATTCAAATTAGCCCATGTCATCACATCCATCTCAATCGTGATGTTTTTGTCATTATTCTTATTAAAATCGTTGACGATCTCCTGTAAGATTTCCCCGTCAGAAGCTGTAAACCCATTCCAAAAAGAGAGTGTGACTTCTCCGTCATTTTTACTTTGAGAAGAAGCACCACCGCCACAAGCACCTAATATTCCAGTCGCAGCTAACAACAATGAACCAATAATCAATTTTTTTCCTCGCATCTCTATCTCCTCCTTATTTGTTCGGGGTCAAGCTTGTACGGATCACATTCCAAGATAACGGTTTCAATTTGCAATTCAACTGATTTTCTTTCTGTTCGTAGGCTTTGGAAGACACAGGTTTGATTTGCTCATTTCCTGCTCGATTGACCGCTTTGATTTCATAGCCGGACATCTCTGAAAACTCGATGATTTCCTCAATCTTTAAGTCAGAAAATTGTAGATCTAAACTCATCTCTTCTTCTCCACGATTCACTGCAAAAATCACCAACTCATTTTTTTCTTCATTGAGCACCGCAATGCTTTCTAAATATGGGACTGTATCAAATTCACTCGTTGCATACGTATCGACAGTGATTTCAGGTCGTAAAGCAATACCTTGTCCTAAAGTCGCGACTTGCATAAATGGATAATAGATTGTTTGACGCCATGCTTCACCGTCTTCTTCTGTCATGATCGGAGCAATCACGTTGACTAGCTGCGCCAGACAAGCAATTTTTACTCGATCAGAATGTTTTAACAAAGTGATCAACAAACAGCCCAATACTAAAGCATCCTCAAAATTATAGTGATCTTCTAATAAAGGTGGGGCAACTTGCCATGGCTTGACTGTCTGATCATGTTCTGTCGAATGATACCAAATATTCCATTCATCAAAAGATAGATTGATTTGTTTCTTGCTGTGTTTTTTCGCCTTGATTGCATCACACATCGCAACAACACCAGCGATGAACTGATCCATATCGACTGAACGAGCTAAATAATTTTTCAAATCATTTGTTTGATTGCCATAATACTGATGCAATGAAAGATAATCGATTTGTTCATAGGCTTGATCCAATACAGTCAATTCCCACTCGCCGAATGTCAGCATTTGGCTATTCGAACTTCCACATAGAACTACTTCGATCGAATCATCGACAAGTTTCATTGCTTTCGCCGTTTCTTCTGCCAGCCGTCCGTACTCTTCTGCCGTTTTATGACCGATTTGCCAAGGACCATCCATTTCATTGCCTAAACACCACGTCTTGATTGCAAAAGGTTCGGTTTGTCCATTTGCTATTCTTTGCTCACTCCAATAAGTACCACTAGGATAATTGCAATATTCGACTAAATTCCTTGCAGCATCTAAGCCACGTGTTCCAAGATTGACCGCCATATTGATCTCAGCGCCCGCTTCTTGACACCACGCAGCAAATTCATGTACACCCACTTGATTTGTTTCTAAAGATCGCCAAGCAAGGTCTAATCTTTTCGGCCGCTCCGCTATAGGCCCCACGCTATCTTCCCAATTGAACCCAGAAACAAAATTTCCACCCGGGTAACGGATCAATGGTACCGATAATTCTTTGACTAGCTCCATAACGTCTTGGCGAAATCCCTTATCATTTGCAGTCGGATGATCCGGTTGATAGATCCCTCCATACACTGCACGTCCCATATGTTCAATAAACGAGCCATACAAACGACGATCGATTTCCCCTATCTTTTGCACACGACTAACTGACATTACAGCTTCCATAAGTCCCCTCCTTTAATTTATACATGAATCATATCTTTCTTTGAAAGCGTTGTCAATAATAATATTATTAAATATATAAAAAATTTTACATTATAATTAACATAAACATTAATTATGTATATTATTTTTATGGCATTAACCTATAAATTAATATTTATGTTAATATATAGTTAAATAAAAACCTAAATAAGAGGTGAAAAATCATGCAACTCCAAATCAATGAAGAATCATTACCTGTTTATGAAGCTTTAGCTAGTAAAACAAGGATAAAAATCATCCAGTTACTTTCAAAAAACAAAATGAATATCAAAGAGCTTGCTCAAGCACTCGGTATCAGTAGTGCGATTACAACAATGCATGTAAAAAAACTTGAAGAAGCAAATATCATCAAATCAGAAAAAATAGGTCAAAAAAAAATTTCCAGCTTACGTGTCGATAAAATCAACATCACGTTTCCAGAAAAAATCTTCAATGCCTTTGATACGAAAGAAACATCGATTCCTATCGGTCATTATACCCGCTATTCGATCGAGCCGACATGCGGTCTAGCAACGATCCATGATTTTATCGGCAAAGTCGATGAACCACGTTACTTTGCTGATCCAAGACGAATGGATGCTCGGATTCTGTGGTTTACAAGTGGATTTGTGGAATATCAAACACCAAACTTCCTAAACGAAGAAGATACTTTAGAAATGTTGGAATTGTCCGTTGAACTGTCTTCCGAGTTTCCTTTTTCGAACGACAATTGGCCATCGGATATCACTTTCAGCCTAAACGGTGTAGAATTAGGTAACTGGACAAGCCCTGGAGATTTCGCAGATATTCGCGGAAAACATACCCCAGACTGGTATCCAGATAATCTAAACCAATACGGACTATTGAAAACAATCCGTATCACTAAACATTTGACCAATATCAACGGCGAACCATTATCTGAAATCACGATCAATGATATCCCAAGAAACGAAGACGTCTGGACCTTCCGGATCGAAGTCAAAGAAGACGCCAAAAACGTCGGTGGCTGCACCCTATTCGGCAAAGGCTTCGGTAACTACGACCAAGATATCAAGATGAAGGTGTATTATAGTTAAGGTTGTGAGAAAAGTGTTCAACACTGAATAATATTATCAATGAAAAGGAGTAATTTTATGGCTATCTATTCAAATAGTGTTATGACAAATTCACCTTTATTATTTATTTCCGGCCAGAAACCTCAAAAAGAGGCTTACATTCCCGATGGTATCGATGAGCAAATACAAATCGTTGTTGAAAAAATAAATTCCATCATTATGGATAACGAAGCGAGTACCCAAAATATTGTTAAAATGAACGTTTATTTAACTGATACTTCCTTTTTAGAATCCCTTAGGACAACACTTATAAAACTGTATGGAGAAAATAAACCGGCAATGACAGTAGTAATAGTAGCCGGATTGATTGATTCCAGATTCAAAGTAGAAATAGATGCTATTGTTGCTATCAAATGATTTTCTTAAGGAACATCGATTTGTTTCAGACTGTCAAAGAGTGCCAATCAAGTATACACGATCCTATTTTGTTTCTTTCAAAACTGACTCTTCCAGTGTGGCCAACTTGTTTTTCAAACCTTCTTTTCTATGAGAATGAAGCAAAGCAATAAAAATCTTCACCTTAAAAATACACTGGAGAGCAAAAAATGTATACAAACAAAAATAAACCGTGAATCCCTTGATCAACAAAGGATTCACGGTTTATTTGATTGTTTTTTCACTTTATTTATTTCCAAAAATCATCAAAAATCGAAATTGGCAAATGACGTTTATGCTGTGTTTTATTCCACCACTGTTCAATCTTTTGTTGCGCATCCACTGGAATTTCTTTTCCTTCCAAATAGTCGTCGATTTCATCATATGTGACGCCTAATGCGACTTCATCCGCAACCATTGGCTTACCGTCTTCTAGGTCAGCTGTTGGGATTTTTGTGTATAAATGTTCTGGTGCGTTCAAGACTTTCAATAGTGCTTTGCCTTGGCGTTTATTCAAACGGAACAACGGCAAGATATCAGCTCCACCATCACCATATTTTGTAAAAAAACCAGTAATGTTTTCAGCCGCATGGTCGGTACCGATCACAGCTCCAGCACGTTGTCCAGCAACTGCATATTGTGTGATCATGCGTTGACGTGCTTTGATGTTCCCTTTATTGAAATCACTGATTTCTACACCAGCTTCGCTCAATGCTTGTGTTTGTGCATCAACAGCTGGTTTGATATTGACACGTAATTGCACATCTGGTTGGATAAAGTCCAACGCAGCTTTGGCGTCCTCTTCATCTGCCTGTTCTCCATATGGCAAACGCACAGCGATAAATTGGTAACTGTCATCTTTCGTTTCTTCTCGCATTTCTTTCATTGCCAATTGTGCTAAGCGTCCAGCTAAAGTGGAATCTTGTCCTCCACTGATCCCTAATACTAACGTTTTTAGAAAGGGATTTTTCTTCAGATATTCTTTCATAAAATCGATACTGACACGAATTTCATTTTGAGGATCGATGACCGATTTCACGCCTAATTCTTCGATGATTGCTTGTTGTAAATGATTCATCTTCCATTCCTCCTATAGTTCACTCGTTAATTGTGTGACGTTTTTTTTCATGCGTTCCATGATTGCCATCTTATGATTCCAGCAATCTGTTGATAGATCCACAGGATATTTTTGTGGATTCAAATCACGTTTGTATTCTTCCCAAAGAGAATCTAAGTTTCCTCTAGTATACTCTTTGATTTCTTCTAATGTCGGTAAATCATAGACTCTCGTTCCTTCAACAAAAATATCTTGTAAAATTGGCCGAGCTGTAAAATCACGAACGGTTTTATTGATAAAGGTATGGGTCGGGTGGAACATGAAGATTTCTTCTTCTTGTCGAGGATCTTCGTTCCATAGTGTCACATAATCGCCTTCTGATTTTCCATCAAAGTTACGAGTGATACGCCATACTTGTTTTTTACCTGGTGTAGTAACTTTTTCTGCATTGCTAGACAATTTGATCGTATCGATCATTTCACCTTGTTCATTTTCGATGGATACCAGTTTGAAGACTGCACCTAAAGCCGGTTGGTCATAGGCGGTGATCAACTTTGTCCCAACGCCCCAAACATCGATTTTTGCTTTTTGCATTTTTAAGTTTAAAATCGTCGCTTCATCTAAATCATTTGAAGCATAGATTTTCGCTTCTGTAAAACCAGCGGAATCTAATTGTTCTCTGACCCGTTTCGAAATATATGCCATATCGCCACTATCGATACGTACGCCTTGGAAATTGATCTCGTTGCCAAGTTCTTTTGCCACACGGATCGCACTAGGAACACCCGATTTCAAGGTATCGTAAGTATCCACTAGAAAAACACAATCTTTATGTGTCTTTGCATACGCCATAAATGCTTCATAATCATTCCCATAACTTTGAACAAGTGAATGAGCGTGGGTACCGCTTGCTGGAATCCCGAAAATTTTCCCTGCACGAACATTACTCGTTGCATCTGCTCCACCAATGTAAGCAGCACGAGTACCCCAAACCGCAGCATCCAATTCTTGCGCACGGCGTGTACCAAACTCCAATAATGGATCGTCACCGATCACTGATTTGATACGAGCCGCTTTCGTCGCGATCAACGTTTGAAAGTTCACCATATTCAATAAGGCTGTTTCTACTAATTGACAATGGGCTAATGGGCCTTCCACTTGGATCAATGGCTCATTCGCAAAAACAAGTTCTCCTTCACGAGCGGAACGGACAGTCGCTTTGAATTTGAATTCACGTAAATATGTCAAAAAGCCTTCCGGATAAACAGCCATCTCGCGAAGATACGCAATATCTGTATCAGTAAATGTCAAATTTTCTAAATAATCCACTAGTCGTTCTAACCCTGCAAAAACAGCATAACCATGATTGAATGGCATCTCGCGGAAGTAACATTCAAAAACTGCATGTTTATCTGCTCTATCTAGTTCCCAGTAAGTCTGCATCATGTTGATCTGATAAAGATCCGTATGTAGCGTCAAACTGTCATCTGAATAAGTTGTCGTCATCTTTTTTATTGCTCCTCTTAGCCAATTTTCATTTCTTATCCATTATAACAAAAAAATACCCTAGTAAAAGAAATCTTGTTTTATTTTGTACAAAGTAAAGAAATAAGATAAGAGGTGGTGAAAGAAGCGATCAGCATTGAGTAATAAGACAAGAAAATCAAAAACGGCTTTCTTATTTTGGATTTTCTTAGCTTATTATTGAAGTGTTGCTTCTTGAACACCGTTTATCTAGGTTGTAAAAGAAGCGTTTTGTCCTGAGCAGTAAGATGGAAAATCAGAAAATAGCACCTCATATTTTTTGATTTTTCAGCTTAATGTTGAAGGTCAGCTTTTTGAACACCGTTTATCTAAGTTATAAAAAAACGCCTAAATCCAAAGATCAAACTATCTTGGAATTTAGGCGCTTCACTTCCTAACGCTTGTTCAATTTAGGATCATCCATAACTTTCTTGCTGTATTGATCGAGTTATGCAATCGTTGCAAGGGTTTGTTCTACAATGACGATATCCTTATTCGGGCGTTTGAACTGAACACCCGCTTCTTCTAATTCTTGCTTGACACCTACATGGATATTGACCGCTGATCGTTCTGTTTTCAACACTTTTTTGATTGCATAATCAATTTCCTGTTTAGTGATTTTCTTTTTTGTATTGATCATCACTAATTGGACTTGATTATAAGTATCGATCAACAAAATCTGTGTACGATCTAAAGAAAATAGTTTATAAAATCGAATAGCAGAATTTCTAAAAAAGAAATCAACGATTTTTGGATAAAAAGTTTTGATATTCAAGTTGCTCGTAATCGGGGTTTCAATCAGTTTCATACTTTTCCTCTTTTCTTAATTTTTTTACTCAACAAAATAAATCGCTTTCATAAAGACGATGAAAAACAATTTGATTTCCCTCTCTTCGATTAATAGTATAACATATAATCAATTAGATAAAAAAGATGATTTTTCACTTGACCTTCTCGTTACGTCAAGGAGTATGCTAGTTTTGTCAGGAGGAAAAACAATGGAGTACACAATTAAGAAAATGGCACAGCTCTCAGGTGTAAGTAGCCGTACACTACGTTTTTATGATGAAATTGATTTACTCAAACCCAAACGGATCAATTCAGCTGGTTATCGTATCTATGGTTCTCAAGAAATCGATCGTCTACAACAAATTTTATTTTATCGATCTTTAGATTTTCCACTGAATCAAATTCGCGAATTATTAGATGATCCTACCTTTGATCATCAACATGCACTCATCGAACATCAGAGAAAACTACTAGAGAAACGAGCAGAAATCGATATTCTCCTGGCAACCGTCCAACAAACATTAGCACAATTCAAAGGAGGAAAAAAAATGACTGACCAAGAAAAATTTGAAGGATTTAAAAAACAAAAAATAACTGAAAATGAAGCAAACTATGGCACAGAGGTCCGTGAAAAATACGGAAAAGAAACGATTGATAAAGCGAACGAACAATGGCAAAACCTTTCCCAAGAAAAATATCAAGAAATGCAAGATGTTGAGCAACAATTACTAACGAATTTAACGTCTTATCTGTCTGACCAATCAAATCAGGCACTTGCAAAAGAAATTTTTGATGCACATAAAAAATGGCTATTATTTAGTTGGCCCACGTATCAAGCAGAAGCCCACAAAGGATTAGGTATGCTGTATATCTCAGATGAACGTTTTACTGAATACTATGATTCTCGTAGTGGCAAAGGTGCCGCTAAAGCATTGAACGAAATCATTCAAGAAAATGCATAAAAAAGTCTATGACAAAAAAATCAATCTTTATATACACTTTAAATTCGAATAAACGGCTGTAGCAGAAGTAACCTCTTCAAAATAAGACAGAATCCCTCAAAATTCGAGAAACAAATTTCATGGATTCTGTCTTATTTCTTGAAGCTATACACTTCTAGCCCGATTTCTTTTACGTACGTTGAATAAACGTATACGGAATTTTTACCTGTTCGATTGTGTCATTCAAAAACAAACGAAAAGCGGTCTCGCCACATTGTTTCAAGTGATGGTCGATCGTCGAAAAATCTAACAGTTCACTGATCAGCATATTTTCTCTACCGACGATTGGGATTTTTTCGTCTCTATAAATTTGAAGAATGCCGGCTGCTACCGTATCTGAATTCGTGAAAATACCATCAATTCCTCGTTCCTTAAAAAATTCCCCAGCCAATTTCCCATGTTTGGTATCAATACACTGCCAGTAGACATCAGCTTCATTAAATTCAGGAAAAATCTCTTTACACAACGTCAATGTGATTTTCGAATTGTAACTCAATCGACCAGTTCTCCCTAAAGTTACACCCAAACGTTTGACTCCTTGATCTTTTAAAAAGAATAAACCATCAGTAATCGATTGTTTGCGATCAATGTAGACACTCGTTACCTCTAAACCTTCGATTTTCTCACAAAAGACCATAGGGCCATAGCGTTGATATTTAAGCAATAACTCTAAGGGGTTCGCTCTTGAGGTAATGATCAATCCGTCAAAAGCTTTCGCTGCAAACTCTTCCAAATATTGTTGTTCCCGTTTGATTTGATAGTTCGTTGGTAACAACGTCACTTTGTATCCTTCACTAAAAGCAACTTCAATAATTCCACTGAGTAACTGATCAAAGTATGGGTGATTGGTATAAGGTAAAATGACACCAATATTTTTTGTTTTTCCAGAACTTAATTGTCTGGCATTCGCATTCGGCACATAATTCAATTCTTTGATCACTTTCAAGATCTCTGCTCGTTTCGTTTCATCGACATAAGGATGTTGATTGATGACACGGGAGACCGTCGAAACAGAGTATCCTGTTCGTTTGGCTATATCTCGGATGTTTGCCATGACTACTGTTCGCCACCTATACAAAAAGATTTTCTTGTAGATAGTCTACCACAGCAGGTCCACATTCGAAAAATTGATACAATGTTCCTTGGTCATAGAAACTGATTCGTTGACCACCCCAATAATCATCCTTGGTCAAACCAGAAATATCTGCTAAATTGATTTTTTTGATCACCGATCGATTAAGGCCTTGAAAACTAGACAACACGAGCATGGAATCTTTAAACTCAACAAATGCGTAAAAACATTGATTCTTGGTGCCTTGCGTTGCTTTGATATAGGTATTCATAAGAAGCCCTCCTTTATTTATGCTTTGAGTATACAGTATGAAACGCGTCTCATAGCAAGGAGTTTGCTTCTTTTATTCTTCTGGTTCACCTAGATTAGGATCTAAACGGTTTGCAGCCAAGATAAATGGTGCCCAAATCAAAGCAGCAACTAAGAGATTGACGATCGTCAAGACAATGGCACGCCAATCACCTGCGGTTGCTAAGAAGCCACTGATAATCGTCGGCATGACCCAAATCACATTTACCACCACTGGGCGAACAAGGCCAGCCATTGTCGCAAAGTAAGCGATGGTTGCCGTTACAAGTGGTGCGACGATGAATGGAATCATCAACAATGGATTCAATACGACTGGTAGACCAAACATCACTGGTTCATTGATATTGAACAAACCTGGAGCAATCCCTAGCTTGCCGACTGTTTTATAATCCGCACGTTTTGATAAAAATAAAATCATGACGATCAATACCAGCGTTACGCCGGCACCACCAGGCCATACGAATGCTTCAAAGGAACCTGCTACCCATTTGAAGGGGATTGGTTCATTATTTTGAAAAGCATTGGTATTTTCGACCATCGCTGTACCATAAAGTGTCTGTAATACTGGCGACATGATGTTTGTTCCATGTAATCCAAAGAACCAAAGCACATGAACAAGTAACACGATAATAAATACTGCACCATATCCTTGCGATAAATTCATCAAAGGTTTTTGAATTGCTTCAGAAATCCAGTCAATCAATGGTACCCCTGCTGTTTGTCGGAAGATATAATTGATCGTTCCCACAACATATAAAGAAACAACTGCAGGAATGATTGCGGCAAAAGCACGTGCAACTGCTGGTGGTACTGATTCTGGCATTCTGATAATAATTTTTTTACGCATCAATAATGCAAAAATGATAACAGAAATAAAACCAAAGATCATCGCTGTAAAAAGACCAGAACCGCCCATGTATTTCCCAAAGTTGAAATAACCCCATGCGCCCATATATAAGGTCTGTCCGCCATCAGCACCATCAGCAAGCACACCACCGGCTGTAGTGATCATGTTCATCGCATCTTGTGACAATTTTTCTGGCAACGTCAGAACAGCTGTGGCAGCATCAGGTAATCCAATAATAAATGCAACTAAAGATACAATACTTCCTGATACAGGATCCACTTCATATGCCTTTGCCAAATTTGCCCCTAGTGACAATGCGAATACGACTGCCATAATCGCTAGCGTCCCATTCCAAATCAAGCCATTGACACCAATTACTGGTGTAAAGAAAGTCGTAATGGCATTCCCTTCACCTAGATACGTGTTAGGAAAATCACGCATAAACGCATTCAATAGCACAGCTATTGCCCCAGCCATTGTTGCCGGCATGGTTCCAATAAACGCATCACGTAAAGCAACCAGATGCTTTTCTGAACCAATCTTCGTGGCAACTGGCAAAATATATCTCTCCATCCATTCCATCAATTTATTCATTTTCATCCTCCTACAATTCGATCTTCCATCACTATGAATGCGCATACATTATAATGATATCACAAATATAGCATAACTTTGTGAACTTCGCTAGCGAAAGAGTAAAAGAAATGTTAAAGGAAATAAATTTTCTAACATAGATGAAATCGATGAAAGAATCATACAACAATTTGATGATTCGCTTGTCAATTTAGTGATTTGCCCCATTTTTATTTACAATATGAATGTAAAATCTCATTACGACACACTCGATTTTACCCTATTTATGCTTTTTTTCTAAGAAGACAAAAAAAGAAGAACCTTGATTGAACAAGGTTCTTCTGGAGTTATTACATCATGCCGCCCATCATTGATGGATCCATAGCTGGTGCAGCAGGTGCTGCTGGTTCTGGTTTATCTGCCACAACTGCTTCAGTTGTTAATAGTAATGCAGATACAGATGCTGCATTTTGTAATGCCGAACGAGTTACTTTTGTTGGGTCAACGATTCCGGCTTCCACCATGTTTACCCATTCACCAGTTGCTGCATTGAATCCTGTTCCTAAATCAACATTTTTCAATTTATCAACAATAACTGATCCTTCATAACCAGCATTTTCAGCAATTTGGCGAATTGGTTCTTCTAATGCACGAGTAACGATCTTGATACCTGTTGCTACGTCACCTTCTGCTTCGATCATCGCTACTTTATTGATCACGTTCACTAATGCTGTACCACCACCAGAGACCATGCCTTCTTCAACAGCAGCACGAGTAGCGTTCAACGCATCTTCAATACGTAGTTTCAATTCTTTTAATTCTGTTTCAGTTGCTGCTCCGACTTTTACGACTGCTACTCCGCCGGCAAGTTTCGCTAAGCGTTCTTGTAATTTTTCACGGTCAAAGTCTGAAGTTGTTTCAGCGATTTGGTTTTTGATCAATTGAACACGTGCATCAATAGCTGTTTTATCGCCTGAACCTTCAACGATTGTTGTATTGTCTTTATCCACAACTACTTTTGAAGCATTTCCTAAGTTTTCGATTGTTGCATCTTTCAATTCTAATCCTAGGTCATCTGTAATCACTGTACCACCAGTCAAGACAGCAATATCTTCTAACATTGCTTTACGACGGTCGCCGAAACCTGGTGCTTTTACAGCAACAACATTGAATGTACCACGAATTTTATTCAATACCAATGTTGGTAATGCTTCGCCATCCACGTCATCAGCAATGATCAATAAAGGACGTGATTGTTGTAAGATTTGTTCTAATAAAGGTAAGATATCTTGGATATTTGAAATTTTCTTGTCAGTGATCAACAAGTATGGATTTTCCAAAACAGCTTCCATTTTGTCGTTGTCTGTTACCATATATTGTGACAAGTAACCACGGTCAAATTGCATACCTTCTACGACATCTAATTCTGTTTCGATTCCTTTAGATTCTTCAATTGTGATGACACCGTCATTGCCGACTTTTTCCATTGCATCCGCAATCAAACGGCCCACTTGTTCTGAACCAGAAGAAACAGCCGCAACTTGTGCAATAGCCTCTTTTGAGTCAACAACAGTTGAGATGTTGTGTAATTCTTCCACTGCTGTTTTAGTGGCTAATTCGATCCCACGACGAATACCTAGTGGGTTAGCACCAGCTGTGACGTTTTTCAAACCTTCACGGACAATTGCTTGAGTCAATACAGTCGCTGTCGTTGTACCGTCTCCAGCAATATCATTTGTTTTAGATGCAACTTCTGAAACTAATTTTGCACCCATGTTTTCAAAATGATCTTCTAATTCGATTTCTTTTGCAATCGTCACACCGTCATTTGTGATCAACGGAGAACCATATGATTTTTCTAAAACAACATTACGGCCTTTTGGTCCTAATGTCACTTTTACTGTATCTGCTAATTTATCTACACCACGTAACATTGCTGCACGTGCATCTTCTGCAAATTTCAATTCTTTTGCCATTTTTTCGTCACCTCATCAATTATTTTTGTTTTGTACTTACTCAACAATCGCCATGATATCTTTTCCAGAGACGATCAAATATTCTGTTCCTTCAAATTTCACTTCTGTACCGGCATATTTTTCAAACATTACTTGGTCGCCTACTTTAATAGCTGCAGGAACTTTTTCGCCGTTTTCTAGCAAACGTCCCTCACCCACTGCTACAACTGTTCCAGTTTGAGGTTTCTCTTTCGCTGATGAAGCTAAAACGATTCCTCCAACAGTTTTTTCTTCTTCTTGCGCGACTTCAATGATGACGCGATCACCTAATGGTTTTAACACGATAAATCCCTCCGATAACTCTTTTTTTGAATCCATTAGCACTCTATCACATCGAGTGCTAACCTACATTTTTAATAATACTCATTCTCCTATTCTTTTGCAAGCTTTTTAAATCATAGAAAAAAATTTTTTAAAGAAGGTTGTGAAAGAAGCGTTTTGACCTGAGCAGTAAGATGGAAAATCAGAAAATAGCTCCTCATATTTTTTGATTTTCTAGCTTAATGTTGAAGGTCAGCTTCTTGAACACAGTTTATCTAGGTTGTGAAAGAAGCGTTCAGCACTGAGTAATAAGACAGAAAAATCAAAAATAGCTTTTTCATTTTGGATTTTTTTGTCTTATTATTGAAGTGTTGCTTCTTGAACACCGTTTATTTAGATCGTAAAAATGCCGATCAATACTAACTGATCAGAGAGAAACATCTTGATATGGTATAATGAATAATGGATCATGTTCAGTAACACAGAAGTTGATTAAGCTACTAAGTTTCTTCACTTAAAGTTCAACGAAAGGTTACTTTTCCTATATTATTAGAGCAAGAAAGAAAGTTATACTTGGCTTTTCTCTTAGCTCAAGGAGGTTTCATATGTCATTAAAAAAATATAGCTTTTTTAGCATTTTTTGTTACGGACTAGTGTTTGTCTCGCCTTTACTTCTGACATCTGTCGGACTTGTAAATTCAACGTCAGGTTTGATCAATGCAACAACAGTTACGTATATCTTAGGTGCAATCATTCTGTGGTTCTTGTACCTCAAGCATAAAGAACCGCTCGAAATCGAAGCAAACGTTCCAGTTGCTTCTCGCTCAAAAATCATTTTATATGGCGTCATTGGTATCTTTATCGCTCTGATTTTACAAAGTATTGCGGTTATGATCGAGAGTTTCTTTTTTGGAGAAGTCTCTCCATCTGAAAATACGCAAAATATTATCCAACTGATTTTAGATACTCCTGCTTTTATTATTGCTACAACTATTGCCGGACCAATCATGGAAGAATTTGTATTTCGTCGAAGTATTCTTGGCATCGTTGGTCACTATACCAACTTTTGGATAGGTGCAAGTGTTAGTTCCTTGCTCTTTGCATTAGCACACAATGATGGGCATTTACTCGTCTACTTCTTTTTAGGATTTTTCTTTAGTTTATTATACCGATCCACTGGGCGAATCTGGGCACCAATGATCACCCATATTGGTATGAACACTCTAGTTGTCATTGTACAATTGGCATTGCAACAAGGTTTACTGTAATATAATAAAAAAAGCCTGTGACTTTCATCATCAGGCACTCCCTATAATAAAATAAATAGTATTCAGGAGGTAACTCCTTATGAAATAAGCGGTAAAGCCCAAAAATTCCTTCAAATTTTCGGACTTTACCGCTTATTTCTATGAGCTGATCACTTCCGTCACAACTGATTGATCAAATTGAAAATAATTCTGTTGCAGCATCCGGGTCAGTGTCGTACACATTGAAATCATATCCCACACCTAGATCTTTTTCCTTAAGAATATTTTCCATAGTCAAATGGGCCAATTCTTTCATATTGTTTTCTTTACTTAAATGGCCTAAATAGATTCGTTTTGTACGATCGCCAATTACATCAGTCATCACTAACGCACCATCTTCATTCGATAAATGACCACGATCGCCTAAAATACGTTGTTTCAAATTCCAAGGATAAGGCCCCATACGCAACATCTCTAGATCATGATTGCTTTCCATCAAGTACCCATCTGCATTTTCAATGATCCCTCGCATATGATCACTACAATAACCTGTATCCGTCAGCATGACAAACGAACGATTCTCTTTATGGAAACGATAAAATTGTGGTGAAGCTGCATCATGAGAAACACCAAAACTCTCGATATCTAAATCGCCAAATGTTTGGACTTTCCCCATCTGAAATAAATGTTTTTGTTCAATTGGGACATTTCCGATCATCGGAGTCATTGCTTCCCATGTTTTTTCATTTGCATAGATATCTAAATGGTACTTACGCGCCAAAACACCTACCCCATGAATGTGATCTCGATGTTCATGTGTCACAAGAATACCGTCTAATTGATCGGGCGTCCGACCGATTTGTGCCATTAAGGAAGTAATTTTTTTCCCACTCAGTCCCGCATCTACCAGAAGTCGCTTTTTGTCACTCTCGATATATAATGAGTTTCCTGAACTTCCACTTGCAAGGATACTGATTTTAAAAGCTGTATTTCCTTCAGCCATTTTACTACTACTTCCCTTCTTACTTTGTAAACTTTTTTCATTATACCTACTTTTTTAATGATCTTCCACCTTTGGGATCGAATTATTTGTAATAATCGTATTACTAAATGCATTGACTGTTTCGATCTGATAGGTCTTATCCGGCGTTTCAATTGCGACATACCATACCGGTACATACACATTTTTCTCTCGTACTTTCAAAATACGAGAGTAAGCCAGCTGACGCCAAAGGATATTCGATCCTCGAGAGATTTTATTATTTACATACAATGTATTAATAGCTTCTTCTTCCGTATGCAATTCTGTTTTTTCTCGCAACTGTTCAATATTCATTAAATGGGTTTGAGTATACTTCAAAATGCGATACTCATCCCCCTTTTTTTCGAGGGAGAAAATAAGTTTAGCTGTATCATCATAGAATGGCAATCCTTCATACGTTTGGCTCGCTGTGATTTCAGGAGAATCACCTTCTAATACAGAGAAATTTTTCATATAGATATATTCATTACCAAATAAAACATCTTCTTCGTTATCCAAAAAGTCATTGAGTGAACTTGCTATGCGATTGGGATCAAGTACTTTGCTTTCAGATTCAGAGTCCGATAATGTTTTAGTCAATATATTATCATTGATCGAAACTCCACTCTCTAATAAACTACCTCGATTATTATCTTGGCGATACTTGAACAACGTTTGACTCAGTTCCGTTTCTTCCGCACTTAAATAGTATCCTTGCTTACTTTCTGAAGAAAAATCACCCGTATAAGTAATATCATCATTTGCTAACCGTTTTTTGATCGATTCTGTCTGATCTGAGCGTATTACCGTATGCTCTTGGTTGATCGATTCATGGTAACTACTAAACAAAAAAACATTCAATCCTAAAAAGGCGACGAAGAAAATCCATTCAATTTTTTTGAAATCCATATTTACTCCGCCTCCTTCTCAGGTAGTTTGGACAATAATTCATTTGCAGAATACCATTCTCCTTGATATTTCACATACCACTCTGGCAATAGATCAACCACCCGATTTGTTTCTTCGATGTTTTGCCATGTATAGCCAACAATAATCAACTCGATTTTCGATTCTTCTGCCCCATTATCTACTAATTCCTGATATACATCGTCGGTACTAGGCAACTCGACTTCTTCATCTGAAGGAATCGGGACTTGGATAGTATTTAAACTCGTCTGGATACTTACTTGATTATTCACTTGCTCATTACCGATTTCGATTCCAACTTTTCCTTTACTGTCTGAACCAAATACGGGAAATCCTTCTACAAAAATACGATAATCGATTGTATTCTTATTACGATCAAAATATCGAACATTGCCTAACGCGCCACCTAGTTTGCTGACATAAGGAAAACTGTCCGTAAAAATATTGTTTGGTTCATCAATCGTCGGTAAATCTCCTCTAAAATCGACGATCTGATTTTCTGAATGGATCGTCATTGTTTCATTGCCATCATAAAAAATCAATTCCATACTTTCATCATTGTTTTTAACAGTGTCTGGCTGGGAAAAAAAAGCATTCCGAAAGACGGTGTATGGTTGCTGAGATAAGATATAACTGTATTTTTTTAGTTTCATTGGTTCTTTGATACTGTGCTGTGTTTCAATACTTTCTGGCGTTCTGAATACAGGTGTCCAGTTGACATCTGAAGAATTCAAATCATGTTCTATTTCTTTCCAATCCATCGATAGACTGGCTTCATAAATCGTCCGCTGATCATAATCAATAAAACTAACTTTTTCGTCTTTTAGATCAAATTGGACACTCGTAAAATAGACATCTTCATTTTGGACTGAACCTAGATCAATATTCAATCCAAATGCTTTCACATAGCCACTGAGTAGATAAGGTGCGTTATAAGAGAATTCGATTCCTTCATTGAGAGACTTCTTTTGATTGAACTTCTCTTGGTCTGCTTCCACGACTTCTGTCAGCTTGCCAAAACGAGCACCTTCGATCAACCCATGTATTTGAGAGATCAGGTTCTCACTATTCGTTTCTTTCACTGTATCTGTTTGAAACCATGTGAGGTGTAAAGGCAAATAAATTTCTGATGCTTTACGATAGCTTTGTGATTCAATCACTTGTGAATTGCTCTCTTCTAAGTTGATTGAAATTTTCCCTGCTGGACTCAACCAAATTGCATAAGAGAAGTACAGGCTTAATGCAACCATCAAGATCAAACCAATTCGTATAAATTTTTCAGAAATCTTCATTCCCACCATTCCTCCTCATACGGTTCATAAGGTAAAGAAATATAGAAGGTTGAACCTTTTCCCTCCTTACTTTCTGCCCAGATTGCGCCATGATGTGCTTTCACTACTTCGCGAGAGATTGCTAAGCCTAATCCTGTTCCACCTTGCGCTCTAGCTCTTGCTTTATCCACTCGATAAAAACGTTCAAATACACGATTCAAATCTTTTTTAGGAATACCTAGCCCTTGGTCTGTAATACTTAAAATCACATTGTTATGTGTTTCAAGCAACCGGCAAGTAATTGTTCCCCCATCGGGTGAATATTTGATCGCATTATTCATGATATTGTCAATAACTTGGATGATTTTATCTGTGTCGATCTCGACCCACAGATCTCGTTGCGTAAATTCTCGACGGATCGTATAATTTTTTTCTTGATTACCAACCATCATATCAAAACGATCTAACACAAAATTAACGAGTTCATTAAAATTGACATATTCTAATTGTAATTGAGTATTCCCCGTATCCATGCGAGATAGATTCAGTAGATCATTGATCATGCGGATCATACGATCGGTCTCATCTAAGGTCACTTTTAAAAAGTTCGGTGCGACTTCTTCGTCCTTCCAAGCACCCTCACTCAGTGCTTCGATATAACTACGCATACTTGTTAAAGGCGTACGCAACTCATGGGAAACGTTCGATACGAACTCACGACGTTCCCGTTCTGTTTTCTCTTGTTCCGTTACATCATGTAAAACTGCAACCAACCCACTGATAAAGCCAGATTCTCGACGGATCATCGAAAAATCGACGCGTAAAATCATCTGGTCAGCTTCTCTCGCTCCAGTTGATCGATCTAAAATCATTTCATTCGGATCTTCTAACAGTTTTCGTAACGTGTATTCTTCTTCAATTGCTAAAAGAGTCAAGATTGACTGTCCGATTGCTTCTTCTTTTTTCAAGTCTAATAATGAGACAGCCATATCATTGATCGTAATGATCTTCCCACGACGATCGGTTGCAATAACGCCATCTGTCATATGTGACAAAACGCTGTCTAACCGATTTCGTTCAGCTTCCATCGTATCTTGCGCTTCCTCGATCCGTTCTGCTAATTGGTTGAACGTTTCAGCCAACTGACCTAATTCATCTTGACCATGGACCTTTACTTTACGGCTATAATCACCACGCGCAATGCGGATCGCTTGCTCACGCATTTCACCGAT
Source organism: Enterococcus spodopteracolus (assembly GCF_030441955.1). NCBI lineage: Bacteria > Bacillati > Bacillota > Bacilli > Lactobacillales > Enterococcaceae > Enterococcus > Enterococcus spodopteracolus. Next base: position 151,749 of record NZ_JARJHD010000001.1, on the reverse strand, counting down.
CGGTTGCGTAATGGAACGTGCGACCAGAACAGACACAACCATTGAGATGAATGCAGCAATTAACGAAGCAGTAAAGAAAATCAGTGCTGTATTATTGATTTCTGAATATTTTTGTTCGATATCACTTTTGACGTAAAGAGCCCCGATGACGGCGTCGCCGGTCGGGGACAAAATCGGTTGAATATTGATATTTACTCGTTTTCCGTCATCATCTAATGCGACATATCGTTTGGTTGTAAAATCATTCATATCGACGTAATCATTCTTTTTGCCGACTGAACCTTGTTCGCTTACCTCTGTCGTTGCTCGAATGATGCCTTTTTCATCCACGACACGAATCTCAATGATATCACTTGAAGCACTGGTCTCAATAAAACGTTTGATATTCCCATTGACATCATCGATAGTCGCACTTTCATTGCCTTTCCCATTCAGTTCTGGACTGATCGTTGTCGCTAATGTTTCGACTGTTTGGTTCATATCTTTGATAAAGGTATTGATCGTTGAACGTTCCAATCCTCTAATAAAATAAGCACCTATAATTTCAATTGAGATCAGTAAAATCAAAATAAATGTAATAGCTATTTTGAAGTTTACTGATCGAAAAAAACGGACTTTTCCTTTCATCCAATTACTCCTGTTCTTGATTACGCAAGTAATACCCTACGCCTCGGCGTGTAACTAAATAGCTAGGATGACTTGGATTATCCTCGATTTTTTCACGCAAACGACGAACGGTCACGTCTACTGTACGAACATCACCAAAATAATCATAGCCCCAGACGGTTTGTAACAAATGTTCCCGTGTCATGACTTGACCAATGTGTTTTGCTAAATAAAAGAGCAGTTCAAACTCACGGTGAGTCAATTCAATCGTTTCGCCACGTTTCGTCACCATATACGCATCGGGATGGATCGTTAAGTCCCCAATGATCAGTTCAGAAGGTGTGACTTCTTCCACTTCTTTGGTAGCAGAAGCGCCACGTCGAAGATTTGCTTTCACACGTGCCACTAATTCACGATTAGAGAACGGTTTGGTCACATAATCATCTGCTCCCAGTTCCAAGCCTAACACTTTATCGATTTCAGAATCCTTAGCTGTCACCATGATGATCGGCATATCAAACGTTTTTCGTACTTCACGAGCCACTTCTAAGCCATCCATTTTTGGCAACATCAAATCTAGTAAAATCAAATCAGGTTCCACTTCGGCTACTTTTGCTAAAGCTTCTTCCCCATCATATGCTGTATAGACGTCATAGCCTTCTTTTGCTAAGTTAAATTTGACGATATCCGAAATCGGTTTTTCGTCGTCGACAACTAGTATTTTTTTCATAAAGAGCCACCTCTTAGTTAGTATTGTCATTCTGCTCTATTATACCGCATTTCTTATCAGGTTTCATCTTTCTAAAAAAATAGGACGTTATTGATAAAAATTGCATGATTGAACAGGCGGATTCAGATGCCTACAAACCTCCACGAATCCCACTTGTCGCTTATCAAAGTATGCAATTAGATGATTATAAAAATAAACCGCTAACTCGGAAAAGTTATAGCGGTTTATTCTTGCTCCATTGACTAAAGATCCATATAGGGTAGCTCAAATCAAATATTTCATACATAAAAAACTATTTCGATTATTGAGAGTCTCCAGAAAACATGCCAGTGATCGAATCCCATATGCCACTAAAGAATCCTTTGATATTTTCCCAAAGCCCTTTTGATTTTTCTTGAATTTGCTTGCTTGCCTCAGTCAAGTCTAATTCTTTCACGAAGTCTTCAAAAATATTTTTATCTTTCATTTCACTCATCAACGAAGTTATTTCTGTGACTTGATCGCTTGTCATTACATCTTCTAGTCCATTATCCTTCAGAGCTTTTTCTACTGTCGTTTGAATATCCGCTTGTGTCAGTGCTTTGCCATCAGCAGTCTTAGCTGCTAATTCTTCTTTTGCTTGCTCCTGTGCTTTATTTAATGCTTCATCGGAATAGCCATCTTTGTCTTTGTTTTCTTCTGTGATAGACGATAAAACAGCCATCTCATTTTGAGCCACGCTGACACGGTCTTGATTAATGATGCCCCCTGACTCTTCTACGATTTTGTACACACCAGCTAAAGCACCTGAACCATCGATTGGTACTGCAGATGCGACCGTCAATTTTGCATCGGTGATCCCAGCTGTTAACGCTGCATTTTGATACTGAGCGGCTGTGATTCGTGTGATATTTTCTGGTGTCGCGATATCAACAGTGATCCCTTCGCCTTCAGCGAGCGTCTGCATACGTACAGAACTGTAAACTGCCCAGTCTTTGGTAAAACCACCGTCAGGAATATAGGACATCAAGTCTGTACCGGACGTTTTATAGATCGGTGTTTCTCCTTTGATCCCTAATTTATCTAATGTATAAGTTTCTTGTTCTTTCGTTAACGCATTACCAATTGCTACTGCATTGATCTGTAATCGTTCACTAGAGCTGGTTGTCGTTGTTGAATCGGAAGAATCCGTAGCAACTGTCGAGTCAACCGTTCCTGAAATTGGGACAATACTTTGCGTTGTTGCCGTCTCGTCTGCTAATACGATTGGTGTTGCTAGTAAAACTTGGCTTGAGACCAAGAGAGTGGCAATAAGTTTTGTTTTCTTCATACATAACCTCCATGTAGCTGTTTTCTGTTTTAAACATTGTACTATAAGGTCTATAAGATAACCTACACCTCAAGGCTGATTTGAAAAGAATCTTATACTATCTTTTAAGATTACGAGTGTTTTCTTAGCTATTCCAAACTTTTTAGACTTTATCTTTCATCAAAAAGCCCAACCTCCGAATATATCCGAGTGTTGGGCTTGGGCCATCTCCTTATTCTTCTAAGCTTCCTAGTTTACCATTTGTATGAATCGATTTTTAATAGCGTAATTGCAGCAGGATCGGCGATTGATTTTCTAATACTTCTGTTTCAGCAAAGATAACTTCTCCTCCATAACGCATGACTTCATAAATGATTTCATTTACGATATCTTCGACGTAGCCTTCGTCACTCGGTGAGATATCTACTAATTTGACTTGATGATCTCTAATCACTGCCTCTTGATAGTAGGCGTGATCCACAATCAATTTTTGTCCTTTTCCTTTAATTACTTGTCTGTAGATATTGGCTACATCACGCTCTACACGCCCTTGGTTTTCCATCCCTACTATAGTGTGTAGTATCGTCTCTTTTTGATGACGAATATATTCTTGAATCACCTGATTTGCTTGCTCTCCTATCGCCAACTCATTTTCGCCACTATCAGCTGTAAAGTTCCCATAGATTTCTCCAACAATCAGTTCATCTTTATGTGAAATCTGTTTATATGTCGCAATATTTTCTGTTGTTCCAGCTAAAATGATTGGGCGTGGATGACGATTCAAATAAGGTTGTAACTCAGAATCAATCCATTTGAAGAACTCTTTTTTGTAATTCGTTTGAACACTTCCCATTGAATTCAATACGCGGTCTTTTGTCCAGTAGCCTTTATTCCTGATTGGGAAATGTGCGTCTTTCACTTCTTGTATCAGCGTATCATCTACATATTCTAGTAGACGTGAACAATCCATCCCAATCGTTAACACATAATAATGGTTCATTTTACTTTCACTTCGTAAGATTTCTTTTGTATGGAAATACGCATCAATAACAAATTGACTCTCCAACACAAACGGTACTTCGATTTGTTCATTGACGCTTGGCGAAATAAAATAGACAATGCTTCCTCTTTTATGCGTAGGTTGAAAGTCTTTTAACACTTGATCGATTTTACGAATCGTTGTTTTCGCCGCTGTTGCTTCCCTTTCTTCTAACTCTAAAATAATCTGTTTTACTAGATTTTTTAATACTAGTTTATATTTTTCAGCACTTTTCTCGTCATTTGGCATCCCTAACATGATCGTTACTGCTGGATTTTCTCTGTGGGCACTTAATTCTAAATAATTCATTTTTAAACTCCTTCTTTCTACCTAAAAATAAACTGGCATAGTGATCAATCGATATGATCCGCATTTCTATGCCTACTTTAATGATATTGGTTAGAGCGATTCTAAGGTCAACCTAATTTTTTATACAAAATCAAAAATGCCGGAATAGTGTTTTTTCTTCTCCAAAAACTCTTGAAGCATGTTCCATTAAATTTAAAAATTAAATTTCCCCATAAAAAATCCCGCCCTAGAGAAGTCAGACCAATATCTAACTTCTAAAGAGCGGGATTCTATTTGCGATTCTTTTAGTGTCCACTATTTTTTTCTAATTATTTTAGATAAAAAATAATACTGTTCTTTGATGATCACTTAGCTTCGATCATACTATGCTTCAAGTATTTGCACACCAATCCCTAATAAACCTGGGCCAGTGTGGACCACCAATGCCGGTGAGATTTGTCCAAAATAAATCTCTTGGGCATTAGGGAATTCACGTTCAAAGCGAGCCTTCATTTCAATTGCTTCTTCTTCCGCTGCACCATGTGCGACTGCCAAGTTGAAGACTTTTGCATCCCCGACAGCTTCTTTCACATAGGACATTGTTTTGTCTAGACTTTTCTTTCTGCCTCGTGCTTTACCTACTGTATAATAGATGCCCTCTTCATTACAAGAGATGATAGGATTCAATTTTAAGGCATTTCCTAAAATTGAGGCAACTAGACCGATACGTCCGCCTTTTTGCAGGTATTCAAGTGTTGCTACATTGAAAAAGACTTTCGTGCGTTCAGCTAATGCAACTAATTCATCGATCAGCGTGTCCCATTCCATGCCTTCTTCGATCCATTTTGCGGCTTGGATTGCTGTAAAACCAGCGCCAATACCAATATTTTTAGTATCTAATACATGTGTTTGGATTCCTTCTTGTTCTTGTGCGACAAGACGAACCACATTATTCGTTCCGCTCAAACCACTTGAAATAGTGATTGCTAGAACTTTATCATAGCCATCATTTTTGATTTGATCAAAAATTTTAGTGATTGATTCTCCATCAGGTAACGAGGTACCCGGAATTTCCTCAGGTAAACGCTTATAAATCTCTTCAGGAGTAATATCGACTTTATCTGTATATTCTCTATCTTTATAAATGATTTTCAAAGGGATCACATAAATATTGTACATATCGATGATTTCTTGTGGCACATCTGTTCCTGAGTCTACTAAAATCGCAATCTTATTCTTCATTTTCTGTCTCCTTTTTTGCCTCTTGTAAATATTCGCTTTCTAAACTGATTGTTTTTTCTGCTAGTAGCTTCATTGCAAAAGAAATCGTCGCTGAACGTACAGCAACATATTCTAATGGAAGTTCTTGATTCAATAATTGTTCATGTTGTTTTCCTTGGGCTAATTGACTGACCATTCGTATCGCATTTTCTTGTTCATCACAAAAAAGATTGTATGCTTCACGGATGCCCACTGTTTTTCCTTGAAACAAAATTCCTTCTTTGATTTCAGGAATTGTCAACACTTGTTTAAGTGTTGTGATAGCAATCAGAAATGCCACATGTTGTTTGTTGTATCGCTTTTTGATTGGCGCCGGTACTAAACCTAGTTTCACATAATTATTAACCATTGAAGAAGTTAACAAAGGATGTTTTTCTCCTTGGATAACTGGTGATAAATGACGATCTACTAGTGTCTTGACTTGATCCATGTATAGCTCCAAGTCTGGAAGTTCTTCCCAATGTGGTAAATGAAACGTTTCGATACTGACAGCCCAATCAATTAATTGCTGGCGCATTTTTTCCATTATGAAAGCTCCTTTAGTGTTCTCATTAACATCTTATCAAAGTTTTCAAAAACATTCAATCTAGTTACTCGAACTAGATGTATTAATAACAAAATCAAACATCAATATCAAGCGTTTAAACGAGGATTGTTCTAGATTCTTCTTGGAATAAAAAAAAGACCCGCCATTTTCATGACGGGAAAAGGAGTAAAAAAATGAAAAAGTGTTATGGGTTGTTCTTTTGCAAGAACTTTATTGGTTGGGATACATTTATCATAACGGTCATTTATGAATAAACTATGAATGAATTTCTAGGAAGTAGTAAAGTTTTCGTAGATTTTTTATTGTACGTGCCTTGCATTTTAAAATGCTTAGTGCTACTATAATAAAGTACTTTTTCATACGGGCCGTTAGCTCAGTTGGTAGAGCAGCTGACTCTTAATCAGCGGGTCGCGGGTTCGAGCCCCTCACGGCCCATTGGGTGCCAAACCCACGGAACAGGTAAATGTTGGTGCGAAAGCATTTCGAAAACATTTATGCTGTTCCTTTTTTGTTTTAAACCTTTTTTAGATTACCTTGAAAAAGGTTTAAAAGGGATTCCTTATCCCCGCTTGATCATTAAGATGCTTACATGATTATCATTATCTTCCATACTTACCTATTTTCCCCCAACATTTCGCCTCTAAGTAGTTAATCTATGATCTTTTCAGTAATCAAAATACTTCAGTCTAAATTCTTAAAATGAATTCCCACTTTTCGGGTATCTTTCAAAGATAGATTGCCACCATATCTTTCAAAAATATTAGGAACCTTTTGATTCAAAAAAGACACACTCCTTATCCAGTTAACTTTAAACTAAATTAATTACACTTCGTGATTTTGTTATTAACAAAGTACAGTAGATTTTAGTAACTATTTAAGTCATTTCAAAGCCTTACACTTTTTCTTTTCATTTTCTACTTCAACTCCATCTTTTACCATATTGGTGAGGATCAGTGGTTCCTTATTTTTTCTGATCCAAGCGCCAGTTACCCTTATTTGAGTTCGATCCATTTTTTTCAGTTATTTTTGTGCTGAAGTCATGAGGACGTGACATAAGTTAACTAGTTACGCTTTCCAGATTTGATTTTGCACAACTTATTAGTCCTTATTGAAAAAGAGTCAGATTCTTGCTTGTTTCGCATTAGTAAACAAAAAGGTTCGTAAGTTCTTTCATACGACTTACGAACCTTTTTCGCTTTTCTCTCTCATAAGCAGACTCACTACTTCGCGTCACTTTTTCTCAGTAGCGATCATTCCACATACAATGTCACAAATTTTGCGTGGTCAATCTTTTCAAGATTGACGGCATTCTTTTCCACTAGAAGTGCTTCTTTCTTAGCTTCTTTTAGATTGACTATTTCTACTACGTTCACTGGATGGTTGAAAGTGATAGTCGCATGCCCCACTTCATCTAAAAGCCCATTGTATAGACGCAAAATGTAGCCTGAACGCTCTTCCGACTTTTTCAATACACTCAAGGTTAAATTACCATTGATCTCAAAAAGACTAAAGTTTGTCGGCAAAGTTGGCTCAACCGATCCCAAAGTAAAAATCAATCGGGAATTCAGGAATTCTGCGTATTGATAAAGAGTGATCGGTGTTACTGCTTGTTTGGCACATTGTGCAACATTTGCTTGATCAAATCCCTGAGCAAAGTAAGCAATGGAGAAATCAAAATGCATTGTTTTATGGCACTGTGCAGCTGGTGTCTCAATCACTGATTCTCCTGAAGCACGCCCTGGACGATACAGTAGATTCTCTTTCCCCATAAAGCCATAGGTCCGGAAAATCGTTAAGCGAATCGTATCAAACGCTTCCCCCACAATCTCATATTCACGTACCCCTTGAGGCATGACTGCTACGCCATGGGACGCATCGAATAAACCAACAAAGGATTGACAAGTTTCTATGGCGATCGGTTGCTCATTCCATTGCTCTTTATTGGCTTCCCAAAGGGCCATTTCTTTTTCAAATACAACTGGGCGCTCCAACGTACCAAACTGTTGGTCAGCAAGTGAAAATTTCGAGGAAATCCCAGTATTAAATAGCACACATACCCGATGGCTGTCCACTTGTTGGTTTTCAACCGTTAATTTGAAATCAATTTGTTGTGATTGTTTTTTCAACACAATCGTCAATTGGATCGGCAGTAAAGATGAGACTTTCTTTTCTGCACGTTCAGCTAAATCCTTCGGAACCTTCAACGTGTAAGCTACATGGATTTTCTGATAAATCTCTGATTGCTGAATGGTGATCGTTGGTTGCGCATCAATTGATGAAATCACAAAATCTTTCACAGGTGGTGAATAATTGAATGAATCACCATCGTCGCCATTTTCTTCAATGATTCCTTGGTTTTGGTAAAGCACTTGATTGGTTTTATCAAGAATATCCAAAGAACCATTGTTATTGACAGTGATCTGATAGTACTCATTTTCAACCGTATTGGTTTTGACATCCTGCAATGGTGCGCTTGTATCACCTTTCAAATCAACCGTTAGCTGGGTATACCCCATACTCGGCACATCCGTCGTTTCTAAGGCAATTTTCGCTTTATAGACTTTCTCCGGCAAATAGATTTCCTTGACTGGATTCAAAATATTTCCTTGATTCAAAACATACTCCGTTTGGTCGGTAAGCTCTAAAATCGTATAAGGCAACGCCTGACCAGCTTGATCAAGAATCGCAAACTCTTTTTGTGGCAAATAAACCTCTGCTTCAATGACCCCATTGCGCCTTGTATCATAGGTATTGAAGAGCGTGAAAGTAATTTCTTGTGCTTGTGGGTTATTGATTGCAATAGAAATCTGTCGTAAAGTCAATTCGACAAGATTCATGGAAATATCTCGCGCTTGCTTATAGCGCATATAGATATCTTCATTGGTCGTATCAGAAACACAAGAACCAATCGAATCATGCGCCGCATTTTCAAACATCAACTTCCAAATCTCTATGACTGTTTCCACGGGGTACTCAAAGCCTAATTGCATGGCCATCGTCAAGATAGGCTCCATGACATTGACTAAGTAATGTTGGATCTGAGTGTTCATCGCCTTCAAATCAGGACGTGAAGAAAAAATCGTTTTATGGATTCGCATCAATTTGCCATTGATCAGTTCACCGGCGATTTCTTCCAACTCAGGATGGCGTTCTTTGACTGCGGCAATGTATTTTTCAATCGTTGAAAACTGTAGCTCATACTCATCCTCATAAAGTTGATTCATTCGATCAACTAATTCTGGAAGATTTTCTCTGACTGGTGCTTGGTCGAAACCATTTGGAAAATACACTTGATCCGTAGCACTGCGTCCCCAAGTCGTTTTAAACGGTTCTTGATGTAAGAACTCTGCTAATTCTGCTTCTCGTTCAGGAATAGCACCGCCAATGTAGTACCCACTTGGGATCTGGTAGACATTGACCACCGAACCATCTTCTCCACGCCATGTGTACTCTGTATGTTTAACGTCGTCATCACTGACACCACGCCAAAACATCGTATCATTGATGTCAAACTCACGATAGATTTGTGGCATACTGGCTGCTTGGCCGAAAGAATCTGGGACGTACCCAACATTCATGTATGTCCCGAATTCTTCACAAATTTTCATGCCGTATAACATATTCCGAACAATGCTTTCTCCCGAGATCACTAATTGATCGGTTTGAGTGTACCATGGACCAATGATCAACTTCCCTTGTTGAACAAGTTGTTGAATCCTTTCTTTGTCCTGCGGGCGCCACTTCAAATAATCATCTAACAGCGAAGCCTGTCCATCTAAAATGAAGCTCTCATAGAGATCATCCTTTTCTAGTTGTTCAATGACTTTTCTTAAATCGTGCATCAAATAGATTTTCGAGCGACTTGTAGTAAAATACCATTCGCGATCCCAATGACTGTGGGGTACGACATGTACTGTTTTTTTCATTCAATCATTCCTCTCCCGTGATTAAAAAAGGCACGTAACGATAGTTGTCGTTCGTGCCTATTAATTTTTCTTAATTTTTTACCATCTGGTACGCATAATTTGTTCCTTTCATAAAATACTTCGAATTTTGAAAATCGTTTCTCTTCAAATACTCTTGTTTTCTTACCCAAGTTTTTGTCATTGTCATACAAGCTAAAAGCGTTCTTAGAAAATCATCTGCTCGTGCCTTTTCTTTCACTACTATTTAGCTAATCGGCTTTGTTACTCAATTTTCAAAGCTCAATTCGATATCATCGAGCGTAATGTCTTCTTTTTGTTCTTCTTGCTTATTGAAATTCACAAATAAAGGAGCGACAAAACCGATGAAAGCAGCTCCTGCAAATAGTCCAATCAAATACGCCCAACCGTTCCCAACGGTGAAGAAGCCGTAGATCCCTCCAACTGGTGGCATTTTGTCATACATTCCTAACGCGATCCCCAAACCTGAAGCGATTGCTCCTCCCAACATGTTGATTGGTACGAGCCGTAATGGATTGACTAATGTAAAAGGAATTGCTCCTTCTGTGATTCCAATGAAGCCCATAATAAAGTTATTACGACCAGCATCTAATAGCTCTTTATTGAATCGATTTTTGTGGAACAAAGTGGCTAGGGCATATCCAAATGGCACCGCACAAATCGCAACATTTACAATAATTGCTGGTAAATACACTCCTTCAGCTAATAAAACATTTCCTGCCATCCAAGCAGCTTTATTTACAGGCCCCCCTAAGTCAGAGCCAATCATTGCCCCCATGATGACTGCAAGCAAAATTTTGTTGACGTCGTTTTCAATCATGGTTCGAATCCAATCAACCAAGCTAGTATTGATCCACGCCAATGGCTCAGAGAGTAATGCGCCCATGACGATCGCTACGGATAATGTAGCGATCAAGGGTAAAATGACCAGCGGCATCACTCCTGCAAATGACTCCGGTAATTTGATATGTTCTTTAGCCCACTTCACTAAGTATCCTGCTAAGAACCCAGCAATAACTGCCCCTAAAAAACCAGCATTTGTGCTGGAAGCGACTGCACCGCCGATAAAGCCAGCCCCTAAAGCAGCTTTATCTCCAACAGAATACGCTATAAACCCAGCTAAGACAGTATTGATCAAACCAATTCCTGTCCACCCTACTTGTTCAATCAAATAAAGCGCATGTTTAAAGCCTTCAGTGCCAGCATAAGGATCTAAGCTTGTTATCCCCATACCAAGAGCAATCATTTTCGGAATGGCAACAACTAGTGAAGCGCCAATAATCAACGGCAATACAAAACTAATTCCACTCATCAAGTGGCCTTTTACATCTGCTAGAACTCTTTTCATCATCCTTGCCTCTTTCCTTTAGTTTGCGTTTCTTTGTTCCACAGCTGCGACACATTTCTTTAGCACCGCTTCCGGTGCTTTGATACACGTATTGATATTTACCCGAATTTGCGGTTTTCCTTCAAACCGTTCCATCCCAACAACTTTTTGATCAGTCGCTAAAAGCAAGAAATCTGCTTCTTTTGCTTCTGCTGCAGTGATCTCGTTGACTTGCCCTAACGAACCTTGCTGTTCGATTTTGACCTCATAGCCCAGTTTCACACCAGCTTTTTCTAAAGCTTTTGCGGCCATCGGTGTATGTGCCAATCCTGCTGGACAGGCGGAAATCCCTACTATTTTCATATGATTTTCTCTCCCATCATTTCCTTTTTGATCAATTCTGCTAAATAAGCTTTATCTTTTGATTGTTGAATCTGCTGAATGAATATCTCTTCAAGCAACGCTGTTGCTAGGCGACTCAACATTTGTAAATGCACCGTTCCTTCATCTTTTTTAGGAACCATCAAAGCAAACACATTTTTGACTGCAGAATCATCGAAGGTTTCCCATTCGATAGCTTGTTCTAAGCGAATAAACAAAACGGTCGGTTCCAAAACCGGTTCAGCTTTTGCATGAGGAATAGCAAAGCCTTCTTGTAAGCCGGTTGAATATTGTGCTTCCCGTTCAATGAATGCCGCACATGTGTCTGCTGCATCGGTAACGATCCCGGATTCATAGGCATGATTCGCAATTACGTGAAACAGTTCTTCTTTTGATCTAACAGCTACATTCAAAAGAATATTTTTTTCCTGAAAATCCATCTCATCTGCTCCTTTCCTTTATTCTGAAACCATCATAGTAATTCGTGTGGTTTATTTTCTGTACACGTTTAATTTACGGTTTCTAATACACGATGTAAACACATCAAATTTCCAGTTCAAGTGGCAATCATTAGTAAAGCGTTTTCCAAGATGACTGCCAACTCTTCTGGAAATTTTCAGTACTAGTGAAGCATTTCATTCTTATTCTTTCTATTGTATGATGGGGAAGAGCACGGAGGTGAAACAATTGTCAAAACTTGCTTATCAGCGATTAGATGATTTATTGGAAGTATTAATTAGACAAACGGTGCCGCTACCAATGAAGGAACTAACGAAAAACTTCTCGATTTCTGAACGAACGGTTCGGACAGACATTGCAAATTTGAATGATTTATTAACAAACGTGGGAGCCTCCATCAAGTTGATTCGAGGGCAAGGCTATTTGTTGTCCATTGGTTCAAAAGAGCAATTTCATGACTGGTGGACAGAAAGTATGTCGACCACAGAGTCCTTTTTAACCACTAGTGAAGAACGACAAACCTACCTACTTTTCCTATTATTCAAGAATGAAAACCCTTTATCCTTGGATGATTTTCTTGATCGGTTATTTATTAGCAAAAACACCTTTTACTCATACTTAAAAACGGCTAGAGACAATTTAGCCACCTATCACTTAAAAATAGTAAATCGTCCAAATATTGGCTTTGAAGTCTTGGGTAACGAATTCGCCAAGCGTCAGGCTATCAGTGATCTGTTGATTGAAAAAGATCTACAAGAGTACTTGATCGGTTTTACAGAAATGGAACTTGAGTTGTTTGATACGATCAATCTAGTCCACTTACAAGAATTGGCATTAAATCATCTGTCATCCTTAGACTTGTTAGACTCTGACTACTATCATAAAAACATTCTTTCTCATTTTGCTTTAGCAATCAGCCGCTTTATAGCTGGCCATACGATCAACGAATTTCCCTTGCACGTGCCTGCGCTCAAAAAAGACGCTCAGAAAGTAGTTGGTCATTTCTTAGAAGAAATCGATCAGGCATTTGATATAGAATTGACTGCAGGAGAAAAACAATACTTTATTTACTATCTTGCGATGAATGCACCACGTTTAGTTGAAACTGGCGATGCAAACGATTCTTCCACAGAAACTGCTAAAGCCATCGTCGAAGAATTACTAACTGCGATCAAACAGACGTCAAACTATGCATTAGAGACAGATAAGATGCTAATAGAAGATCTGACTTCTCATATAGAAGGTTTTATCAATATGAATCTGATGGATGCACGCCGCAGCAATCCATTACTGGCAACGATCAAAAAATCTTTTCCACAGGCTTATGATTTATGTTTGACTCATTTAGAAACGGTAAGCATGAAACATGGTTTTTATTTTTCTTCTGATGAGATCGGTTATATTGCTTTGCACATCGCAGGTGCTATGGAAAGGAGTTCCCTCAGAAATCATCATAAACATCGCGTCATCCTTGTTTGTGGAACCGGTCGAGCCATGAGCCGTATTATTGAAGCGAAAATCATCAAGCACTATCAAGAAACGATCGAAGTCGTTGATCGCTTTTCTTATGTTGAGCTACAACAATGTGATCTTTCTGCGATTGATTTTGTAATTACAACAGTTCCATTAGAGCAGTTTTCTGTTCCTTCAATTTATATCAACATGGCCAAACTAGACAAGGAAATTAGCAAAATCGAATCGTTCATTGAAACGCTAAGCGAAGCAAAAAACGGCATCTATTCATTGTTTCAAGAAACATTTTTTCTTCATGAAAATCATGCAGATAAAGAGACCCTGTTAAAGAAAATGGCACAACAATTGTACCAAAAAGATTTTGTGCCAAAAGATTTTTATGACAGTGTGAAGAAACGAGAAGCAATCAATCAGACGAATATCAACGAGTGGTTAGCTATCCCCCATCCCATGACATTGATGGCGAAACGCTCGGTTGTATCAGTGGCAATCATTCCTAATGGCGTTGATTGGGGAAATGGTGACTTGGTTAGATTTGTCTTTCTCTTTGCGATTCAAAAAAACGAATATGAAGATACAGAAGAAATCTATAGTCTTTTATTAGAGTTGATGGATCGTGAAGATGTTCAACAAGCAATCTTGCAAAAAAGTGATTATCATCACTTTTTGAGTTGTATGAAACAATTATAAAAAACTGGGATCACCGCTAGTAGCTTTACAGGTCTAAATCAATCAGATGACTGAAACAGTCTAAAATTTGGCACAATGATTTTATTAGCTAGAGCGGTTGATGTAACACTGCATGTATTCGTTAAATAGTTACAAACAAAAAAGAGTCTTCTGCCAATTAAATGGTTGAAGGCTCCTTCTATGAAATCAACTCACTGGGTTTTCATACTTGTAAAGCAATCATTTTTTTGATGGTATGAAGTACAGCATCTTCATCGTTCGACTTTGTCACAAATTGCGCAACTTCTTTGATTTGCTCAAAGGCATTACTCATCGCAAAGCTATAAACTGCACGTCCTAATAATTCCATATCATTTAGACCATCACCAAATGCCATGGTTTCTTCTGGTGTGACGTTGAGGATTCTTTGCAGTTCTGCGACTGTCGTCCCTTTGTGGACATTATGATTGGAGATATCGATCCAAGCAGCTTCTGAAGCAACAATATAGGCTTGTTGTTTAAATTCTTCTAACTGTTTGACATGCTCAAAACATTTTTTTTGTGGATCAAAAACGGTGATTTTTACAAAGTCTTCTGCCATTTCCTTTAGACTCTCAACCGTCTTAACCTTAGCATAGGAGCGACGAATCACTTTAGCTTCTTCTTCAGGTACAGTATTTTTGATGACTGCTGCACTCGGTGTGCAAGCGATGATCGTATATTCATCAGAGATTTCCTCTAGTTTTTGAAGGATTTCAGTTCCGACTTTATTTGGCAATAAAGATTCGTAAATATATTCATCTTTGTGCTTGATTCTAGTAGCACTATCTCCTAAAATCCATAAATCTTTTGAAAACTCTGGACCGAATAATTCTTCGACACGTTCACACTGTTTGCCCGTACACGGTGCAAAATAGATATTTTGTTCATCCATAAGCGCTTTCACTTCTGTATATAAATCTTTATCAAACGCTCCTTTACTATTTAAAAATGTTCCATCTAAGTCCGTTAATATCAATTTGATCATCTGAGACCCTCCTAATTCTATTTAATTAATCTCCTTTATTAAGTTTATCAATTAATAGGTGGACGTCAAGTATTAAATGAGAGAAATAGGTTGGTTTGACTATTACAGCTACATATTTACATTTATACTTGCGTCCGCTATACTTAATTAAATAACTTAATAAAGGAAAACCTCAATAATGACAATCAATAAAAATCTAATACGTCAAACAAATTTAAATCGAGTGATCTCTTTACTATTCCAACATCAAAAACTATTTTCTTCCGAAATCGTAGAAGCAACAAAGATCAGTATGGTGACGACCAATTCCTTGGTGAAAGAGTTGGTGTCTGAGGGTTTTTTATTTGAACATCCTAACAAGCCAAGAGAGATTGGTCGTCCAGCAACGCAATATGAATTCAATTATGATAGAAAACATTCACTGCTCTTTGTTTTTCGAGAAGAAAACAAGCAATTATATGTAGATATTTTTACGATTGACTTAAAAGGGGACCGATTAGCAAAGCATACACAACCTTTTTATGAGATCTCTCCTTCTGCCTTCCAACTGTTGCTTTCCAATCATTTGAAGAGCGCATCAACTATTTCCTCTATTGGATTTTCAATTCCTGGTAAAATCTCAGAGGGCGTAATCACTTCTAGTTGGTATAAAAAAATGGATCGTTGGCCTATCCATCAATTGATTGAAGAAGTGACTGATCTTCCTTACTATATCCAAAATGATGCCCATCTTTTTACGATCGGTCATTGTCTTTTGAAACAACTTCCATTATCTGAAACGATCGTAGGCATCTATTATCCACAAAATAGTATGCCAGGTGTCACGTTACTTGCCAAATCAGCTTTGATCGAAGGACATGACTCGCTAGCTGGTGAAGCAAAATATTTCCCTTTATTCTTAGATCAAGGGAGTCCTGATACACCTGTTGAACTTGCTAAAAATCTTTCTTCTTTGATTATTACGTATAATGCTTTGATTGCTCCAGACAAGTTCGTCTTAGCTATTGACCCAGATATTAAGCCGCTCGTAGAGGAAACTTTAGCGCAAAATCGTTATTTGCCGAAACAGCCCAATGCTCCTGTATTCAGCTATCTGGATGATTTAGAAAGCAGTATCGTTTTAGGACTGCATTGGCTGATGTATCACCATACGCCTTTTGATCTCGCATACTATTGAATTTTTCACAAAAAAAGTGTTACCGAAACATCTCATTTGTTTCGGTAACACCTTTTTTATATGGTATTTAATTTTTCCAGCTTGCAACTTTTTCTTGGTTCTTATCGATCCATTCTCTTGCTGCTTCTTGTGGATCTTTACCATTGTTGATTTCTAACATGACTTCTTCCATGTCTTTTTCTGTCCAGTTGAATTTGTCCAACACAGCATATGCTTCTGGTTGATCTTCTTTTAAGCCTTGGCGGACGATGGTGTGTATTTCTTCTGCATCTCCCATCGCATTTTTTGGATCTTCTAGATATTTCAAGTCATACTTTGCAAACATCCAGTGTGGCGTCCAACCAGTAAAGACGATTGGTTCTTGATTTTTGATTGCTTGTCCTAATGCAACCGTCATCGCACCTGAAGAAGAGGTCTCAACTGTCCACCCCTCCAGATTTGGATATTGGGCAATCGTATTTTCTGCAGCATTCACCACACCTGCGCCAGGTTCGATACCGGTGATTTTTTTGCCTGCTTCATCGGTTAGATCAGCGATCGAATTAACGTCCATATATGCTGGAACAGCTAATCCGACTTTGGCACCTTTCAAGTTTGCACCTAGATCATCAACTTGATCTTTGTATTGTTCATATTGAGAACCATGCGTCTTCGGTAACCAAGCAGCCACCATCCCATCTGATTCTCCTTTTGCAACAGATTCCCACATGATCGAATTATCAAGAGGGGTCACATTGACATCGTAGCCCATCTCTTTTAAGACTTCTGCTACGACATTCGTTGAAGCAACTTCTGTATCCCATTCCACATAAGAAAGATTGATGGTGTTTGTTTCTTTTGTTGAAGAACTAAAACTTCCAATACCGATCGCACCTAATAAAACGACGACTACTGCACCAATGATCAATCCTTGATGCTTTTTATTTTTTTGTTTAACCGTACCTGCTGCTTTTTCGTGATTCGGTTGATTCAAATGTTGTGTAAAACGATCAATAATAATCGCTAGGATTACTAATGCTACCCCATTTACAAAGCCATTCCCAACTTGTGCACGTTGTAAAGCGGAAAGAACGCCACGACCTAAACCAGGCGCTCCGATCATTGAGGCGATAACAACCATAGAAAGGGAAAGCATAGTCGTCTGATTGATTCCTGCCATGATCGTACTTTTTGCTAATGGTAACTCAAGCTTCACTAGCTTTTGCCAACTCGTACTACCAAATGAGTCAGAAGCTTCCACTAACTCGGTTGGTACTTGACGGATACCTAGGTTCGTAAAACGAACGGTTGGTGGTAATGCAAAGATCACTGAAGCAAATACCCCTGGAACCATACCAATTCCGAAAAAGGCAACTGCTGGGATCAAATAAACAAAACCTGGCATTGTTTGCATAAAGTCAAGAATCGGTTTAATGATTCCTTGTGCTTTACCATTTTTTGCCATTAAAATACCAAGAGGTACACCAATAATGATCGAGATCACACTAGATAGTAACACTAATGTGACAGTATTCATCAAATCTGACCATAATCCTTGATTATAAATGAACCATAGGCCGATCAACGTGAATAATGTCAACCCCGGACGTTTTTTTGAAATAAAGAATGCTGCGACTGCCATTAAAAGAATAAATAATGGTGCTGGTATCACTAATAAAAGATTCGTGATAGCTGTCATCACTGCTTGACCAATCGTTTGAAGGAATGAGAACAGTCCTGCGAACGTTGTTGTCAACCAATCAGTGATCGTTTCGACCCAGTCAGCGACGGGTACTTGATAGTTCAATAAATTATTCATGTTCGCTCACCTCACTAGTTGCTGATAATGCTTCGATCACGCTACCTCGGATAACAACGCCTTTTAATTTTCCGTTGTCAACCACTGCTAATGGAGTTGGTGAATCATAAATAATATTGAAGATATCACTAACAAGCATATCTTTCCCAATCACTGTGACATTTTCATCAAGGAAATCGATTAAAGGACGTTTTTGACGTCTTGCTTCTAATGCTTGATCTGCTGTAATGATCCCTTTTAAGTTTCGTTTCTTATCAACAGCCATCAACATGCTGACTTCTTCGTTACGCATACGTGTCAACGCAACGTTTGGACCATCTGATTCGATATTTGTTGTTAATGCTGGCACCATGATGTTTTGAGCTGTCAAGACTTTCGAACGGTCCACTTCTTCAACGAACTCTCTCACGTAATCATTGGCTGGATTTGTCAATATCTCTTCTCCAGTACCGATTTGCATGATTTCGCCATCCTTCATCAACGCAATGCGATCGCCGATACGCAATGCTTCATTTAAATCATGTGTGATGAAGATGATCGTTTTTTGCACATTAGATTGTAGTTCCAATAATTCATCTTGCATTTCACGACGAATCAATGGATCAAGTGCTGAGAAAGCCTCATCCATCAATAGGATCTCTGGATCATTTGCCAATGCTCGGGCTAACCCTACACGTTGTTGCATCCCCCCAGATAATTGACTAGGATATTGATCTTTAAAGGATAACAAGCTTGAGTTCTCTAACGCTTTTTCTGCTTTAGCTTGACGTTCTTCTTTAGGAACACCGCGAACTTCAAGACCATATTCTGTATTTTCTAAAATCGTACGATGCGGGAATAGACCGAAGTTTTGGAAAACCATGTTGATTTTGTGACGACGAACTTCACGAAGTTCTTCTTTGCTAAGTGTTGAGATGTCTTCCCCATCAATCAAGATATTTCCAGATGTAGGTTCAATCAAACGATTCAATAGACGGATCAAGGTTGATTTCCCACTCCCAGAAAGACCCATGATCACGAAGATCTCACCTTCTTGTACATCAAAACTCGCTTCATATACCCCGACAGTTGCGCCAGTTTTTTGTAAAATCTCTGTTTTCGATTGGTGCTTTTTCATCATTTCCAAAGCAGTTTGTGTTCGTTTACCAAATATTTTCGTTAAGTTTTTGACTTCTACTTTTACCAAACAAATTCTCCTTTGTATGTAAATTCATTTTTCTTTCTGAAAAAAGTGACCACACTACGATAACACCATGTAGTCACTTTGTCAAAATTCAAGCATCTCTATTCTTAGTGAAACGATACAAAAAAATGGTCAATCCCTTATCAGTATAGGGATTGACCAAAATTAGAATTAAATGAGATTCTTCTTATCCGCTCGTTCACTGCCCATCTGGATAAAAAAAGTTTGTCATCCGTTGCAGCGTATACTCGTTCCCAATAAAGTGGACAGTATCCCCCGCTGAAAATTTCGCATATGGACCAGGCGAGACCAACAGTTCTTGATCGTGGGAAATGGCAATCACTGTTGCACCAGTAGCTTGCCAAATATTCAATTCGCTGATGGATTGGTTTAAGTGAGCCGCTTCCTCTGTCAAAGCAAGTTCAAAAGGCAGAAGTGGATTCATCTTATGTATTCGTTTCGTTTGACTCACCAGTTGATCCAATAGTTGTGAAAAATGGTTCAATTCTTCTTGTTGTTTTTTCACGCTTTCCATGATTTCTGCTTTTGTTTCTTGGATCGATTGCACATCTTGGTATTGTAAAAGGAAATCCTTTGCTTTTTCTTTAGATGCTACAAACGCACCACTGCCATGACGGACTTCCATGATCCCCAGATCGACCAAAACATTGATTGCTTTACGAGTCGTTTCTGGAGAAGCGTTATACGTGCTTGCTAAAGTGGATCTTGCATGAATCTTCTCGCCGATTTGATAACGATTTTCTACGATTCGTTCAGCCAAATCAACAGCAATCTGTTGATAACGTGGGCGAACCAGTTTGGTTTTTTCACTCATTTTATTCTTCCTCTTTCATCTACTTGTCAGCTAACATCTTACTATGGACGCTTTAAAGAAGCAAAAGTAAACTGGTTTTATTTTTTCTTCTATACAAGAAATCCGGTAATTATCAGTTGATTTCCCAAACTAAACAGTTCGTATCACTCACTTCGAGAATAAAGCGACAACCACGAAAATTTTTTTGATTTTCGTGGTTGTCTTTTTGTTTCTTGCGCTAAAAAACAAATTTCATTTAGCTTGTAAATTTTTTCAAATAGTCACTACTTACATCAAAATGACGGGTAGGAAATTCTGGGAAATAAAGATCACTTGCCCACTGCCAAGCTGCTGTATCTGTATGCAAAGGATTTTTATCAGAAGGATCGTACGGCCACTGTGCAACCCAACAATTTTCTTTTCCTAGACGTGTCATATCCAATTTGTTTTCGGTGAACCAAGAAGCACTCGAATAGTGGACGACGTTTTGATAGCCTCCCTGTTGGATCGCTTTTTGGAAAACCAATGCATTATCTGTCACTTTATCCACGTTCATCTTTGGATTTTCGCTATCGTTGACAACAACAGTTGATGATGGCAGGTTCAACTCTTTCATATAATCCAATAAAAACTGAGCTTCCCCTTTTGTGTCAGCTTCTTCATTGAACCACGCATAATGGTAGACACTTACTTTTAGGCCTGCCGCAACGGCTGAAGCAATCTGTTCAGGAGCAAGCGGATTTTTATACGAGTCTCCTTCAGTCAATTTTACGACTACCCCTTTAATGCCGTAGTTTTTCATCGTTTGAAATTCTTCACTCGATATCTTGTCATTATTGGAAGATATGTCAATAAAATCTTTAGCTGGTCTTCCTGGTTCTGCAGCGGAGATTCCTGAATCGTCTGTCAAACTTCGGGTGAGTGATTCTGAGAATTGGCTGCTACTACCTAACACATGTTGATTTTTTTCAGTAATCATAGGTTTGATTGGAATCGAAATTGCCTCTGCTGTTCCTCCAACGTAAACTAGTAAAGTAAAACAAATAACACCTACCCATTTGATCATTGTACGCATCTTGGATCGCTTCCTTTTATTGAATTTTCAAAGCATCAACAAGACGTCCTGTTGGCTCTATTTAAACAAAAATCTAGGAATTAAAAAACAGATAACATGACAATTAACCAATTTTTAAACATAACATCGTTATTAAAAAATTAAAAAAATATTGTTAGTTAAATTTTTACAACATTTATCTTCTTACTACTATACATAGTGAGTACTCTTTTGACTTTTGCTATTTTGATTCGAGTTTCTCTTTTAGATGCTCCTTAAACGCTTCATGATCATTTTTCTTTTTGTGAAAAAATTTCTATCTCTAAAATGTATAAATACCTTTTTCTTCTGGTTTTGATCTGCATTTATTTCTCTTCTTCTTTCCATCATTTTGCATACTTTTTTCGTTTGTGATTTTTCAATCGAACATTCATTTATTGGCCAGCAAAGGTTAAAAAAATATTTTTTATTGGAGTTTTCCACAAGCATTTCTGTACTAACACAAGCGAATTTGCATGAGATGCTTGTTTTCACTGTTTTTCAAAAACCACAAAACATAGTATTCCACAATTTCCACAACACAAGATGTAGTGTTTGTTGATTGACTTTTTTACTAATAGATTTATACTATTGATTATAGAGAAAACACATGGGCAAGGAGGCAAACAATAATGAACGTAAAAATCTTTTCTAAAAATAATTGTATGCAATGTAAAATGGTGAAACGCTTTTTAGCTGAAAATAAAATTGACTTTGAAGAAGTAAATATCGATGAGCAACCTGAAGCAATCTCATGGTTAAAAGACCAAGGATTCCAAAGTGTTCCAGTCATCACTTCTGACGCAGCAACTGTCATCGGCTTCAGACCAGATCAACTACGTCACTTAGCTAGCTAAGAATCATTCAAACAGTTGTCAAATAGATCGAGGATCAACTTGGTCCTCTGCCACCATGGATTTGATGGACTTACGGCTCTTGTCCGTAACCTCCCCAAATCCTTTTTTACAGCAATGAACACCACTATATCTTGTGGTCAAACACGTATCATCAAAATCAAAAAGAAGGTTGGGCGTATGTATGAGTCTTAAAAATCTAAAAGATGTCAGCTACTTTAAGCTGAATAATGAAATCAATCGACCAGTCAACGGGCAAATCCCTTTAAATAAAGATAAAGAAGCTTTAGCTGCTTTTTTTGAAGAAAATGTCAAACCAAATACGATGACGTTTCCAACAGTGATCGACAAAATCCAGTATTTGATCGACAACCAATATTTAGAAGCAGAGTTCATTCAATTATATAGTAGTGAATTTATTGAAAAACTTTATCAATTCCTATTCGAACAAAACTTTACATTTAAATCATTCATGGCAGCCTATAAATTCTACTCTCAATATGCGTTAAAAACAAATGATGGTTCTGCCTACTTGGAATCTTATGAAGATCGTGTCGCATTCAATGCGTTGTATTTTGCGAATGGCGACGAAGAACTAGCCTTAGCTTTAGCTGATGAAATGATCCATCAACGTTATCAACCAGCAACCCCTTCATTTTTGAATGCTGGCCGTAAACGTCGGGGTGAACTTGTTTCTTGTTTCTTGACTCAAGTAACGGATGATATGAATTCGATCGGTCGTTCGATCAACTCTGCCTTACAACTTTCACGAATCGGTGGCGGTGTTGGGATCACTCTTTCTAACCTACGTGAAGCCGGAGCGCCGATCAAAGGCTACGAAGGTGCAGCTAGCGGTGTTGTTCCAGTAATGAAATTGTTTGAAGATAGCTTTAGTTATTCGAACCAATTAGGACAACGTCAAGGTGCGGGTGTCGTTTATTTAAACGTCTTCCACCCAGACATCATGATGTTCCTTTCAGCAAAAAAAGAAAATGCAGATGAAAAGATTCGTGTGAAGACTTTATCACTTGGTGTGATTGTCCCAGATAAATTCTATGAATTAGCACGTAAAAACCAAGAAATGTATCTATTCAGCCCATACAGTGTGGAAAAAGAATATGGTGTGCCATTTTCTTACGTAGATATCACTGCGGAATATGACAATTTAGTCGCAAATCCAAATATCCGTAAACAAAAAATCAAAGCCCGTGATTTAGAAAACGAGATTTCTAAATTACAACAAGAGTCTGGTTATCCGTATATCATCAATATTGATACGGCAAATCGTGAAAATCCTGTAGATGGTAAAATCATCATGAGTAACTTATGTTCTGAGATTTTACAAGTGCAGACACCTTCTGTCATCAATGGCAAGCAAGAATATGAAGAGTTAGGGACAGACATCTCATGTAACTTAGGTTCGACAAACATCGTCAATTTGATGGATAGCCCTGACTTTGGTCGTTCTGTCCGCACGATGACTCGTGCTTTGACTTATATCACTGATGCTTCAGATATTGATGTCGTTCCTCCAATCCAAAATGGGAACAAGTTGAATCATACGATCGGGCTTGGTGCGATGGGCCTTCACACTTACTTTGCTAAAGAACAAATGGAATATGGTTCTGAAGATTCGCTTGATTTCACGAATGTCTATTTCATGTTGTTGAATTACTGGACACTTGTTGAAAGTAACAATATCGCACGTGAAAGAAAACAAGTCTTCCATAACTTTGAAAAATCAGCTTATGCAGATGGCACGTATTTTGATAAATATGTCACTGGCGAATTCCAACCAAAATCTGAACGAGTTGCTGCTTTGTTTGATGGTATCTTTATTCCGACTGCCCAAGACTGGGAAAACTTGAAGCAAGCAATCATGAAAGATGGTTTGTATCACCAAAATCGTTTAGCTGTAGCACCTAATGGTTCTATTTCTTATATCAATGATACGAGTGCAAGTATCCATCCGATCACTCGTATGATCGAAGAACGCCAAGAAAAGAAAATTGGGAAAATCTATTATCCAGCGCCTTATTTATCAAATGAAACAATTCCATATTACACTTCTGCTTATGATATGGATATGCGTAAAGTGATCGATGTTTATGCCACAGCACAAAAACATGTGGATCAAGGAATGAGTATGACGTTGTTTATGCGTTCAGAAATCCCAGAAGGTTTGTACGAATGGAAAGAAACAACAAAACAATCCACACGTGATCTAAATATTCTAAGACACTATGCTTTCCACAAAGGAATCAAATCGATTTATTATGTCCGTACGTTTACAGACGATGCAGAAGAAAGCGGCAGCAACCAATGTGAAAGCTGTGTGATCTAATTTCACTTAGTGATAGAACCGTTACTGGATTTTAATAAAGGAGCATTCTCATGTCAGAAACTTATTATGCAGCGATAAACTGGAATGAAATTGAAGATATCATTGATAAATCAACTTGGGAGAAACTAACCGAGCAATTTTGGTTAGATACACGTATCCCTTTGTCAAATGATTTAGACGATTGGCGTACACTTTCTCAATTAGAAAAAGATACAGTTGGTCACGTATTCGGTGGACTGACTTTACTTGATACCGTCCAATCAGAAAGCGGCATGGATCAATTACGTAAAGATGTCCGCACGCCCCATGAAGAAGCAGTATTGAACAATATCCAATTTATGGAGTCTGTCCATGCGAAAAGTTATTCTTCGATCTTTAGTACATTGAATACAAAAAAAGAAATCGAAGAAATCTTTGAATGGACGAATACGAATCCTTATCTTCAGAAAAAAGCAGAGCGTATTAATGAAATCTATAAAAATGGTACGCCGTTAGAGAAAAAAATCGCGAGTGTCTTTTTAGAAACCTTCTTATTTTACTCAGGATTCTACACCCCACTTTATTATTTAGGGAATAATAAATTAGCCAATGTAGCAGAGATCATCAAGTTGATCATTCGTGATGAATCTGTCCATGGCACATATATCGGGTACAAATTCCAATTAGGCTATAACGAATTACCTGAGGAAGAACAAGAAACATTAAAAGACTGGATGTATAATCTTTTATATGAATTATACGAAAATGAAGAACGCTATACGGAAGAACTGTATGACCCAATCGGTTGGACGGAAGAAGTCAAAACATTCTTGCGCTACAATGCAAATAAAGCATTGATGAATCTAGGAATGGATCCTCTATTCCCTGATACAGCAAACGATGTCAATCCAATCGTCATGAACGGGATCTCTACTGGAACAAGTAACCATGATTTCTTCTCACAAGTCGGAAATGGCTACCTATTAGGTAATGTAGAAGCGATGAAAGATGAAGATTACTTGATTGGTTTAGACTAAACAAAAAAAGAGCTTGGATGTTCAATCCTCGCTCTTTTTTTGTTTCTCTTTCTTCAACTGACAAACTTAGTTCTTCTTATTTATTATCTAAATAAAGATGTGCTGGGTAGGTCATATATTGGACAGGTGCCAATTGATCGATCGTGACATAACCTGCGGCAGAGTTGACCACCGTTGGTATACGGTTGATCAAGGTTGCACACGTATGTTTTGGTGTATCTGGTTTTGTTACTTCAAATTGCATACTTGGCGTTCCTTCGATCGACCAAGTACATAGATCGCCCTCGCCTGCTTGATACACTTTTCCAGTACAACCAACTTCAACGATTGGTCCTTGGATCGTTTCAACAGTCGCCACAGCAGACATCCCGATTGCTTCGCCTGCTCTGATCGTACGTTCCATTGTTTTCGACGAAATAGCTTTATCTAAAACAATTGGAACATTCTTTTGAGTAATACGTTTGATCGACCAATTCATTTTAGAACAGATTGCTTCTGCCGTCATCCAAGAATACGACGGTAAATCGGTCGCGTTCGCAATTTCTTTTGCAAATTTCTCTTGATCATATCCGACCCCATGGGCTTCAGCTAACGCTTTGCCATAGTGTTCGACATCATAACTAACTTCACCGCTAATTTTTTGTACATCATTCATCCCAGCAGCCATCAAGGCTGGGAACAACACCCAGTAAATATCTTGCATTCCTGTACCTGAAATTGTGACGTTGTTGGCTTTTGCGATTTTATCTAGACGGTTAGTTTCTGCAATCGAAGTCGTCCAAGGATACAAAGCTTCTTCGCTGATCGTTAAAACATTGACTCCATAAGTTAAAGGAATCTCTAAACTTGGCATGAAGTCTTTGATATAACTAGCAATCGTTACTAAAGCGACATCTGCATCACAATTTTGAAAAACTTCGTGGGGATCATTAGAGATTTTCACTCCTAAGGCTTGGTCATATCCTAGATATAACCCTAGATCCTGACCGATTGCTTCGGGTCGATTGTCAACCGCTCCAACGATTTCAATCCCTTTTTCCATGGCATATTTGATAATCTCTTTCGACATTTTTCCACAGCCAACTTGTACCATACGAATCTTTTTATTCATTTCATTTCCCTCACATTTCTTTAAAATCTTTAAATTAATTCACGAACATCAGCAACTGTTCGCTCAAACACTTCTCCTACTTCAAGGCAGGTCAATTTTCCGTCAAGTGTGCTGATACCCGGTATCAGTTCTGGATAGGTTTGGATCACGTCAGTCAATGATTGAGAGGCTAATCCTTTGATATATCTCATCGTGACATTCGTCAAAGCAAGCGTAGACGTTTGGGGCACTATTCCTGGCATATTTGCTACAGAGTAATGGATTACGCCATGTTTAACGAAAGTCGGTTCTTCATGGGTGGTTGGCTGGCTCGTTTCAAAACAGCCGCCTTGGTCAATCGCAATATCCACCAAGATCGTTCCTTCTTTCATCTGCTTCACCAATTCTTCTGTGATAAGATGAGGTGCTTTTTTACCTGGTAATAAGACTGAACCAATCACAATATCACTAGTCAATGCCATTTTCTCAATATTCGCTGGGCTTGAATAGAGCGTTTTTACTTGCCCATTAAACATCTCTGACAATTCACGTAAGCGGTCGACATTGATATCTAAGATCGTCACATCTGCTCCTAATCCATGCAAGTAATGCGCCGCACTCACTCCGGCGATCCCACCACCTAAAATAGTTGCCTGAACCGGTAAAACACCTGTTACACCTGAAATCAATTTTCCACTTTGCTTCGCTAAAATCTCTGCACCCAATAGACCGCCTAAACGGCCAGCGACTTCACTCATTGGTGCGAGTAATGGGAATGCTCCGCTTTTCGTAACCATTTCATAGGCAATCGCTGTTGTTCCAGACTTGATCAATGCTTCGGTCAATTCAAGATTTGCGGCTAGATGCAAGTACGTAAATAAAATCAAATCTTTTCTAAAGTATTGATATTCTGATGGTAGTGGTTCTTTGACCTTGACGACGAGTTCTGCCGACCAGATTGTTTGTGGATTCGCTTTGATTTGAGCGCCCGCTTCACGATATTGTTCATCTGTAAAGCCTGATCCTTCCCCTGCACGTTCTTCCACATAAACGATATGACCTGCTGTTACTAACTCTTTGACTCCTGCAGGTGTTAAGCCTACACGTTTCTCTGAATTTTTTATTTCTTTTGGTACGCCAATGATTGTCATATTGATCCTCCTTTAAATTATTGCTGCTTTTGCCATTCCTCAAATCCCATGTGAATGGCATCAAATAGTTGATCTGCATTTTCTTTTGAGAATGTCAATGATGGTGAAATGATAATCGTTTGTAATTCATCACGTAGCAAGACGCCTGCATTGATAGCATAATCAGCAACGGCTTGTACATTCTTTGATGTTTGTTCCACATCATATTTCCCGGTATTCTCAAAATCGATAGCGATCATCAAACCTTTTCCACGAACATCACTAATACAGTCATATTTTCCTTCAAGACCTTTTAGGCGTTCCAATAAATATGCACCGACTTCACGGGCATTCTCAACTAGATTTTCTTCTTCCACAATCCGTAAAGCTTCTAATGCTGCCACACAGCCGAGCGGGTGTCCACCGTAAGTATGCCCATGGATAATGACATTAGCTCCATTGGTCGCTGATTCGATGCCTTCAACGATGCGTTTATTAAAAACAGTAGCCCCTAGTGGAACATATCCTGAAGATAATCCTTTGGCTAGAACCATGGCATCTGGTTTGATGCCCCAGCCACGACTACCAAAAAGATGCCCTGAACGGCCAAATCCTGTCACCACTTCATCCGCAATCAATAAAATATCATGATTGTCACAGACTTCACGTAAAGCTGGCCAGTAAGAAGTTGGTGGAACAATGATACCACCAGCACCTTGGATCGGTTCAGCAATAAATGCAGCAATATTATCTGCACCCACTTGCTCAATTGTTTCAACTAATTCAGCGATACAGAGTTTTGTCAATTCTTCTGGATCTTGGCAATTCCATTTATTTTTCTTCAAATGTGGGGAAGAAACACGCACACAATCTTGTAGACCAGGCCCGATAAATTCCCGATAGATCGGGTTACCACCTATCGACGTTCCACCATAATGCATCCCATGATAGGCTTTTTCCAATGAAAGAAATACTTTCTTTGTCGGTTTACCTACTGCTTGCCAGTATTGTCTTGTAATTTTTAAAGCAGTATCTACTGAATCACTTCCTCCAGAAGTAAAGAATACTTTCGCCATCTCTTCTTCTTGCATCATTTGAATGATTTTTTCTGCCAAGTCATATGCCTTGGGATGGGCAATATTCGTAAACAATTGATAGTAAGATAATTTTTCCATTTGATCAGAAATTGCTCGATTCATTTCAGGGCGATTATGACCAACGTTCATACACCATAATCCACCGACACCATCGAGTAATTTTCTTCCCGTGTCATCATAGATAAAATTCCCATCACCACGTTCGATAACGATTGTTTCTTCTTCACTTGCTCGAGTATCCGTCATTGGATGCCAAAAATACTTTTTCTTGCGATTGTTCATATTATTCTCTCCTTTATATGTTTTCCTGTTTACATGTTAAGACTAAAGGGTAGAACAACTCTAAGGTCAATCTTTTTCTTATCATTTCGATAAAACCGCTTACATCAGAAAAGTAAAAAATCACTTATATAGAAGAAAAAATACTTTTGTGATTTTATTTATAAAGCATATTGACCTTAGAACGATTCTAACCTCTAAGATGTAATTGAGGAGGATTGGTAAACATGCACAACTGATTCAAATAAACAAATTAAAACATTCACAAGGATTGAGGAGGAAAATTTAAATGTCACTATCAGAAACATTAAGCAATGTCATCAACATAGAAATTATCAGTGCGATCACTTCCACACTGTTTATTATATTATTAGGTTACTTTTTAAGAAAGCATGAGGTTTTCTCATCAGATGTCGGAAAGACTTTGTCTAAGGTCGTCTTAACTGTCGCAATTCCTGCATTAGCTTTTAATTCGTTTATGCAGGACTTGAATGATGAAGTATTGAATCAAGGAATCAACATTTTGATTCTCGGAATCTTGGTCCACGTTTTCTTGATTTTTCTAAGTAAATTCTTCTATTTTAGATATGCACCAAATAAAGAAGACACATTGCGTGTACTCTCTATTTTCGGGTCAACAACATTTTTCGGTATTCCTGTTGTCGGTGCAGTCTTTGGCGCAGAAGGGATTTTGTACGCATCGATTTTTAACATTGGTTATCGTATCTTTTTATACTCTTATGCTTATTTAAAAATGAGTGGATTGAAAATGGCACGCGAGAATATTAGAGAAATGATCTTGAACCCAATCGTATTGGCAACTTTTATCGGATTATTTATTTGGCTCTTCCAAGATAGCTTACCTCAAATTGCTCAGTCTAGTTCTGAATCTGTTGCTTTTTTAAGAATCGATCAGACGTTGCCATGGCTATTTAAACCTTTGACGTTCCTCTCTAGTTTAGCCTCCCCACTCGCTTGGTTGGCAATCGGGATCACATTAGGCGATCTTCCATTCGGAAAAACCCTCAGCAGTCATACCGCTTGGTACTATTCATTCATTAAAGTCATTGTCTTCCCACTTGTGATTTTACTTTCAATTTTACTGTTGAACGCAATGAATATTTTACCAGTGAATTCAGTTGGTCTAAGTACAATGATCATTATGATGGCTACTCCAGCTGCAACAGTTGCGGTTGCTTATGCCATAAACTTTGAAAAAGAAGCAGTACTTGCCTCTAACGCCTCTTTACTTTCTACACTCTTCTCGATCGTCTTAATCCCTATCTGGATCATCGTCTTAAACTTGATTGGAAATTAAAGCACATTATATAATTAACGAAAGGAAACTATACTATGAAAAATTTAAATGTTGTATGTTATGGTGTTCGTCCTGCTGAAAGAGAGCTCTTTCAGCAGTTGAATGTCCACGGATTCAACTTGAAACTAGTAGAAGATTTATTAAATGAGACAAATTACACAGAAGCAAAAGGAATGGATGCCGTCATCGTTCGAGGAAATTGTTTAGCAAATCGTATGAATATCGAACGCTTTGCCCAATTCGGGATCAAGTTCCTACTCACGCGTACAGTTGGGACAAATCATATTGATATAATGGCAGCTCACGATCATGAAATGCAAGTCGCGTATGTACCATTTTATTCACCAAATGCAATCGCTGAATTATCTGTTACTTTAGCAATGATGCTTTTACGTAGAACAACTCATACAACGAATAAAACAGCTTCTTATAATTTTACGATTGATCGCTTTATGTTCAGTAAAGAAGTCCGAAACTGTACAGTTGGAATCATTGGCGTGGGGAACATCGGACTAACAGAAGCAAAACTTTTCAAAGGATTAGGTGCAACGGTGATTGGTAATGATCTATATCCAAGCGAAGAAGCAAAAGCATTCATCGAATTTAAGTCGCTTGATGACTTACTGGCAGAAAGTGATATCGTCAGTATCCATATTCCTTACATCCCCGGTAAAAATGAACGTTTCATTAATAAAGTTTTTATCGGAAAAATGAAGGATGACGCGATTTTGATCAACACTGCTCGAGGGGAATTACAGGATAATCAAGCAATCCTTGATGCGTTGACGAGCAAAAAACTAGCTGGATTTGGTACAGATGTCTTACCTAATGAAGCGCTGATTTTCAACAAAAATTTTGATGAAGATCCATTATTGATCGATGCAACAGCTAAGGCGCTGATCGATATGTATCCGCGAGTAATCATTACACCGCATATTGGTTCGAATACCGACCAAGCAGTATCAAATATGATCGAAACAAGTTTTGACAATCTCTATAAAATGTTCAATCAATTGGACTGTGCCAACATACTTTCCACTCAGGCTGGATAATCGCCTCAAAGAATCAGCGATCCGATATTGCACCGAAGTGTTTAGCCTCATGAAATAAGGTGATAGCTACAAAAATTACTCTTCCAATTTTTGTAGCTGTTGCCTTATTTTCGAAGAGGTTTCGTTGATTCTTGCTGTTGATTTGTTTTTATGGTCACAGACAAAAGTGAATCTTACGTTTGTTTTAACTACTTTCCTTTCGATCATCACAAAAAATAGTAAGACAGAATCCCCAGAAAATCTAAGAATACTTTCTGGGGGTCCTGCCTTATTTTCAAAGCTGAAAATTTCTATCAAACCTCAATTATTTACTCGTGTATTTTCCCCTTTGCTGTTAATGCAATAGAGTCATACATATGAGTAGTTGGCTCGTTGATCAAAGTTGCTAAGTATTTTCCTACAGTTTGTCGGCTGATTTCACCAATGTAACTTTTTCCGTTTCTATTCTCGATACGAATATCCTCAATGATCTCTTTATCGGTTAACCAATTAGGGCGGATAATGGTAAAGTCTAGATGACTGTTCTCAATCAAATCTGCTGCAATACGCTGATCCCCTAAATAAGTATCAGGATCGCGATAGTCGCCCAACTCTGCAATTGCTTCTTCGTCATTAAAGTCAACTTCACCGTAGATCCCAAGTGTTGCCATCCAATATACGCGTTTGATCTTATTCTGGTTCATCGCCTCGATCACATGTTTAGCTAAAGGCACCATATTGTAAGGACCTAAGCAAGAATAGACGATATCAATGCCTTTCATTGCATGAACCAAATCATCTAGATTCATCGCATCACCAATGATACTTCGTTCCTTATCAAAGACTTTATCCGGATTTCTCAAAAATAAAGTTACATTCACAGTAGGATCATTTTTTAAAAATTCATAGCTATATCTAGCAATTGGTGCTGATGCACCAAGAATCAATACGTTCTTTTTCAATCTATTTCCACCTCTAGTTTTGATTTTTTATTTGTACAACGCTCCTCCTTTGAGTAAGATGATTAAAGTATAAGGCTTAGAACGACTCTAACCGCAAGTATTTATTCGCATCTTTTATTACAATTAATATGATTCTCAAAAAAGCATTTATTCCAGAAAGGATTTTAGTTATATGAAAAATACACAAAAAATAAAAAAATTATTAACCGCCTCCATCATTGCAGGAACCGTTTATGGTCTTTTAGCGCTACTTACGGGATTGATGATCAATTACAACGTCCTCTTGCTTGATGGTGTCTATACGATGGTCGGTGCGCTGATGTCTCTGATCGCATTATATATTGCTAAGTTTATCCAGACACAAGATTTTGAACGTTTTCCATTTGGAAAGGAATCACTGATGCCCTTGGTTGTTTTTATCCAATACAGTGTCATCCTATTGATTTCTTCCTATGGCCTGATTGAGTCTTTTTTCAGTTTGCTTTTTGCAGATACCTACGTTGATTTAGCGATTGGCTTGCCCTTTTCTTTATTTGGGACACTCTTTTGTTTTGTTTTTTATCTTTATTTGAAAAAAAATCCAATCAATCATTCCTTTTATAAGGTGGAGTTGGAACAATGGCGTTTCGGGTTTCTGTTTAGTTTAGGGGTAGTGGTTTCCATCATTGCCTCTGGGTTGCTCGCAAAAACATCTTACATTGCAATCGCCCAACTGATCGACCCTGTGATTTCCATTGGAATCACTATTTTCTATATTTATCTATCGGTGACTGAAATCAAAAATGCCACATTAGAACTTACTTATGCACCCCCAAAATATGAATTACGCGAAAAAATATTGTTTGTAGTTGATAAGCTCTTGCAAAATATCGCCATCGAAACCTATGTCTTACGAATCGCAAAAGTCGGGGATCAAGTCATTCTTGAACTAGATATCGTGATTTTACCCGACAGTGAATTAGATAGTATCCGCGCGCAAGATCATCTAAGAGATAAACTCAACCACAAAGTAACTGAAGGTTTCTCTGACTATTCTTTATGGCTGAATATCAACTTTATCGGCGATCTCAAATGGGCATAAGAGAGCATATTTATAAAAAAACAGAAACTTCTCCAATAAGAAAACGTTTGGGAAGTTTCTGTTTTTTTCAATTGATCTGTGTTTGATTATGACCTAGAAAGGTAGAGCTATTTGACAACGATCTCTTTGCTTTCGAATTGACCGAAATCAATGGTAAACGTATTGGTTTGACTATCATAGACAATCCCCTCACTCATAGACACCACGTCAGTAAAATCACTTGATAAACGAAGCGTTACTGGTTCAGTTTGTTGTGTCGGATTAGCAAGTGTATAAACCGTTTGTTCTGACTTCATTTGTTTCAATAAAGAAACTGGTTTATTCGTTTTGATCCCAGCAATTTCTCCACCTTGTCCTTGCCAAAAATTGATACCTAAATAACCGGATGTTTTTACTTCTACTGCTTGGATTTCTTTAGTATTTTGTATAATGTCGACTGGCTGTTCTGCCACATACGTTTCTAATTCCGATTGAGTCGTTCCTGGCAACATCACATAAGCATAATCCGCATCTTTAGGTTGTTGGCCATGATTGATCGAGAAGGTTCGATAGTCACCAGTATATTGCGTATCACTAGGGAATGCTTCGTTAATTTCTTGATAAGGCCCTGTACGTGTCTCGCTGATTACATCCACTGTTTCTTTCTGTGGGAAATAATAACCGATCGACGCATGTTGATGATCCGATTCAAGCAATAACCACGATGTCTCCTTCGTTTGTTGTGACTGATCAATCATTCCTTCATCCGAAAGTACTTGATACTTATACGAATCATTTAATAAACGATTATCGACGATTGTTTCGATTGAGGCAGTTGTATCTCCTGTAATACCGGCACCTAAGGCAATGATTTGCCCATCCAATGTAAACCATGACTTCTTCCCTTGTACATTCATCGGCAAGGTCGTGCCATTGTTCTTTGTTCCTGCTTTGTTAAGAGCCATCCCTACTACACCTTGATCTCCAGCAGCGGTCCCGCCTACCCATGTTTCATTTGAAGTCACTGTAGTAAATGCTGAAATTTCATCTGCTAAAGGTACTGTATCGATGGTCGTGCCAGGTAAACGATAAGGATCGACGGTTGGCCAATAACTCGGACCGAATTGGACTTGGTCATCATTGTAAAGATAAACCATTCCATCTGAGGTATGCCAGCCTCGTTGATTTTCCAGATTTCCTGCTTCAAATGAAGAGATTCGCTTCGAATACATGCTTAATCCTAAATGGTAATTCTCTGTTCGTTGGACAAACCGATCCATTGCATGATACATCTTCGTTCCGATGAACGGTAGCTGATTGCCTACGATTGTTGCATCTTCCAATAAGTTGGTTGTCATCATCAGATCATTGAAATCTCTCGGATTTGTCAAATAATAGTCAGGATTAGACAGCATCCAATATTTCACTGCTTCTTTTAATGCTTTTTGCTGTGTTTCAGGTGCAAATTTTGCCACGATCAATAAATTGTACATGGTTGTCGAGCCGTAACCATTTTTTGTTGCAGCTGGTGCTCGAGAAATGGAGCGACCATTGACTAAAGGCAACATTTCACCTTGATATACTAATGGGATAAATGCCGATTGGACATTATCAACAAACGATTTGATCTGCTCTGCTGTCAAAGTATAGCGGGATTCTTTGACAATCGATAAAATTTGTCCTACACCTTTGACTAGTACATTGCCATAAGAACCTGTATATGGAATCGTTTCATGCTGGATAAATGAACCATCTTGATAAAATCCATCGCCATGTGTCACTAGTTTGAAGACATCAGTAATACTTTCAACTGCTTGTGTGACTTTTGCTGGGTCATTTTGTAAGAGACCTAGTCCTAAGACAGTTTGCGCTAAATCTGTGCGATTCGCACCAGTCGTTGAAAAATTTGGTATAAAATCAAGCGCGACAAAAGTTCCTTGTGGTTTTGTGTAGAGTTGTTTAAATGGATCGGGTACATATTTACTCAACACACTCGTATACTCTTGAAGTTTCTCCTCTGGCACGTTTTCATCCAGTACCATCAAAATCGCCACAAATTTTTGAGCTACTCCGATTTGCCAATCCCACCAATTACCATGATACTTTGTGCCATCATAGCCTTTTTTTGTGATCATAAAATCTAATCCACTTTGAATCGCTTGACTGACGACTTCATCTTGATAAAAAATTGTCCCATTCGTTCCGTATGCTAACGCTAGTTTTTGCAACTTTATAAATTGCGTGGTTAAATCTGCCGAAGCGGTATTTCCAGATTCTAATGGCCATAGATACGTGCGGTCAGGATCTTGATTCATTGTCTTGTAAAGTTTTTCTGCTTCGTTAGAAAGAGCGCTTACATAATTAGCAATCGCTGGATTGGCTAAATCGGTCGTTGTTGACACAAGTTGATCTTTCCAGCTTGCTTTCATTGTTTGAAATTCTTCTGTCGGTTCTTCTACTTGCAGACTATTGACCGCTCCACTACGCATGGAATAAATAGTTAATTTACTTTCATTCCCAAATAACCGAATCCCTGAATAACCTGACCAGTCCCCATTGATCGTTGTCCCATCAGTATAAAAAACTTCTTGATTTTCATACAACAAACGGTCGTTCAAATATGCTTGGAACGATGTTCCTTCATATCTTAGTAACAATTTATAGGTTTGTCCTGGAATCAGTGTAGGGCCTTTGATGGCTGTCAACCACTTTCCCCCAGGCTGCCCCAATTGCCATTCACCATCGCGCATATAGGCAAACGATTGCCAGTTCGATATCGTCTGATCGTTCCCTCGAAAAACTAGTCCAAAATTGGTCTGTCCCTCATATAGAAACGTGTATTCTAGATCACCTGAACTGCGGACACCTGCATCTAATAATAACGACACAGACTCAAATTGTTGATTGACTTTCTGATTTGCGATCTGTAACCCATTCTCGTTGGTATATTTATCTGCTTTTCCAACAATGTCTTGCCAAGTACCTAAATGCTGCGAAAAATCTGACTCATAGTTTTCTGATATCATATTTTTTTGTATGTCTGTCTGTGTTCCTTCTGCACCGACTTGTTGACTGTACCCTAACCCAATACCAACGAATAAACTACACCCTAATGTCACCACTAATTTTGTTGACCAACGCTTCATTTTGTTCTCCTTTATGATTATAGATATTTTTTGAACTAAAAAAATCTGCAAGAAAGGCGCATTCTTATTTCGAACGATTCTTTCTTGCAGATCAGATCACGACCTTACGATCACTTCATTCATTTTTTATGAATCAGTTAAGCTAAAATCCCAGCAGCACTTAATGCAATTGAAAGAATCAAAATAATCCAGATCACGCGAGTTGAATTCAATTTCTTCTGCCCTAACATCCAGTATGTCAATAAGACTAATAAAACCGGTACTAATGAAGGTAAGATCGCATCTAATGTGTCTTGAACAACTAACTCCACCCCATTTTGTTTATAAATGAAAGGAACCGTTGCTTTGATAACAGAAGGAATCAAGGCACCAATAACTGTGATCCCTAAAACAGTTGCTGCGTTGGTGAATGCAGTTAGTTTATTTTTCAGAGTCGTAACTAATTTAACTCCTTGCTTGTAGCCAAGTGGTAATAATGCTGCTCGTCCAAAAAGTAAAGCGATATTGGCAATGATCCAGATCACACAGCCCACGACTGATCCGCTTTGTGCCAATGTACCCGCAATTGAACCAAAAATCGTTCCCCAGATGACATGGAATAATGAATCACCTACCCCTGCTAATGAACCCATCAACGCTGTTTTCAACGCGACGATCGTATCTTTTGCTTTGTAACCATCTTCTTCTTCAATTGCCACATCGATCCCCATGATCAAGTTCCCAAAAATCGCATTCGTGTTGAAAAATTGATTATGGGTATTCATCATATCTTGTAATTGTGATTTGTCTTCCCCATAGAATTTTTTCAGTACAGGTAAAATACCATAGAGATAACCGGTACTCATCATACGCTCGTAGTTCCAATTCAATTGGCTACCCAGGATATAGCGCCAACTGATGACATTCAATTCTTTTTTCGTTAACTTTTGATTACTCATCGCCATCAAAACCTCCTTCAAGTGTTCCAGTGGTTGTCACTATTTGAGCAGTTGCTTCTTTTTCGTTATCTCGTTTGAATACTAACAATGCAGCAATAACACCAACGATTGAAATACCAAGCATTGGTACTTGTAGATATGCTGATAAGAAAAACCCTAAAAGTAAGTAAGGAATATACTGTTTTGCTGGTAAATAATGTAAAAGGATAGCCACACCGACAACTGGTAGTACACCACCTGCTGTACGCAATCCATTCATCAACCATTCAGGTGTATTTTCTGTGATTGTTGAAACTGCCGCATCACCGACTAGTAACATCAATAAGATCGGGATTGCTCGAGAAAGCCCCCATAGGAATGAACCAGATAATACTAACCGTGGGATACTGTTGATACGCATATCTTCAATCGCACGATCGACACGGTGAAGCAAAAAGACATTACAGAAGCGAGCAACGACATCAAGCTGTAGCATCAGTAATGATACTGGTACAGCTAGACCGATCCCATATTCCGCCCCTTTACCAGAAATGACAGCAAACGCCGTTCCTAATACAGCACCAGTAAAGAAGTCGGGTACAGATGCACCTCCAAAAGCTGCGATCCCTAAACGCATCAATTGCAGGGTTCCTCCTACCATCAAGCCAGTTTCTAAATCTCCCATGATCATCCCGGAGATCATTCCCGCAATGGCTGGTTGTGTCAACGTATTTGAAATAAGTGAATCATTGATTGCGATAAAAGCATAAACTGTAATAAGAATAATTTGATACATGGCTAGATGTTGCATGATTATTTCCTCCTAAATCACTTTCTTAGTTTTTCCATAAAATCGATGACTGGATCATTTGGTACCAGTTGAGCGGTCACCGTTATGTCTTTGGCTGCGATTGCTTCAAACACTGCTTCTTCTTCTTTCATGACCTTGATGCTTTTCGTGATTTCTCTCGCACCTTCTTTATGACTCATGTTTCCTACATTGATTGCAGCCAGCTCACCGCCCGCTTCTAAATACCGCAAGACATCTGTTGGATTTTTAAAAAGTAAAAAAATACGTTGTTTGCCGTATTTTCCAGATTGAACATTTTTTGCCGCCGCAGCAACAGTTAAAACGGATAGCCGCATAGATGTAGGCGCTGCGATTCTTAATGAAGATTTTTGTAAAGAATCCATTGCTGCCTCATCATTGATCACAATGATCCGTTGTGTATTCAAACTTGTGGACCAAATTCCTGCAACTTGACCATGAATCAAGCGTTCATCAATCCTTACATTGACAATATTCGCTTTGCCTTTAAATTCCTTATATTGTGCTAGATCTCCCTCTGCGGCTTGCGTTTCTTCCGCTTCCGTTGCGATCATCTTGTTTTTGATATCTACGATACCCCCGCATGCTAAATCGATCAACGCCTCGATCGTTGCTTGTGGATTAAGGGTCGCTTCCATGACTAAAGGTAAAGACATCCCAGCAATAATTGTAACTTCTTCATCTTCTAGGTAATTTTTTAGTGCTGTGTTACATGGTGTCCCACCTAGCAGATCTGCAATAATCAAGGTCGAACCGTTAAGGGCTTTCATTTTCTCAGTTAATTCGTGTTCAAATTGTAAATTATCACCATCTGATCTTAAAGAAAGTGTGTGGACATGTTCTTGCGCGCCAACGATCATTTCTAAACTGGCTTTGACTCCATCGGCCATGCTACCATGACTGACCAATAAGATATTTCTCATCTCTCTTCCCCCTTAAATAAACATCTAAGCTACTTAACATGTTAGCTATTGATTACGTACACTATATCACATATCAACTCAAACGTAAACCTAACATCTTAACATATTATATTTTTTTCTTGAAAAATTTAGTTCCAAAATTAATCCATTGCCACAAACAAGTTAACATGTTATGGTAAAATTAATTGAATACCGCAAAAAAAGGAGGTCTCATGTGGTGATTCCCAAATATGAACAAATTAAGCAAGAATTATTAGCTGAAATCAAAAATCATTTATTTGTTCCTGGAGATAAGTTTTACTCAGAAGCAGATATCAAGAAAAAATATTCTGTCAGCTCGATCACAGCCGTTAAAGCATTGAATGAACTTACAACTGCTGGCTATCTCTATCGCGTCCAAGGTAAAGGAACCTTTGTTTCTAAATCAAAAGTCTCTCAATCAGTCAAATTCTCAGATATCGAATTACATTCATTAGATAAAGAGAAGGTCAAGGTCGTTTCAATAGAAGAAGAGCAAGAACCTGATATTTTAGAAGAACTTGGACTACCAAAAAATGGTTCTTATTATCGCATCAAACGAGTGCGGTATTTTGAGGATATCCCTTTCCTTGTGCATATCACTCATTTGCCAAAACGCCTGGTCAAGGAACCTATTAGTAAAGACTTATCTCAATACTCCAGTATCTACGAGAGAGTGAGAAAAGATTTTGGGATCGACCTCTTCTCTCTTTCATCTGTTGAGACGAATGAAATCGTCTTTCCCGATGATCCAGAATTATTGAACTTGTTAAAGTTAAGCTTTCGCGAACCAGTCGTCAAACAAGTCAAGCATTCTTTTCTTGCCGATCGAAGCGTAGCCGAATATATCATTAGTTATAAGCACTGGAAATATTTCAAAACAAAAATCGAAGTAGAAGCAGAATAAGTAGAACGGTAATAGCCGTAATTTCGTACCCCTTGAATAAAATAAGAAAAACCAGAAGGAATTGGGACATTCGTTCTCTCCCACCACCTAAAACCGAATAAACGGCGGGAACAGAAGTAACCTCTTCGGAAATAAGGCGCTATCCACGAAAATTGTTCTTCAAACTTTTGTGGATGGCGCCTTATTTCTCGAGGCTGAACACTTCTGTCCCGGCCTCTTCTTACTATATGCCTCTGTCCAAGATCAGAGTTACCTACTTCAAAAAAATAAAA
This sequence comes from Enterococcus spodopteracolus, assembly GCF_030441955.1. Lineage (NCBI taxonomy): Bacteria > Bacillati > Bacillota > Bacilli > Lactobacillales > Enterococcaceae > Enterococcus > Enterococcus spodopteracolus. The sequence goes on along the minus strand of NZ_JARJHD010000001.1, from coordinate 111,432 downwards.
TAAGGTTATTTATTTTTTGATTTTTCTGTTTTTTTAATTTTGCCATTCGCTTTTTCTGATTATTTAGGTTATACTAGCTTAAAGTTAATATGTTAACAAATTAAGAGGAGTGGTATGATGGGATTACAACAAACAAAAGTTTCCCTTATTTCCATAAGTAAGTCTGTCGATAGCGCCTGGCTAGCGAAGCAAATTGATTGGTGTTGCCAAAAAATCGAACATAATATGACACGCTACGGTCTAGACTTCCCGTCGGCTTGCGCAACAAATGGGATCTATCGGATCAAACCTAATGATGACTGGACGAATGGCTTTTGGACTGGCATGTTATGGTTGGCTTATGAATGGACTGGCAAAGAGAAATTTCTCGTACGTGCCATGGAAAATATCCATAGTTTCAAAGAGCGTTTAACCACACATCACGTGCTAGATCATCATGATATTGGTTTCTTATATAGTTTATCTGCTGGTGCAGGCTATCGGTTAACCAACAGCTTATTATGCAAAGAAGAATTGCTTCAAGCCGCAGATGTCTTACTTGCACGTTTTCAAGAAAAAGGACAATTTATCCAAGCCTGGGGCGCGTATGGCGATCCAAAAGAATATCGCTTGATCATCGATTCATTGATCAACTTACCTTTATTGTTCCAAGCTTCTGAGATTTCAGGTAATGATCATTATCGAGAAGTAGCAAAGAAACATTACGAAACAGTGTTACGTACCGTTGTTAGAGAAAACGCAACAACTTTCCATACGTATTATTTTGATCCTTCAACCGGTACACCAACTCACGGTGCCACACATCAGGGAAATAGCGATGCGTCGATTTGGGCACGTGGCCAAAGTTGGGCTGTTCTTGGGATTCCTTTAAATGAAAGTTATTTAAAAACTTCGTCTTTACCTACAAATTATGAAGCAATCGTGGATGTCTTTTTGGCACATTTACCAGAAGACCTTGTTCCTTATTGGGATTTTGATTTCACAGATGAACATCCTTCTGACAAAGATAGTTCAGCCTTAGCGATCACCGCCTGTGGATTATTAGAAGCCGCAAATATGGAAGCGTATCCTCAGTCTGAAGAATTAGCGAAAGGAATGCTCTACCAATTAAGCGAACATTACACATCTTTATCCGAACCTGATAATGAAGGTCTATTACTACATGGCGTATATGCCCATGCAGAAGGTAAAGGAATCGATGAACCTAATCTTTGGGGCGATTATTTCTATCTAGAAGCTCTGATGCGTTTAGCAAAACCCTCGTGGAAAAAATATTGGTAAGGAGAAACCAACATGCAAACTTTTGAAATAAAAGAAGACTTTCTTTTAGATGGGCAGCCAATTAAATTGATCAGTGGCGCCATCCACTATTTCCGTCTTCCTCAATCGCAATGGGAAGATAGCTTATATAACTTGAAAGCATTAGGCGCAAATACTGTCGAAACCTATATTCCTTGGAATATCCATGAACCCAAAGAAGGACAATTCAACTTCGAAGGAATGAATGATTTCACTGCTTTTGTTGCACTTGCTCAACAACTTGGCTTGATGGTCATTTTACGCCCTTCTGTATATATTTGTGCAGAATGGGAGTTTGGCGGTCTACCCGCTTGGTTGTTAAAAGAACCAGGTATTCGTTTGCGTTCGACGGATGAACGATTTATGACAAAAGTCAAAAAATACTATGATGTCTTACTGCCCAAGATCCTCCCTTTACAAATTTCAAACGGTGGCCCTGTTATCATGATCCAAATCGAGAATGAATATGGTTCTTATGGGATGGAAAAAGCGTATCTACGTAAAACGAAACAACTACTAGAGAATGCCGGCATCACTGTTCCTCTATTTACTTCCGATGGTGCTTGGAATGAAGTATTGGATGCTGGGACCCTGATTGAAGATGATGTATTCGTCACTGGTAATTTTGGTAGTCATTCTAAAGAGAATAGTGCGGTCTTGCAAGCTTTTTTTGAGAAACATGGGAAAAAATGGCCCTTGATGTGTATGGAATATTGGGATGGTTGGTTCAATCGCTGGGGCGAACCGATCATCAAACGAGATGCTCAAGACCTAGCGAATGAAGTCAAAGATATGTTAGAAGTTGGTTCTTTGAATCTGTACATGTTCCATGGAGGCACCAATTTTGGTTTTTATAATGGCTGTTCCGCTCGTGGAAACACCGATTTACCACAATTGACAAGCTATGACTACGATGCGTTACTCACTGAAGCTGGTGAACCTACAGAAAAATATTATGCTGTCCAACAAGCAATCAAAGAAGTTTGCCCCGATGTATGGCAAGCAGAACCACGTACAAAACATTTAGAGTCTCTTGGTAGTTACCCAATTGATACTAGCGTTTCTTTACTAAACACAAAAGAAACACTAGCAAAAGCAGTACCTACCGCTTATCCTATGACGATGGAACAAGTCAGCAATGGATATGGCTATGTCTTATATTCCTTAGCTCTGAGAAACTATCACCATGAAAACAAAGTTCGGATCATCGAAGCAAGTGATCGAGTTTCCGTTTATGTGGACGAAACCTATCAATTGACGCAAGAACAAACAACGATAGGTGAAGAGTTCATGATCCAAGGAAAGACAGAAAATGAAGAAATCCAATTAGATGTACTAGTAGAAAATCATGGAAGAGTCAATTATGGCTCAAAATTGAATAACCCGACCCAAACAAAAGGGATTCGTGGCGGAATCATGCAAGATATCCATTTCCATCAAGGCTATTTACATTATCCTTTGTCACTATCAGCCGAGCAACTTCAGCTGATCGACTATCAAGCTGGCAAAAATCCAGCTCATCCTTCGTTTTATCACGTATCATTTGATGTAGCCGAGCCGATAGATACGTATATCGATTGTTCCAACTATGGTAAAGGAGTGATTTTTGTCAATGGGATCAACCTTGGCCGCTATTGGAATCGTGGACCGATCTATTCACTTTATTGTCCAAAAGATTTCCTTAACCAAGGGACAAATGAAGTGGTGATCTTCGAAACAGAAGGTGTCGAGATCCGCTCCTTAGATTTTCTTGCAGAACCGAAACTTGAGCAAAGTGTTTGATAATTATATCTAAACAAAGACGAGGATCATCATTTGATGATCCTCGTCTCTTTTCGTTGACAGTTATTCATGTTCTAATTCAATTTTCTTGGGTTGTTCTTCTGCTGGAACTTGTTCAAACTTCCGCAATAAATAAATCTTACGAATATTCAATACTAATGTTTTGATCACCGCATACACAGGGATACAAATCAACATTCCCATGATCCCAGCAACACTTCCTGCACCGATCAATACTAAAATGATCGTTAGCGGATGAATGTTCATTGTTTTTCCGAAGAGTAATGGCTTGATCACATTGCCATCCAATTGTTGGATAACAAGAATGGATAATGCCATGTATAGTGCTTGAAATGGCGAAATAAACAGTCCGACAATAATAGCTGGTACTGCACCAATAAAAGGGCCCACGTACGGTATGATATTCGTCACTCCGCAAACGACTGCCAGCAACAAACTATAAGGCTGCTTGAAAATCGTCATTGCAATAAAGCTCATCACGCCAATGATCACTGCATCCACAATCGTGCTACTGATGTAAGCAGATAACGTTTCATTCAACTCTCTGACCGTTTGTCGTAATTCTCCTCGGATTGCTTGAGGAAAGAAAGGCGATAACGCATCAATAAATTTATGTCCATCTTTGAACATGAATAATAAGATGAATGGGACAGTAAACAATAAAATAAAGAATTGCATCATAAAAGAAAGAATTCTTGAAACGCTCCCTGTCAGACTAACCAACAAGATATTGAATAAGTTGCTCAACGACAAGTTGGCAGACACAAACTGTTCTTCTAGATTCAATGAACGAAACTCTTCTCTTTGCATGATCTCAGTCAACCAACGACTTGTTTCGTCTGCATATGCAGGGATACTGCTGGTTAATTGCACTGCTTGATCAACCAATTGAGGCAAGATGTTCATGATGGTCAAAAAGACGATCACTAATAAAACGATCAATGTCAATAGATAGCCCAACACGCGTGGTACTCGATGTTTTTCTAAAAACAAGACAACTGGATTAAACATATAATAGAAAAATCCAGCAATGATCAATGGCATAATGATTGCAGATGCCATTCTCAAAATCGGGTGAAACACATTTGGCATACGTAAAATAAAGAAAACGCCAATAATCGTTAAGACTAATTCCACTGTCCAAAACAATAATTTTGACTCTTTGAACCTTGAATACATAGATATCCTCCAAATTTCATGCTTACAGATACTCTTATTTTATCATTTATTCATCGATAAAGCGCTATTTTTTCTTTTATTTCTTGTTATTTAAAAAAATGGTCACTCAGGTAGATAAACTAACCAGATGTAAGTTAGTAATATTTTTATACGTGGATAATTCTTCGATCACTTCTGCATACGTCAATCCTTTTGGTAAATCGATCGTATAAACATTTTTATAAATACGGTAATCATCCACAAATTTTACATCAAAATTGACATCCTCGATCGTAATGTTTCTTTTTTCAAAATAATCATTCAAGAAATCCTTGGTTTCTTTTCGATGAATAAATTGGATCACTAATTTTTTTGTTGTTGGTACATGGATGATGCGCTTCACCACAGTCAATGCAAACACAATACCGACGAAACTAGTTAGTGCAATGGCATAAAAACCCATTCCGATTGCAATACCCAATCCTGCGATTGCCCAAAGTGAGGCTGCGGTCGTTAATCCAGTCACTGATTGTTTCGTAACAATGATCGTACCTGCTCCTAAAAAACCGACGCCACTGACAACTTGTGCAATCAAACGAGCTTCATCTGAACGGAGGGTCCCAACTAATTCAGGATACTCTAATGCATTTCTCAACGCACCACTGGCAATTTCCACTTGGATCAAGGCAATAATACAAGCCCCCATACAAACCAAAATATGTGTACGCATCCCTGCTGGACGGTTTTTATATTGTCGCTCAAAACCAATTGCTCCGCCAAAAAGCAATGCGATACTCAATCGTATAATAATTTCTGGTATGGATAAAACCATATCCTCCATGAATATCCCCCCTCTTATCAAATATAGCATGACTAAAAAAAACAAACAAAATATAACTATTTTTTATGACCTAAAAAAGCCACTGTGCCAGATCATCTGATAAAAACCAGATGATCTCCAGTGACTGAAATCTTTTCTATTATAATTTGCTTGCTGCTGCTTCATCAACAATGACTATCACGTCATCATGCTTTTGCAAAGCACTTGCTGGCATATCTGTGGTAACCGGTCCATTGATCATTCCTTTGATTGCTTCTGCTTTACTTTCGCCATAAGCCATCAAGACGATTTTTTTACCGTTTAGAATTGAGCCGATTCCCATAGAAACTGCTTTCGTTGGGACGTCTTCCACTTTATCAAAGAATCGTTTATTGGCATTGATTGTTGATTCAGTTAAATCAACAACACTTGTTTTTCCATCAAATGGAGCACCAGGTTCATTAAAACCGATGTGACCGTTTTGACCGATCCCTAAAATTTGGATATCGATTGGATGTTCTTCAATGATTTGGTCGTAGGATTGACAAGCTTGTTCTAAATCAGCTGCTTTTCCATCAGGTACGAATGTTTCTTTAAATGGTTTCTTGTCGAATAATTCAACATTCATAAAATGGCGGTAGCTTTGATCATCTGAGCCACCTAGTCCAACATACTCATCCAAGTTAACAGAAGTCATGTTACTGAAATCCATGTCGCTTGAAGTCATTTCTTTATATAAAGTGATTGGCGTACTTCCTGTTGCTAAACCTAGAACTTTCGCACCATTTTCCATTCCATTTTTAATTATCTCAAAAGCTTTTTTTCCGCCTTCTTCAGCATTTTTCACACGAATGATTTCCATAACGATTACTCCCTTTTATTTTGGTATAGCCCAATTATAGCACCTTTATTTCAAAATGACAATATCTGTATAGACCAAATATACGATAATTATCAAAATATTATTGATTTCATCAAAACGTAACTAAAAGTTCCAGAATCAAAAAAACGATCAAAGTCATATATTTCTGATGACTTTGATCGTTTTTATAATGCCATAGTTTCTGTCTTAATAGCATTTGGGGTTATAGCGATTGTTCCAAATTATTTCTACGAGTAGAGAAATAATATTGAAAGAAAAAAGCGCACAATTGGAAAATCAGTCCCGTAACAGTCACACCTACCCAACCATAATGCTGCCACATCACTGAGCCTAATAAAGAGCCTGTTGCTCCACCGATAAAGTACATAAACATAAAAATCGTGTTGTTGCGATTACTTGTTGCTTCGCCAAGACCTTGTACTCTGCTTTGATTCGCTACTTGCCCGAACTGGTTTCCAACATCTAATAAAATGATTGCAACTAATAGGACAGCAACATAGTCACCCGCAACAAACAAAGCGAGAAAACTAATTGTCTGCATCCCTAAACCCATACCAACAATCCGTCTTTCCGAATAAGTATCGGCCAAGCGACCAACGATCGGTGCAGCTACTGCTCCCGACAAACCAAAGATCGCCAGGATTCCTGCTTCAAAAGTACCCCATCCATAAGCTGGGCTACTGATATAAAAGATCAGCGTTGACCAAAAAAGCGAAAAAGTTCCAAACATAAAAAAGCCATTGATTGCAGCTTCACGTAACAATCGTTGTTCTTTGACGAGTTTTGGTAAACTTTGTAATGAAGCAAGATAAGAGACTGTAGATTCTTTTTCCAACGTTCCTTGTGTTCTTGGTAATTTTAAATAGAGTAGCACAGTGAGCGCCCCCACCAGACAAAGGGCAAATAAATAAACACTGCGCCAAGAAAACCAACTAGCAAGAAGTCCCGAAACAGTTCGAGAGAGCAAGATTCCCATTAGTAAACCACTCAATAAGATCCCCATGGTTTTTCCTCGCGCTGCTGGTCCTGCAAGTACGGCGCCGTAGGGAATAATGATTTGCGGAACGATCGATAGTAGACCAATCAAGAAAGAAGCAACTGCAAATAAAGCAAAGTTTGGTGCAAAAAAGGCTGCTAATAACGATAGTGCAGATAATCCCGCCATGCGAATGATCAATTTAGGTCGATCGACGACATCCCCTAACGGAACTAAAAATAACAATCCTAATGCATAGCCTAATTGAGTCAGCATCGTCAACAAACCTACAGCACTCGTATTGACTGATAAATTTGCTGCTACTTTTGTGCCAATTGGTTGGATATAATACATATTTGCGACGACTACCCCACAGGTGATCGCTAATAATAAAATCAATGATTTCGAAAGCGGTGTTTGCTTATTCATTTCCATCGGATTCCCCCATTTCCTTTCTTAGTTTACAACTTCTTAGAATAATTGAAAACAGGGAGGCTCAAATAAAATAAATAAGGTTATTTAACTAAATGTTTTCTTCGATCATGATAGATAATAAACACCAATACTGTTAAAACTAACACACTAGCAACCAAAACAAGTGCTTTTATATGTTCCCCATGAAACAATGCTTCTCCACCACACGCATATAAAAGGGAAGATGGCACTACACCGATAAGGATCGATAATAATAACTCACGAACCGAAAGATTTAAGGAGGTTGCGGCAAAGTTCACGACAGAAGACGGAATCACCGGTACCATATAGCCAATCATGACTCCTATTTTTGGATGCTTCATCCGACGTATTGCTTTGACCCAACGATTCTCTTTTTTACTATGATCCATAAAGGATAAATGTTGCATCAAAACAATTGATAAGATATTTCCAATTGCATTGCCTGTTACATTGATAACTGTTCCTAGAAATGGACCATAACTTAGGCCGACGACCACACCGATTACAGAAGTAGGAATACCTGGCACCGCACACATCAAACTGATCAACAGCGTCAAAATAAACGCAGCAGATACTCCGTGTGAACGAATTTCTCGCATCCATTCTTTGCGGCTTGCCTGTGGATCTAGTAATAAGTGGATATCTGGTCGATACTCTAAATAAAGTTGATAGCCAACAAACAAAATCAGCAGTAATCCTAAACCAATCAATGTATTACGTATATATTGCTTTTTCATAGCGACTTCTTCTCCTCCTCAGACTTACTCACTGTTAGTGTATCATTAGATGAGGAAACAGAACAAACGTGAAACTTAAAATACCAGACTTTCTATCACTATTATGCTAAACATGCTGAAGGCAAAACAATTTGCTCAAAAAATACTGAAACCACTCATATCGAAGACTTCGGTGCATAAGAATGAATAGAAAAGATTTAATTACTTTTACTTTGCAATAATTCACTGCTTTTAGTTTACTTTGGTTGCTTTAATATCTGGCTTTTTAATTTTTCATTAATTAATATTTCCTATTTCTTTCTACATCGTAAGAGGATTTTTTCGATTCATCAGACTGTACTATCAGAGGATTTATTGTACATAAAGTCTATAGCTACGTTTAAATTCAATATTTGCCATTTTCATCACTGCTTTTATTGCTTCATCTGAAGAGTCGAACTCATACTTACTCTTTTCGAATCCATCTTCAACTATTGTATATCGTTCTTGATCATAACTGATAAGTAAATAGCGATCTTTTTTGAACGTAAGAATTTTTAACTTAAAACAATCCTTCGATTTAAATTTTCTTTTCAAAAATTGCTTTAATTGCTTTTTACAAATCATGTTCATTTTACTATGCCTCTACTTTCTTCATAGACTTAGTAACTCTGTGATTTTTATTGAATCGATGAACAACTCTATTTACTTCTTTATCAAATAATTCTTTCTTTAACGTTCGACTAATATAAAAAACTTGTACCCTCTTATCCTCTATTATAAATGCAATTCGAAAATTTTCTTTTCCTAAGCGGATTTTCATTTCATAAATTGATTGTTTTACAGGTGCATCAACACGTTTGATTCGATAAAAGTTGTGCATCAAATACTCTTTCAATTTATATAAGATTATTTCTTGATACCTTTTTGATTGATTCTCAGAAAATATATTCAGAATTTCTTTACTGACTTTAACCTCATATGTCATGCCTATCCCTTCTTACATATATTTTTAAAGTTTATCTATCCACATTTTCTCACTGATAAGCTTTATGAAATTAAGCACGTGTTGTCCTTCTATTGCTTTGTCTGGTTAAAGTTTCAATCATTTTCACTTTTCTATGATAGTGACATTTGCTTTTCCACAAGTTAATTCTTGTTCTAATATTGTCTTTATTTGCAATGCACATTCTTTTGAAAATGGTTCAGCTTCTTCCCATGATCCTAATAATGGATAATTATGGCGTACTGTTTTAACATACTGTTTATTTTTTACTCCTCGCGTTTGGACTTCTACATAATACATAACTATACCTTCTTTGTTAAATTATTTATGTAAAGGCTACTCTTTCAAGCAGCTTAGAAAAAAGTGGCAGAAAACACAGAAGATCTGGCGAGATTAATTGGGGGTTACAACGACAAGCCTTTTGTCCTACAAGTTGGATAGACGATCATGTACCACAACATAATTATAATCTATAAAAACAAGGATTTTTATTCGTTTTATTTATATCTGCCATAAAAAATACCATCCGAAGATGGATAGCGCATAAGCTTTTACCTGTATTTTAATTTTATAATTATTGATGGCTTCTATTCACTTCAACTACTTTAATATCAAGCTTTTAATAATTAAAAAAATTACTAATAGTTTCTGTGCTTTAATGAAAATTACTATCATTTTTAGTTACTCCACCAAAGTATAGCTCAGAAACCCACCACTTTTTCAATCAAATAATCCTATGGAGGGCAGGAACTATCAATTGTTGAGTTCTTCTTGTCCTTTATGCAAATAAACATATATAAGTGTTTTATTTTTGAAAAATTAATGGCAACGTCCTATACTTAAATTATCAAATAAAAAGGACGTGAAGATAAATGTCAGATTTAGAACACAAAGAAGAAAAAGCTTTAGACAAAATTGTTGCTGCAGTCAATAAACTGGATAAAGAATTAAATGAACTTGATACGTTATCTGAAAATCCAGAAAAAAAACACAATCTAAAAAAATGGTTAGTTGAACGTAAGGCGATTCATGAAATCAAAAAAATTCTTCATGAAGCTGATAAATACGAAAAATATGATGAAAAAGAACTTGATAAAGAATTTAAAGAAATTAATGATCTATTACAATAATCTGTTCAAACGACTCATTTTGAGTCGTTTTTTTTATACAAAAACACACCAGAATGCGTCTGGATAATAGTTGACTTACAAGAAGATTGTACACGTACCTAAATTACTTTTAGCTACTGTTATCTATCGTCAACTATATCTAATAACGAATAAGTTTTAGCAATTGACTTGATAAACACCTTTCTTCTCTCCTACTCCTCATGTTTAAATGATGTTTATATTTTTACTTGTATTACCACGAGTTAAACTAGAAACACAGTGTATTTCAATAAACAAAAAAAGCTAAAAACCTTAATAAATAAGGTTTTTAGCCGATCGAAAATCAATAAAATTATTTAACTGTTACAGAAGCGCCAACTTCTTCAAGTTTAGCTTTTAATTCTTCAGCTTCTTCTTTAGAAACGCCTTCTTTAACTGGTGCAGGAGCGCCATCAACTACAGCTTTAGCTTCTTTCAAGCCTAAGCCAGTTGCTTCACGAACTGCTTTGATAACTTTAACTTTTTGGTCTCCAGCTGCAGTTAATTCTACAGTGAATTCAGTTTGTTCTTCAGCAGCAGCACCGCCACCAGCAGCAACTGCAGCTACAGGAGCAGCAGCAGATACGCCAAATTCTTCTTCAATAGCTTTAACTAGGTCGTTAAGTTCTAGGATAGTTGCTTCTTTTAACTCAGCAACGATGTTTTCAATGTTCAATGCCATTTTTGTTTCCTCCATTTTAAATGTTCTTTTTTTATTTATTGTTATGCTATGCGGCGATTAAGCTGCATCTCCATCTTCTTTGTCTGCGACTGCTTTGACAGCGTAAGCCACGTTGCGGACTGGCGCTTGTAGTACAGATAGCAACATAGATAGAAGTCCTTCGCGGTTTGGCAATTTTGCCAATGCTGTGATTTCTTCCAATGTAGATACTTTACCTTCGATGATACCGCCTTTGATTTCTAATGCTTTTGCATCTTTAGCAAATTCGTCCATGATTTTCGCTGGTGCTACTACATCTTCGTTACTGAATGCAACGGCTGTAGGGCCAGTGAAAACTTCGTCCATGCCTTCTAGACCGGCTTTTTTCGCTGCACGTGAAAGGATTGAGTTTTTGATAACTTTCATTTCAACGTTAGCTTCACGAAGTTGTTTACGTAAGCGAGTTACTTCATCAACAGTTAATCCACGGTAGTCAACTACGACTACAGAAGCTGCTTCAGTAAATTTTGCACTTACTTCGTCAACGATTGCTGCTTTTTTTGCGATAATTGCTTCACTCATTTTTGAGTTTCACCTCCTGAATTTTGATGGAAGAGTTTTTACGACTGAATCGTTTGTTCATCATCTAATCACTGCGTTCTTAGTGATTCACAACAAAAAACTCTATGCCACCGTAGACATAGAGGGACTATTGAATATATTCAATAAACGTCCTCGGTAGGAAATTAAGGCTAAGCCACCTACTGTCTTCGGTACAAGTTAATTATTAACCTCAACTAGCTTAGCACGCTAAACTAGTTGAGTCAAGAATTATTTTTCAGTTGGATCAATCAACGTCCTAATCGTTGGATTAGAAAGAAGCTTGGTCTACATGGATACCAGGTCCAAATGTTGTTGTTACAGTAATGTTTTTCATGTATTGACCTTTAGCTGCAGATGGTTTAGCTTTCACTAATACATCATGGATCGCAGCAAAGTTTTCAACTAATTTTTCGTTGTCGAAAGAAACTTTACCGATTGGTACGTGGATGTTTCCAGCTTTGTCAACGCGGTAAGTTACTTTACCAGCTTTTACTTCGTTGATTGCTTTTGTAACGTCCATTGTTACAGTACCAGTTTTAGGGTTTGGCATTAAGCCTTTAGGTCCTAATACACGTCCTAGACGTCCAACAGTAGCCATCATGTCAGGTGTTGCAACAACTACGTCAAAGTCAAACCATCCGTTTTGGATTTTTTGAACCATATCGTCGTCACCAACGAAGTCTGCACCAGCTGCTTCAGCTTCTTTTGCTTTGTCTCCTTTAGCAAATACTAAAACAGTTTGTGTTTTACCAGTTCCGTTTGGTAATACAACAGCTCCACGAATTTGTTGGTCTGCTTTTTTAGGGTCTACGTTTAGACGGTATGCAACTTCAACTGTTGCATCAAATTTTGCAATGTTTGTTTCTTTCGCTAATGCTACTGCTTCAGCGACAGAATAAACTTTACTTGAATCCACTTTTTTCAATGCTTCTTGCATTTTTTTGCTCTTTTTAGCCATTTTGGTTCCTCCTTGATTGTGGTTATAACGGTTGTACCTCCCACGTGTCCTATACCTTTCAATACAGGGCCAACTGAGAAGCTACTTTCTTAGGGTGCAGATTATTCTACAGTGATCCCCATGCTTCGTGCAGTTCCTTCAACCATGCGCATTGCTGCTTCAACGTTTGCTGCGTTTAGGTCTTCCATTTTTAATTCAGCGATTTCTTTTACTTGATCGCTAGAAACTTTAGCAACTTTATTTTTGTTTGGTTCGCCTGAACCTTTTTCGATTTTCGCTGCTTTTTTCAATAAGACTGCAGCTGGTGGTGTTTTTGTTACGAATGTGAATGAACGGTCTTCGTATACAGAAATCACAACTGGAATGATCAAACCTGCTTGATCAGCTGTACGAGCATTGAATTCTTTTGTGAATCCCATGATATTGATACCCGCTTGACCTAGTGCAGGACCTACTGGGGGAGCTGGAGTTGCTTTACCTGCAGGAATTTGCAATTTAACGATTTTTTCTACTTTCTTTGCCACGAGACATACCTCCTTAAGTCCGTGATGTGGTTAATTGGAGATGCATATTTCTCCTCCCACGTATTGTCAGTTGATCTTAAAATCAATTGACATATCATGTACATAACGAATGCACACTGATACAGTATAGCAAATTTTTCTTTTTTTTCAACAATTTTTTCTGATTATTTTCACCTTTATCCAAAAAAAGCTAAATATCTGGTTAAAACGTGAAGAAATCTCTTTATAGATCGCTTATTTATGCTAAACTTACGCCTGTATGAACCTAATACATAATATATATAGTAAATAAATTCTTCTATTCTAATGAGGTGAAATAATGAAAGATCTAAAATACAGAAGTGTATTTGATATTATTGGTCCTGTCATGATCGGACCGAGCAGTTCGCATACCGCTGGAGCAGCAAGAATCGGAAAGATCGTCCGTAGTATTTTTGGCGATCAACCAGATTCTGTTGACATCTACCTATATGAGTCTTTTGCCAAAACCTATCGTGGACACGGTACTGATATTGCCTTAGTTGGAGGATTATTAGGCATGGAACCTGATGATTCTCGTTTAGCAGATTCGTTAAGGTTGGCTCATGAAGCAGGTATGGAAGTATTATTCGTACCTAAAAGTGAAAAAGCCGACCATCCTAATTCCGTCAAAATGTTGTTGAAAAAAGGCAGTCGAAAGCTTTCGGTTACAGGCATCTCAATTGGTGGGGGCAACATCCAGATTTCTGAATTGAACGGCTTCAAGATCTCATTAAGCATGGGAACACCGACCTTGATCATCGTCCACCAAGACGTTCCTGGCATGATTGCTAAAGTCACCAATATTCTTTCAGAAACTAATACCAATATCGGTACAATGACAGTGACTCGTGAGTCAAAAGGTGAAAATGCTATTATGATCATGGAAGTGGACGATCCTCAAGTAGAAGATACCGTAAAAAAACTAAAACAGTTACCAAATATTGACAGTGTCAATTATTTCGAGTAAAGGAGCAGACGAGGTATGTTTTTATCAATTGAAGAATTAGTCCAACAAGCACAAGACTACCCTAGCGTTGCCGAATTAATGATCGCAGTTGAGATGGAGATGAACGGTCGTTCTCGTGAGCAGATCATCAAGATCATGGAAAAGAATCTAATCGTGATGGAACAATCTATCGCAGAAGGAAAAGCCGGCGTAACTTCTGTCACAGGAATTACTGGCGGCGATGCCAAAAAGATGGACAACTATCTTTCTCACGCTGATTTCCTTAGTGGCGAAACAATCTTAACCGCGGTACGTAATGCGATTGCTGTGAACGAAGTCAATGCCAAAATGGGATTGATCTGCGCAACACCTACTGCGGGCAGCGCAGGAGTTGTCCCTGGTGTCTTGATGGCCGTACGTGATCGTTTGCAATTAACCCATGAACAACAACTCGACTTCTTATTTACAGCTGGCGCTTTTGGCTTGGTCATTGCAAACAACGCATCGATCAGCGGGGCTGAAGGTGGTTGTCAAGCAGAAGTCGGATCAGCGAGTGCGATGGCTTCGGCTGCCTTGGTTTGTGCAAAAAACGGCACAGCTCACCAAGCCGCCCAAGCTGTGGCAATCACGCTTAAAAATATGATGGGTTTGATCTGCGATCCTGTAGCTGGTCTCGTCGAAGTCCCTTGCGTTAAAAGAAATGCTTTAGGTTCGTCACAAGCATTCATCTCAGCTGATATGGCTTTAGCTGGCATCGAAAGCGTGATCCCACCTGATGAAGTAGTCGCTGCCATGTACCAAGTGGGCAGACAAATGCCTTCGATTTTCAAAGAAACCGCAGAAGGCGGTCTTGCAGTGACACCTACCGCGAAACGATTAACGAAAGAAATCTTAGAAAAACAAACATAGTTACTTCTTATATCAAAAGCTGAATCAGACAATGCACAAAAATTCGTTATCGCCAAAGATATGCCGAAGAACCAAGGCAGCAAATTTGCTACCATGGTTCTTCGGTTTTTTCTTACATCCTCCGCCTTGCTTCAAACACAAATTGCCCCATTTGTTCATAGAGATCAGCTTTGATTTGTTTAAAATCATGATGGACTAACTGGTGATCACGTACGAGTTGTCTGCCATCCACCCATACATGGGCCACATTGGAAGCATTCGCTGAATAAACTAAGGCAGAATATGGATCAAAAATCGGAAACATATTCACAGACTGCGTCTCAACGACAATAAAATCTGCCTTGTTCCCTACAACAAGCTGACCCGTCTCTTTAAAATCTAACAATTCCGCCCCACCTCTAGTGGCTAAACGGACAATTTCCTTCGCTGGGAAAAGCGCACGATCTTTTTCAAAGGTTTTATGAAAATTGGCAAATAGCTTCATTTGTGCAAAAAGGTCTAAAGTGTTGCCACTACTTGGACCGTCTGTACCTAAACCGACAGTTAAACCCGCAGAAAGCATAGCTTTAACTGGCGCGACACCTTTCGCTGATTTTGTGTTGGCACCGATACAGTGCGCTATTCCAACTTGCTCTCCTTCTGTAGCGACTAAAGCAATATCTGCTTCCGTCATATGGATACAATGGGCCATGATCAACGGTCTGTTCATAAAACCTAAATCTTTCAACAACTCGAATGGGGTTTGTTGATACTGCTTCGCTAATTCCTGCATTTCATAGTCCATTTCTGCCACATGCAAGGTGATCGGCGCATCGAATCGTTCACTCAATTCAACTGTCCGCTTCAACCCTTCATAGGTATTGGTATTTGGCGCATGAGGAGCCAACGCAGGTGTAATCAATGGATGATCTTTCCACTTTGGCAGGAATGTCTCACAATAAGTCAAGCCGCCAGAAGGCTCTACATTATCACACACAGGCATATCAATGATCGTTTCACCAAGGATCGCACGAATCTTAAACTGATCACATACTTGCGCGACTTGATCTTCGAAATAATACATGTCACAAAAACCTGTCACACCACTAAGCAACATTTCACTAATTGCATATGCTGTACTCGCTGCCACTAACTCTGGAGTCATGAACGCTTCTAATGGAAATAAGAACCGGCGCAACCGATCCGGTACATCATCTCCTAAAGATCGAAAAGGAATCATCCCAGCATGGGTATGTGTATTCACAAAACCTGGCAACAAGATGCCGTCTGCTCCATCGATGACTTCCTCCGCAGAAGCCATGCCTTCCTGCCATTCTCCTATCTCAATGATGCGATTTTCTTCAATCCGTACATACCCGTTTTTGTATTCAGTCAATTGATCATCCATTGTTAGAACGTGGACATTTTTTATCAATGTACTCATAATAAAACACCATCACTTGGAAAAACCAGCGGATAAAATTCCTGCGTTTTCGTATTCATCATTCCTTTATCTGTCATTTTGATTGCAGGTGAAACTGGTAATGATAAAGTAGAAAAAGACATGATCTCATTCATATTTTTGTAGCCTAGATTTTGCATTTCTCTACGCACATTTTTTAAGTCTTGGCCTAACTCTTCAATTGGCGCTTGTGAAACGATCCCGCCAATCGGTAGCGGGCAAGTTGCTGTTAATTTGCCCTCGTTAACTACCACATAGCCACCTTGTAATTTCAGCAATTTTTGCTGAGCCAGCAGAATGTCTTGGTAGTTATTCCCCATCACCATCACGTTATGATGATCATGCGCCCAAGTCGTCGCAATACTTCCTGGTTTTGAAATGGGTTCTTCCATCAAAGCATACGCCACATTGCCATTCTTTCCATAACGTTCCATCACGAGCAATAAGGCGCAATTTGAATTTTCCCAATCGAGGTACCCATCTTTCACCGGAATTTCCTTCGTGATCCGTTCTGTAAACGTACCAACCTCATGTTTACGAATAACATTACAACGAACACTTGCCAAATCCGTTTTGACTGGCAACCTTAGATCGTCTAAAGAAAGCTTTTTACAATGGACCGTTTGACTGTATGAATCAGGAAATTGTTCGATTTTTTCTGGATAAGTGATCGCCTCACCTTGCCTGTAGACTTCTTTGCCTGATTTAAAGACCGCAGAAATAGCGAATGTGGATAAATCATCTAACAAAATAAAATCAGCCACTCGTCCAGGTCCAATCAATCCACGATCATTCAAACCCATTCTACGTGCAGGCGTATAAGTCGTCATATAGATCGCTTGTTCGACCGGCAACCCCACCTCTACTGCCTTCTTCAAATTTTCATTTAAATGCCCAGTGAGTAAATCATCTGCCATCACATCATCAGTGATGAGACAAGCATAGTCATAATATTCATTTTCTGTAATCACCGCCATATTTTCCGGTGTGATCGACTTATTTTGGAATTGGATGAACATACCGTTCTCAATTTTTTCTGCTAAGGATTCCGGAAACTGATGTGTATGATCAGAAGAAATCCCGCTATACATAAATGATGCCAATTCTTCTTCGTAAATTTTAGGACAATGTCCTTCTAACGGCATCGTCGGACGTTTTTCTTTACATAGGTCAATAATTTGGCGAACTAGCGAAGTTGGTTCATGGGCAATACCGTGAAAATTCATTGCTTCGCCTAAACAAAGCACTTTTGGATTGTCTAACAGTTTTTCCGTTTCAGCTAATCCGATGATGCCACCGGTAGTTTCTAGTTCAGGTGTAGTGGAAGGAACGGACGATGGGATTGCATGGAAAATATCTAACTCCGTTTCTGCATCCATAAATTCAGTCAACCCTTTAAGCCCAAAAACATTTGCCATCTCGTGCGCATCCGCAATCACTGTAGTCACACCAAATGGTAAAACGGCCTTTGAAAAAATACTTGGCGTGGTCATTGAACTCTCAATGTGCATGTGGCTGTCAATCAAGCCAGGAATCATGTATTTCCCTCGGCCATCAATTTCTTGAAGGATCTCCAAATGACTCAAATCCTTTGTTGTGATGTAATAAAATTTTTCACCGCTGACTGTGACATGTTTCTTCTCAAAACATTGTTTGGCTGTGTTATACACTTGAGCATCTCTAATCAATAAGTCAATCTTCACATTTTTCCCTCACTTTTATTATCCTTAGACACGAATAGGGGGGCTGTGCACTTCCGACACAACCACCCCAATGTTTATTTTTTAAATGATTTCCCGTTATAGGAAAATGTTTATTGGTTGATCAAACGATTCCAACGATCGATCCAGTCAGTCATTTGACGATTAACGAAATTAAAGTCGATATTTTTTGCTCGGTCAGCAATTGCCCCATACGTCATATTACCAGCTTCTTCTTCACTCAACTCCACTTTATCATTCGTCGGTGCTTCATTTAATGAAAGTGCCTTTGTTTTTTGTGATTCTTCGCTAATTCTATAGTTGATGAATGAGTAAGCCAATTCTTTATTCGCTGCTTCTTTTGGAATATTGATCGTATTGTAGTTCGCATATGTGCCACTCTCAGGGACCACGTATTCGATCGTGTCAGAATCCCCTTTGACGATATCATAAGCAAAATCCATCACGATCGCTGCTTCGATTTCTCCTGCTTGGAACATGTTTGCTAGGTCAGAAGATCTTGCATAGGTCTTAACGATATTTGGTTTCAATTCTTCTAAGGCTTCAAATGCTGCCTCGCCATTGTCATCTTCAATTGCTACACCCGCATGATCACTTGCAATATACATCATCAAAGGACCGGCAGTCGTCGTAATTTCCGGGATCGAGATTTTTCCTTCTAACGCTGAATCCCAAAGATCTGACCAGCTAGTAATTTCTTTTCCAACTTTTTCTCTGTCGTAAACAATACCTACACTGTTTACAGCAATTGGAACACCTGCACCATTATCAAAGACTTCCTTCGCTCCTTCAGTTAAGTCCGCTAAATTCGGGATTTTTGATTCATCTAGTTTTTCAAATAATTCTTGAGAAGCGCCATCCGCTGAGTTCGCTTGAGCTAACTCAATAACGTCGATTCCTCTAGGATTACTGATTAATTTGTTGAAGCGATCGCCACTGTTCCCTAGATCCATTGTGATCTTCGCATCGAATTCTTTTTCAAAAGGATCCATTACATCGCTTTTCACGATATCTTCGCTTAAACCAAATGTTGATACAACTAGATCTTTTGACTCTTTCGCTTCGGAAGAATTAGATTCAGATCCTCCACCGCAAGCTGTCAATACAAACATACTCGCTAAAACTACTGAACTTACTAGAAAGCCTTTTTTCACTGATTTTTCCCCTTTTCTTTGCTTATTTATCTTCCAAAAGAACGATTTTATCTTTTGGGAAATGCAGGTTGATTTGATCCCCTGCTTGGTAAATTTGTTTATCCGTACCGTTTACTAAGAACTTACTTAAAGCCGTTGTCACTTCATACTGGTAACTTTTCCCTAAAAATGTTCTGACTTTTACTTCACCTTTTATAACGTTATGTGTCACATCAGAGGCAATCTCGATATCTTCGGGACGGATCGTCGCTACTAATCGCTCTGCTATCGGTTGCTCATAAGGTGTCTCAATGACATTCCCTGCAGCTTGATAGCGGATGCCTTCGATTTGTTCAACTGGAAAGAAATTTTCAAAACCGATAAAATGTGCAACAAAACGAGTTTTAGGATGTCGATAGATTGTTTCCGGTGTATCATATTGCTCGATAACACCATTATTCATGACCGCGACTTTATCCGAGATCGAAAAGCATTCTTCTTGATCGTGAGTCACAAAAACTGTTGTGATACCAAGTTGTTGTTGGATACGTTTGATCTCGATCCGCATTTGGACACGTAGTTTCGCATCTAAATTACTTAATGGTTCGTCTAGGAGTAGTAACTTAGGTTCAATAACCAATGCTCGAGCCAAAGCCACTCGTTGACGTTGCCCCCCTGACAGTTGTTTCGGGTAACGATTACCCAATTGTTCCAATCCACAGATCGCTAACATATCTGCTACTTTTTTGGTGATATCCGCTTTATTTTCTTTACGCAATTTCAAACCGAAAGCGACATTCTCAGCAATCGTTAAATGAGGAAACAACGCATAGCTCTGAAATACCATACCAAAATTACGTTTATGCACAGGAACTTTCACTAATTCTTGATCTTCCAGAACAAAAGAGCCCTCATTCGGCGAAATCAATCCAGCAATCACACGTAGCGTCGTTGTTTTACCGCAACCACTGGGTCCTAATAAAGAAACTAGCTCTCCTTTTTCCATTGAAATAGACAAATCTTCTAATATATTTTGTTTTCCGTCATAACTCACACGGATATTGTTCAAATTTACAAAACTCACGGTTCTCCCCCTCATAGTTTCCAGTCATTCTCAAGTACGGTTCGATTTCTTCACTCAACAGTTAAGCAATCGAAGCCAATCCTAACGTTTTCTCAATAATAAACATCAAGAAAACTGTTAATACCATGATCATTACTGAAATCGCCGACACAGTCGGGTCATACGTATATTCAATGTAGCTCAACAATGAAGTGGGCAACATCGTTACTCCTGGTCCAGATAAAAACATTGAAACTGGCACATTATTGAATGAGTTGACAAAAGCCAACATAAACGCCGCAAATATACCAGAAGAAACATTTGGTAAGATGACTTGCATAAAAGCACGGGTTTTGGTACAACCCAACGTCCAGGCAACTTCTTCAATCGAAAAATCTAATTGCTCCATGCTTGAACCTACGACGCGAATGATATACGGTAGGCTGATCAAAAAATGACCAATCAATAAAGCTTGGATCACCGGCAAGTTAAACTTGATCACAATGTATTGGAACAAGGAATAGCCGACAACGATACCCGGAATCATCGTTGGTGACAAAAAGAAATTTTTAAAAAGCTGTTTACTCTTCATGTGGTAACGAGAAAGTGCGTAAGAAGTCGGCACGCCCACTAATAAAGCTAACAGAGTAGCCCCTACACCAATACTTAAACTCAATTTAAAGCTATTCATAAATGTTTCAGAACTTAGCGCTTTCGTGTACCACTCTAATGAGAATCCATCAATCGGAAATTGTATCGTCGATGATTGTCCAAAAGACGTTACAACAATAATCACTAATGGTAAAAACAAAAACGCAAAAACTAATACTGCGATGATCGTCATCCCTTTTTGCTTACGCATGATTCATTTCCCTCCGATCTAAACGTGCAGCAATCATATTCAATCCTTTATTCACGATCAGAGTCGTGACGATCATGATCAATGCAATGACACTTGCTGAAGTCCAATCACCTAAAGTCGATGCTTTCTGGTATAAGAAAGTCGCCATCATCATATTTTGGTTCCCACCTAAAAGTTGTGGTGTCGTATAAGCCGTCAACGTGCCTGTAAATACTAAAATACTGCCAACGATCACTCCAGGTATACAAAGTGGCATGACAATTTTATAGAACGTTTTGAACGGACTCGCACCTAACGTTTCGGCAGCTTCCAGTGTTTCTTTCTCAATATTTTCCATCACGCCGACAAGTGTCATGACCATGGTAGGTAAGAACAAATAGACAGACCCGATAATAATTGCAAACTCCGTATATAGTAAGGCGATGGGTTGTTCGATCAGTCCTATGCGAATCAAGAAATTATTGATTACTCCTGTCCTTCCTAAAATGTTGATCCAGGCAAAACTACGGATGACTGAATTGGTCAATAATGGAAACATCGTCATTGCCATCAATAAACTTTTCCACTTTTTATCCACACCTGCAATAAAATAAGCAGTTGGAATACCTAAAACGGCAGAAATCAATGTCACAATGACAGAAACGCGAATTGTTCGAAGAAAAATCTTCAAATTGAAATCATCTGTTAAAAAACTGGTGTAAGCACTTAGACTAGCACCTGTTTCAGTAAAAATAGTTGGCCATATAATATTGACCAATGGCAAAATCATAAAAAATAGTAATAAGATCGTTCCTGGTGCAATGATCAAATACGGAACATTCTTCCTCATTATTCTCCCCCTCATTCGTGTTCTGTCTCATTATAAGAAAAAATACGAACATTTTCAAGAAAACTTTGTCATATATTCAGAAAAAACATGAGTTATATGAAAAACATCGTAAAAAACCTGCGTTTATCCGTTTTATAAAAAAAATACTCGTATTCATTTTATTTTTTTAGTTATCTATATTTATCCGCCAATCGATTATTTGCAATTAATGCGATTTAATTATCAAAAGTGTTGAGGAATACATCTCAAATGAAAGATAAAATCATTTTTTGGGAAAACCAAAAAGAGCAATTACCGAACATTCGCCCAAAAACGTTCGTTAATTACTCTTTTTATTAGATTCAACTATTCCAGAAAAACTGACTAACTTCTCGATCCACTTCTTCATTTTCATGAAGCATACTATGTGAAGCACCTTCACCTTCTTCGACCTTTTCCATTACAGGATTACCATGCTGTTTCAATAAGGCATAAACTGCCAATGCACTATTCAGCGGAACAGTTCCATCACTTAGCTCTACTTCACTCAACTGCCCTGCAACCAATAAAAATTGTGTGTCGGTAGAGAGATTTCCTATCATGGTTTGATAATCTTGATACTTTGAAGACACCACTGTTGGCCCATTTTCGAGTAAATCAGCTAAATTCTGACCGCTATCATCCACAAAATCATTGAAAGGTGCGCCTAGCGCTACAAACTTTTCAACTTGCGGTAAAGTCGTTTCTTGGCCATACGTGACTAGGTAACGGAGTCCGCTGACCCCACCCATGGAATGCCCGACAATATTTACTTTATTGATTTGATAAGTAGTCTGTAAATAAACTAAGCAAGCACGTATCCATTCGGCTTGATTCCACTCGTTATTTTCATTATCGGCAAAAAGCACTTGGATCATTGGATTCGTTGCTTGTTGAGATAATATACCTTGCGATTGTATATTTCCATTGACATCAACAGTTAAAGTCAATTCTTGTTTCCCTTTGTTCTCTTTCTCTAAACGGGTGATCATTCCTTTAAATGAATTGACTGTTCCTTTATAACCATGAACAAACAACGTTGGCACAGTACCCTTTTCTACTGAAACTACTTGACTTGTCATTGTAGTTTCAGTAGATGTAGTTTCTTTTGAGGATTTGTTTTCTTGCGTTTGACATCCCGCTAAAAACAGCAATACAAGCAGCACCAAGCCACTTAATAGCCGGTTAGAGTTCATTTTATTTCGTTGTAACATTTTGATCATTCCTTTCGTTTACGACAAAAAAAGAGCTGGAATGACTAGTCATCCCAACTCCTCCATTATCTTGATCACTGTTTAGTCAATCTTATCTACTTGATCAAAATCAAGTTCTGTACTTGTTTCACGACCGAACATGTCAATGTTTACTTTAAGTTTTTCTTTTTCTTCATCGACTTCTGTCACTTGTCCTTCTAAACCAGCAAAAGCACCTTCGATGATTTTTACGACTTCACCAACTTCTACTTCCAGTTCGTTTTGGCGTAAACTCATACCGATCGAACGTAAGATATGATTTACTTCTTCTGGTAGTAAAGGTGCTGGCTTGCTTCCTGCACCGTGAGAACCAACAAATCCAGTAACGCCCGGTGTATTACGGACAACATACCATGAAGCATCTGACATGATCATTTCTACTAAGACATACCCAGGGAATGTTTTATGAACGATTTCTTTTTCTTTCCCATTTTTCACTTCAGTTTCTGTTTCTTCAGGAACAACGACACGGAAAATAAAATCAGCCATTTTCATACTTTGCGCACGTGACTCGATATTTGCTTTTACTTTGTTTTCGTATCCAGAGTATGTATGCAATACATACCAATTTTTTTCAAAAGATTCCATTGAAGGCTCCTCATTTCATTTGTAAAATAAAAAAACCTCAGTTACCCGAAGCTTTTCCTCTCTTTGATTATAGCACCGTTTGCTGGTTTTTACTAGTGACTTATTTTTTATACATTACTATTTAACAAAGATGTTATTTATTCTTTTTTTAAAAAAATATCTGTTTTTTATTCGTTATTAAAAATATTTTTTTCTCTAATATACCCTCAATTTATAAAGAGAAATAATGGATACATATTTTTACGCGTTATTAAATAGAAAGATATGTGAAAATATAGACCAAAAAACAGATTATTTATTCTTAAAAATTATAATCATATTTGTAAAGATAATTTATATGAAAGGAGATGACTGATGTATCTATTTATTCGTTGGCTTGAGTTGTCTTGGCAGTATGATTTTCGTTGATTGATAAACATCGCTAAAGTAAAGAAACCCTAAATTAGAAAGCGAGGAATAGGATATGAAAAAAGCGATAGTTTCCCTTATGGCAATGGTGACAATAGGAAATGTTTTAATTCCTTCGACCGTATCTGTAAAAGCTGCCGAAGTATCATCAATTTCAACAAACGAAAACTTGTTTTCTCCCAAAAAAATTAATGCAACTCTTGAGAATTTCAAAATTTTTTTAGCAAATAAAGGTTTGACAATTGAAGAAGCAAAGCAGTTGAATAGTAGTGAAAAAGAAGAAATCATCCAAGAATATATTGACTATCTCTCTACAGCTCGTGTTGGTATCAATGTGATATTAGGTACCATTACTGCTGCAATGACAATCGTTACTGGATTATACAATGCTGGCCATTATGCTGCCAGACAATTAGATACTAGAGGCATATTAACAAAAAAAGAGTATAAGCCCAACGGTGGTTGGATCATGGCTGGAATCATCGCTGCTTTCGGGATTCCAGCTGCTATGGGATTTGATGACTATATGTATAATAGGTAATCTCATGGAAACAATAAGACAACTCATTGCATCGATTTTTGGTTGGTTAGATTCTTTCGCATTGATTCTTTGCTGTATCACTGTTTTCTTTTTAAGTTTAAAGGTCTCATCTTTGGAAAAAGAAATCAAGGAATTAAAGGATGTTTTTCAAAAACATTCAAAATAAACATACAATAACCGAAAAGTTTGCTATCTTTTCGGTTTTTTGTTTACTTCCAAGAAATATCTTTTTTAGTCTTCTATGTTAAGGGTATGTTCGATCTTGTATTGTGATTCAAATTTATGTAAATCAGCTAAAAATTCATTCCTCAGCTTGGTCGCACCAATCAATTTTAACCCTTTGAAAAAATCCTTTAAATTTTTACTGACAGCCTCTCCTTCAATACGGGCAAGTAAAAGTTGATAAAATCGATGATATATTTCAGTTTCTCGCTGAAAAATAATTCTGCGCCGAGTCTCGAATAGTTTTTCCAAATAATACTTCGCTAATTTTAGTTCTTCTCTTTCCACCATCAGTAAAAACACATTATTATAAATACCTGATAATATAGAATGGAAAACCTCAAAATCTCCTTTTTTCATTACATTTTTTTCTACTTCTTTCAACCGCTGCTTGATGTAACTTGTTTCAAATAAATAGAGGAGAGAGGCAAAGGTAGTCATTTCAAATCTTCCCCACTCATCGATTTTTTCCAGATAATCGGATAATCTTTCGAGATAACTCGTATCTTTTTTATTTAATTTTTTTATCCCATTGATCTGCTCATACCACTTGTAAGTTTTAACAACAAGATAATTTCTCATGACGACTAAATCATCTGAGTGTTCTAATTCTTGTGCTAGTTTTTTTAATTGATAACTAATTGCACCGTTACGTTGTTCTAAATTACGAAACATTTTTTTTAAACTCATATTTTTATTAGAGACCCTGTCACCATCAAGATAAAAGATGAATTCATCAATATTCATATTGAGTCGTTCCAATAGTTCTAAAAACACTAGTAATGGTAAATTACTTTGGCCATTTTCATATCTGGCTAACGATTCGCGCGAAACAATTCCATCGGCTAGCTTTTTTTGAGAGATGCCTCTGTCAATACGCATTTTTTTTAATAATTCATGAACTTCCATATGTTCCTCCTTACTTATCAACTAGCAAAGTAAAATAATGATCAATGATTCACAAAAAACTTGTTGAATTTTCACGGTTACTATCAAAAAAAATAGAGCTTCCAATCGATAAATAACCATGGATAGCTCACCTTTTATTTGATTAGTATTAATTATTGCAAGATCCATGCAAACAAACTTTGGATCGCTGTATCCATCACGAAAAACATTAGTCCGAAGATGATCGATGTCTCGATAACGACTAGTGTATCTTTACGTAATTGTTTTTTACTTGGCCAAGTCACTTGTTTCATTTCATCTTTTACACTTTTAAGAAATTTCATCGTAAGCCTCCTCCTTGTTATTTTGTCTCTTTATGTAATGTGTATTGATTACAATATTTACAAAATTTGTTGATTTCCAAACGCTCGCCGCTTTTTCCTTCACTAATCGACTTCGTATAGTTTCGAGAACCACAAACGGAACATGCTAATGCCGCTTTTTTCTTTGCCATCCGTTTCCCCTCCTCACTGAAAACCAAATTTATACCATACTACATTATCACGTAAATTATTTTATGTCAATTAGTGGTCGTACGCTCTACTGTTTTTATTTTAGTTGTGATATGATTACTTAAAGGATTTTAAAAATGAACAATCTGGAGGTATGACTATGCTATTAAAAACACTTGTTTACAAAAAAAAAGATTTGACGACTGTCTCTGAGACGAGCAACTTAGAAGAAGCACTAGAAATTTTAGAAACATCCGGTTACCGTTGTGTACCAATCCTTGATACTTCCGGAAATATTTTCCGTGGGAACATTTATAAAATGCACATCTATCGCCACAAAGCAAACGGCGGCGATATGACTTTACCGGTCACTCACCTATTGAAAAACGCAACGAAATTTATCTATTTGGATACCTCTTTCTTTAAAGTATTCTTTACGATCAAGGAGCTTCCATACATCGCTGTACTTGACAATCAAAACCACTTCTATGGCATTTTGACACACAGCACGTTATTGAGTATGTTGTCTCAATCTTGGAGTGTAGAACAAGGAAGCTACGTCTTGACAATTGCTTCAACAGGTAAACAAGGCGATTTAGCGGCGATTTCAAAGATTATCGCAAAATATAGTAGCATTGCTAGTTGTATCACTTTGGACATCGAAAAAGATGAATACATCCGTCGTACCTTGATCACTCTACCCGCCCATACAGAAAAAAGTGTCTGTGATTCGATCGTCAATCACTTAGAAAAGAAAAATTACAAAGTGATCGAAATTGAAAATTTACAAGATGCTGATAAATAAAAACCTGTTTAATGGTTGATATTTACTAACTATTTTTCGAAAAATCATATTTCAAAAAAGCCAGAAATCCCAAAATCATTTAAGACTTTTGGAATTTCTGGCTTTTTTACTCTATTACAAACAATCATACACGATCGTTGAATTTCACTGCTTGGTCTAGATAATACATCAATGGCGCAGAAACAGCCATGACGATAAATTCACTTAACGCAAGTGTACCATACGTTGTCCAAAACGCTTGACCGCCAGTTGGTACTAACATATACGCAATCATGAACATACTGATTGTAAAGAACGCTGTATTTAATGCTAAGCGCACTTTGACATTTTTCACTTTATTTTGGATAAGTGCAGTTAGTCCTAATGCAAGTAGTGTTTGACCACCACCGAAAATCACATCCATGACACCAAAACCATAAATGGCATTATAAACGATCACGCCACCTAAGACACCCCATAATAATTTTCGATTGAATACAACTAAATGATTCAAACTTTCTGAAATACGAAATTGGATTGGACCCGAAGACACAGGTGCTACCAAAATCGTTAACGCTAGATATAAGGCCATGATCAGTCCATTAATAACGACTACCATCAGTCGTTGCCTACTCTTTGTTCTCTCCATATTCTATTCCTCATTTCTCCTAGTTTTGTTAATGCGGGATGGTTGATGAACCGCAAGGCGTATTATAACATAACAATTCTAGATTACAACCTTCCCTCCACCCCCACCATTTCAGCATTTTTACCTTAACCTGAAAAGATTGTTATAAAAAATAAAAGAAATAAAAACCAGCAAGACACCTCAAGTAGTTAGCACAAGACCTTATTGAACAGCATCGTTGAGAGATTGAGGCTTGATAGATAAAGGAATCGCACTCTTCTTATCAAAAAAATGAGGGTCGTTGTTGACTAATACTCCCTAGACCATTCTTTGTTTCTATCTTTTACCTACGTTTTTTCGTTTGTTCTTTATTGTATTTTCTAGCTTAACTTCTTTTTCATTTCCCCAAACCTCTGCTATAATAACCAAGATTGTCATTCTTTTGACAATAATGACGAGATGCTTTGTTGAACCTTCACTGGTTGACTCTATTATTCAACCACTGCTTACTTATGGTGAGACGATCTAGTGAAGCATCGTTGATCTATTTACATGACTAAAACCACAAGTATTCACAGTTGTTGATTAAATCTGACACTGCTTGCTCCCCTTTTGACTATGTCGCCTTGCTATCGTATGTTAATGAGAACTCAGGAAGGAGCCCGACAAGACTTGTTTTCTCAACTCAAATATGCGATACTTTGGTGCATTCCAGGAGGAAAAAATGAATTTTCATTATCACCTATTAATCAACCAAGCTGCTGGTAGCGGAAACGGAAAGAAAACAGCGGATAAGATTTTACCAATTTTGGATCAAAAGAAACTTTCCTATACAGTTCACTATAGTGAATACAAAGGGCATGATGCTCTTATAGCGGAACATTTAGCCGAAGATACCCTCATTGAATGGGAAAAGGATATCGATGCTAATACGATTGGATGGTACCCACTTCTCATCGTCATTGGAGGAGATGGTACGCTTCATCAAGTCCTGAATACGTTTCATCATTTATGTGTATCTTTTCCTGTCGGCTTCATACCAGCCGGCTCAGGCAACGACTTTGCTCGTGGAATTGGGTTAAGCAGAGATCCAGAAAAAGCTTTAGAAACGATTTTAGCAACCAAAGAACCACAAAAAATAAATGTATTGCATTATAAAGAAAAAGTAAACGATCGCGAAGGGCTGGCACTCAATAATTTTGGGATTGGTTTAGATGCAGCAATCGTTCATACTACGAATCATTCCAATGCAAAAAAACGATTGAATAAGTATAATCTAGGCTCGCTTTCTTATATTTTTTCTTTATTATATGTTCTTTTCTCACAAAAAGGCTTTCCGATTCTTGTAGATATTGGTGGGAAACGTGTGAATTTTAAAAAAGCCTTTCTATGTACGGCAACCAATCATCCTTATTTCGGTGGCGGAGTATCGATTGTTCCTACTGCAGATGTAACCAAGCCAACTATCGACTTCGTGGTTGTCGAACGAGTAAATCTATTTAAAATTGCTTGGTTGCTTCTTTTATTATTACAGAAGAAGCAAATGCACTCGAAGTATTTCCATCACTATACAACAAGCAAACTTAGAATTGTTTCTACTATTCCCCAATATGGTCAAGAAGATGGGGAAGATTTAGAAAAACAATCGTTTGATTTACAACTAACAAATAAAACACAGTTATTGTGGTGTGAAAAAATAGTAATGAGGGAGGAACAGTCAACCTCTTGATCTGTGGAGCTCCTTCAGATGGAGCAGCTACCTTTCCAAAGAAAAGACACCCGAAACGTTAGCGTTTCGGGTGTCTTTTCTTTGCTGATACTTCACCCCTCCAACTGATGTTGGCTGTTTATGGTCGGATGTTCTCCATACCAATCATTGGATCAATCCATTGCTGTTCCACAGCTTCGGTTGTGAGAATGTAATTATCAGGTGATTTTGGTGTTTCAGCTTCTTTCACTTCATTTTTTTCTTCTTCGATGGCAAAAAGCGAAACCTCCTGCGCTTTGTCGGTCGCCTCTTTACGGCCCTCTATTTGTTTTGTTGGCTCAGACACCTGTTCAATGGCTGCCGAATACGTTCCTTCTTCAAATGGATCGTCACCTGTCAAGGAATCTTCATAGGCGGCTAATTTCGTACGCAGATTAAGAGTCATTTCATTGTCTTCAATCCGCTTCTTCAGTGTCGTCAATCGCACTGCGGATTCGTTTTTTGCACATGTCAAATATGCTTGCTCTTCCCCTAACAAAATCAACAATTCCTTACTACGAGTAACCGCTGTATACAACAGATTCCGTTGGAGCATTCGTTGGTATTGATGGACCATTGGCAAAATCACCATCTTAAACTCGCTACCTTGGGATTTATGGATCGAACAACAATAAGACAGGGTGATCTTATTCCATTCATTTCGTTTGTAACTCACTTCATTGGCATCAAATTGGATGACGAGTTCGTCCACCTTATCTTCCGAATCTTTTGCTAAAACAATTCCCGTGATTACCCCCATGTCACCATTGAACACATTTAATTCTGGCGTATTGACCAAATGGAGTACTTTATCTCCGATTCGATAAACTGTATCATTCCAGTGAACTTCTTTCCGATTCCCACCGCCTGGATTGAAAATATTTTGCATCATTTTATTCAAAGCATCGATACCAGCGGCACCGCGATACATCGGTGCCAACACCTGAATATCTTGTGCAGTAAATCCTTTGTTTTTCGCCTTTTCCACGATTTTAGAAATCAATGGTTCGATTTGATACGCATCACTTGCAAAGAAAGAGCGATCCTTTTGATTTTTCGTAAAATCTTCAGGCAATCTTCCTTCTTTGATCTCATGAGCCAAAGGAATGATACTTGAACCATCGCCTTGACGATAGATCTGATTCAATTCGATTTTAGGGATTTGATCGATTTCTAATAGATCATGCAAGACTTGCCCAGGACCTACTGATGGCAGCTGATCTTTATCCCCTACTAAGATCACTTGCATATTCGTAGGGATCGCCTTGAACAGTGTATTGGCCAACCACGTATCAACCATCGACATTTCATCGACGATCAATAAGCCACCGTCTAATTCTTTCGTACTGATTGAAGGGGTTTTCTCACGACCATTCAAACCTAAAAGCCGGTGTATCGTACTAGCTGGCAAGCCAGTCGTTTCATTCATCCGTTTAGCTGCCCGTCCTGTAGGTGCAGCTAAGAGGATTGGAAAAATCTCTTGTGTATATTTCGTTGGATCAAGATCTAAGCCGTTT
Organism: Enterococcus spodopteracolus; assembly: GCF_030441955.1. Classification (NCBI taxonomy): domain Bacteria; kingdom Bacillati; phylum Bacillota; class Bacilli; order Lactobacillales; family Enterococcaceae; genus Enterococcus; species Enterococcus spodopteracolus. The sequence continues at coordinate 80,390 of NZ_JARJHD010000001.1, read as the reverse complement.
AGCTCTGCAAACAGATGAACGATGCCATTGATCACTGTAGTTTTTCCAGTTCCTGGGCCACCAGTCAAGATAAATAGTGGTGAGCGAATCGCTTCAGAAATCGCTTCTTCTTGTGAATCCCCATACTGGATACCAAACATTTTCTCAATTCGCCGAATATTCTTTTTAATTTCTTTTGGTTCGTACTTGATTTCCTTTTTTCGACTCAACAAGCGTTGGATCGAATTGCCAATCCCCCATTCAGAAAAATACAAACTATTTTCATATAGATTCGTTTCTTCTTGTTGGATCTTTCCCTCTTCCACTAACTGAATAATGACAGTCGCTACTTGATCCGGTTCGATTTCGATTGGACGACTTGATTCCAAGATTTTGATCGTCTGCTGCAATAAAGATTCAGCAGGTACATAGGTATCACCGGTTTGGATCGCCTGTTGGAAAATCTGGTGCAAGATCGCTGCTCTGATACGTCGTGGCGAGTCAGCTGCAATGCCGATTTGTTCAGCTAAATTATCTGCACGTTTAAAGCCGATTCCTTCAATCTCTTCGACTAATTGGTAAGGATTTTCTTGAATGATATCCAACGCTTCATTTTTGTAAGCTTGATAGATACTAAAGGCTAATTGACTCCCAAATCCGTAACGGTTCAACCCCATGATCACTTGATCCATGCCATGATTCAAACGGATCGTTTCAGCAATCATTTCTCTTTTTGGCTTCGTTAAACCTGAAATCTGTTGTAATTGCGCAGGATCTTCGATGATTTTTTCAATCGCGTCTTCACCAAGCAGTTCCACGATTTTCTCTGCGGTTTTTTTTCCGATACCGGGAAACTTGTCACTTGATAGGTAGTTGACGATCCCATTGGCTGTCGTCGGCTTTTCCTGTTCGTAACGCTCTACCTTCAACTGTCTGCCATATTTGGGATGATCAACTAGCTCACCATAAAAACGATACACTTCGTTCTCTTGGATATCGCCGAAACTACCGGTTGCGACAATTTCTTTTTCCCGATAATCAACACTTGTTTCACTGACTTGGATGAGCAATACTTTATAAAAATTACTAGGATTTTGAAAAAAGATAGCGGCAACTGTGCCGACAAAATAAGGCATTTCTTCTGGCTCCATCGAGGCCGCCTCCTTTATTTATAGTAAAGGCTCTGGCTGTCCATTACCTAAAAAATCCACCTGATTACATACTTTAAGGTCATATGGTAACAGATTGTTTGGTTCTCCTGTTTCTAAAATCGTCAAGCTACTATTGAATAAACCGCCCATTTCTCGTAACTGACTTAATTCTTTACCAGTCATCCACTGGATCGCAGCAGTTAAAGAGGCACCATGTCCTACAAATAGAATAGGCCCTTGATGTTGACATACTGCATCCGCAACAACTGCTTCGATCCGCGTGATTGCTTCGGTGATTGGTTCTCCTTCAAAAGGTGTTGGATCATATTTATCTAAATGATTTCGTAAATTAGGTAAGTTCTCTGGAAATTTTTTGTACATCTCTTCGATCGACTGTCCTTCTAGTTTTCCTAAACCTAATTCTCTTAATTTATCTGTATAAATGATTTCTGTCGGATGGTCCAATTCTTGATTGATCCCTTTTGCTGTATCTCTTGCACGTTTTGCCGTACTGCAATAAATAGCTTCAAAAGGAACAGACTTGACCATTTGGCCGAATGCTTTGATTTCCTCATAACTTTGAGGTAACAACGGTGAGTCTCCCTGGCTTCCTTGAAAACGTCTTTCAAGATTCCATTCCGTTTTACCATGTCTTGTAAAGTATAGTTCCATAGATGTTAGACTCCTCACTCCGTACTTGTATATAGACTATCATATAGGATTTTCCCGTTGGACCTTGTAGAAAAGCTTGTTTCTAAAAAATAGAGGCTTTCGCCAATTGAATATCGCTAAAAATCGATTGTAAAAAAACTGTGCTATCCTTTATGTAGTCTTGTTTTCGATCAGCGATGTTCACGAAATATACTTCAGCCACACCCTCGATCAAGGGGATGCAAAAGGAAGCTCCTACTCTAGCAAAACGAAGGTTGAGCAACAAGAGAAACTATTTTCTCAACTTCATCTTCTTATTAGGAGCGAAACCTCTCTTTACAACCTTTAGTCTAGCTTATCATTTTCGTAATGATGTGTTAACTCTAAATTTGGGAAACCTTGTTGACGCAATGCCTCATACACGATCATTGCCGCTGTATTCGATAGATTCAATGAACGGACGTGTGTATCATTCATAGGGATACGTAAGCATTTTTCTTCATGCTCGCGCATAAAGGATTCCGGTAATCCAGTTGTTTCTTTCCCAAACAAAAAGAAATGCTCTTCACCATCTGCAAAGTCTTCATCACTGTATACTTTATTCGCAAATTTGGAAATCAAATGTAACTTTCTATCGCCTAAATAAGCCATAAATGCTGGTAGATCTGCATGATACGTGATATCCACATCATGCCAATAATCAAGCCCCGCTCGTTTCAGCTGTTTATCATCTGTTGAAAATCCTAGAGGTTCGATCAAGTGTAACGGTGTGTTGGTCGCTGCACATGTTCGTGCAATGTTTCCTGTGTTTGCTGGAATCAAAGGTTCAAATAAAACGATGTGGTTCATACTATTCATCCTCTCATGTATATGTGAAATCCATTTTAGACTAAATCTTGATTTTTGCATAAAAAAAAACGTATCAACTCGGTGTCAGTCACTGCGAGTCGTTACGTTAGTGAAGCTCTTTTCACTATCTTTTATCAGAACAGGAACCTGATAAAAACCAATGAAAAAACAACTTGTTGCTACTATATCACCATTAAACGATTTTTGCAACCTTAACTCTATAATATTCTTATTGGAATCGTTTTCTCTTATTTCCTTTTAACAATTCTACGTCAATTGTAATTTTTCTAAGGGGTTCTTCCATCAGCGCCTCTTTTATTTCTTTTGCTACTTGCCATTCCAGTGGCGACATTGCCAAGAGATCACGGCGATTTTGTTCAGGAATCGTAAATTCATACGTCACACGTTGACGTTCCACTGACACCATTGATTCCATGAATTTGTCAACAACACGTTCGTTAGAATAGTGGTGTTTTTCTGGCTGATCTGGATAAAAAGCTTGGCGTAATTCTTTTAAATAGCCTGATTGTGGAACGACTTTTAATACCATGCCGTCATCTGCAAGTACTCGCTGAAACTCTTGATAGTGAGAAGGCGAGAAAATATTCAATATCGTCGAAAATTGTTGATCCGCAAAAGGCAAATTCGTTAAATCCGCGACACACCAAAATGCTTGCATCGGCTGTTCAGTGGCTGCATAGACACCTTCTTTCGCGATATCAAAGCCAATTGCTTGTTTTAATGGTTGTAATTGATCGATGGCCGCCAAAAAGCTCCCTTCTCCACAACCGACATCTAGGACGGTCGCATCACTTGGTAGATGCTTAGCTAACTGTTCGATCAATGGTTGATACATACCTGATTGGATCATTCGTCTTCTTGGAGCAAACATCCCTTGATCATATTCGGTCTTGATTGCGTGAGATAAAAAATACAACGTTCCCTTTTTAGATAAATCAAAACGATGATTCTTTTGGCAAATAAGCCCATTCGTGGTCGATAAAAAGGATTCTTGACATAACGGGCAACGGAACATTTGGGCATTCTCTGATAAAAATAGTCGACTCTGGTCTATTTTCTTTAACATAGTGATTATTCATTCCTTTAAAATACGTAGTGAGATAGTCATATAAAGATAAAAAACTTTCTTTAAAAACATTCGTCATCTGATATTGTCTATCATGCTATCCCCTTCATCTTACCGTTTGAAGAGCGCTTTAGCAACTGTAAAAACTATGGTATAATTTCAACAAAAGTAGACATAATAAAGGAGCAAAAATATGATCAAAGAATTTTGTGCGGAGAATTATACATCGATCCCGTTAGCCATCGCAAATGGAGCAAATCGGATCGAATTATGTGACAACCTAGCAGTAGGTGGCACTACACCAAGTACTGGTGTCATTGAAGAAGTATTGAGCTACGCTAATGAAAAAAATGTACCTGTCATGACGATCATCCGACCACGTGGTGGTGATTTTGTTTATAATGATATCGAATTGAAAATCATGCACACTGACTTGATTGAAGCAAAAAAACTAGGAACTGATGGTGTAGTGATCGGTTGCTTGACTCCTTCTGGTTGGTTAGATGAAGAAGCACTGGAAGTCTTGATCGACTCCGCAGAAGGCTTACAGATCACTTTCCACATGGCGTTTGACGCAATTCCTCAAGAACGTCAATACGAAGCCATCGATTGGTTGGTTGAACATGGCGTTCATCGTATCTTGACACATGGCGGTGTTGCCGGTACAAACATCGAAAATAATTTTGTACACTTAAAACAGTTGATCGCTCATGCAGACGGACGAATCATCATTTTACCTGGTGGTGGTATCACTTCAGAAAATGCACAAGTAGTTGCTGATACTTTAGAAGTCCACGAAGTCCACGGCACAAAAATCGTTCCTTTGTCTGAGTAAAAAAAGCGAAACTTCCTTGTCCCAGACAAGAGAAGCTTCGCCTTTTTTCATCTATCCCTTACATAAAATACCCCATAAACAACGAAGCAATATTGAAATAGATCAATACACTGGTCAAGTCACTCAAAGTGGTAATAAATGGCCCACTTGCAACGGCAGGATCAAAACCTAAACGATCCATCAACATTGGGATCAAACTTCCCGCAAGATTTGCCACTGTGATTGCAAACAGCATCGCAATACCGATAACAAAACCTAGAATAAAGTTCTGTTTCCAAAATCCTACGATCAAGAAGATCGTTAGGCCAGTCACAGCACCGGTCACTAAACCCGTCAACACTTCCGCCACGATCAACCGAACAAAGCCCTGATCTTTTTCATCTGAAATCGCCAGGCGACGTACAGCGACCGCTAACGATTGTGTACCGGCGTTTCCAGCCGTCCCTGTGATCAAAGAAATAAAGACAGCTAAAATACTTGCTTCACTGACCAATTCTTCATAATGACTGATCAAAGAGGCAGTTGACATACCTAAAAATAATAAAGTGATCAACCAAGGTAAGCGACGAGAAGCTGATTTCACTGGATTCTCATTGATTTCTTCGACGTTGACCCCCGCCAATCCAGAATAGTCACTCGCTGCTTCATCATCGATAACGTCGATGATATCATCGACAGTCACGATCCCTAATAAATGATCATCATAATCCGTGACAGGCAACGCAAGAAAGTCGTAGTCACGGAAAGTTTGTGCCACATCTTCTTGGTCATCGCCTACGTGAACAGATAATACCCGTTCACTCATCAAATCAGAGATCATCGCATCATCATCATTGACAATCAAATCACGCAACGAGATAACTCCAACGAGTTGATTGTCTTGATTGACTACATAAATGTAATAGATTGTTTCTGCCACATCTGCTTCATTTTTCAAGACATACATCGCCGAACGAACGGTTTGGTTCGCAACGATCGAAATAAATTCGGTCGTCATGATCGCCCCAGCCGTTTCATCTTCATAATGCAAGAGGTCTTTGATCTCACTCGCATCTTCTGCTGTCATCAAGCTAAGATATTTCGCCACTTGTTTCTTATCCAATGTATTCAACAAATCGACCGCGTTATCGGTATACATCTCTGAGAGCATTTCCGCAGCATAACTAGGACGCATTTCTGCTAAATATTCCTTCATATATTCGTTATCTTCTTCAATGACATCGAACATATCCGCCAATTCCTTTGGCGAAAGATAGGTATAAATCTGTTGACGATCTGCTTCCTTAAGGGATTGATAGAATTGCCCCTGTTCGTAGATATGCATCTCCAAGAAGTTATTTCTAAAATCCTGAATATTGTTTTCTCTTAGAGCTTGAGCTAACTGGGCAAATCTTTCCTCTAATTCTTGATTTTCGTCCAAACCAATCTCACCTCACCTTAATCTTCAAATCGTTTCACTATTGTTGCCATATCTTTTGCTAAAGGCTGTTTGAATGCTAATAATTTTTCTGTGAACGGATGATAGAACTGTAAGTCATAACAATGCAACGCCTGTCTAGCTATGTCTTGATCCATCCTTCCCCCATACATGTCATCGCCTAAAAGAGGACACCCGATCGCAGAAAAATGCACTCTGATCTGATGCGTACGCCCCGTATGCAATTGAATATCAACGAGTGCAATCTCTGCTGATCTGTTTTCTAACCAGTATTCCGTTTGCGCGCTTTTCCCCGTAGAAGAAACTTTGCGTTTTAATAATGATGTCATATCACGAGCAATTGGTAAATCGATCTGCCCATGCGCTTTCAACGTAGCCACATCGCCACTGACCAAGGCTTGATATTTTTTGACGAACTTCTTTTCGCGAAGCTGTACGTCCAATTTTGCATGAGCAAAACCATGCTTTGCAAAAAGCATCAATCCTGAAGTATCTCGATCTAGTCTAGTCACTACGTGGATCACCTGATTTTCATAGCCTTGTTGTTTATAATAAGCTTTCACTCGATTCGCCATCGTACCGTTAGGATGGTATTGTGCCGGTATCGAGGATACTCCAGCTGGTTTATTGACGACTAAGAGATGTTTATCTTCATAAACGATCTCGATCGGTGTTTCGTCTAAAAGAACCGTTTCATGCTCGCCTTCTGCTGGAATCACAATGGTTACCTTATCATTTTGAGCCAAAGAAAACAAGACGTTCTCAACCTGATCATTGACCATGATCGTACCGCCTTGAAACTTGATTTTCGCTAGTAGCCCTTTGGAGATCCCTTTTTCTTTTAAAAAATATTTTACTTGTTGCGCTTGCTCTTTTTCATAGATCCATGTAAATTCCATTGCTAAACCTCACCAATAAAGGCATCTTTCACACGGTGCCAAAAATGCATATGTCGATAAGAAGCAAAGTGGATTCTTTCTTCTGCAATCCGATAATAAATGGCTCGTATATTATTTTTTGAAACGTCCAATTGATCAATCGTCACCAAATAATCTGCGGTATTCTCTAAACGAATTTCCACCCATTCATCTTGAGCAATGACCATCGGCGCACCTAGCGTACGAAAAACGCGGTTATTCAATGAAGCAATCTCTGCTAATTGAAATGCATTGATACTTGGATGGATCACAGCCCCACCAACACTCTTATTATAAGCAGTCGATCCGGTAGGCGTAGATAATGCCAAACCATCACCACGGAAGCTTTCAAATAGTTCGTTCTTGATATACACATCTGCTACCATCGTTCGGTTAGAACGCTTGATTGTCGACTCGTTCAAAGCAAAAAAATGTTGATCAGGCTTATCATCTAAATAGCTGATTCGAACGTCCAGCAACGGGTAGCTGACACTTTGTTCACGATTAGTTTTCAGGCTATCGACTAGTTCTTCTAATTCATAGTCCCGCCAGTCCGTATAAAAGCCTAGATGTCCTGTATGGACGCCTAAAAAACGCACATCATTCAAAGCATGGCTAAATTGATGGAACGCTGCTAATAGCGTCCCATCCCCACCAACTGAAATCACTAACTCTGGTTGCTGATCGTCAATTTTGATATTTGCTTGAGCCAAAAGATTTTTCAATCGTTCGGTGACTGCTAATGTTTTTGGTTCCTTGTTATGAACGATCGCTACCTTCATCTTTTGCCTCCTTATGTTTATTCTCTTGATTGATCAATGAGCGATAATAGGCATCTTCAGATTTGCCTCTGCCATGTGAGAATAACCGTTGTGCTTCTTGGATTTCTTCACGGATATTCGACATTTCTTCGTCGAGTTGATACGCGGCTTCAGCTGCACGTTGTAATCGTTCACTCATCTCTTCCGGAAATACACCTTGATATTTATAATTCAACGAATGTTCGATCGTTGCCCAAAAGTTCATCGCTAACGTTCGAATTTGAATTTCTGCTAAGATTTTCTTTTCGCCACTGATCAATTGGACTGGATATTCGATCACTAAATGATACGAGCGATATCCACTCGCTTTTTTATTGGTGATATAATCTCGCTCTTGTAATACTTTCATGTCTTTTCGGTTACGGATGATCTCAACCACCTGATGGATATCTTCTACAAATTGGCACATGATTCTTAGCCCAGCAATGTCTGACATTTCTTCCTCTAAACGCGCCATTGGGATATGACGCAATTGAGACTTGGTAACGATGCTTTCTACCGGTTTGACCCGCCCCGTCACAAACTCGATTGGGACATGGCGATTTTGTTCTCTAAATTGTTTACGTATTCCTCTTAGTTTTACTTTTAATTCTGATACTGTTTGTTCGTAAGGTGCTAAAAACTCTTCCCAGTCTCGTTCCATAATCTATACCTCTACTTTGTTAACATTCATAGATATTCTAACATATAAACATAGTTTTTTTGCACCTTCTGTCTTTGAAGTTGACCAAAAACAAAAAATTAGGCAAAATAAAAGAAAAGGGGCGAAGCCAATGACTGAAATGTTAGAGATCGAATTTAAAACATTGCTAGCTAAGGAAGATTACACGCGTTTGCTTTCGCACTATCAACTTACAAAGGAATCCTTCCATATCCAAACCAATATTTATTATGACACGCCTGATTTCCAATTAAAACAGCGTGGTTGTGGGTTACGTATCCGCTTATTAGATACTTATGCGGAGTACACATTAAAAACGCCAGCTACAGAAGGAAAATTGGAAACAACAGACACCTACACACTCCAAGAAGCCACTAAAATGATCGAGGAACAGACACTACCACAAACGGGCGGTGTTTTAAAAAAACTTCATGAGCTATCGATCGATTCCAATCAATTGTTTAAAATCGGAGAACTGACGACTAAGCGTGTTGAATTTCCTATTGATGAAGGTTTGTTAGCCATTGACGAAAGTTGGGGGGAACAACTTCACGACTATGAATTAGAATTAGAAGTCACTGATGCTGCCAGTGGAAAAGTAGCATTTGAGCACTTCCTTCAACGTCAAGGAATTCCTTATCATCCTTCAAAAAATAAAATCCAACGAATGTTTGAGGCCAAAAATTAGAACTCTATCATTTTCACAAGGCTCATGAGTTCATTTTTTCGGGATTTTCTGGTAAGTTATACGTTGTGAATATTATTCATGATTTGCATAGAATCTAATTTGGGGGAGATTCGTATGATCGAAATCTATTTTTTTGTTAATCCATTGGGGAAAAACTGCTTTCATTTAGAGCAACAGCTCGTTCAGTTTATTGATGAGGAATATGGAAAGAAGCCAAAAGACAAAGTACAATTTCGTTTTCTACCACTAGTTAACTTGCAGACAATCGGGGATGTCATGCAGACTAACGGGATTTCTCAAACTAATCTTGAAGAGCGCAACAAACTATTTTCCATTACTTATTCAGCCGCATTAGATTGCAAAGCTGCGCATTTTCAAGGAAAGAAAAAAGGAAGACAATTTCTTAGCCGATTACAAGAAGCAGTCAGTTGTAAAAAAATTCCATATTCTCAACAGCTTTCTGAATCGATTTTTTCAGAAATTGGAGATCTAGACATGTTCAAAGAAGATCGCCAATCTGAATTTGTCAAAGAAGCATTTTTCTCAGACCAAAAAATGGCCCGTGAAATGGGAATAAAGAAACATCCATCTGCTGTTGTTTATAATTATAATCGTGAACAAAATTTTGGAGTATTAGTTGAAGGCATGAACAGTGTTCGCCAAATCATGGCGATCTGTCAAGGCAAAGAAGACAGCTATCAGCTGTTTGAAAGCCATCCATTGCACGCAACGAATCCACAACTTCATTCCGGAAATAGCCATTTATCTTTGCTTTCAAATTAAATAATAGATGTGTGTATCACACAAAATTAAAAGACACAAAACAAGGTAAACTGTTTTATGTCTTTTTTACTATTTTTAAATCAGATATATTGTATATGGTTAAACATTTCCTACCCCATGAATACGGATCTTTGACTTGACGTACCACGCCCCTCTCCTTCGGTAGCAATTAATTTCTGACCTTGTGAAGGAGTGCCATTTTCAATATCCAGTATTTTACCTGTTTCAATATTTTGTAATACAAAAAGTCCATCACCTAAAAGATTACCTACACCTACTTTATACAATCACCCATTTGAATTGAGACCTTGACGTTGCAATTCTTGGATTTCCTTTGCTATCAAAAGATCTTTCTGATACAGAGAAGGATGCTGATTTGATAAATCCGTTGAACTGATGAGGATCAGTTGAGAAAGTGTACCTCTCAGTAGCAAAATTATAAAACATATGCCATTTTTGATTCCATGAGCCAATATTATTGTACATGATTACTTGGTCAAGATTAGATTGACCCAAATCCAACGGCCTTCCCAAACCCATTGCACTTTCAATTCTCACCACTTTATTTTTAAAGGCGTCCGCGACATTAGAACCTGGTATGTTTTGATCCAAATCTGCCGAGACTGTTTGACTTCCTCCGACTACTCCTAATGCCGTTGCTACAAATGCTCCTACCATTAATTTTGTGATCACTTTCGTTTTCTTGTTCCCCTTTTTTTATTTTGATACAAATCGATTTGTTGAACACAGTATGCCATTTTTTTTATTTAGTAAATTTACTATGAATTTTTTCATGTTTTTTATTTTTATTATTAAACATAAAAATATATTGTGTGCCAACTATATAAAAAAGAGAATCGTCGGCTATTTGAAACACCTACAATTCTCTAATTACTTCTATTAAGTTATAAATGATACACACTGCCACACTAACTTCTTTAAACAGCAGAATGATTCGTCTTTCTTTTTTTATTGACAACAACTAACAAAAGCAAGCATATAAGAAGACTAATGACTCTTAGTGCGGGAGTAAATAATAGCAAGATCATCAAATTGGCAAACCCTTGAACAATGGCAGAATCCGATTGATACAATTGATCCAATGGCTCTGCAAACACGCTCACATACTTATAAACATACGCAGTAAATAAATACATAGCAACACCTACTCCTACGATAAGGATATTTTTTGTTGATTTCGACAATTTCTGTTCCTCCACCTAGTGTTTATTGATCGAGTTTCTCTTTTTGTTTCCATAATCGGTCAATAAAATTTTTTTATGCTCTAGCCAGAAATCCTCTTTACCTCTAAATAATAAATCCTAAAGAATATATGTACATGTTTCGTTCTAATTAGAAAAGCTGTAGACATTCATAGATCATCTCCTTATTCGTTGATCAACATTCTTCATCTCCTCACATTTATAACATAAGACAATAATATTCACCTTATACAAATCCATTGTATTACTAATGGATCATCAACTCAAAAAAGGAGTAAAAAAGGGTTGCCCCTTCATTACTCCTTTTCGCTATCAAATGATCGTAGTCAACACGCTGACTTATTCCATCATTTGCTTTTTTATCCCAGCAACATCCAACCCAAATTCTTGTTGCAAGAAATCTGGTGTGCCAACTTGACCAAAACGTTCATTGACACCGATTCGTTTCAGAGGAACGCCAATCCCTTCTTCTGCAAGAACTTCAGCGACTGAACTACCCAAGCCGCCAGTAATCGAGTGATTCTCAATGGTTACGATTTTTTTCTTGCCAATTGCTTCACTGAGGATCAACTCTCGATCAATCGGTTTGATGGTAAACATATCGATCACTTCACAGCTGATTCCTTGTTCCATCAATTGTTCAGCGACTTGTAATGTTTCAGAAACGAGTTGCCCTGCTGCAATCAGCAGATAATCCGTCCCTTTACGCAAAACATTTCCTTTGCCTAATACAAATGTTGAACCTTTCTCATAAACAGGCGTGACGCCTTTACGATTTCCTCGTACATAATGGATTCCTGACATTTGATGAAATTCTTTGATGATCCATGCCATTTGTACGTCATCTGCCGCATCACATACTACGGAATAAGGGATGGCTTTCATTAAAGCCACGTCCTCCCAAGTCGTATGAGTTCCCCCATTGTGCCCTGCAGCAAATCCCGGATCTGAACCATAAATATTGATGGTATTCCCGCCGTAGCCACCTGAAATAAACAGTTGATCAAATACCCGGCGTGTCGCAAATGGACCAAAAGTATGGATAAATGGCGTGTACCCTGTCAAACTTAATCCTGCTGCAACGCCAACCATATTTGCTTCGGCAATTCCCATATTGATAAAGCGGTCAGGATGTTCCTTTCCAATCGCTGTCCAACCACTTGCAGAACCTAGATCAGCATCTAACGCAATGACTTTCTCATCTTTTTCCATCAATTCATTGATGGTTTCTACGACACAAATTCGTAATTCTTTTTCGATTACTGTCAATTTAGTTAAATGGAACATCCCTTATCGCATCCTCTCGATTTTTTCTTCTAATGTTCGGATTGCTTGATCTGCTGCTTGGTTGACTTGTTCCGTATTGAATTTCACGGAATGATTGGCAGCTAAAGTTTCAAAATACGGAACCCCTTGCCCCTTAACGCTATCAAGTACCAGACAAACTGCTTGATCAGTCACTTCTTTACATTCGTTGATTGCAGCATCAATCGCTTGTATATCGGAACCCTTTACTTTTAAAGTATAGAAACCGAATGCTTCCATTTTTTTCTGTAAATCGAACGGGTCAAGGATGTCCTTTGTTTCTCCATCTAATTGCTTCTTATTATCATCGATGATCACGATGCAATGGTTTAATTTAAAATGAGCGATATATTGGAATGCTTCCCAACATTGGCCTTCATTCAACTCTCCATCTCCCACAATCAAGTACACATAGTTGTCTTTGTTAGCGTGCTTAAAACCTGTAGCGATCCCCGCAGCTATTGAAGTCCCTTGTCCTAAAGAACCTGTAGTTGCATCAACACCAGGTGTTTTTTTGCAATCCGGATGAGAAGGCAGTCTTGTTCCACCTTCATTGATCGTCAGTAACCATTCTTTGTCAAAATAACCAACATTTGCTAAAGCACTGTATAACCCAGCTCCTGCGTGTCCTTTAGATAAGACCAACCGATCACGTTCTTCCCATTGGGGATTTTTAGGATCGATCTTCATCTGCTTACCGTATAAGACGGCTAACAACTCAACGATCGAAAATGAACCACCTAAATGTCCTTGCCCCATATGTTTGATACTGATCAATGTATCTAATCGTATTTTAGTTGCTAATAATTCCAGTTCTTTTAGCTGCTCTTCCTTGATGGTCAAAATAATCCCCCCTTACTCTGCGACTGTATCTGATTTTTTACTTTTCTTTAAAAGTGTCAAACCGATCAAAACAGCAAGTACAGCGACCACACCAGAAATAACTGCAATTTGTCCGCCCATATTTGCTAAGTTTCCTAAAAAGATCCCTGAAACACCATAATCTGTATCTGAGAAAGTTGAACCTTGGAATCCAAGATCGCCCATTACTGGCATCAACAAGATCGGCATGAAGCTAATGATGATCCCATGGATAAAGGAACCGATGACCGCACCACGTACGCCCCCAGTGGCATTTCCATAAACACCGGCTGTCGCGCCACAGAAGAAATGAGGAACTACGCCAGGAATAATCACTGTTGTCCCAGCAAAGACCATGATCACTAAACTAACTAATCCACCAACAAAACTTGTTAAAAAGCCAATCAATACAGCATTTGGTGCATAAGGGAACACGATTGGACAATCCAACGCTGGAATCGAATTCGGTACTAATTTTTCAGAGATTCCTTTAAATGCAGGAACGATTTCAGCTAAAATCAAACGTACACCGGCTAAGATCACAAAAACACCTGCGGCAAATGACCCCGCTTGTTGTAAAGCATAAATAATATAATTCGTGCCATCGCTCAATGTGGTAGTAATATAGTCACTTCCGGCAAACAACGCTACGATCACATAGACGATTGCCATCGTAATCGTGATACTTACTGTTGAGTCCCGTAAAAAAGATAACCCTTTAGGAAAATTGATGTCTTCTGTTGATTCTTCTTTATTTCCAACATACTTACCGATTAAGCCACTCAATGCGTAGCCAAAGTTCCCTGTATGACCTAAAGCTACAGAGTCATTTTTTGTGATTTGACGTGTAAACGGTTGTGCGATTGCTGGAAAAATTGTATTACAAATGCCTAGCGCTAACCCACCGAATAAAACCAGACTAAACGTACTCATTCCTGTTACACTTAAAATGACTGCAATCATACATGCCATGTATAACGTTGCATGTCCTGTTAAATAAATGTATTTGTACCGAGTGATTCTCGCAATCAAAATATTGAATGCCATCCCCGCTAACATAATAAGTGCTGTATATGTTCCATAGGTAGTTAGAGCTAACGCTACGATCGCTTCATTATTAGGAACAACTCCTTGCATATTGAATGCGACTTGAAACATTTCTCCAAATGGCGCCAACGAACTTTCTATGACTCCTGCACCAGCTGTCACAACCAGAAATCCTACAAAGGTCTTGATTCCGCCTTTAACAGTCGTTGCCACATCTTTTTTCTGCAACATATTACCCAATACAGCAATCAATGCCACTAAGATTACTGGTGTACTCGCAATATCGATCAATAGATCTAAAATACTATTCATTTATTTTTCCTCCCTCCAAAAAATTTTTTTATAGTAATCCTTTTTTTCTACATGTCTCAGCTACTTTTTCTTTCAATTCATCTAGATCGATGATACTCTCCAACACAACGATTTCGCCTAAATGTTGTGCGCTATCTGCTAAATCTCTACCGATAAAAAAGACATCTGCTAATTCTGGTGCTGCACTTCCCAGATCGTAATGAGCAACTTCCACTCCACTTATCCCTAGATCACTTAATACGGAATTGATATTCATCTCCACCATAAAACTGGATCCTAATCCTGAACCACATACTGCTGCAAATTTCATTTTTCATCTTCCCCTTCTTTGATCACATGGATGATTTCTTCTACATCTTTCGCTTCGAGTAATGACGCTAAACGTTCTTTATTCGACAAAATTTTCGTCAAGCTAGCTAAAGCTTTCAAGTGCATCTCGTTGTCCACTGCTGCTAAACAGATAAATAATTGGATTGGATGTTTTTCATCATCGCTCAATAAGACTGGATCAGTTACCTTCAGTAATGACATCCCAATTTCTTTTACTCCATCTTCTGGTCGTGCATGAGGCAAAGCAATTCCTTTTCCAATATGGATAAAAGGCCCATGTTCAATGACCTTTTCAATCATCGCCCCCACATACTTTTCTTCGATTTTATTAGTCGTTAACAAAGGCTGAGCTGCCTCGGTGATGGCTTCTTGCCATGTCAGTTGTTTGTCCGTAAAGTATATGGTTTCTTTTGTTAATAATTCTGATAACATCGGCCGTTGATCTTCCCTTCTATTCAATTCTTTGTTTATTTTTCTCTCGACGATCTGTCGCAGTTTCCTCTTTGTCATTCCTTCTTTTAAATCAATATATGGAAAAATCACTTCCAAAATTTCTTCGATCGAATGCACACCTCTTTCTGAAACATAAAATGCTTGTTGGACCTTTTTAACTAATTCATTTTTTTCTAAAGGAGTCATGATGGGTTTCACAACATAACTGGTCACCGGTGTTTTTAGTGGGACACTGGAAAACACCATATCAATGTCTTCCGAAAAACGAAGCATCTGATATTCTTCTGTTGATCGTGCCGGCAAAAATTCGATTTGTGGAAATAGCTCTTGTAATTCCGATTCCATGATCAAGCCAGAGCTGATGCCACTAGGACAGACGATCATCGCCTTTAATCGTTGGTAATGGTGTCGTTCCTTTTGCTTTCTGATCTCTCCACCAAATAAAATCGTAAAATAACCAATTTCTGTATCCGGAATCTCGCCAACTAATTGTTTGAGCGGATAAAGCGCTAAACGAGTCAATTCAAATAATTCTCTATATTGGGTTTTGATTTCATCGATCAACACATTATTCAATGTGAATCGATAGCGGATACGAAAATAAGCGGGAACAAGATGATAAAAGAAATTCATCAATAATTTCCGGTAGTCAACAAACCGGACAGCGGATAAACGTTCCATCTCATGGATGACCTCTCTTGCACATTCCAATAAAAATTCTACAGAATGATCCTCAATATCACCTTGTAAGACAGTCTTTAAAAGCACAGTCAAATAGCATTCTTCTTCTACTTGATTTTTGATTTGACCAAAATCTGTTAAAAATTTTTTGCTTGCTTGATAGACATTCAAAGAGGTCAGCATCTCTTTGTCTTTTTCAGTTAGAAAAACTGCTTTTTTTGTGATCCGTGACAATAAAAAACTAATAAAATACAACATTTCCTCAAAACGACTAGGAACGATAATTAAATCAAATTCCTCTAAAATACGAAGCAGGCGGTCTCTCACCACAACATAATTCGTTCTAGAAATGCCATAGATCCCCTCAAAAAGTAACCAGTGGCCGTTCTTGGTGTCTGTTAGTACTCCCACAGTTGAATAAGCTACGCGGCGAACATCAAGTTCAGCGCCATCTAGGTAGAAGCCTTTTTTTCTCGAATAAAACAGGCGAATGTCTTCTTCTTGGAGTTTCATTCTTAAATTTCTGACATCTTTTAAAACTGTATTCTTACTTACATTGAATAATTCTTGAAAATAATAAACAGATAGATCATCAACCATCGAAAAGGCAAGAAGATAGATCATGGCTTGTCTTTCCTCTTCAGAAAAATATAGTTCCTGTTTTGATACTTCAAAGAGGACTTCAGACCATCGTCGTCGAATCACCTCTGGAATCAGTACCTCCTCTCCAAAGATATTTATTTTTTGCCCTAGCTTTTTTTCACAAAAATGATTGATTTTTGTTAATTCTATTTTTAGAGTCTCTTCCTCCAAGTTCGTCAGTTTTATCAATTTTTGTCTGTTCGTTTCCTCAAACAGATAACTCAAGCGGTAATTGATCATTCCCGTCCCCCCATTTCAACTATAATGACTTTCCGTTGGAAACGCTATCACGCTTTGGCCCAATTTGACTCGTGTTTTTCCATTTTGATGGACCGAACAGAGTCGACGACGCACCCGTGTATTAAAATTAAAATAAAAAAGGAAGTCACCAAAAATAAATCTTACAAAAATAAACAGCGAAATCCCAAAATAGGAAAAACAATTTCCGGATTTCACTGCTTATTTCAGTTGCCTATTTTTGGCACTCCCTTTGACTCTCACTTAGCAACAATAGCAAGCTCGTTTTACGCTGATTCAATCTCGTCGAATCAGTTTTCGATCCTTTATTTCATAGACTTGATCTGCCACTTGTTGAACAAAATAAGGGTCATGCGAGGTAAACAAAACAGTTCCATGATATTGTTTCAAAAAATACTCTAGCGCATCCATTGTCCGCAGATCAATAAAATTAGTCGGTTCATCTAGAAGTAATACGTTGGAAGGCTTAGCAAACAACGTTGCTAGTGACAGCCGTGTAGCCTCACCTCCACTTAACGAACCAATTGATTGTTGGATGATCTCCGGTGAAAAGCTTAAATGGTGAAGTATACTTCGGATCAAACTTTCTGGATATTCGGTCTGACGCATCAAATACTGTAGGACGGTCATATCCTCAACATAGTGATAATCCATTTGCTCATAGACAGCAAAAGTAACTTTGGGACTAAGCTTCACTCCATTTTTTTACTGTAAGATGTGTTGTAATAAACTAGATTTTCCACTGCCATTCGATCCAATAATCGCGATATTTTTTCCTAGAGCGAAGGCAAAGTTAACTTCACCAAGCAGGACTTTTTCATTATAATGGATCGTCACTGATTCACCTACGACTGGGAACTTATTGTGTAAAACAGTTGTTTCTGACTGCGGGAAATCAATCGGATGCTTTTTTTGTACTCTTGCGACTTCTGATAATTTTTCTAAACGTTTCTCCATTGACTTCGCCGCTTTCATTATCCCTTTTTGACCACTTTCTTTTTGTTTTGTTCCTGACAAACGATCAGGTTTCCGACTATTTTTATTACTTCTGCTTTTTTGATTGGAAGATTGCGCCATTTTTTTTGCTTGCTGCTCTTTTTTGATCATGCTATTTTCTAATTTTTTACGTTCTCTCAAATAGTCATCATGCGCTCTTTCTTGAGCAATTACTTCTTGCTCTTTTTGCTTTAGATAGTCATCATAGTTCCCTTGATACTCATTTATCGTATGTTCCGATACTTCCCATATCTTGTCAGCTAATTCATTGAGAAATAAGCGATTATGGCTAACAAAAACTATGGTTCCATAATAATACCGAAGTTCTTCAATCAACATTTGCACGCTTCGTTGATCTAAATGGGTGGTTGGTTCATCTAATAACAAACCTGGTGTGTACGTAGATAATACTTGTGCCAAACGATATTTCGTTTCTTCACCACCACTAAAGTGAGCCACTTGATTGGGGACTCGGAAACGGCTAAGTAACTCAAAATCGATTTCTTCGACTGGATGCTGATCAAGGGTATTGATCTGTGCAAAATATTCAAAATCAACCCTTCGATCTATTCTTCCTTTTTCTGGTAGAATTTCTCCAGCTAATAATTTAAGTAACGTCGATTTCCCGCTACCATTATCTCCGACGATACCGATCTGCGCATTCTCATAAATCGCTTGCTCATTGATTGTTAATACTTCTTTTCCGTCATACGTAATCTCGATCTCTTTTAATTGCATTACTAACGCTTCCATTATTTGCACTCCTTTTGTGTAAATGAACATCCTTCTAACGGAAACACAAAAAAGAAGCAGCCTGCGAAAGACTGCTTCTTCAGGAATTTTGTCCATACTAAAAAAGCATAGAAAAAAAGCAAAGTTCCCGTGAACTGTCATTTACAAGTTGTTTTTAAACGATTCAATTAATTGTTTAAAAATACTTGATCCAAATAAAACAACCACATGGCCCATCGCTCCTTTTCTCTAATTAAATTTATTTTATCATGAGCGAAACCGTTTGACGAACGGTTTCAAGGTTAATAAAAGATACTACATTGAGTAATTAGATGGTAGCATTGCTTCTTGACCTCTGATCTATTCAAACTCAAGAACTATGAGATGACCAACAGTGATTTGATTGCTTTTCGTTCATCCATTGCCTCATAAGCAGCTTGAACTTGATCTAACTCGAATTGTTGCGTAAAGACTTTACCTGGTTCGATTTCATTTGATAAGACTGCTTCTAATAGTGAAGCTCGGTCGTGAGTCGTCACAGCCGCAATCCCTCCACGTAAGCCAATATTACGATAAAACAAAGCGTTCGTATCCAAATCATCTACGTGAGGGACGCCAACACGTCCAACAACCGCACCTGGTCGACCTACTTTTACAGCCGTTTCAACTGCTTGTTGTGTTCCTACGCATTCTAACACTGCATCCGCACCGGCACCTGTTAATTTCATGACCTCAGCGATTGCTTCTTCTCCACGAGCCGCAATGATATCCGTTGCTCCAAATGTCAAAGCTAGCTGTTGACGGTCTTCATGTCGACTCATCGCAATGATTTTTGATGCGCCTAACAATTTTGCTCCAATGACTCCGCATAACCCTACAGCTCCATCTCCGATCACAACAACTGTATCTCCTTCTTTCACCTCAGCACTCACTGCTGCATGATAGCCCGTTGCCATAACATCCGCCAACGTAACAAAAGAGTTTAACATATCATCAGAATAATCTTCTGGTTTACCAGGGATTTTTACT
The DNA here is from genome assembly GCF_030441955.1 of Enterococcus spodopteracolus. NCBI lineage: Bacteria > Bacillati > Bacillota > Bacilli > Lactobacillales > Enterococcaceae > Enterococcus > Enterococcus spodopteracolus. The sequence continues at coordinate 60,661 of NZ_JARJHD010000001.1, read as the reverse complement.
AATCCCCAATTCGCATTGCGATAGCGAATATACTCTGCCTGATACCCTGTTGAACCTGAAGTATCTGATAAACAATCTCCATCAAACCCAGCTAAACAAGCCTCACATTCCCCACAACCATGGGTAAAAGGCACAATAACAAAATCACCCGGTTGAACATTTGTAACATCTTCTGCTACCTCTTCAACAATACCAATCGCTTCATGTCCCGCAGCAGATCCTGCTTCTTTTTTAGAGATACCACGATACCACCATAAATCAGAACCACATACACTTGCACGTACCACACGAATGATTGCTTCGTTTTCTTGATTCAATTCTGGCTTAGGCATTTCTTTGATAATCATTTTCCCTGGTTCTAAAAATACTGTTGCTTTCATAGCTTCCACTCCTTAGATTAATTGCTTCTAGTATATCCCCTTGAGTCAACTCCAAGTCAAATAAAAACAATTATAACCATTTTTTTACCAATAAGACGGAAGAAAATGAACTCGCGTTTATATACCCGCTATTGTATCATAACTTTGAAAAGAGAGCGTTGCATCAACAACTCTCTCTTCAGATAGCACTGTTTGACTAGTGGCTAGTTTATTCAGTTACAAAAAATAACCGTTAAACCTTCCGAAGTTTAAAGAGCGGTTATTTTTTGTTGTCTTTGTCGCTGACGATCGAGACCAATGTTGCAAACGATAATGTAAACATCCATGCCTCAAACACAGACATGCTTATTCCTTTCTAGAAGAAAGCCACAGATCAACATAGGTATCACCTCTTTTCTTAAGGCTAGCCACCGCATCAACTTTACTATCCCTGTCAATATACTATAAACCGAAAATCCAAACCTTAATTTTTGAATTCTCATGTTATTTTTAACAGTAAGAACCGGAAAAGTGTTGAGTGAGAAACTCACACACTTTTCCGGTTTTTGGCAGGATCAGAACGGACCTAGAAAGATCCAATCAATAGATCACTCAACACATGATTTCTATAATTCTTCCACTAATGCTTCTAATTCATTTAATCGTTGTTCAAACACGGCCATTGCATCTTCAATATAAGCTGCTTGGGTCATGTCCACACCAGCTTTCTTCATTACTTCTACTGGATAATCGCTGTTTCCTGCTTTTAGATACGTTAGGTAAGCATCTAATGCACCTGGTTCTTTCTCCCAGATTTTCTTCGCTAAAGCAGATGCAGCAGAAAATCCTGTTGAGTATTGATAGACATAATAATTATAGTAGAAATGTGGGATACGCGCCCATTCATCTTTGATTTCTGGATCTTTTTCAACAGCCGGACCATAATACTTAGCATTTAATTCGCCATAGCTTTCACTTAGGTACTCACTCGTCAAAGGTGTTCCTTTTGCATCTTCTTGATGCATGAAGTGTTCAAACTCTGCAAATTGTGTTTGACGGAAAATTGTTCCTTTAAAACCATCTAAATAATGATTCAAGACATAAGCACGAACCCGAGGATCTTCTTCGGTCGCTAATAAATGTTCGGTCAAAATATTTTCATTTGTTGTTGACGCAATCTCGGCTAAAAAGATTGAATAGTCGCCGTAGACGAAAGGTTGATTCGAACGTGTGAAATAGCTGTGGACACTATGTCCCATTTCATGGACCAAGGTGAACAGTTGATCCAACGTATCATGCCAGTTCATCAGGATGTAAGGGTTGGTATCATAACTACCAGAAGAATAAGCGCCACTGCGTTTCCCTTTATTCTCGACTACATCAATCCAACGGTTTGAAAATGCTTCTTTTACGACAGCTAGATATTCTTCTCCCATTGGTGCAAGTGATTCAATGGCTTTTTCTACTGCTTCTTCATACGTAAATTTGATTGGTGCTTCACCTAATACTGGCGTATACAGATCATACATATGCAACGTATCTAAATTTAATAGTCGTTTACGTAGTTCCATATATCGATGCAATAACGGCAAATGTTTGTTCACAACAGTAACTAAAGTATCATAAACACTTTCAGGAATATGGTTATTGCTTAGTGCAGCTTCTCTGGCAGAAGCGTATCGACGTGCTTTGGCTTTGAAGTTGTGTCCTTTGATATGTGTTCCAAGTGTGGAAGCAAAGGTGTTTCTAAATTGTGCATATACGCTGTATAGTCCTTTGAACGCTGCTTCACGTACTTCGCGATTTGTACTTTCTAATAATTGACCATATACACCATGCGATAATTGGATCTTTTCACCATTCTCACCAGTGATTGTTGGGAACTCTAAATCAGCATTATTCAACACTGCAAAGGTACCACTTGAAGCACCAAAGATTTCTCCGGCTCCAGCAAGTAATGCTTCTTGATCTGCTGACAAGATGTGTGCGCGGTTATCAACCATTTGTTTGACATAATGACGATAAACTTCTAATTTTGGTTCTTCTTCAAAATATTGCCAAATTTGCTCATCAGAAAGTTGCAATACTTCTGGCTCATACCAAGCAATTGCTTCACTCACTTTTGAAAGTAAACTTCCAGCACGAGCATACAATGCTTGATATGTCGTATTTGTCGTATCTTGATCATTTTTTAAATGGGAATAGACATAAATAAGCTCAACTTTACGATACATTGTTAAGACAAATTCAAGCGCCTCCAAAAATGCTGTTGCTCCATTGCCTAATGTTCCTTTATAATGCTCAGAATTTTTTAATTCTTCAGTCAATTCTTCGTACTTTTTATCAAATTCTTGATCGCTTGAAAAGATTGGTGTTAGGTCCCATGTCAATTTGTCAGGCAAATCTTCTCTATTTGGTAACTTCGTTGTTTCGCTCATCTGTTCCACTCCTTTTGTTCATCTTTGCAACTATGCTTTTCTGAATAAAAAATAATAGTTACTTTTTACTTACTCTTTTGAGTTTATCATAACTCTTTCATGTTTTGTATATGGAATTCTTCTCTGATTATTATTTTTGTACTAAACGTTTACACTCTTCATAAAACAATCGATAAATTTTTTGTTCATCAATCAAAGGAAATAACCACTCATTTTTATATTTCTTGATTTCCTGATACCACTTATCGAAAGAACTTGTTTTCTTATCATTCTCTTTGCATTTCATCTGTGAAAACAGCAACCGATAAAAGAATACTTGTTCAGAAAAAAAGCAAAAGAAATCACTTCCTTCATAGAACCACGATTCAAGATAAAGCACATGCTTCTTTCTTAGATAGCACTGTTCTTGTACTCCCAATACTTTTTTATTTTTTCGAATGATTTGTTTTGCTAACCAATCTTTTGCTTTCACGGAAGAAGGACTTGGTATTTTTCGCAATGAGCCACTTTCGACTTCTAATACTGTTAATAGCTCTTTCTCGAAAAAGGACCAAGAAGATTGTTCAAACCTGATTTCCCCCGATAAGTCTGTGAGTATCTGACTATATAAGTAAACCTTTTGCGTAGACCAGTCGATTTGCCAAAAGTGGAGCTGTCGTAAATCGTCATAGTAGCAAAACTTTTTTTCTAATCTTAAGCGATCGTTCCTTTTGAAAAATTTCATTCCTAATAGCCACCAAACAACATACCCATTTGCTTTGTAATTGATCGTTCTTTCGATCATTCGCTCATAAGACAATGGAGAGCATTGGATCTCAAACGCATGATGACCAACCAAGATATCCGGACGTTGCATCAGTTGTGATAGATACCCTTCCATTTCTACTCTTGGATAGCTTTTTTTCAACCATCGGAAACATTGTCTTTTTAGATTAAGATGCTCTTCAGATTCCGCCTCACTAAATACTTGGCAGCCCAAAGTATCATGATGGAAAAAATGGGGGATCCTCTTCATTCCTCTTTTTAAAAATACCTGATTCCCACAGTTTGGACAATAGTAGTCGTACTCTTTTGTTGCATCAGTTGCTAAAAAAACAGACCCTTCTTTGTCTTTGGCGAGTAGCATCGACTCACTTCCTTTCATTAGATAAATACGCCAACAAAAAAGGTCTCAACAAATGTTGAGACCCTCGACAAAGCATACCTAGCAATGTCAACTATCGCTATGTTAGCTTATCCTATGCTTTATTCAAAATAAAATTTTATACGTTCCAGCGCATTACGTTCCATCAATTGCTGCCCGTATTCATTCAATGCTTCAGCTGTTCGTGTACTTTTTTCAGCGAATTCTAAAATACGTGCATATTGATTTTCAACATCGATTTGATTTAGATTTTCCATCCAAAAGTGAACAACTAAATAATAACGTTCTTCTAATTGGTATAGATCTGTCCAAGCTGATTCTAACTGAACATCATTGGCAAGCTGGATCACTTGCTCAAAGTCATTGAATACAAAGATTGCTCGTTGTTCACTTGCAGTAGTTGATTCTGTTAAGTCGCTTTCCTCTTCATTTGTAAGCATTTGACCTTGAAGAAACTCACTAACATCTGCGCTATTCAACGTCGATTCATTGTTTTGACCGATCTCTTCGTCTGGCATATTCTTACTGATAAACAGCTCTAGGCCATCCCCTTTTGGCAAAACTTGGAAAGTGACAGCTTCGCTACTTTGGAACTCCTCTTCAATATCCACTTCTTCTAAGATACTATAAAAAAAGTTTTCAATTTCTCTGTGGTTACCTAATAAATCTAAAAATGAGACCCCACGTTCTTCTAGGTCATCATGACCAATCATTACACGAATCGTATTCTCATTGATATGTTCCATTTCCATATGCTACACCTCACTTTATCCCAACTATCCATATAGATTAATTGTAGCGAAATAAGAATAAATGTAAAGAAAAAATCATTAAGTCCTAAAAAAATACAATTTATTTTTAATAAAAAAAACTTAGAAAGACATCACATCCTCCTAAGTTTCATTCTGTGTTTTCTATAAACCAGCCATTAGCTGGGCTTGACGTAATTCTAATTGACGAACATCTCGTGGTAAGAAACGACGAATTTCATCTTCATTAAAGCCAACTTGTAGACGTTTGTTATCGATCATAATTGGTCTACGTAACAAACCAGGATTGTTTTGTACAAGCTCTAAAAGTTCTTGTAATGGTAACTCATCAAGATCCATGTTTAATTTTTGGAAAACTTTTGAACGGGTAGAAATAATTTCTTCTGTTCCGTCTTCCGTCATTTGTAAAATTGCTTTTAATTCAGAGCTATTAAGAGGTTCTGAAAAAATATTTCGCTCTACAAATGGAATCTGATGCTCTTGCAACCACGCACGAGCCTTTCTGCAGGAAGTACAACTTGGGGAAGTATATAGTGTTAACAACGTGCATCACTCCTTTTTGTGATTATAGCCACATTTTTGTAACAGAAGATCCTGAATATCTTCCATCTGTTTCTATTATACCCAATCAACATTTAAATAGCTAGCTTTTTTTTAAATTATTTTAAAAAAAAATGAAAGTTATCTAAGACAGATATTCAGTTAAACCAAGGTTTCTACTTAATTCTAAGTAAAAAAATTAGAGTTTTCAAATACTTTTACAATACAAAAAACACATAACACAGCACAAAAATCTGTACTAGTCTTTTTGAAAACTTTAAGAATGATAGCGTTTTTTTCACGTGTAATGTTTTTTATTTATTTAATAACAAAAAATTTTTTAAACTTAGAAAATAAAAAAAACTAAAAAAATGTTGATTTTAACGCGACTATAAAATTGAAGTAACGGATGCGTTCAATGGAAAAGTCAAAACCTACTAGCCAGCTTGCTAGTTAACGTTATTTTATATTTTACTAATTTTATTTTTTCTGTATTAAAAAAACAAGTTGTCTTTTGTTTTATTTATTTTTTACTATTATAATCCATTTGGCGAAGTGGAAAATAGATTTGTTGATTTCTTTATAATAAAATTAATTATTTTTAGTTAAAAAAACTAAAATACACAAACCTTATTCTGTCAAGTAATCAGAAATATAGTAATAAAAACCTTTAAATCTCAACGTTTTTATCACCTTTTTTTTGATACAATAAGCGAGGATTTGTGAAAAGATAGAATATTGAAAGGCGTGTAATAATTTGATTAAATCAGTTGTATTTGATGTTGACGATACAATGTATGATCAGCAACAACCATTTAAGAATTCAGTTCAAAGCGTGGTACCTCAAGTAGCAAAAGAAGATATGCATGGATTATATATCCGTTTCCGCCATCACAGCGACGAGAATTTCCCAAAAGTCATGGCTGGAGAATGGACACTTGATTATATGCGTGCACACCGCATTAGTCAGTCCTTAATCGATCTAGGTTATTCACCTATCTCTGATGAAAAATGCTTGGTTTTCCAAGAAGTCTACGAAGAGGAACTAGCAAATATCTCTCTTCATCCTGAAGTAAAAAAAACACTTGATTTTCTTAAAGAAAAAAATATTCCATTAGGGATCATCACCAATGGACCAACTGATCATCAAACAAAAAAATTAAATCAACTTCAATTAACAAATTGGATTCCTGCTGATTGTATGCTAGTTTCTGAAGCAACTGGCTTTCAAAAACCAGAAAAGGAAATCTTCCAATTAGCCGAGAAAACTTTCAATATGTCACCTAATGAAACCCTATACGTTGGCGATAATTACGAAAACGATGTGTTAGGTGCTAAGAGTGCCAATTGGCAGACGTTATGGTTTAATCACCGCAAGCGTTCCGTCAACGAGCATCCGGTGTGTGATGTAGAGATCAATGAGTTCGATCAACTGCTATCCGCTATAAAAACTGCTGTAGGAGAAGCTCAGCTTGTCTGATCAAATAAGCATCTGCGAATAAATAAACAAGCAAAGCCAAGGAAGATCACTGCGCAGATTTGCGAGGCTATCTTCCTTGGCTTATTTACTGTTTCCTGTATAAGAGAGTAATTACTCAATAAATGATCTTTACGTTTTATTCGTCATTTTCACCAATACTTAGAATCAAACGAATATCGTCTTCTGTTAGTTTCGTCAATTGTTCTTCGTTTCCTTGGATTACTTTTTGGAACAATTCTCGTTTTTCTTGCTGTAAGGAATCCATTCGTTCTTCGATTGTTCCTTCAGCAATCATTCGCCATACTTCAACAACATTTTTTTGTCCAATACGATGGGCTCTTCCAGCAGCTTGTTCTTCGATCGCTGGGTTCCACCATAAATCATAAAGGATGACTGTATCTGCGCCAGTTAGATTTAACCCAGTCCCTCCTGCTTTAAGTGAAATAAGAAAGACATCTTTTTCACCCGCGTTGAAAGCATCGACCATGGTTAAACGATCTTGTGCCTTTGTACTTCCTCGTAAATAAAAGGTACTTAACCCTAATTCAGCTAACTCCTCTTGAAGGATCGTCAACATACCTGTAAATTGGGAGAATAACAAGACACGACGGTTATTTTCTTTTGCTGCTAGTAATAAATCTTTTACTTGTTCTAACTTACCTGATCCACCTTGATAGTCTTCTACAAACAAGCGAGGATCACAACAAATTTGACGTAAACGTGTCAGTCCTGCCAAGATGCCGATCCGATTCTTTTTGAACGACTCTGAATCCATAGCTGATACTTCTTCACGCATTTGTCTCAAATAGGCAAGATACACTGTTTTTTGTTCTTCCGTCAACGCAGAATAAAGGTTCATTTCAGTTTTTTCTGGTAAATCTTTGAGAACTGTTTGCTTATCTCGTCTTAAAACAAAAGGTCGGATCATTTGCGCGATTTCATCTGTCGTCAATTCTCTAAAACGTGTCCGATTCGGAAAGAACCCTGGCATGATCGTAGCAAATAGTGACCATAGTTCTTCAAGGCTATTTTCGATTGGTGTCCCACTTAAAGCAAACCGCTGCGGAATATGCAACTCTCGTAAAGCTTGAGCAGTCTTTGTGCTGCTATTTTTCACCATTTGCGCTTCATCTAAGACTAAATAATTAATTGTCGATGATTGATATTCTGAAAGATCCTGACGTAAGCTCGCATAAGAAGTAACACGAATATCTACTTTTTCAACTAACAAAGTTTCTCGCTCTTTCTTATTGCCATTGATCACTTGGACACTCAATGAGGGCGCAAACTTTTTCACTTCGGCTTGCCAGTTATAGATCAAACTCGCCGGTGCTACAATCAAGGCGTCCAATGAACCTTTTTCTTCTTTCTCCGAAAGCAGAAAAGCAATAGTCTGCAACGTTTTCCCTAGACCCATTTCATCAGCTAAAATGCCACCAAATTGATAATGACCTAACATTTTCAACCATTGGAATCCTTGCTTCTGATAGTCTCTAAGCTCTGCTTGTAAATTCTTTGGTAAAGCGGCTTCGTAATTCGTAGGATCGATCAAGTCTTGAGTCATTTGTTGGAAAGAATCGCCAAAACTAGCATTACTTCCTGTAAATTGTTCTTTGATCATCAATCCTTGATTTTTTGGCACTTGGATAACGCCATCGTCTGAACGGATCGTATCTCTGAATTGTTGTAGGATTTTGCTTGTTTGTTGGAATTCTTCTGAATCAAAAGACAATACCTGTCCACTTTCTAAGGTATAAAATGAATCATTTCTTAACAAACTCTGCAAAACATTGTCGATTTCATGCTCGTTGATTCCTGTCACATCAAAGCGGATATCTAGCCATGATCCTGTTTCTTCTACTTCAATCTGTGGTTGGTGTTTTTGTGCATCTAGATATAATTCCCGTAATTTTTTTCCTATACGGACTTCTCCAAATTGACGAAAAACAGCTAATTCTGTCCGGAAAAACTGATACAATGCTTCACCTTCAGGTAATGGACGTTCGTAGCCCGTTTTATTTTTCCGGTAACGGTACATACGAAACAAATCAAGAACCCGATGTTCTTGCGCCGTATCTCTCAATATTTCGGTAGTTTGCTCAGCAAGCGTTTCATGTCGTTCATCTGTGGAGAACACAACATCTCCATATACAAAATCGATCCTTGCTTGAATTTTCCCTTTCATTTTTTTAAAAACAAAGACAAACTCTACTGGAATATCTGCGACTTCTGCTGTCACTTCATCATCAATAGCAACGGTTCCTATCTGATCTAAAAGCGGTAAAATTTCTTTAAATAAAGAAGACAATTCTTTTTTATGAAAGGCAACTTCTGGCTCTTCAAAACGTTTCATCAGTTGTTTCCAAGTCAAATAGATCGTCTGTTGCTGTTTAGTCAAATGATAGATAGTACCTTGTCTGATCCCCCACTGATAGTGAGACAAGTACAAATCAAAGTCACTTACGGCAGTCAATTGATACTGTATTTCTCTCTTCTTGACTTGAAAACTTAGCGGTTTCGTATCGTCTGAAAACTGGATGCCATGATAAGTTTGATCATTGATCTGTAGTTTCAAACGTGTCGATTGATTCATACGCTCTAACAAAGATTTCGACTGATCGATTGGCAAAAGTAAGTAACGCTTGTCTAATTTCCCTTTTACCAAGACACCGTTTGCGCCTAATAATGTTTGCGTCTGTGCAATACCTGCGAATAGATCCATTAGTTGTTGATCTTCTTGTTGGAAAACTCGGTGCTCTAAACGGAATTGATACTGTTTATTGACCGTATAGTTTTCTTCTTCTGTATACGCCTGTAAAAATTCATAAATATTTTTTACGATGTATGTCTTCTTAGGTGTTTCTAGAAAGCCCACACGTAGATATACCGCCAAAATAGACAGTTCTGGATGGTATTGATTGGTTTCGATCTGTTCGACATGATAATCGATCACTAAGGGTTGCAAGGATTTAGTAGAAGTCTTCCCTTTTAATCGGGCAAATCCTTTTGTCAACAGTTCTCCTTCACTGGACTTTTTCGTTGGTTCAATCATTTTTTGATCTTTCTGCATGATACGAGAAAGTTGTTTCGATCGTAAATAAAGTTCTACTGCAACAGTGTGCTTGCAATAATGATGTTCTTCCCAGTATGGGCATTGACAGTAGTCGATTTCTTTTGCTGTACCATCTAAATCAACTAAATACAGCTCACTACCTAAAACCTCTGCATGCCACACATTGTCTTCTTGATCTGGGACAACCGATAACACACGGTCTTCTTGCAAATATTGACGCCCTCTTGCAATGACTTTTTCCGGAATACTCCATTTCATTGTTATCAATCTCCCTTCTTAACCAAAATGGTAGCGTATTTCACTCTGTCCACTACCTTTTGTATCAATTCGTATTTGTTGCAAGACACGTTCTTTCAACTCACGTACATGGCTGATGATCCCGATCATCCTGCCTTCGCTTTCAACTGTTTCTAATGCTTCCATCGCCATTTCCAAGGCTTCTTCATCCAGTGAACCAAACCCTTCATCAATAAACAATGCTTCGATCGTGATCCCACCAGCTTGCGCTTGAATCACTTCTGCCAAGGCTAAAGCTAATGATAATGCAGCAATAAAGCTTTCGCCTCCGGATAAAGTATGCGATCCTCTGGTCGTTCCTGCTTCATCATCGTACACGTTGATCTCCAGACCAGTCTTTCCCCGGTAACTACCGACTTCTTCATCTAATTCAAACTGATAGCGGCTTTTTGTCAATCGTATCAAATGTTCATTAGCGACTTGCAAGACTTCTTGTAAATAAACTTGCAAGACATAACGTTCAATGCTTGTTTTTTTAGGATTTTCACCATTCATCGTCTGTGATAATTGTTGCAACTGGATCAATTCATCTAGTTGTTCCTGACTATTTTGATAACTTGTAGTAAATTCCATGACCACTTTCTGATTGGTTTTATACTCTTGTTGTAAGTGATAGATCAATTGTTGCTGCTCTTCAATGTGTTGTTTGATTTTTTCGATTCGTTCACTCAACACTGTCAAATCTTGGGATTTTTCATCATAGGTGACATGTTCCAATTGTTCTAAGCGAGTGGAAAGCACCAACTGTTTCGTTTGATACTCCTTGATCGTTGTTTTTCTATTTTCGTATGTGACTGTTTCTTTTAACAACGCTGCTATTGCTTCTTGCGAAGAAAAATCAGTGTGTTGCTCCAAGAAACTAGAGATTTTACATTGTTCTTTCCCATATTGAGCAGTTGTCTTTTCGATTTGTTCAGTCAACGTTTCGATTTTAGTCGTCAAAACAGCTGATTCTTGCTGGAGTTTCTCACCTTGGGCCATTTGCTCTTCCAATTCTTGCTTGCTCTTGCTCGACTGTTTGGCTAATTGATCAGCTTCTTTTACTAAAGTATCAATGTCTTCTGTTACTAATTGTTGACTCAATCCTGCCATCTCACCTTGGAGTCGTTGGATTTTTTCATTATGGAGCATTTGTTGCGCTTTGATCTGTTCAATTTGTTCTTTGTTGCTGGCTAGTTCTTCCATGACCCTTACATGTGCTTCTTCTGCTTTTTTGATTTCCTTTAAACGAGCATTGAGGGTTTTCTCTATTTCCGCCAACCCTTGAACAATATTTTCTTGCACATCTATTTGGAAGGTGTCTTTTAACTCTGTGTTCAAATAAATTGCTTGTTGATCCAACTGTTGACTCGTTTCCATTTGTTGCTGGCTTAAACGAGCAAGCTGTTGGTTGATTTTTTCGATTTCTGCTTCTTTCCGACCAATTTCTTGATGCGTTTTTTCGATCGATTGTTCTGCTTGGACCATTTTTTCTTCAAGCACAGCTAAGTTTTCTTGCACTGATTCACGATTATCCGGTGTCAATGGATGCTCCGTTGCACCACACACTGGACAAGGTTCACCAGGTATCAATAGGGTTTGTAAATAAGTAATTTGTTGCTTTGCCCAGTCGCTTTTACATTGATTGAAATCGTGTGTTTGTTGTTCAAGTAATCGTTGTTTTCCTACCAATTGCTCTGTTGTTTGTTCAAAGTACTGATGATTTTTTACTAGTTCTTTGTCAAGGTGATCAAGGTGTTGCTGTTGTTCACAGTAACGTTCCCCTTCTAAACGTAAACGTTCATAAACCAACTGTTTTTCTTGTAGTTCCCCTTGTGTTGCTAAAACGGTTTGACTCATTTGTTGTCTTTCTTGAAGGATCAATTGCTGATCTGCCAGTTGTTGGATTTTTTGCTGTAATTCACTGACTTTTTTTTCTATTACGGAAAATTCCGATTGTTTTTTTCTGAAAGTATCAGCCACTGGGATCAATCGTTGCTTTTCTTGGAGCATTTGACTCATTTTTGCTATTTTTTTTTCGGTATTTTCTCGTACGTCCGCCTGTTCTTGCCATTTCTGTAAATCACTTGCCACCTTATTGAAAGCAATAATTAGTTGCTGTTTTTCACTTTCCTGTGTGGTAAGTGATTCTTGGTATTCTTTGCTACGTTCAAGCGGGGTGCGCAATTGCTGAGCAACTTCATAATGAGAAATCCACCTTTGGTGCTCCTCGATCACTTGCTGTTGCTCATTGAGCATTTGTTGTTCTGCTAATAATTGTTGCTTTTCTTCATAAGCAGATTTTTGATTTTTCCCGTGGTAGTAATCCGTCTCGCTGATTTTTTGTTCTTCTTTCAGTTGCTCTAATACTTCTTGCTCTGATGCGAGTCTTGTTGAAATTTGATTTTGATGCTCGTGCCACTCATTGATCACTGTCTCAAAAGATTGTAGACCAGCCGGTTGCTTCTCCTCATAGGAACTAAATTGCCTTTGCAATAAGACTAATTCTTGCTCCAAATGATCCAGTTCTTTTTGCTTGTTCTTGGCTTTTTCTTTCAATTGTTCGGTGAATCGTTGAAAGAATTGTGTACCAAATAAGTTACGTAAAACTGTTTCTTTTTCACTACTAGAGGAAATCAAGAAATTCCGAAATTCTCCTTGTGGCAGTAAAACGATCTGTGAAAATTGTTTCGCATCTAAATTCAATAGTTCTTTGATTTCTTGATCAACTTCACTACGTTTTGTTAATTGTCGAATTTCTTTTCCTTTTTCATCAAAGATCGTTAAACTGACTTTTGCCGCCTGTTTTCTCATGCCTTCACCCTTGCGTTTAGCTAACAATTGTTCAGGCTTACGTTCGACTTCATAACGCAACTGTTGATGTTCAAACGAAAAAAAGACACTCGTTTCGTCTTCTGGTGTCGCAAATAATGACCGCATCTCTTTGCCAGACCGCAACCTTCCAGATGTTTCTCCAAAAAGCGCATAGGTCATACCATCAAAAATCGTTGTTTTGCCAGACCCTGTTTTTCCTGTAATCAAAAACAAGGCCGCTTGGGTCAATTTTGAGAAATCAATCGTTTCATCGATAAATGGGCCAAAATTTTTCAATCGTAACGTCTGTGGTTTCATACTTGATCATTCCGTTTCTGTGAGTTCTTGCAACGTTTCTTCTAACCAGCTCATTTGTTGTTCTGTCATCGGTTCATCCACCATTTCAGTAAAGAATGTTTCCGCGAGTTTCTTTGGTTGCTTGATTTCAAGTGTCTGTCGTTTGCTTGTGGAACGATGCCGTCCATTGACACGTTCGACACCAAGTATTCGAGGATAGATTGCTCGTAGTTGATTCATCATGTTAGGGATAACTGCGCGATCTTTTAAATAAATCTGCAAATAATTTTCTCGGTTGATCGTATGGTAAAAACTTGGATCTAATAATTCTTTAAAACTAGCAGTTACTTCAGCGAGATCATACAAAGGTGTGATTTCTTGAAAATCCAACACCAAGGTGTCAGTTAGATCAACGATCCAAACACCTTTTTTCTGATTGATTTCTGAAAGCGAGAATTTAAGCGGCGAACCACTGTATCTAGCATTTTCTTGCTGCAAGGCCGCTTGATTATGGAGATGTCCTAACGCGACATAATCAAATGGCTCCAATAAACTACCTGGAATCGCATCTAGTCCGCCCACTTCGATTTTTGTTTCTGAATCTGATTTCTTACTACCAGTCACAAAAAAGTGACTGACTAGCACCTGTTTTTTTTCAGGATCAAAAGCGAGTTGCATCTGGTCAACCACTTTTTCCATTGCTTGTTGGACCGTGCGGATCGTATCATCTTCAAAATAACTTCTAGCAGAGATTGGTTCAAAATAAGGCAATAAGAAAAATTGAGTATTTTGATAGTCGATAGGTTGGAAAGCTTCAGCAAATCGGGTGTGTAAAAAAAATTTTGTTTGGCTGAACCATTCCGTGCCAGCAGATAATCGAACACTACTATCATGGTTTCCAGAGATAGCGAAAATCGGGAATTTTTCGTTCAGGTTCCAGTTGATCATCAGCCGATTGAATATCTCTACGGCTTCTACGGCTGGGATGCTTCGATCATAGAGATCACCTGCAATGACGATCGCATCCACTTTTTCCTTTTTCGCAATCGTTAAAATCTCAGATAGTACATGTTCTTGCTCTTTAAGTAAATCGTAGCCCTGCAATTTTTTTCCTATATGCCAATCTGCTGTATGTAAAAAACGCATCTCATCACCTCAAAAAAATATCCTTCTTACTATTATAACACTTCCATCAAGGACATGACAGCTAGAATCACTTACAAAAAGGGGGTTTTATAACAAAAAAAGCGATAAAGAAGCGGCGTCTTAGACAATCCGTTTCTTTTATCACTCATCGAATAAAGAACAATTATTCTGTTTCATTCTTTTTTATGATCTCATATTTAAAATCAGGATTTACTTCCTTGTCTAATTTATCAAATGCAGCTTGTGTACGTCGCTCGATTTCTGCCATTCCTTCCTTGTCAGTTTTTTTGATATCTGACAAGTCGATCGGTTCACCAAAGCGAACAATCACACGTTTTCGTTTGAATAAATCACCTAACGTGAGCGGGCCTTGGTACACAGCTGGAACGATTTTTACTTTGGCCATTTTGGCAATCAATGCCATTCCGCCTTTCAACTCAGTCGCATGTCTTGTCCCACTAGGAAACATGATCAATCCTAGATCGGTTGATTTTAGAATCTTGACAGGTGTCTTGATCACACTTGGTCCCGGATTATCCCTTTTGACTGGAAAAGCATTCGAACGGGTTAAAATGAATCGCAAAACAGGGTTTTTGAACAATTCTTCTTTCGCCATAAAGCTAAACGATTTAGGGGATGCAGCAACAGCGAGATACAACGGGTCCCACCAAGTGCGGTGCGGTGCAACAAGTATGTAATTCTCGTCTTTGGGTAAGACTTCTTTATTCTCATAGCGGGCATTGCCATTGATAACAGCTAAGATCACTTTCACGAGCCCGCGCATAAATCGATAGAACATATTCTCTTCCTTTCTTTGCTTCTCGTTCCTATAGTATGCCTAAAAAAGACCGATTTGACAAGTTCTCTTGGTTCTTTTGAATAAAAATAGTATACTACATACGATTAGTTTTTTCATTTGGAGGGAATTAGATGCTTCACGAACATGAACGTATTGACCAATTATATGCAAAAGATATTAAGATTATCCAAAGTTCCCAAGTTTTTTCCTTTTCTTTAGATGCCGTATTGCTTGCTCATTTTGCTCGTGCGCCAAAAAATGGTCAAATCGTTGACCTTTGTTCGGGGAATGGTGCTGTCGGGCTATTTTTAAGCAAACAAACACAGGCAAAGATCGATGCAATCGAACTACAGCCACGCTTAGCTGACATGGCTCGACGGAGCATTTCCTTGAATCATTTAGAACAACAAATGACCGTGCATACGATTGACTTAAAAGAAAGCTTATCGGTTGTCAGACACAACTCTTGTGACTTAGTCGTCTGCAACCCCCCTTACTTTAAAGGCTTACCTACAAACAAAAAAAATCCAAATGAACATCTAGCAATTGCCCGACATGAGATCCATACAACGTTGGAAGAAGTGATCCAAATCTCCGGCAAGTTATTAAAAACAAATGGTCGCTTAGCTCTTGTACATCGCCCAGAACGTTTCTTAGAGATTTTGACCCTTATGCAAACCTATCAGATTGCACCGAAACGTGTTCAGTTTGTTTATCCTAAAGTAGGCAAAGAAGCAAATATTTTATTGATTGAAGGAATCAAGCAAGGAAAAGCCGATGGTTTCAAAGTTTCTCCACCTTTATTCACCTATGATACGCAAGGTGAGTATACCCCTGAACTCCGTGAGATGCTTTATGGAGAATAACCATTACTTTTATGTATTGCACTGCCAAGATAATACGTTCTATGGAGGATATACCACCGATTTGGCTCGTCGTTTACAGGAACATAACAATGGTACAGGCGCTAAATACACTCGTTTGCAAAAGAGACGTCCTGTAAAAATGATCCATGCAGAAGGATACTCTACAAGAAGTGAAGCCACAAAAGCCGAAGCCGCGTTCAAAAAACAAACACGCCGGCAAAAAGAAAACTATTTGAAGACACATCCTTCTCTTTCTTTACCTGATCAAACGGAGTAAAAAAAATTTTAGAGAAAAAGAATGCCTCAACGAAAGATCGGAGAACGATTTTCGTTGAGGCATTCTTTTTTGTAAGAGTTATCCTACTGATCTGGTCAAAACATTGCTGTCACAACCTCAGTTTTTATTCACTTACTTGAGTACTATCAGATAGAGTGTCACTCGTACTAGTCGAAGCAGTCTCACTCGTTTTGCTTGTCTCTGATTCTTTTGTTCCACCTAATAGTGCTTCACTGACTAGATGGATATAATTCAACATACCATCTGGATTTGGATGGACTTGATCATCATAGAACCATTCACTGTGATCGTTACTATAACCGTACCAATCAATCACTGTCATGTTGTCATATTTCTTTTCCATTTCTGTGAGCATGGTGTTGACTTCATTTTGCCAGCGCTTCGTTGGTACGCGAACATTGACCCAGTAAACTTTACGATCCCCGATCGCGTTCATCAAGCTATCAAATTGCGCCTCAGAAAAAGAGCCATTTGTTCCTAACCCAATTAATACCGTATCTTTCAATAGATCCCGATTTTTCAATTCTTCGATATAAGGAACGCTTGTATAGAGTTGACGACCAACATCACCATCTACGACTACTTGCGGATATAGTTCTTTTAAATCTGCCGCAGCATCTAACATGACTGAATCACCAAATGCAGTTAGCTCTAGTTGTTGGGCTTTTTCCCCTTGCGCTTTGGTCAAATCATATTTATCCAAAATCGCTTGGTCAATAGGTGCTACATTATTGCCTTGATTATTCTGACTTTTTTCAGCTAGTTTTTTACTTTCAGCAATATTCTTTTGTAATTGCTCTTGGTCCGCTGTCACAGCATTTTTAGGTGCAGTGACGAACCCGACTAAGGCAATCGCTACGACTAAGGTTCCAGGGACTACCCATGGCTTTTTCCAACTGAAAATAGGTTTGGTGAACCAGCCTTTGACGATGCGAAATGTTTGGCTATAATCAAAGCGTGCCAATGGACGTTCGATAAAGCGGTACGACAGTTCACTGATCAATAAAATCAATGTGATTTCAATGACCGTGTGTAGCAACACATGATCAGCGATACCTGATACTTTCGCTTCGTAAAAAATCATTACCGGAAATTGGTATAAATAGATTCCATAACTTCGTTTACCGATCCAACTAAAGACCGGATTCGTCAACCAGCGATTCAAGCTCGCACCGGGATGCGCTGTGACTGCCACAAGAACCATACATAAAAGACTGACTAAAAAGAACCCGCCATAATAGATAAAGCTCAAATGGTCATCTAAGAAAAAGAAAAAGAGGATCAAGATGAGCAACGAACTAAAACCCGCTAAATTCAATACTTTCTTTGCTTGTTTAGGGATATTTTTCTTCAATCGCGTACTTGGCCAAACAAAAGCCAATGCACTCCCCATCCAAATCGAGAACAAGCGAGTATCTGTCCCATAATACACACGAGTAGGATCGCCATTTGGCGAGTACAACACCATCATCAAAATCGCCGAAGCAATGGCTGTGCCCATAATGACATAAAAAATATTTTTTTTCTTACGGACAAATACCATGAGTAATACAAAGATGATCGGCCAGATCAGATAGTTCTGCGCCTCTACTGCTAAGGACCAAATATGGGTAAATGGCGACTCATTTGCAAAACGATCAAAATAGGATAATCCATTATTGATCTGCCACCAGTTATTGACATAGAATAAACTGCTAAGTACAACGCCCCGAAGATTATTCAACAATCCTCGCTGGAATAGCGTAATATATGCTGATGCAGTAATAAGCAAAAAAACGAGCCCAGGATACAGTCGTTTCATTCGCCGAACATAAAATTGCCAAATATTGATTTTTCCATTTTGTTCCCACTCTTGTCGTAAGAGATCAGTGATAAGATAACCTGAAACGACAAAAAATATCGGAACACCTAGGTAACCACCCTTCATACTTGTTGGCAACAGGTGGTATAGAATAACTCCGATGACCGCTAATGAACGAATTCCATCGAAGCCCGTGATATACCGGCTACTTTTTAATCTTTTTTGTTTTTCCATTCATTCTTCCAACTTTTCATAAACTTTTTTCATTCGTAATATACGTGCATTACCAAAAAATAGCAAGTAAAAACTTCATAAAAGTTGCCACTTTATACTATAATCCCATAGTTCATCAAAAAAGAACACATTTTTAAGTAACTTTAACAAAATTTCAAATATAACAAGTTGGCTAATTGTTGCTTGGATATGGTTTCATTATTTTTCGTTGATGGGCGAGAAATAATGGAATGAATTCTACTCTTAGCATGGATAAACATCTGGAATAGCCATTTAAAAATTTGGCCCTCCCAAAAAAGAATCAATAAAAGCTATTCTACTTTACTTGATTCTTATCGGAACATTGTAAATACTCCAAACATCTATGCTCCTTAGTTGCAAGTACTCTGTCACTCCTTTTCTATGATCACTTTAATCACTCATTCCTACTTATTACGAAAAAACATCACCTGTTCTTTAGCAGACAGATGATCGTTCTCTTTCATATCATATATTTAATTTTTTTCAAAATAAGTGTTGCCATTTCAATTTTATGAACTCCAGGTTGTAGCATTTCCTCTGAAAATCCATCCCTTTCAAATGTAGTACCGTCTTTGGGTAAAACGGCTAGAGACATTAATTCGAAGATCTCCTCTTTAGTGATTTGATCAATTTGAATCCAAGTTTCTTCTCTTGCAAAGCAACCTTTATTATCATCAATTTTCAAGTATTTCATAATTATCTCTCCTTGTTTTGTAGGTTCGTTTGCCGACTTCCAGACAATTCAATTGCACAGACAGATTGCTAACGGAACTGTCGTTAGATGCACCGATTCTATTATTATGTGTAGAGACAAAAACAGGAATATGTTTAGAAATATCTTGTAGGACAGTATTTATTCTGTTGTTTAAAATCATATTATCAAAAGAAGACTCAGGTTCATCAATAAGAAGTAGATTCTATTTGAGTGAATCTTCTATTTTTCTGAGAAAATTATATTCTGCTCGTCACTCCCAGAAACGGGATTCAGCTCTTTGTTTAATCTGTCAATTTGCATTTTAACAAAGTATTTTACAAAGTCAGCATGCTCTAAAATATCTTTGTTTTTTAAAGCTTGTAGGTAGTCAAATGGTTGATCATAACATTTAAAGACTTCAATAAAGGAAGTTTGCTTTTTTATGATGTTCAGAACTTCTTGAGCGCCTCTAAAAGGTCTTTTTGATTTTCTAATTGTAAAATCGTAAACTTCGGTTTCGTCCAATATCTTATCTTTTTATAGTTCTTTGGTTATGTTATTGCACTCATTTATCATTTTTGTATCATCAATTATTGTCACTTGTTTTAAGATATCTTCTTGCATATGTCTAGCAATCAAGTTAGGAGGAATTTTTTCTAACCACTCTTGATCGGGTACATAGTCAAGGTAATTACCAATCGTCGTTAGGACTACATCATCACTAGCCAATTCTACTAATCCAATTTGAATTGCATGGTGGCTATCCAAGTTCAGATAAGTGGTTCATATGATCATACTTCATAAATCTTATGAAGGAAGACGCCTTTTACCTGTTGAAATATCGTTAGCATAAATGATTATTTTCAGTTCCTTAATCGCAGCAATCATTTCTGGTATGCTAGCGCCAAGAAGATCAAAAAAACACAGCGACAACCGATCAGTTATCCACTGTGTTTTATCTAACTATTTTACTAAAATCTAAATCCCATCTTCATAAAAACGTCCGAGAATTTGAACATTTTCCGCAATACTGACAAATGCTTGCGGGTCAGAAGATTTCATTGCTTCACGTAACAAAGGAAGCTCATAGCGAGTAACGATCGTCATTAAGACTGTTTGTTTATCATGCTTATACGCACCTTCTGCTTCATTGATGATCGTGATCCCACGACGCATACATTTTTGGATGGCTTCAATCACTGCTTCAGGATGTTTAGTCACGATCATGACTTGCATCTTTTTTTGTTTCGTATAGACGACATCCGTCACTTTACCACTCACAAAAATCGACAAAGCACTATAAAACATATACTGCCAACCGAAGAGCAAGCCCGCTACGAAAACAATCAGTGCATTGAAATAAATGGAAATAGAACCGATGGATCGACCTGTTTTTTTACGGATCGTAATACTCACGATATCTAATCCGCCAGAAGATAAGCCATTTTTTAATGCTAAACCAATACCAACCCCATTGACGGCACCACCGAATATCGCACAAATGATCGGATCGGTGGAAAGAATCGTTTGTGGCAAAAGATGGATACTAAGCGAAGTTAATGTCACAGTGATAAATGTAAAAATCGTAAATTTCTTTCCAAGTTTAAACCAAGCTAAAAAAAATAACGGGATATTCAATAAATATAATGTGGTTGAAACAGGGATTTCAAAACCAATTACTGATTTAGAAAGCGTCGTTAAGATTTGTGCAAGACCGGTTATCCCACTTGAATAGATGTTTCCTGGTTGATAAAAAAAGTTCAATGCAACTGAAGCAATCAGTGCATAGACGATCGACACCGAAAGTTTGGTCGTATAATCATGATACGCCCAATTTTCGAAAGTTTTTTTCATGAAAAAAGCCTCGCTTTATCTGGTATGCCCTTATTATATGATCTTTTAGAATATAATCAAGAGACTTCTTTGAAAAATAGATTGGAAATTCCAATATAAGAGAAAAAAGGTTGCTCCAGTGTCACTAGCGCGAATCAATCGCGACTTATTAGTGACTCTTTCACAACCTTGGCATTCCTATGAAAATAACTTCTCTTTCTTATTTGTTATTCAACATCTGTAACGTCGATGTTCAATTCAAATAATTGAAGATCAGAAACAGTGCTTGGTGCATCACTCATGACATCAGCTGCTTTACCATTTTTAGGGAAAGCAATCACTTCACGAATGTTTTCCTCACCTGCAAGCAACATCACAAAGCGATCAAGTCCCAAGGCAATTCCTCCATGTGGTGGGAAGCCATAGTCTAATGCACTTAATAGGAAACCAAATTGCTCTTCCATTTCTTCTTCAGAAAAGCCTAGTGTTTTTAATACTTTTTCTTGTAATTCTCTTGTATGGATACGTAACGATCCCCCGCCTAATTCATAGCCGTTCAAGACGATGTCATACGCTTCTGCGTAGACTTTTGCCGGATCAGTTGCCAATAACTCGACATCGGATGCTTTAGGCATTGTAAACGGATGGTGCGCGGAGACATAGCGGCCTTCTTCTGCTGAATATTCAAATTGTGGCCATTCTGTCACCCATAAGAAATTGAATTTTGATTCGTCGATCAAGTCTAATTCTTTTCCTAAGCGAGAACGAATTGCTCCAAGAGTGGCTGCAACGATTTCTTCTTTATCTGCACCAAATAATAAAATATCCCCAACTTCAGCGTTTGTTGCATGGATCAGTTCTTCAGATGCCTCGCCCATAAATTTCGCAATCGGACCTTTCAAGCCATCTTCTTCTACTTTTAACCAAGCTAGTCCTTTTGCGCCAAACTGAGTGGCATATTGTCCAAGATTATCTAAATCTTTACGTGAATACTTGCTTGCTGCATTTTTCGCATTCAGCGCTTTGACCACTCCACCATTTTCAAGCGCCATTTGGAAAACTTTAAATTCAACGTCTTTCACAACCGTGCTCAAATCGATCAATTCCATGTCGAAACGTGTATCTGGCTTGTCACTTCCATAACGGCTCATCGCTTCATCATACGTCATACGTGGGAATGGCAAAGTGACTTCGATACCACGTACCTCTTTCATCACTTTAGCAATCAATCCTTCTGTATAGGTTTGGATTTCTTCAGCAGACAAGAACGTCGTTTCGATATCGACCTGTGTAAATTCCGGTTGACGGTCGCCACGTAAATCTTCATCACGGAAACAACGAACGATTTGATAGTAACGATCAAATCCAGCATTCATCAATAATTGTTTGAACAACTGTGGTGACTGTGGTAAAGCATAGAAATGCCCCGCATGGATACGAGAAGGTACTAAGTAATCTCTCGCACCTTCTGGTGTTGATTTGCCCAAATAAGGTGTTTCAATATCCAAGAAATCATGGTCATCCAAGTAATGACGGATCGCTTTCGTTGTGTCGTTGCGCAATTTGATATTTTTCGTCATTTTTGGACGACGTAAATCAAGATAGCGATACTTCAAACGAATCTCATCACTAATCGTTTGTTCATCCTCAATCAAGAAAGGTGGTGTTTTGGCCTGATTCAAGATAATGATTTCATCCGCGATGATCTCAAATTCACCCGTTGCCATTTTAGGATTGATTGCCAATTCATCCCGATTTTTTACTGTACCTGTCACTTCGATGACGTATTCACTACGGCATTTATCTGCGATTTCCCATGCTTCTTTATTGATTTCTGGATTAAAAACAAGTTGAACGATCCCTTCACGATCACGTAAATCGATAAAGATCACGCCACCTAAGTCCCGTCTTTTTTGTACCCAACCTTTTAATGTAACTGTTTGTCCTAACTGCTTTTCTGAAACCAGTCCACAGTAAACTGTTCGTTGTGCCATCATTTTTCCTCCTGTTCAGTAGATAATGTCATTTCATCATAGACTTTATCAAAGTGGTCATAAATATCTTCTAGTGCAAAGCTTTTCTCTGTACGATTAGCCATTGATTTGACGTTGATCGTTTGATTTGCTAGTTCATCCGCACCAATCACTAAGACCAACTTCGCATCGGCTTTGTCTGCTGTCTTAAATTGTGCTTTGGCTTTACGTCCCATAAAATCACGATCTGCGGAAAAACCAAAATCACGGATCGCTTGAACGATTTTCAACGCTTCGATATTTGTTTCTTCGCCTAGTGCCACCACATAGGCATCTAATGTATTCATTACAGGGACAGCTACTTCTTCTGCCTCCATCGTTAATAAAATACGTTCGATCCCCATCGCAAAACCAAATCCTGGTGTCGCTGGTCCTCCTAGTTCTTCGACCAAGTTGTCATAACGGCCTCCCGCACAAATCGTTGCTTGTGCGCCCATTTTAGGTGCGTCACTCATCACTTCAAAAATCGTATGCGTATAATAATCTAACCCACGAACCATATTGCTGTCGATTTCATACGGTACATCTAACGCATCCAACATGGCAATCACTGTTTCAAAATGTGCTTTTGCTGTTTCACTTAAATAATCTAAGATCGAAGGCGCTTCTGCTACGAATTTTTGATCACGTTTGTCTTTACTATCCAATACACGTAATGGATTTTCATGTAAACGACGTTGTGAATCTTCGCTTAATTCTGCTTCGAACGGTACAAGGTAATCGATCAACGCTTGACGATACGCTTGTCGCGTTTCTTGATCGCCTAAAGAGTTGATCACTAAACGGATTTGACTGATTCCTAATTGTTTGAAGAAGTCTAAGGCCATCACCATGCTTTCAACATCCGTCGCAGGATTGTCTGAGCCAAATGCTTCGACACCGATTTGATGGAATTGACGTAAACGACCTTTTTGAGGACGCTCATAACGAAACATTGGTCCCATATAAAATGTTTTGTAAGGTTTTGTATATTCTGGTCCAAATAATTTATTCTCAACAAATGAACGGACGATTGGTGCAGTTCCTTCTGGACGAAGCGTCACATGACGCTCGCCCTTGTCGTAAAAATCATACATTTCTTTTGAAACGATATCAGTCGTATCCCCTACGCTACGAGCAATCACTTCATAATGCTCAAAAATCGGCGTGCGGATCTCATTATATTGATAATCTTTGAATAATAAACGCGCAGTTTCTTCAACAAATTGCCATTTTTCAGATTCTCCAGGTAAAATATCATTTGTTCCTTTAGGTCTTTGGAAGCTCATCTTTTTCTCTCCTTTTCTTCACACTATGTAATCAATGCCAACAAAAAACACCCTTGTTCGCCATGAACAAGGGTGAATGATTATTTCATACACGGTACCACCTATATTTGAAAGATTGCTCTTTCCTCTCACGATTAACGCTCGTTTACGGGACGGCTTTGCACGCGTCCATCTCCAGAGTGTCTTTCAGAAACTACTTGTTTTAGATCGCTCTCAGCCACGACGATCCTCTCTTATAAAGCATTTAGTTACTTACTCGCTCTTTCATCGATATTTAGATATTAATTATAACCTACTAAAAACACAGCGCAAAGTCAAGTAGATTCTTATTGATTTCTTTTCAAAGTCTTTTTGATTCAGCTTTTTTTCTTTTTGATTTAGACTAAATAAAAAAGGAGGTAGAACAATGTCAGAAGTAAAAATCGGTCATTCTCAAGTATATGCCGAAGCAATCGGCTTAGGTGCAAATGCCGTCGGAGGGCACAATCTTTTTTCAGGATTAGCGGATGAAACTGGAAAAAAAGTCGTCAGAGCTGCCTTAGATAATGGCTTGAACCTTATTGATACTGCTTATATTTATGGTGAAGGTCGTTCGGAACAATTGATTGGAGAAGTCTTGCAAGAACCGGCTTATGATCGTTCCCGTATGATTATTGCCACCAAAGCAGCACATCTTCCAGATCAACCGGAAAAATTTGATAACTCTCCTGAATTTTTGAAGAAATCAGTCGATGAAGCGTTAGAGCGTCTGCAAACAGATTATATCGATATTTTTTATATCCATTTTCCAGATGAAGCAACACCTAAAAATGAAGCAGTTGCCGCTTTACACGAACTGAAAGAAACTGGGAAAATCCGTGCTATCGGTGTGTCTAATTTCAATTTAGAGCAATTGAAAGAAGCCAACCAAGAAGGCTATATCGATATCGTACAGGATCAATTCAGTTTGATCCATCGCACAGCGGAAAAAGAATTATTTCCTTACCTCGATGCTAACGAGATTGGTTTTGTACCTTATTTCCCACTTGCTTCAGGTTTATTGACTGGCAAGTATGATCTAGAAAGTCCAAAACACTTTTCTGAAGACGATCCTAGAAAAAACAAACCAAACTTTCAAGGTGAACGTTATGAACGAATCATCACAGCGGTTGATCAACTCAAACCGCTTGCTGAAAAGTACCAAGCAACCACTGCTCAATTGGTTTTAGCTTGGTATATCGCACACCCGCGGATTTCATTTGTCATTCCTGGTGCAAAGAAACCCGAACAAGTCGCAGACAATGCCAAAGCCTTGGATATCCATTTATCCTTAGAAGATGTCCAAACAATCGATCAGTTATTCCGAGAGTTTAAATAATACTCAAAAACAACCATCGCGAGAAAATGCGGTGGTTGTTTTTTTTATTATGTACAAGATGTTTCAGCATAACCTTAGCTCTTTTTTCATTTCATCATGCAAAAGATTTTCATCAATTTTCTGATGATCCTTCATCACTTCATTATAGATAGCCAAGTCAATTTTTTTCTAGCCTACCTACTATCATCGTTCTGGCTAATTCCGTTATTGTCAGTCCTTTCAAATCAGCCATTGCCAAAATAAATGATTTTTCTTCCTCTGATACACGAATTGTAATCTCACTCATTCCATCACACTTCTTGTATATTTTTATAGAACGAGATCGGGAGAGAAGGACTCTATTGCCTAACAGGCTACTTCTCTTCCCACTACCTAATCCATTCTTACGTAAGAGATAAAAGCGACTGTTACTTTTGTCTCTCCCTCACTAAGCAAGCCAGGCTCAAAATCCATATTACTCTTTATATAACAATCCTCGACTATTCGGATAAGTCGGAAATTGATTGAATGGAATCGTCCAATCTTGTTCTGGCACAGAAAAGGCAAAACGATTCACTAATTGATCGGAAAAGACACGTAAACTATGCAACGTGATCCATTCGCCTGCGCATCGGTGCATTCTTCGGAAATCACCGCCACCTTGCGCAATCATTTCGTATTCTTCTTCATAAGAGATTTTTTTCGCTTTACCAATATACCGTTTGATCAAAAATGCCTCTGGTGAATCTACTGTCCGTTCATCATGATTTGTTCCATACAAATCTAAAATCACCCAACTATCTTTAAGAATGCGATAACCATCTACTTCTACATCTTGCAAAGCAAAGGCGGGTAACATTGGGAAAAATGGATAATACCGACGCATCTCCTGAATAAAAGGATCCTGTAGTTCCTTAAAATCATTTTTTAGTTGTTGATAGATATCTGGTCGGCTGAAAAGAGCATGCCCCATCAAAACCGCCCAGACGGTCAATGCCACGGTCGGCCGAATGATATTCAACAACTCTACCGCAGCAATATCCAATGGTAAGCGATTGCCCTTAAGATCAGTCGCATGTGCAAAAGCATACAGGGGGACATTTTCTTTTCCGGCTACTGGATTTGCTCGTGCTTCTTCCAACAACTCTTGCGCCCATTTCTCTGATTTTTTCCGATTTTCTACACCTTTAAAATGATCGATTGGCGAAGTGACTGTCCCACTGATCATAGAGATCTGATAATCTGCCAGTTGGTTGATCTCTTCTTCTGAATAATCTGCTAAGTTGATTCCTGACCATTCACAGATGGTGGTAAAAAGTACTTTTTTACTCAGGTCAAATAACTCAAAGGTACCATGTTGTTGTTCCAATTCATGTGCCAATACTCGATCCAATATTTGATGATAGTCTTCCATTCGCTCTGGTGTCATCAAATCCATAAAAATTGCTTTACGGTGATGATGCTCCGCGCCATCTAAAGACTGCACACCGTCCTTTCCAAATAATGTTTTTTGGACCATTTTAGGCATCGCACCTTCTCGTTTGAAATTTCTTGGATCATAAAAACGTTTCGCTGCCTCTTCCCCATAGATGATCACAGCTTCCTTATTGAATATCTTTGCTTTCACAACAGGTGATTGAGCTTCTTCTCTTAACTTCCCGAGCATTTTGTAGCCCTCATTATAGTATTTTTTGATTTCGGTCATTTTGATATCGACCACTGGGATTTCTTGCATAGTTTTTTGCCTCCTAATAAATAACTTTAGATATTATTAGGATACTCCTTGTACAATAAAACTGACAAAAGAAGTGTTTGAAACCAAGTGATACCATTTATTTCTCTTGCGTTGCCTAACCTTGAATAAAAGCCTTCCTCATCACTAATAAGATTTCATTATAACGTTCTGTGACTCTGTCACTCACCTCATTCCTTCGTCTAGCTTTGTAGTCAACTCGTGAAATGCCCCTTTAAACCGCACGTCTTTTCTACCATGTTTGTAAAAAGACAAAACATAGACATCATAAAATAAATTATAGCTTCTAAAGGGATATTCTACTTACATCTAAAAGATATAATGGCATTCTAAAATAGTGAAAGGGGCTCCTTTGAACAATTTTTTATCTGGCGTTGTCCAGTAATCAAAGCCATTATCATAGCGGTGGGAAAGTATCTCGTCTATCGTTGTCTGCTTTTTATTAGTCATTAGCAAGCAACTCCTATGTTCCATTTTATCGTATATCAATACTCCTGATGAATAGAAAATGAAAACGGATTCTCGGATAAAGGCAAAAAAAGACTGATTTTGAGAAACTCCATCAAAATCAGACTGATCTTTTTTTATTCATTTATCATTTATTTTGAGAATCAATAATGATCGTCACTGGGCCATCATTCACAAGAGAAACCGCCATATCTGCACCAAATTCTCCTGTTTCAACTGTGATACCTCGTTGTCTTAGCCCTTCGTTAAATGCTTCGTATAAAGGAATCGCTGTTTCCGGACGTGCTGCTGCGATAAAACTTGGTCGATTGCCTTTTTTTGTGTCTGCAAAAAGAGTGAACTGAGAAATACTCAACAGCGTTCCTTTGACATCTTCAATACTTAAATTCATTTTTCCTTGTTCATCTTCAAAGATACGCATCTGGGCAATTTTTTTTATCAAATAATCTACGTCTGTTTGCGTATCTGTATCATGAACACCTAGCAAAATCAACAAGCCATGATCGATACGACCCACTTCTCGTTCGTTGATCGACACAGCTGCTTGACTCACTCGTTGGATCACTGCGCGCAAGGTACTACCTCCTAGCCATTCATCCGGCGGACGCTATATACATCCGGTACGGTCTTGATTTTATCGACAATACTTTTCAAGTGTGACAAGTTACGTATTCCTACTGTCAAATGGATCGTCGCCATTTTGTCTTTATTCGTTCGTGCTTCGACACTGTTCAGATTTTTAGTCATCGCATTCACTGTCTGCAAGACGTCATTTAACATGCCAGAACGATTATAGCCATAGATCTCTAAATCAGCATCATACTCTTTGTTCGTATTTGAAGTGTCTTCCCATTCAACGTCAATCAACCGTTCTTCCACATTTGGTTTGTCTGGTTGGACATTTGGACAGTCTTTGCGATGGATCGAGATACCACGTCCTTTGGTGATATAGCCCACGATGTCATCACCTGGTACAGGATTACAACAACGGCTGATCCGGATCAACAAGTTTTCAACACCTTGGATGACGACGCCACCTTCATGACGAACCTTCACTTTTTCAGGCTCTTTTTTAGGTTGATTCATCAACTCTTCTGCTTCTTGTTTTTGTTGCTCGATTTTTTGTTCTTTCCGCTCTTTTTCAGTCAAGCGATTAGCCATCGTCAATGGACTTACTTCGCCATAACCAATCGCAGCATACATATCTTCTTCTGTTTGAAAATTCAAGCGTTCTAATGCGTCATGTAATTTATTTTTTGAAAGAATCTCCTTTGGTAAAAAGCCAAGATCCGTAATACACTTCACTAAAGCTTCATGGCCCTTCGTCACATTTTCGTCTCGATCTTGACCCTTGAAGAAACGTTTGATTTTATTTCTCGCTTTACTTGTGGCTACTAATTTCAGCCAATCACGACTTGGCCCAAATGAATTTGGCGAAGTCAGAATCTCAATGATATCACCATTCTTCAATTTGTAATCTAATTGGACCATTTTCCCATTGATTTTGGCACCGGTTGTTTTGTTTCCGATATCTGTATGGATGCTATAAGCAAAGTCTAACGGTCCTGATCCTTTAGGAAGCTCAGTCACATCGCCTTTGGGAGTGAACACATAGACTTTATCACTAAAGATATCGCCTTTCACACCCTCCATGAATTCAGAAGCATCGTAACTTTCATCTTGCAGTTCGATGATCTCATGGAACCAACTTAACTGTTTGGTCATCCCATCAGGTTCAACTTTTTCGCCTTTTCCTTCTTTATACGCCCAATGAGCAGCTACCCCAAACTCAGCGATTTCGTGCATTTCTTGGGTACGGATCTGGATCTCGACAGGGTTGCCAGCTGGTCCGATAACAGTCGTATGCAACGATTGATACATATTCGCTTTAGGCATCGCGATATAATCTTTGAATCTACCTGGCATAGGTTTCCATTTCGTATGGATTGCTCCTAGTACTGCATAACAATCTTTGATCGAATCCACGATGACCCTAATTGCAAGTAGATCGTAAATTTCATTGAACTGCTTTTTTTGATCCTTCATCTTCCGGTAAATGGAATAAATGTGCTTCGGACGACCATAGATTTCCGCAAAAATACCTAATTCTTCCGTCGCTAAACGAATATCCTCTACAGCCCCACTAACGTAGTTTTCACGTTCTTCTCTTTTTGTCTGCATCAGGTGGACGATTCGATAATATTGCTTTGGATTAAGATAACGTAATGCCGTATCCTCTAATTCCCATTTGATTCGACTGATCCCTAAACGATGAGCAAGCGGTGCGTAGATTTCCAATGTTTCTTGCGCAATGCGTCGTTGTTTATCTTCCCGCAAATGCTTTAACGTACGCATGTTATGTAAACGATCGGCTAACTTCACCATGATTACACGTAAATCTTGAGCCATAGCTAATAACATTTTGCGGTGATTTTCCGCTAGTTGTTCTTCGTGGGATTTATATTTGATTTTCCCTAACTTCGTCACTCCGTCCACCAACATTGCCACGTCGTTCCCGAAGGCTTCTCTTAAATCTTCTAAGGTTACTTCTGTATCTTCTACCACATCATGTAAAAAACCAGTGGCAACCGTATGGGGGTCCATTCGTAGATCTGCAAGAATCCCTGCAACTTGGATCGGATGGATGATATAAGGTTCTCCTGATTTACGAAATTGTCCCTCATGTGCAGTGGTCGCGTAATCACATGCTTTTTGCACAAAAGCGACATGTTCAGGTCCCATGTATTGGCTAACCATCTTAATAACGTCAGGCCCTGTTAATATTTCTTCTTTTGGCATGGGAAACATCCCCCTTTCTATTCATAATCAAAACAGATATTTTTTTCGTAAGAAAGCATTTTTTATAGCTTAGGATTAAATAATTGTTCTTATTATACCGATTGTGTCAATGATTTTCAATTCCGTACAAAAGGAAAAATGCTCCCTTCGCTTTGAGGGATCAAGAAAACAGAAAAAGTCATTCATTTGCTTTGTAGAAGATCGTTATCCCTAACGATTAACTCGCCTATTACTTGCTAAGTGCTTGTAATTCAAGTTGAAAACTTGCGGCACTCAACAAATACAAGGGGGCAGTTTCTGTTCGTAGGATTCTTGGACCAAGACCACAAAGAATGCCACCTTGTGATTCAAAATGAGCGACTTCTTGTGGTGATAATCCGCCTTCTGGGCCAAACACTGCAAGGATCCGAGTGCCTGGTAAAACAGATTGAAGTATTTTGGCCAAATTAGCGGCTTCCCCTTGTTTTGCTGATTCTTCATATGCAATCAGAAGGACATCATACAAACTGAGCGTCTCATAAAATTCCTTTTCTGTCTCCATTAAAGATACTTGCGGTACGACTTGGCGATGCGACTGTTCCGCAGCTTCCTGTGCAATCTTGACCAACCGTTCTTGCCGCTTTTTGCGTTTTTTGGCATCCCATTTAACGACAGAAGTCGCAGCAGGAAATCCCACAAACCCGTGAGCGCCTAGCTCTGTTCCTTTTTGTACGATCCAATCCAACTTATCCCCTTTAGGATATCCGCTAGCAATCGTGATCTTGCAGGGTAATTCTTTTTGAACACTTTCTTTCGCCACTTCGACTAAGAAGACTTCATTCTCCTTTATTTCATTGATTTCTGCAATGATTGCGATTTGGTCGTTAAATGCTAAATAGACCTGATCTTTCACTGCCATACGCATGACTCTTACCATATGATGGTAAGCTTCACCTTCTAATACATAATGTTCTTGTGGGCGATAGGATTCATCTAGAAAATATCGTTGCATTTAATCCACCTCAGGTTTTTTTAGCATAATGGCATACCAATCTTTTTGTTGGAACACTTGGTCAACAACAAAACCTTGTTCTTCCATCGCCGTAAGAACCATTTCTTTCTTCTCTTCAATAATTCCAGAAACGATCAACGTCCCAGTTTGTTTTAGTAAACGCCACGCATCAGGAATCATCAACAAAATGATATCTGCCAAAATATTAGCTACGATCACATCGCTCTCAATCTCGATACCTTTTAATAGGTCATTGGCTGACACATGCACATCTTTTGCTACTTTATTTAGATCCATATTTTCTTTTGCTGAACGCACTGCCACTTCATCGAGATCATACGCATAGACTTCTTTTGCTCCTAAATGCTTCGCCGCAATGCTCAACACTCCGGAACCAGTACCGACATCTAAAAGCGTTTCTCCACCTCGCAAGGTCGACTCCAGCGCTTGTAATGTCAAAGAAGTCGTTGGATGTGTCCCTGTTCCAAACGCCATCCCTGGATCTAATGTAATGATTTTTTCTAATGGATCATTCGTTTGATAACTTTCCCAACTTGGTACGACCGTTAGTAGCCGTGTGATTCGAACCGGATGATAATATTTTTTCCAAGCCGTTGCCCAATTGCTTTCTTCGACTTCACTCACCGTCACAATGTTCTTACCTATTGCTAATCCAAATTTGGGTAATTTTGTCACGCGTTCTTTGATAAAAGGTAAAATTTCCGGTAAAAAAATCGTTTCAGGGAAATAAGCCATCACGATGGCCCCCTCTTCAATTGTTGTAAAATCTTCTTTTGTTAGGATTTCTCCGTAAGGATCAGATTTAAAATTTTCGACGTCCAATGAATCTTCGATCGCGACACCACTCGCTCCTGCTTCCATTAAAATATTTGCGACTGCTTCAACCGCTTCACTCGCCGTTTCGATTTTGACTTCATTCCATTTCATATACGTTGCTCCTTAATAGCTAGGATAAGGTAAATAGACATCTTTACCATTTAGTTGTTTTTCTTCGACTAAACGTGCGAATACGTGGTTGTCCCATTTCAATTCAAAGACAGCTGATTCGTCTTCTGCATCTAAAAAATCTAAAAGGTCGCTTTGACCTTGTGCTAAAACATCATTCAGGTAGTCGATCAGTGCATCAGCTACGGAAGTTGTTAAACCTTTCTTGCCTTCATAAGGGATCATTGCCAGATAATCTTGCTCATCAAATGTTGATTTTTCTGGGTTGAATAATAAGACGCCATCTTCAAATTCAATGATATCTTCTTCCGAGACAACTCCTTGAGCATCATCTAGTTCATAATGCGCCTGATTTTCTGCAAATAAGCGTACCACGATCTCAATCGTATGATTTTTTGTATCCCAATCTAACGCCACATCATAGTCTGTGATTTTCTTTTCGATAGCCGCATCAAGATAGTCTAATATTGTTGTTTTCTTCATTTTGTTTCCTCCAACCCCAGTCTGCATCGACTTGGTTCTTTTTTTGTAATGAAAGATACGGATTTCCAGCAACGACAAAACGCAATGGTTTTTCCGTCCATTCGCCTTTATTCGGTATACCGATTCTCGGCAACGCCAATATTTTTTTTGGTAGCCGTTTTTTCTCAAAAACTAAACGCAACGAGCTATCACGAATCGACTCTCCATATAAAGTTGGTGATAGACCTAAGGCTGCCACTAATTTCCCCGGACCATTACTAATATCAGGGCCTGCCTTCCCTTTGCGATTCAGGCTCATTTGCTCTACCCCTTCAACAGGCTCAATCGCACGGATCATCACTCCTTGTGGCACGCCTTCAGGTTGCGTGATGATATTTAAAATCAAGTGGGTGTGCATCGTGTAGAGATAAATCGTTCCTGGTTCTTCATACATGGCACGCACTCGAGGCGTACGCCGCATACCATAGCTGTGAGCAGCCAGATCTTCCGGACCTAAATAAGCTTCTGCATCTACGATATAGCCACCTAAGCGCCCTTTGGATGTTTCATATTCCAGATACATTCCTAGTAAATCTTTTGCCACTTCTACCGTTGTTTTATTTAATAAAAGTTCATCTAATTGTTTTTGATTTGTCATTTGCTTCACCACCTTTATCATACACAATATTAGGCAAAGAAGCTATGAAAAAAGCGGGTCAGAAAGTTGGCGATTGCCATTGCTGAACTAGAGAAACCTATTTCGAGCTTCTCTCCCTATGCTGACTATTCCTCCGCCTTTTGCGCCCCTTTATCCTATGAGATATGTTATAATAAACGAACGAATAATCCAAAGGAGGCAGACTGATGCAACAACCATTAGCCTATCGGATGCGTCCGAAAAATATCGATGAAGTCGTTGGCCAACGCCATTTAGTTGGGGAAGGTAAAATCATTCGCCGCATGGTTGATGCAGAAATGTTATCTTCCATGATTTTATATGGACCTCCCGGCACAGGAAAGACAAGTATCGCTAGTGCCATTGCTGGCTCAACTAATTTTGCCTTTCGGATGTTGAATGCCGCGACTGATTCTAAAAAAGATCTACAAGTTGTCGCCGAAGAAGCTAGAATGAGCGGTACTGTGATTCTTTTACTTGATGAAGTCCATCGATTAGATAAAACAAAGCAAGATTTTTTACTTCCGCATTTAGAAAACGGTCGTATCATCTTGATTGGGGCAACCACGGAAAATCCTTACATCACTATTAATCCAGCAATTCGTAGTCGGACACAGATCTTTGAGGTAAAACCGTTAGACGAAGAAGATATCCAATTAGCCATTCATCGTGCATTGTCCGATAAAGAAAATGGCTTGGGAGAATCATCGATTAAAATAGATGAAAATGCCTTGCTTCATCTATCTCGTGCTACTAACGGTGATTTGAGAAGCGCACTTAATGGTTTGGAACTTGCTGTACGTTCCACTAAAAAACAAGAAGACGGTACAATTCATCTCACCCTCGCTATTATCGAAGAGTGTATCCAGCGAAAAGCATTGACGCATGATAAAAATGGGGATGCTCACTATGATGTGATCTCCGCATTTCAAAAATCCATTCGTGGGAGCGACGTGGATGCTGCATTACATTACTTGGCGCGTTTAGTCGAAGCTGGGGATTTAGCAAGTATTTGTCGTCGCCTAATGGTGATTGGCTATGAAGATATTGGTTTAGGCAACCCTGCTGCTGCGGCTCGAACAGTCAACGCTGTGCTTGCTGCTGAACGTTTAGGTTTACCAGAAGGTCGTATTCCTTTAGCTGATGCAGTCGTCGATCTTTGCCTTTCACCAAAATCCAATTCTGCCTATACCGCATTAGATAAAGCCATTGCAGACATAAGAGCAGGAAAGGCAGGCGAAGTTCCTGATCACTTAAAAGATAGCCATTATCAAGGTGCCAAGTCATTGAATCGAGGTGTAGACTATCAATATCCTCATAGCTACGAAAATGCTTGGGTCGATCAACAATATCTACCTGATAAACTGAAACATACACAGTATTATCAACCAAAAAATACTGGGAAGTACGAACAAGCCTTAGGACAACAATATCAGCGCATTAAAGAATGGCAGAATAAAACACAATAACCACCGTCATTGAAAGCGTTCAAAATTATTGAGCGCCCACATTGCTCTTTTTAAATCCATATGCTACTATAGAAGTGGGAAATCTGTGATGTTCGAATTGTCCTCTTTGTGTGTTGACCGAACATTTTTATTGATATCTTGGGACCTGTCTTGTGTCACAGCTGGTAACATGCCTTATCATTTGGTAGTTCGATGCGACGACCATGGGACCCACCTGCTTGAATTCGCGGGATCAATACTACAGGACAAACAACGGCATTAACGGAGATTACCATTTCTTTACCTATTAAGAGGCAGTACCGATTTATCGGTGCTGCCTCTTTTATGGTATGATTGGTTTTAGAAAAAGTAGGAGTGGATACAATGATTCGTTTATTGATGGCGATTGCCGCCTTATTGCTATTATTTGTCAGTTATTACTTATTTAAAAAACAAGCGATTTTTTTCGTTCTTATCGAACAGAATAAAAAGAATCAAGATTTTCTAAGTATTTTCGGTTCGATCTACGCGTTTTTAGGACTTCTAGGACTCGTTGTCGTAGCAATCAATCATCGGTTTTTTGCATTACTCTATTTAGTCATCGTAATTGCTGTTGCCTCTGTCTTCAGCATCGGTTTTGCCAAAAAAATGACGAAACCTGACAGTAAATAATTCTCATTTCTTTGAATTTGCTTTACAATAGAATTGTAAACCAAGTATCTTTTTTGAAGGAGTGAATGCTGATGTTACAACAATATAGAAAAATCATGGTTGCGGTCGACGGTTCTGAAGAAGCCGAATTAGCGTTTAAAAAAGCAGTAAACGTTGCTTTAAGAAATAACAGCGAGCTTTTATTAGCTCATGTCATTGACACACGATCTTTCCAAACTGTTTCATCCTTTGATGGCATGTTGGCAGAACAAGCAACAGAAATGGCCAAGCAAACACTAGCCGATTATGAGATGAAAGCTAAAAAAGCTGGATTACATCAAGTGACAACTGTAGTAGAATACGGTTCTCCAAAGCATATCATTGCTAAAGAAATCCCTGAAGACCATGAAGTGGACTTGATCCTTTTAGGTGCAACTGGACTCAACGCAGTCGAACGTCTATTTATCGGTTCTGTTTCAGAATACGTTATTCGCAATGCAGCATGTGATGTTCTAGTCGTACGTACAAACTTAGAAAATCAATTACCAAAAAAAGAAGATAAGTAATTAATTCATAAAAAGCATTGAGAAATTTTTATTTCTCAATGCTTTTTATTAGTTAGATTCTGTCTTTGAACGTAGCATGAGCAATCTTTCTTTGCTATCTATTGTGCCTTCTGTAACAGGAGTAATTGATTCATACAATAAAGAATTGGTAATAATCATCATTACCGTATCATCATAACCGGCTTGCTGGAGCTTTTGCTGATCAAATCTTCCCAACAGCTGGCCTTTCTTTACCTTATCTCCTACCTGAAATTCTGTCGAAAACCCTTGGCCATTTAATTCAACTGTATCAATACCGATATGGATCAAAATTTCTCCACCAGCATCCGTTTTCAACCCATAGGCATGTTTCGATTCATAAATAACAGTCAGTTCACCATCGGCTGGAGCAAATAAAAGTCCTTCCGTTGGTCTGATTGCTATTCCTTTCCCCATCATTTCTTGAGAAAACACAGGGTCATTTACTACTTGCAGTGATATCAGTTCACCAGAAACAGGAGCGACGATTACTTCTTCTATCACACGTTCCTCCCCTTCTTTTGCAACACTAGGTACATCTGCTGTTTCCGGTTCCTCACTAGCAAGTAGGTATGCGTGTTTTTTTCCATAAAGATATGTTGTAGTGAAACCAACGAGTAAACTGATGAGGATACCTATCATGAAAAAAGGAATCTGATTAGGCGTAATTGAAATAAAGCCGATGACGCTGGCAGGACCTAAAGCAATAGCAAGTACATGGAAAAAGCCAATGAACATGGAAGAGATCCCGGCAGCAATCATTCCACAAATAAATGGAAACTTTAATTTTAAATTGACACCGAAAATTGCTGGCTCTGTAATTCCTAGTAAAGCAGAGATACTAGCAGAAGTTGCTAAACTTTTTTGCTTTGTATTTTTAGTCAATAACATGATGGCAAGTGTTGCTGCACCCTGTCCAACATTTGCCATTGAAGCAACTGGGAAAATAAATGTTCCTCCCGTTCGAGCCACATCAGCCAATAAAGACGTTTCAATTGCTGGAAAACTTTGATGAAGACCAGTGATCACGATTGGTGAATAGAATAAACCAAAAATCCCTAAACCGATTGCTCCAGTTGTTTGATACAACCAACTCAATCCTGCTGTTAAGCTGTCCCCGACTGCTTGCATCACTGGACCAACCACAACGAATGTCAAAAAACCTGTAATGATAATTGCTAACATCGGTGTAAATGTATAATCAAATGCATTAAGTAAACGTTTATGGAAAAATTTCTCTAAATTCGCCAAAATCCATGAAACAGCTAAAACTGGTAAGACCGATCCTTGGTAACCTGCTTGAGCAATGTTTAACCCAAAAATATTCCAATAAGGCATTGTTCCTTCTGCCACAGCATTTGCTACGCTATAGCCATTGACCAGCTCCGGCATCACCATTGCCATTGCCATTGCTGCTCCTAGATAAGGATTGCCACCAAATCTTCGCGTTGCTGAAAAACCTACTAGGATCGGGAGAAATGCAAATGGGGCAGAAGCCAGTAAATTAATAATGCTAGTCACATCTTTTAAATTAGGATACATCTCAATCACTGATTGTGGTCCGAATAAATCTTGTGCGGTCAAAACATTATTGATTGCCATCAACAACCCGCCTGCGACTAAAGCAGGAACAATTGGTACGAATATATCAGACAGTACTTTGATCAAGGACATAAAAGGATTCTGTTTCTTCCCTGATTGTGCTACCGCTTTCAAATCGTCAGTCGATGCTTCTTTTGTACCGGTCAGCTGTATAAGTTCGTCGTAAACGTTATTCACATCACCTGCGCCTATAATGATTTGGAATTGATGGTTTGCTTCAAAGGTTCCTTTTACTTCATCAATGGCATCTAGTGCCTTTTGATTCACTTTCGCTTGATCTTTTAATACTAAACGCAAACGAGTTGCACAATGTGCGGCAGCTTGGATATTATTTTCCCCTAGTGCGTCATTGATTTCTTTTGCCACTTTTTTATAATCCACTTTTTGTCCCCCCTATATAATCTAAAAATCAATTATTTGTAACCGTTATCCTAGCTTGAGTATGCCACGACGCCCTAGAATTGTCAAACGTTTATCAAAAATAAAGCTTATATTTTAAAATAAATACCTAGAAAAAATGATAAAAAACGTAAATAATGATATACGTTTGACATTAGTGTTAGTTCGAGCTATTCTATAATAGAATACGTTTACAAGGAGTCGTACTTATGAATAATAATTTTAAATGGACACGTCAACTACGTTATCAAGCTTATCAGGCGTGGCCTCAAGAGTATCAAACACTGTTAAAGGAACAAGTAGCTCATTCTCCTTGGCGTTTGGATTACCACATTCAACCACCTTCTGGTTTGTTGAACGACCCAAATGGTTTTTCTTTTTTCAACGGCAAATGGCACTTATTTTACCAAGCTTATCCGATGGGCACTGTCCATGGGTTAAAATCTTGGTACCACTTGACTTCTAAGAATTTAGTCGATTGGCAAGAGGAAGGATTGAAACTTGTACCCAGCACGTCATATGATAGTCATGGCGTCTACTCCGGTTCAGCACTTCCGGTTAAAGATAAATTATTTTTGGCCTATACAGGCAATGTCCGTGATAAAAATTGGATACGTACTTCGTATCAGTTGGGTGCATGGATGCAACCTAATGGCGAACTATCAAAATTAACCACCCCACTGATTTCTAAGCCACCTTACGGCTATACACAAGAATTTCGAGATCCTCAAGTGATTTTTTATAAAGACGAATATTTGTTATTGTTGGGTGCACAAAATCAAAATAAACAAGGGGAAATTTTAGTTTACCGTAGTCCCGATCTAGACACTTGGTCTTACGCAGGTCCTTTAAAATTTACGCAACAATCGATGGGATTCATGATCGAGTGTCCTAACTTAGTATTTATTGATGGAAAAGCGCTATTGCTCTTTTGTCCACAAGGCTTAGAACAGTCTATTTTGGAGTATCAAAATATATACCCGAATGCTTACATCATCGGAGAAGCCTATGACATCGAAACGAATCAACTTACCCAACCTTCAAACCTTAAAAATCTTGATGAAGGCTTTGATCTTTATGCTACTCAAGCATTCAACACTCCTGATGGTCGTGCCTTAGCAGTTAGTTGGATCGGGTTACCTGAAATCAGTTATCCGACTGATCCATTTGGCTGGGCCCATTGTCTAAGTATCGTCAAAGAGTTGACGATCGAAAATGGGACACTCCATCAACGTCCTGTAAAAGAAATGAGGCAATTACGAATTAATCCGCCATGTTCTTTGAATCAATCAGTCTCACAGATAAATACCGAGCAAAATCGCTACGAAATCAACTTAGAGTTTAAAGAAAATCAAAGTGGAAAAATCTATTTATGTAGTGATCCCCTTGGAAATAACGGATTGATCCTCTCTTTCGATCGCAGGCATGGTAAAATGAAAATAGATCGTAGCTTATCAGGAGAAGTATTTGCAGAAGATTATGGTGTCACAAGAGAATTTACAATTTCACAAGAGCCTTTGTCTTTACAAATCTTTGTTGATATTTCTGTAGTCGAAATCTTTATCAATGACGGTAAACAAACGGCTACTGCCCGAATTTTCCCTTCAAGCGAACAGACCACACTCTTGATTGAATGTGACCATGCCTTCTCAGGAACGCTTTGGAAGTTACGTAAA
Organism: Enterococcus spodopteracolus; assembly: GCF_030441955.1. Lineage (NCBI taxonomy): Bacteria > Bacillati > Bacillota > Bacilli > Lactobacillales > Enterococcaceae > Enterococcus > Enterococcus spodopteracolus. The sequence continues at coordinate 20,666 of NZ_JARJHD010000001.1, read as the reverse complement.
ATGAATGAATAGAGGGTAAGTAAAATGGTTGTTAAATTAACCGATGTAGCCAAAAAAGCTGGAGTCTCACCAACCACTGTATCACGTGTCATCAATAACTACGGCTCATTGAGCCAAAAAACAATCGATAAAGTAAATCAAGCAATGAAAGAATTGAATTATCACCCCAATTCATTGGCTCGTTCTCTTCAAGGAAAAAACACCCAATTGATTGGCTTGATTTTTCCTACAGTTGCCAACCCTTTCTTTGGTGAATTAGTCGAACAATTAGAAAGTAAGCTATTTGATTTAGGATACCGTTCAATATTATGCGATAGTGCAAACAATAAAGAAAAAGAACGAAACTACCTCAATATGTTAGCTGCAAACAAAGTAGATGGTATCCTTGCTGGAGCGCATAATCTGGGTATCCAAGAATACGAAAATATTGAACTACCCATTGTCTCCTTCGACCGCTATTTAGCAGAAGGAATTCCAATTATCAGTAGTGACAATTTACGTGGTGGATACTTAGCTACCGAAAACCTTTATTTAAAAGGTGCCAGAAACATTGCCATCTTAACTGGCTCCCAAGAATCAAATTCACCGACCAATCAACGATTGAATGGCTATTTGGCATTTATGGAAGAATTCCAATTAGAGCCGCACGTGTTTCATTTTCATTCTACTGCCCGATCAACAGCTTTAAAAAATTTAGAGATCAAACGGATTTTAGAAATGAAAACAATTGATGCTTTATTTTGTACAGACGATTTAACTGCTATTTTAGCCTATAATCTCTGTCAAGAATTGCACATTAAAATTCCTGAAGAAATAAAAATCATCGGGTATGATGGAACAAAATTGATTCAAAATTATTTTCCACAGCTCTCGACCATCGCACAACCAATTACAGATATTGCTGACATCTTAGTCGACCTAATGCTCCAACGGATCCAAGATCCAGAGAAACCACTTGAATCCAACTATGTGTTACCTGTGAAATTGATTCAAGGAAGCACGACATAGGATGACCAGCTACTTGAATGAAAGTGTATCTTCTAATTTTCTATTATTAGAAGATATACTTTTTTTGAAGGCGTCGCTTCTAGCTTCATTCCTCTGATTTAAATCAGGCAAAAAACCAAAAAGAGCTGGACAATGTCCAACTCTTTTTTTGAACCCTTATATTATACCGGCTAATTTCTTAGCGTCATCCAAATCACGCAGACAAACATCCATTACTTCTTTATTTGAAGCAACTTAACGCAAGCGTTCTACGTCACGTGCAATCATTAATTCTTCATCTGTTGGGATGACTAACACTTTGACTTTTGAGTCTTTTGTTGAGATGTCTAACTCTTCACCACGTAATTTATTCAATTCTGGATCGATCTCACAGCCAAACCATGTCATACCTTTGATCACTTCGTTACGCACATGACCATCGTTTTCTCCGATACCCGCAGTAAATACGATTGCGTCAACGCCGTTCATTGTTGTTACATAGCCACCGATATATTTACGGATACGGTCAACAAACACATCATAAGCCAAACGGATTTCTTCTTTATCGTAATTGTTTTCAAGGTCACGCATATCACTAGATAGATTTGTTAATCCTAAAAGACCAGATTTTTTGTTTAAGATATCAACCATTTCATTGATATCGATTGATAATTTTTCCATTAGATAAGGTAAGATCGCTGGATCGATATCACCAGAACGAGTACCCATCGTTACACCTGCTAATGGCGTGAAGCCCATTGATGTATCAACAGATTTACCACCGTCAACAGCAGTAATTGAAGCACCATTTCCTAAATGACAAGTAATGATTTTTAAGTCTTCGATTGGTTTACCTAACATGTCTGCCGCACGTTCAGAAACATAACGGTGACTTGTTCCGTGGAACCCATATTTTCTCACTTTAAAATCTTCGTAGTAAGCGATTGGTAAGCTGTACAAGTAATTGTGTTTCGGCATAGTCGCATGGAAAGACGTATCAAAGACAGCTACACTTTGGATATCTGGCAAAATTTTCTTAAATGCTTTGATTCCCATTAAGTTGGCAGGATTATGCAATGGCGCAAATTCTGCTAATTCTTGGATACGTGCCATTACTTCTTCATCAATGACTACAGAGTCATCATAAGTTTCTCCACCGTGAACGACACGATGTCCGACACCTGTGATTTCATCATATGCGCCTAAAATATTTAATTCGATCAATTGATCCAATAACATTTTTACAGCAACTTCATGATCATCAATATCTAAGATTTGTTCAAATTTTTGGCCTTCACCATACTTGATTGTAAAAATTGAATCATTTAATCCAATTCTTTCAACGATTCCTTTAGCGACTACAGTTTCTTCTGGCATTTGGTATAACTGCCATTTTAAACTTGAACTTCCAGCATTGATTGCAATTGTTTTTGACATGTTACTCTCCTTTTTGGTAAATAGTTATAAGGAAGCTGATTTCCAGTTTTTAAATTCGTTAAAAAACTTCGTCACCTTCTCTGGTTCTTTTAGTGAATCAAGTTTAACAAGCAGTACTTCTTTGGTTTGTTTTGCTTGTTTGCCTTTTTTCTGTAAAATCAAAATACTTTTTTGTGATTGCTTATTTCGGAACAACTCATCCGGCAATTGGATCATACCTTGAAGATAGCCTTCTTCTTTAAACCATTTTTTAATGTACTCGCTTTGCTCTGTCTCCAAGAAATTGCTTGGCATCAAGAACAAACCGAAACCATCTGGCTTGACGTATTTCATTGCCTGTTCCAATAAAAGATGATGAGCATAACTGTGACCTTCTGTCGCGCGTGTCAAAAAGTCTTGCGCTTTTTGATCATTCGGATAAAATCCGATTGGCAAGTCACTAATAGCGACATCAACTGGTTCGATCAATAAGTCTTGTAATCCATCTTGGTGAAAGTATTGAACAATCGCTTGCGTCAACTCACTTGTAGAAGCCGCGACAGACAGTAGTGTATCATCGATATCCACACCAAAACCTTCTGTATGATATCCAGCAATGTTTAGGTTTAAAAGAACTGTTAATAGCAAATTGCCCATTCCTGCTGAAATATCCAAGACACCGATTTTTTCTTTATGATCAGGGAAGAGTTGTTCGATCAAGAAAACAAACAAGAAACCAATGCTATCTGGTGTCAATTGATGGTTTGCTTGTAAGTGCTCCGTTTGACTTCCCTTTAACAAAAGCAACTGCGACAAACGACGCCACTCTTCCGGTTCAAATGATAATTCACTCAGTTTTTGATAAAGCTCTGAGATCTGTTGGGTTGTCTTTACATTTGGTACACCATCTACTACACGAACTTGATAGTTGTCTCTTAAATTTTCGGCATTTTCAACATAAGCTTCTAAAAAAGAAGTTCCCAATGCGTTTTGTAAAAGCTGAATAGCTTCCAGGTTTTGCTCAAACCCTTGTTCCATTTTTTCTGGTAACATCGTGCGCCTCATTTCTAGATATATTATAACAATTATTTTACCTGTTTAATTCTAACGAACAATCGCTGAAATTTCAATCGTTTTCATCCTTTTTCTTTGTGAAATAGCGAACATTCAACGCCTTCAAAACAGCTGTATTACAGAAAAGAACGGTTATTGCTTTGGAACCTCTTAATCTGTATTATTATCTGTATCAATGACTCGCTCTTTAAATTCAAATCGGAAAGGTGAAACAGTTATTACTAGCTCCACTAGGTCCTGTTTGACTGTATACTGGACCGTGCCTACATTGTAATCATACTCCCCTTTGTCTTGCTCTTCCAACTGATTGGATTCCATCATAAACATTTGCTTGATGATCTTTGCTTGGTAATATTTTTTGATGCGTAAATAACTGTCTATTTTTAGACGATAACTTTCAAGTAATCCTTGCATGAAGAATATACTCAATAGAAAAAGAGCCAAGGTCGAAAACAACACATTTCCTTTTACCCGCTTATGTTTTTTTCTTTGTCCAAATACCATAATTGTTGTCTCCATTCATAAATTCAACATGCAGTAAAATCACTTGATTTTCTTCTTTGAATTGGACACCCTTAACACCTGTCAGCATAGGCTGATGGCCACCAGCAGTTCCACGTTTTCTGATCATTTGCTGATAACCTTCTATGACGAACGTTTTCTCGTTTTCATAATATAACCGATTCTCAATGATCGAAATACGTTTACTTGAAGCAAGTTCGTTTTCGAATTGAGCTAAGAAAATCAACCATTCTGTTTGTTCGTCTTTTTGAAAAAATGTATTCAACTTTTCGCTTTGTCGAATAAAGAGACCAAATGATAAAAGAATCGTATTTAGAATAAGTAATGCAATCAGACATTCAATCATTGTAAAAGCAAATACTTTATTTCTTCCGTTCAATGGCGATCACTTCATTTCCATCACTGATTGAAACTTTTCTTATTCTCTGGCTTTGCATATCGATTACTGTAGTTCCCTGCTCCCACTCTGTTGGTCTTGTCGGCAACTCTCCATACCTACGATAGTTTCTCACGTCTTCATACAATGTCCTCAATAGAAGAATTTCTCGGTCTTTGGTTTGTTCTTGTTGGACCAAGAACAAATTACCAGAACTCATAATATAAATACTCATGGCTGTGATCATTAGCGCGGTTAATGATTCCAGGAGTACAAAGCTAGCTAGATTGGATTCTTTTAATATAACGACCACCTCCTAGTTGGAATTGGTAAATGATTCTTTGTTTCTTCTCTGTCCAATAAAATTCATACGCCTTCAACGAGCTTTCGTTCCCTGTCTTCGCAGCATAAGTAATCGGTGCATGACGTTGGATGGTCAAAGCTTCAGGGATCGGCAACACTTGCCACTCCATTGATGAGTAAGGAGGCACCTCAAATAAAAGACTATGGCGCTTTGGATCATAATAAAAACGAGTAGCTTGTTGATGGATAATAGCACTTTGTTGTACGAGATCGATCCTTTTTTCTAGCTGACCAAAAAAACGATGGATCGATTGTTCTTTTTCTAAAGAATGGAATGAGAGGACAGGAAAGATAAAGAAAGCAAGGGAGACAATCAAGACAATGATCGTTTCTGCTAAAGTGTAAGCTTCGGTGAGGTATTTATTAGTTCTTGCGATACACATCGGCATGTTCCTGTTTGATGTATCCTTCTCGTAACAGCTCATCAATACTTGGAATCTTTCCCTCATTTTGTAATGCGTAAAGTTCACTTTGGGCATCAATCAGTTGCATAACTGCTTCACGACCTTCCTTATTGACATGATTACGATAACGAGAAATATTTGGGATAAATAGTAAAACTAACGCACTAATGACGAGTAAGACGATCAACATTTCAATCAGTGTAAAACCTTTTAGACGAGCCATTCTTTTTCTATTCTTCATATTAGAACCTCCTCGATATTTCCATATACCGGCAACAAGATAGCCGCATAAATCAGTAAAATCAATGCAGCAATCCCTAAGAAAAGGACTGGTTGGACCCAATGCAACCAACGATGGATCTTTTGAAAAAATTCTTTACGTGTCAAATCACTGTAAAACAATAATTCTTTGCCTAAATTTCCTTTGGCTTCTCCTTGTAGTACGATTTGACTAAATTCGGTCGTCAAAAAATGGTATTGCTCAAATTGTTGTGCTAAAGGAATACCTAGTTCGAGTCCTTCCATTAATTGATACGCTAAAGACTGAACCAAACTTCCTTCTTTAGTTTCTTTCAAACAGCGAATAATTTGTTTCAAGTCGAGGCCTTCATAAAATAGTTTGCCTATTTCTAGTGCTAGATAAGCTGATTGATAGGAACGATAGATCTTTCCTATCATCCATTGCTTACTGATCCACTCACTTCTCTTGACAACTTCCCACTTTTTCAAGCGAAAAAAAATCACTGAACCACAAAAAATACTACTACCAACGGTACCTAAGAATAACCAATGACTTGATTGAAGCAATCGAATCCCCCAATGTGTCGTGGTGACCATGTCGTTCTGAAGGAATTGTGGCAAGACGAACTCACGTAGACTAACTAAAATGCCGACTAAAAAGACCAACAATACCAGTGGATAGCTCATGACCTTTTTTAATTCTTTTCGAAATTGTTCAATCAATTGAAGTTGTTCAGCGATGCCCTTTAAAGTTTCGACTAAATTTCCATGGACTTCGGCCAGTTCCACCTGTACGAGTTGCTCTTGCTTAAATCCCAATTGCTGAAGGACAAAATGAAAAGATTCGCCAGCTTGAAGATTTCTTTTAGCAAAATGGACATGGACTTGTGGTATCAGTTGCAGTAATTCCAATAAATCAATTGCTTGCTGTAAACTAAAGCCATTCAAGAGTAACTCACCGATCGTTTGGATAAAAAGAGTTTGTTGTTTGTGATCCATCTTTTTAAAATGGATAGGATTGCCAAACATTTTTTTGTGCCTCTTCATAGCTAGCTCTCCATTCTTTGCTTTCGATTTCATTGTCAGAAAAACAATAAGACCACAATGCCGTCGGTTGTTCATTAAAATCAGGCAACAACTCTTGATAGATAACGCCGGACAAACATTCGTCAAATCCATCGTTTCTCGTTAGTTCTTTCATCCTTGCCACAGTACCCTTGAGATCTCGTGCATGGACTGTAGCAAATACACGATGGCCCGTCAACGCTGCCCGAATCGCTGCATCTGCTGTCTTTTTATCTCTGATTTCACCGACAATCAATAAATCAGGCCGATGACGTAAGGCTAGTTTTAATAGCTGATCATAAGTCTGATCGATTTTTTCATTGACTTGTAACTGTAAAAACAATGGCTCTTCAATTTCTACTGGGTCCTCGATCGTAATTACTTGTTCCTCATTCCTACGAGCAAGATGATACATCAATGACGTTTTACCAGAACCGACCGGTCCACTAAACAAAAATAATCCACGGTTGTTCGTACTCCGCTCAATAATTTGCAAGTCTTTGGGAACAAAACAGCGCAAACTTTTTTCGCTCAACGCATAGAGTATCCGGATGACCAAGCTCTCTCTTTGTAAATAATCACCTACTGACGAGAGTCTTAGTCTTATCTTTCGTTGGTCCACTAAATAAGTCAGTGAGCCTAGTTGTGTTTTTCTTCTTTCACCGATATCCATTTGTCCCAGGTACTTAAAACTAGCGATCAATTGTTGTCCAATCTCAAGGGAGATCGATTTTTGGAATGTTCGTCTTTTACCTGTACGAAAATAAACCTTAAAATCTTCTACATATGGCAAAATATAGATATCTTGCACTTTATTTTTAGCTCCTCCATAAATGATCTCATTTGCTAAATCTTTTATCTTCATTTCTTCGCCCTCCAAGAAAATATACGTCTTTTTAAGATGAATCGTTTATTTTTACAAAATTTAATGAAAATCATAGGTTAAATCCGAATTTATGTTATACTAGTAAAAATTTATTTGGGGAGGTTTCAGAGTGGATTCGCACTTAAACAAACACATTGCAGTTGCAGGAAAAAAACAACCCGCTGACTTAGTTATTAAACATGCAAAAATTGTCAACGTCTTTACGAAAACGATCATCGAGGGTGATGTCGCTGTCTGCGATGGAAGGATCGTAGGTATTGGGAAATACGAAGGTACGACCATCTATGATGCAAAAGGACAGTATTTAGTTCCTGGTCTGATCGATGGTCATGTGCATATCGAAAGTTCTCTGTTAGCACCTAAAGAGTTTGCTAAAATCTCTCTATTACATGGTGTGACAACAGTAGTAACTGATCCTCACGAAATCGGTAATGTCGCCGGAAATTTGGGTCTTGAATTTATGCTGGCAGATGCAAGAGAGACACCAATGAATATATTCATCATGCTACCTTCTTGTGTGCCTGTCACACCATTTGAAACAAGTGGCGCTGTCTTAGATGCAAAAGCACTTGCTCCTTTTCTTGAGTATCCTGAAGTACTTGGTCTAGCTGAAGTAATGAACTATCAGGCAGTCGCTTCAAATGAGCAAACGATTGTCGATAAATTACAGCTGATGCATCAAACGAACAAAAAAATCGATGGCCACGCCGCAGGAATCAACGGGGACGACTTAAACGTTTATTTAACTGCTGGCATTCGGACAGACCACGAAGCAACGACCGCCCAAGAAGCGGAGGAGCGTTTATCGCTAGGAATGTATTTGATGGTTCGAGAAGGAACCGTAGCAAAAGATCTACAGGCACTCTTACCTGCTATCACACCAGACAATTCACGTCGCTGTTTATTCGTGACTGATGACAAATTGATCAATGATCTTGTAACAGAAGGTTCCATCGATCATATTGTCCGTGAAGCGATCTTGGCGGGCATGGACCCACTACAAGCCATCCAAATGGCTTCATTGAATGCGGCAGAATGTTTTGGTTTACAACATTTAGGAGCAGTTGCGCCAGGCTATCAGGCAGACTTTTTCTTAACTGATGACTTAAAAAAGTTGCCGATCAATACCGTGTTCCATCAAGGAGAAACGGTTGTGATAGATGGACAGTTGGTCCCTGAAGTTATAAAATTAAAAATTCAGCCAGCGATTGATGCATTACCAAAAATGACAGTTGCACCATTTGATCCAAACTCATTGAAATTGGCTTTAGATTCAACAACCGCTCATGTCATCGAGATCATTCCAAATAGTTTGTTGACCAACGATTTATTGGAGCAAGTTCAAGTCGATAATGGTTCTTTCACTCCTTCAGTGGCAGATGATCAACTAAAGATTGCTGTCATCGAACGACATCATGCTACAGGGAATATTGGTCTAGGAATTGTCAAAGGATTCCAACTAAAAAAGGGAGCCTTAGCTACTACTGTGGCTCACGATTCACATAATATCGTCGTTGTAGGAACCAATGATGAAGATATGTGCTACGCTGCTGAACAATTAGTCAAAAAAGGCGGCGGGATGATTGTTGTAGATCAACAAACTGAATTAGCTTGTTTACCATTACCTATTGGCGGTTTGATGTCACTCGAACCTTATGAAACAGTTAATCAGCAATTACTGAACTTGACTGACCAAGCGCATCATTTAGGCGCAAGTGAAGCATTCGATCCATTCTTGACACTTTCATTTTTAACGTTATCAGTTATTCCTGAATTGAAAATCACTGATATGGGGCTGTTCTCTTTTTCAAAATTTGACTTGATTCCCGTCTGTGGTCAACAAGACTAAAAAAATAAAAAAGAAGAGACAAGAACTTACAGTTCCTACTCTCTTCTTTTTTCTATTCGGTTTTATCCACAAACTGTGCTTCTACACGATAGATCCGTTGTCCTCGAGAAGAAAACTTCTCTTCATATTCTGTCATGATATTGTCGTCAAAGTCACTTTGATGTAGATCAAGCCAGACTTTTTTTAGTCGCATGCCGTATTGTGAAAAACTAGCCAACGAATATTCAAATAATCCTTGATTATCTGTTTTGAAATGAATTTCACCATTTGGTTTTAAGATCTCTTCATCGACAGCTAAAAATGTATGATACGTCAAGCGCCGTTTTTCATGTCTCTTTTTAGGCCATGGATCTGAAAAATTCAAATAAATCTGATCGATCTCATTCTCTGAAAAGTACTCAGTCAAAGCGGAACCGTCCACGTGCAATAATCTTAAATTAGGTAACGGTTCCTCCAATACTTTATCTAAAGCAATAGACACGACACTTACTTGCATTTCGATCCCGATATAATTGATTTCTGGATGAGCTTTGGCCATCCCAGTAATAAACTGTCCTTTTCCCATGCCGATCTCAATATGGATTGGTTGGTCATTGCCAAATAATTCTTTCCATTTTCTACGCCATTTTGTTGGCTCACTGATGACGATCTCTGGATGAGCAGCTAGCATTTCTGCTGCATTTGGTCGGTTGCGAACACGCATCTTTTTCTTCCTCTCTGTTCCTACAAAAGATTGTTCCTTGTATTTCACTGAATTTATTGTAAACCGCTATTGGTATTACCCCTAAAAATAAAAAAATCAACTGAATATCCGAGCTTAACCACTAAAAATTCGTTTGAGTTGTAAAATCTCTTCATTCATTCGTCGATAATCTTCACGTTTGCAGTAGCGTGTGATTTCTTGTAATAGGTTCATCACCGCATACCAATGTAATTTTTCTAAAATTTCATCTGTTGGTCGGATACCATAGCTGATCAACCACTGATTCCAACTAGACAATGGTACGTAATTTCCTAAAATAGTCGCAATATCTACCGCTGGATCAGCGAACATGATTGAATCCCAATCAACTAAATATAAATAATTTTTACAGACTAACCAATTCCGATGATTGACATCGCCATGCACGACCGCTAGTTTTTCCTTTTCCACCGAAGGAATTTGTTGGCACAAATAGCGATAAACGAGTTGTAAAAATTGGTTGTTTTTTAAGCTGTCAGGCAAATCTTGTTCATAATATTGCAGCATTTTATGGGGTATCAATATCCTACCACCAATTCGAGAAAGCATGGTTTTTAAAGACGTTGAATGATGTAGATGATAGAGTACATCAATGACATCATTTCTTTGACCAATCTCACTAGGCGTCAACAAGCGGCCTTCCAGCCATTCTTGTGCGGTCAAGGTATCGCCATCTCCTGTTCGCTTAGTCCACACTAATTTAGGCGTAATGCCTTCACGAGAGAGTGCAGCGAGCATTGGCGTTGTATTCCTCTTGATAAAAACTTTGTCTTTATCACGCATGCCTATGTATGTTTTTCCTGTGTCACCTTTGATGGGGCGTAATCGCCACTCTTGGTCTAACTGAAACTCCATCGCGCATTCTCCCGTCCTCTACTATATGTTTGCAGTATCTATTATTCTAGTCGCCCAAGTCTTGAACGTCAAGCACATATACGTTCTTTTTCTATGTTTTGCCTTCTAAAAAACCAACTTTTATCAAAATAAAAAAAGTCCCTAGTGATTTCTTCCTATTCATAAGGTTTAGTACATCCTTTTTCGACCATGGAAAAGAATAGGAAAGTTCGAAAAAACATAAAGTAATTTCGGACTTCCCCACAATTCTTGTGATCTATTCTCGTAAAATAATAAAATTTTTCTGCTTGATTTCTCAATGCTACTCCGCAATCTTCTTGATCCGCGATGGCACGTACCATTTGATCAAGAGTCCGTTGACAACAAGATAGACCAAGATAGGTAGCCATCTCTCATTTCCATCAAGAACAACAGCAGCGATTCCCCCAAATAAAACAGCAACAAAAGTCAATAACCATGTTAAAAGACGTTGGAGTGCTTCACTTTTTTGACTCTCTGGGATAGGATACAATTGGACCAAGATCATATAGCGAAACTGACTATATAAAGGTAATAACTGAAAGCCGATCAAATATAGAAATAATGAGCCAATACCTAAAGTAAAATATAAATCGTTGATTCCGGCGATAATGATCGAGCCAATCACTGTCAAACGTACGTACAAGCCAATAAAGTCTGATCCTCTAGCAAAACGACGAACAAATAAATAAAGATACGTATTTTTCGTTTCTTTCTTGATTCCTTGTAACATCGGATCAAGATAACGGCGCCTTCTGACTTTTGCGGTGATCTCTGGCACATCTGTAAACAAATTAATGAACTGATAGATTTGGTGCAACCGTTGTTTTTCTAATTGGATCATTTTTTCCCATTCTAAATGAACAGATAGATTTCTCCATAAGAACCAATAATAGCTTCCAGCTTGAACAGATGAAAGAATCAAGCCCAACCAAATACTCCCATAAAAAGAAAGAAGTAAGATACCAAATGACGAGAACCACCAACCATATTTAAACAGGTTTTTACGTGTTTCTTCCATACGATAAAAATCTGCTCGCTTCACTTGTAAATGACTAGACTTCAAACTCCATAGTATAAGTAGATAAACAAAAAACAGCGAAAATGGTTGTTGCGTTGAAACCACAACTAACGGCATCGCAAATCCACACACTAATCCTAGAAAAATCATAGGAAAAATACAAGAATAACGAAAAGCTCGTTGTAAATAGCCTTTCATTTCTTTTTCTTTCGGTAAAAGAAAAACTAAATCTGCCGGCTCCGCAAAAGTCGCGATTTTCCCGACAATCAAGCAAACCATCCAAATCAATGAGACGATAATACCTCCCATCGAAAAAGGAGCCTCGAGTGTTTTTAGCCAGTTAGAATAATAGAGGCCTAGACCTCCAATCAGAAATAAACAGACTAATACAAAATGGTCGTTGAATACATAGCGTAAATATTTCATCATTTTTTTATGATGTTTTGCTAGTCTTTTTTGAAAAAAATCATTCATAACCTTGCTCCTTCGTCAATGCGATGTAGATTTCATCTAGGGATGTATCCGGCATTCTAAAAGCAGTTTGCAACTCTTCTAACGTGCCATCTGCTCTGATTTCTCCTTCATGAAGAACAACAAAACGGTCACAATATTTTTCAGCAGTAGCTAAAATATGCGTAGACATCAAAATACCCGATCCTTCATTTTTCATCTCGACCATTAATTCCAACAAGGCATTGATTGCCAACGGATCTAGCCCTAGAAAAGGTTCGTCAATGATATACAAAGATGGTTCAATCAAAAAAGCACACAAAATCATGACTTTTTGTTTCATCCCTTTTGAAAAATTCGCTGGAAACCACTCTAACCGATTGGACAATCGAAACGTGTGTAACAACTTTTCTGCCCGTTTCATCGCGATATCCATTGGAATGTTATAAGCCATCGCCGTTACTTCAATGTGTTCTTTTAAAGTAAGTTCTTCATACAATGAAGGTGTTTCTGGAATATAACCAATTTGTTTACGATAATTTTCTACATCCTTTTTAAGGGATAATTGATTGATCTCGATTTTGCCTTTCGTTGGTTCAAGCAATCCGATAATATGTTTGATCGTTGTACTTTTTCCTGCTCCATTCAAACCAATCAACCCAACCATTTCTCCAGGCTGAACGTTAAAACTGATATCTTTCAAAACAGGTAAATGACCATAGCCACCTGTAACATGTTCGATTTTTAAACTCATATTTCTTCCTCCGCTATTATATTGTCTTCATTATACCACGAAGCAAATCACGTCCAATTATTTTTTACGTGCATTCTCATGAACTTATGTTAAAGTTGAGGTAACGAAACTTGAATAGAAGAAAGGTGTTTTTATATGGACAATTGTATTTTTTGTAAAATCATCAATCAAGAGATCCCTAGCTATAAAATCTATGAAGACGAGAAAATCTATGCGTTCTTAGATATCTCTCAATCAACTAAAGGACACACATTGATCATTCCTAAAGAACACGTAACTGATATCTTTGATTACAACGAAGAATTAGCCAGTGATGTCTTTGCCCGTATCCCAAAAATCGCTCGTTCCATCGAAAAAGCATTCCCGGAAATGGAAGGTTTAAATATAATCAATAATAATCGAGAACTAGCCTATCAAACCGTATTTCATTCCCATATCCATTTAATTCCGCGTTATAGTAAACAAGATGACTTCTCCATTCACTTTGGAAACCATCAAGCAGATTATACAACGGAAGAAATGACTGCTATCCAAGAAAAAATCAAAGAGCAGGTGACGATTCATGGTTAAAAATTTTCTAAAAGGATTAGTATTCGGTGCTGTTACCGGTGCAGCAGCAGGATTATTATTTGCACCACGTAGTGGAAATGAGACCAGAGAGAAATTGATTGCAGAATTAGATGAAGCAACTGAATTAACCAACGAATTAAATAACAGTTTAAACAATTTTAAACAAGCGTTATCTGAAACAAAAAGAACAGCTGAAACTGTTATCCCATCTTTTCAAGAATCAATCGAAAAAGACCTTGAAAATTTCAAATTTCAAGCAGAACCACGAGTTACACAAATCCAAGAACAAGTAGAAAAACTTTCGGCACATTTTCCTGAAAGCTTGACAGACGTGCAATAATGATCAAAAATTAAGCACTTTTGATAACTATATGTCTTTTTCATGTACCTAGATGTATGGAATGTGACAAAAATTTGAATTTTGTTTGAAACTATCAGTCAGAACGTTTTTATTCGCTAATGGATATGGTATAGTAATATATGTGAAAACCAATAATAAATTACAGGAGTGCAAAACTTAAATGAAAAAGAAAAAAATAATTTTAGCTGCGACAAGTGCGTTAGCTATTCTAACACTAGCAGCTTGTTCTGGTGGCGGGGATACAAACAAGGATATCGTAACCATGAAAGGCGGCACAATCACCGTCGCTGATTTTTATGAAAAAGCAAAATCTGAATCCGCTAACCAACAATTACTTCAACAAATGGTGATCTATGATGTATTCAATAGCAAATACAATGATAAAGTTTCAGATAAAGAAGTAGATGCTGAATATAATAAAACAAAAGAATCTTATGGTGACAGCTTCGAAACACAATTAGAATCTGCTAGATTTACAGAAGAAAGCTATAAAGAATTCCTTCGTAATAATCTTGTCTTTAAAGCTGGGATCGAATCTCATGTGAAATTGACAGATGAAGACTTGAAGAAAACGTGGGAAACATTCCATCCAGAAGTAGAAGCACAAATCATCAAAGTTGCTAGTGAAGACGAAGCAAAAGAAGTTAAGAAATCAGCTGATGACGGTAAAGATTTCGAAGAACTAGCAAAAGAAAAATCAACAGATACAACTAAAGACGATGGTGGTAATATCAAGTTTGACTCAGAAACACAAACTGTTCCATCTGAAGTAAAAGAAGCTGCTTTCAAACTTAAAGACGGTGAGATCTCAGATGTGATCACTGCAACAAATCCTTCTACTTACGCAACAGAATACTATGTCGTTAAAATGGTGAAAAACCAAGATAAAGGAAACGACATGGATAAATTCAAAGATCAATTAGAAGAAATTGCGACTCAAGCAAAAGTAAATGACAGCGAATTTACAACAAAAGTAATCGGTGAAGAACTAAAAGAAGCGAATGTAAAAATCAAAGATGACGCATTCCAAAACATCTTGACACCATTTACTTCAGCTACAACAAGCACATCTTCAACTGAAGACTCAGAAACAAAGAGTTCTGAAACAAAATCAACTGATTCTACTGAAGCATCTGAAACAGAGCAAAGCACGACTGAATCAACAAACGAATAAACACTAGACGCTTCTAGACATTAAAAATAAATACTAGAAAAAGTATTTAAAAAGTGGTTTAGGAAGAGAAAATTCTTCCTAAACCACTTTTTTGAAAACGATAATTTCTCATTATCCATCTCTGCTAACGGAAAGTAAAACATTCTTTGGTTTCATAAAAAAATGTTTAGGGACATAGTTCTCTTCGGAAATAAGACAACATCCACAAAAGTTTGAAAAACAACTTTCATGGATGTTGTCTTATTTATCGAGGCTAAATACTTTCGTCTTGACCTCTTTAAAACTAGTGAGATGATATCAATACATTATTACGTATCTTTCAATACCTACCCAACAATTACCATCATTTCTGTTTTGGTACATAAAAACTACGATTATCTAAACCAAATATTCGATCTGTATATTTCCCTGGCTCTGTTTGACGAATCGCAGTAGTCATCATTTGCATTGAAGCATCGATCGTGTCAATTTGATGTAATACTTCAGCTTCCATGATTCGAGGACGAACAGGCGAACCATATTCTAACAATCCATGATGTGATAGAACCATATGGCGTAAGATCAGCACATCTTCTTCTTCCTCACTGATTTTCAACGCTAAACAAGCTTTTGTTATTTCTTCATCAATTAAAACTAAATGCCCTACTAAATTACCTGCTAATGTGTATTCTGTTGCCATTGAGCCGGACAACTCGATTACTTTCCCTAAATCATGTAAGATAATCCCCGCATAAAGTAGCGGACGATTCAATTCAGGGTATTCATCAGCAATCGCTTTACCTAAGTGTAACATCGACACTGTATGATAAGCCAATCCACTAGCAAATGCGTGATGATTTCGTTTTGCTGCTGGATATTCAAAAAATTGTTTTTGGTATTTATTGAGTAAATAACGCACGATGCGATTCCAATGTGCATTTGTGATCTCAAATAGCAGTTGGTTGATTTCTTCTTCCATTTCTTCTTTTCTCAATGGTGCTCTTTCCATGTACAAACTTGGATCACTCGGTTCCTCAACTTTTGTTAAACGCATATGCAAAATTTTAACTTGAGGATTTCCTTGATAGACCTCGCGTTTACCATTTAAAAAAACAACTGTTCCCGGTGTAAATTTTTTGATCTCGTCCTCTGATGCATCCCAATATTTGCCATCAATTGTTCCTGATGTATCTTGAAATGTAAAAGCGATAAATTTCTTACCATTCTTAGCGATTCTTACATCTGCATTTTTGATCAAAACGAATTGTTCGAATTGTTCATCAACGACTAATTCACGTATTTTTTTCACTATTCGCACCTTCTAACTTTCTCACAGATTGTTCTAGCTCATGATAATAGCTTACCATTTCTTGATCAGAAGACAAGCAGATTACTTGATAGGTTTTGCTAAATTCAGCTAGTAGTTTAGCTAAACGGTATTTTCTCTTATGGTCGTAGTGTAGCCAGCCATCATCAATGATCACTGGACAGATCGACCGTTTCGCTTCCAAAGCAAGATATGCAAAACGCATCGCCATAATCATCTGATCCTTTGTCCCTGTCGATAGTTCATAAATTGGAAACTCATCTGTACCATTTGTTAATGTCAATGTATCGTTTTTCAATTGTATTTCTTGGTACTGTCGATCAGTTAGGATACTTAGATAGTCTCCAGCTAATTTGAGTAACTGTGGTAATTGCCGTTCACTTAATTCTGTCGAAAGATCACCTAAAAATGTCCCAGCAATCACTAAGCCTCCCCACTCTTCAAATAAAGTTTGTAGTTGTGCTTTTTGTAGACTTTCCTGTTGATATAATTCATCTAATGTCCCGTCTTGTTGTAATCCCTCAATTTGCAACTGCAAACGTTGACGTTGCTCACTCTTCCTACCTTCTTCCCTCTTTAGTTCTTGCAATCGTTCGGATTCACGAGCAATCTGAGTCTGCAACTGACTATAAGTAATGACAGTTTTAAAAATTGGAGAAAGAATATTCGCCAATTCTTCAAAACGCGCTTGTTGTTGCTTTGTTTGCTTCGCCTTTTGTAGAAAAATCGGTACTTCTGATGGGTAAGAAAGTTCTGCTCTAGCAAATTGTTCCTTGTATTCTTCTAACCACATTTTTTGTTTCTTTTTCAATGCATTGATTTCTTGTTTCAATAAAGTATTCTGTTGATAACTTCTAGCATATTTCATTTGTTCCATCTCTTGGATGAACGTGGTTAATAGAGCCATTTTTTCCGAGAGAGATTTATGTTGGAGCGGTAGCCATTCTTTTGCTAGGTCAAGTTCCCCGTCTATCTGTAAGAGTTGTTCCTGTATCTCTCGTTCTCGTTGTTGCTTTTTTTGGAAAACAGCATAAAGCTTTTGATAATCTGTTACTTCTTGGCCCTCATTTTTCATCGTTTCAAGCGTGTTCATTATTCCTAATGAGTGATGATAGGCAAAATCAGCTACTGATTGTTCCAATTTTTGTTGCTTTCGTTTATTCTCATTGATTGTTTGAGTAATCTCTTCTGATTGTGCCAATACAATATCCAGTTGCCCTAGTTTCTCTTGCCATTTTCCTTTGATTTCTGGCAAATTTTGGTCTATTGTGTTCTTAGATTTTCTACGAGTAAACGTATAGCCAACCACTCCCAAAGCAAGCAATGGCCCCAATATTTTTCCAGGCATAGGTAAGATTAAACCAATCACAGCTAACACTAACGCACTAACGTAAAATTTGAAAAAGGATTGTTTTTCTGGAACATCTTGGATCGGTCTTGTTTGGATCAGCGTTGGGTGAGCTAGTTCTAATTCATTGATCTCTGCTTCTAGTGTTCGTTGCTGTTCCTTCACAATATCAAAACGAATCGCTAACTGACTGTGTTCATCATTCAATTGTTGCGCCATCGTATACAAAGAACGCCACTCTGGATCATCAATAAATTCCTGTGGTCGTTGCAATCGATCCCAGCGCCAACGTTGTTCCAAGATTTTCAATTCAGACGCTGTTTCCCTTGTCTCTACTTGCAGTCTTTGCCATTCATCCATTAATTGCTCCGTTGAAAATTGCTTTTGCTGTAGTGCTTTCAACTCTTGTTCTTGTTCTAAATAAAAATAATAACGTGCAGAGTGCTGATCCATCCCACTATGTCGCTCTAACGAAGCCTCAAGTTCTTCCAGACGTTCGTTCATTTGTTGATAACGTTTGGTAAATACTTCTAAATCTTGTATTAGTGATTCATTCGGTACTTCAGCTAGCATATTTTTTTTCAGTGATTGCCACTCTTCATATAAAGAGAAATTCAATTCTTGTTGATGATACAGCGTAAGTTTTTGATTGATTTGTTCGATATCATGCAATAAGAGCTGTTGTTGTTCTGCTAGTCGTTGTTCCTCCATGATCCATTCACTATAGATCGCCTCTTGCTCTTGCTTTTGATGAATCTTTTCTTGTAGTTGTTTCCATTCATTTAGTCGCTGATTAATCACTAATTTTTGACCTTTTCTTTTAAACAACTTATCAGCTGATTGATAATATTCTTGTCTTTTTTGAAAGACATGAGAACTTCCAGTGATTCCTAATGAAATCAACGCATCATGTAATTCTTTTTCTGTTAAATGAGCAAGTTCACTCAGTTGTTCTTGTTGAAATGTAAAAACTTGCTGGAATAACTCTTTCGTCAAAGGTGAAAGTAGTTTTTCTAAGAGTTCATCACTTCCACTTTGGCCATTACATGTGACCTTCGATTTGCCTCTATTTTGTTGTTTATATCTCTCAACATAAATTTCTCCATGTACAGGATGATTCAGCCATAATTTTCCACCGTATGCAGAACCGTCTCTCGGTGTGTAATCTTTCTTTTTCTTCCCTTTTGATGGAAAACCAAAAAGGATTGCTTGAATAAATTGATAAATCGTTGACTTTCCCGCTTCATTTTCACCGTAAATCAACTGATTCCCAGAGGTAAAATCAAAGGTTTCCTGTCGCCACTTTCCAAAAGCTGCTATTTCGATTTTTAAAATATTCATTCAGTACCCTCCTCAAACAAAAAGTCTTGCCGAATGATTTCTTGGGCCTTTTTTATCGTAGATTCTTGAAAATCCGGTAACAGATCCAACACTTTGATTGCCTCTTGATTTGTGTAGGCTTCTTGTAATATATGCTGAAAATCTTCTTTTGTTTGGTAATTTTCGAATAGTTGTTCAAACATCAATGTTGAAGCAGACAAAGAAATTTTTACCTTGTTATCTCTTTCTAAAGTAGAGATACGCCAAATAACTAAATTCGAAAATTCCCTGTTTGTTTCTTCCTTCAAATAATCTAATAATTCTCCAGAATAAATACGATCCAATACTTCCTGATCTAAGTGTTCATAATCAATGATCTCAAATTCAACGAGTGTCATCTTATTGGGTTCAACTAATTCTTGTTGAATTTTCTTCAATACATCCGTCGTTTGTTTCACTTCTCTGAGAGAAATTTGCTGACGTTTCCAATAAACTTCTGCAACTTTTATAGGTGTTGTTCGACAAGATGCTCCTTGAAGTTCAACTAAAACGATTGAAGTCGCGGACTCTTCTTTTTTTGTATGTCCTTGTGGTGCACCAGGATAAAGAATGGTTCCTTTTTCATTTAATTTAGTTGGAACATGGATATGGCCTAATGCCCAGTAGTCATAGCCTTTTGCTTCCATTTGATTTGCTTGAAATGGTGCATAATTCCCATGAGTTGACCCAATTTCACCATGATAGAGTCCAATATGGTAGTCGACAGCAAAACGTTGGGGAAATTCAGGCACTTTTTCCTCAGTGATCCATTGTTTTATGTAACTAAAACCACTGAGTGCAATCGTTTCGCCAGCATCCGTCGTCATTTGCAGTGTCTCTACAGTTTCCGAAGTAAACAAAGAAAGATTCTCGGGAAATTCAAACCAATATCTCTCTTTTTGATAAAAATCATGATTACCAAATGTTAAAAAAACTGAGATATTGTGTTCTCCTAAGCGCTTGATTTGTTCCGAAAAATGTTTTTGGATCTTTAGCGAAGGACGATTCTGGTGGAAGCTATCCCCTACCAGTAAAACAAAATCAACCTGATGTTTGATTGCCTGTTCCACAATATTTTCAAGTACGGTCAAATTAGCCCGTAATAATTTCTTTTGAACTTTTCCATCGATTCCCACTAATCCTTCAAATGAACGATCCATATGCAAATCTGCCGCATGAATAAATTTGACCATTAAGCTACTGCCTCCCTATATATAAGATAAATAAAATACGAGTTTGTCTGTGTCGCTTTACTAAAACAGAACGATATCTGTTGGCTTTTTTTGTTTATATATGATTTATCATAACATTTCCATTGCTTTTTTTCAGCAAAAAACCGAAAATTTGTTCGCATCCAGACAAAAAAAACAGCTGAACTTTCGTTCAACTGTTTTCATTTGCGTGGCGGCGTCCTACTCTCACAAGGGGCAACCCCTCACTACAATCGGCGCTAAGAAGCTTAACTTCTGTGTTCGGCATGGTTACAGGTGTATCCTTCTCGCCATCGCCACCACACTTGGTGTTAT